>NZ_SSSF01000007.1:0-267390 GCF_013368965.1 Kocuria salina
TAACGCTCCGAACAACAACAGAGCAGGCCCCCACCGGCAACGGTGGGGGCCTGCTCTGCTCTGTACGGACCCGGGAGGGTCAGCCGACGATCTTGCCGGGGTTGAAGTTGCCGCCCGGGTCCGCCGCGGCGAACAGGCTGCGCAGGAGCTGCACGCCCTCGGGGGAGACGTCCTGCTCCATCCAGGGGCTGTGCTCGAGTCCCACCCCGTGGTGGTGGGACAGCGTGGCGCCGGCGTCGATGAACGCCTGCTGGATCGCGCTCTTGATCACGGCGTACTCGGCGTGGGGGTCGTCGCCGATCTCGTAGCCGAAGGTGAAGTAGAGGCAGGCGCCGGCGTGGTACGAGTGGGACATGTGGGACATGATCCACCCGGTCTTGCCCTGCGCCTCGAAGGCCCGGTGCGCGGCGTCGTAGACAGCCTGGTGCACCGTGGTGAGCTTGGACCACGGTGCGGCGGTCTCGGAGACGTCGCCGATGGTGTTCTGCTCGAGCAGGAAGTCGCGCAGGTACGGGGTGTCGAACTTCTTCTGGTCGTAGAGCGCGCCGGGGCCCGCACCGAGCACCAGGGCGTGCTGCTTCTTGACGATGCCGGCCACGGCCTTCTTCCGGCGTTCCACCTCGGGCTTGGCGCCCTCGAAGCAGACGTAGGCGATGCACATGGCGTCGGTGTCCCAGCCGCGGCGCCGCATCAGCTCCCACAGCACGTCCTGGCCCTTGGCCGTGACCTTCTTCTTCAGCGTGGCGGGGGCCTTCTGGGTGGAGAGCGAGAACGCGGTCTCGTGCGCGTCGGAGACGCGGGCGAACGTGGTGCTGATGCCGGACCGGGCGATCTCGCGCATCGCGACGAGCGCCTGCTGCCACGTGGGGAACATGTACGCGATGACCTCGCGGTGCTCGGCGATGCGGTGCACGTGCACGTCCAGCTGGGTGATCACGCCCAGCCTGCCCTCGGAGCCGATCATCATCTCCCGCAGGCTCGGACCCGTGGAGGTCGAGGGGAGGGGGCGCAGCACCACGGTGCCGCCCGGGCGCACCACGCGCAGCCCGCGCACGATGTCGGCGATGTCCCCGTACTTGTCCGACTGCATCCCCGAGGAGCGTGTGGCGGCCCAGCCGCCGAGGGTCGAGTGCGTGAAGGAGTCCGGGAAGTGGCCCAGCGTCCACCCGCGGGCGTTGAGCTGCTCCTCCATGTCCGGGCCCAGCACGCCGGCCTGGATGGTGGCCAGCCCCGACGTCTCGTCGAGCGAGAGGACCTGGTTCATCCGGCCCAGATCGAGGGAAACGATCGTTCGTTCCTCATGGGGATCCGGCTGGAGACTCCGCGAGATGCTCGTGCCGCCGCCGAAGGGGATGACCACGAGGTCGCGCTCCACCGCGAGCCGCAGCACCTGGGCGACCTCATCCTCCGTGCCGGGGTACACGACCACGTCGGGCACCCGCGCGAAGTCCCCGGCCCGGGTGAGCAGCAGCTCGGTGACGGACTTGCCGGCCCAGTGCACGATCCGCAGCTCGTCGTCGAGGGTCAGGTGCTCTGCGCCGGTGATGGCGGCCAGCGCCTCCAGGAGGGGCTCCCCGGCGCGGGAGGCGGGGACGCTGACCGTGGAGAAGTCGATGGTGTCGCGCTGCCGGGGCCGCAGGTCCACGTCCAGGGCGTTCTTGACGAACGGGGCGAAGGCGGGCTTGTTCGCGTACTCGAAGTGCACGCCTTCCTCGCCCCACCCCCACCACTTCATGTGCTTCACGTGTGCCATCTGCGCAGTACTCTCCTGGTTCTCGGGGGGTGACGGTGGTTCAGGCGTCGATGCGCGGACGGTGCTCGGCGTAGAGCGCCCGCACCGAGGCCTCGATGCGGTCGTTGAAGGACGAGGTGGGCTCCTTCTCCCGGGCGACCAGCGGCTCGCCGACGGCCACCACCACGCGGGGGCGGCCGCGGCGCGGCCAGCGGGCGCCGCGGGGCATCGCCTCGTAGGCACCGATCAGGGCGACGGGGACCACCGGCACTCCCACGGCCTTGGCCAGGCCCGCGGCACCGATCTTGAAGGACCCCATCTTCCCCGTGCGGGACCGGGTGCCCTCCGGGAAGATCAGCAGCGGGACGCCGGCCTTCAGCAGCTGCTTGGACAGCCCCCGGTTCGCTCCGGTGCCCGTCCGGTCCACCGGGAAGGCGTTGAAGATCAGCTCGGTGAACATGCGCTTGTGCGGGGCGGTGAAGAAGTAGTCCGCGGCCACCCCGGTGGCGAGGTCCCGGCGGATGCGGCGGGGCACCGAGCCCAGGACGAGCGGCGCGTCGAGGTGGCTCGAGTGGTTGGCCACCACGATGCACGCCCCGTCCAGGGCGTCGGCCGCGGGGTGCGTCACCACGGTCCGGCGGACCGTGCGGTACGCGAGGCCCTGCAGGAACACCCGCTGGGCGATCCGGCGGGCGAGGCGGCGCCGCGGGTCACGGAAGCGGTCGGGGCTCAGCTGCGCGGATGACGCGGGCGGGGCCTCCGGCGCGGCCTCGGGAGAGGAGCCGGCGCTGCCGCCGTCGATGGAGCGCTGGACCGGGACCGGGTCCTGGGGGTCGCGGCGGGTCACGAGCCGGCCGCCCGTTCCTTCTGGCGGGCCGAGGCGACGAGCCCCGAGATCCGGCGCACCGCGGAGCGCGGCAGGTGCCGCAGGGCGAACCCGAGGAGCCGGTAGCGCTTGGTGGGCATCGAGAGCACCTTGCCGCGCGCGACGTCGTCGAGGGCCTCCTCGACCACGCGCTCGGGGCTGAGCCACATGAAGGAGGGGATCGAGGAGCCGCTGATGCCGGCGCGCTCGTGGAACTCGGTGCGCACCCAGCCGGGCAGCAGGGCGGTGACGTGGACGCCCGTCCCGTGGAGCTCCACGGCGAGGGCCTCGGTGAACGCGGTCGTGTACGTCTTGATCGCCGAGTACGAGCCCATCGTGACCAGGCCCGCGGTGGAGGAGACGTTGATGATCCAGCCGGAGCCGCGCGCCGTCATCGCCCGTGCCGCGGCCGAGGAGAGCACCAGGACGGCCCGGCACATGACCTCGAACGCGCGGTCGTGGGCGCCGGTGTCCGGATCGGCGAAGCTGGTCTTCACGGAGAACCCGGCGTTGTTCACGAGCACGTCCACGGGTCGCTCGGGGTCCTCGACCCGGGCGGCGACGCGGTCCACGTCGGTGCGGTCGGAGAGGTCCGCGGGCAGGACCTCGACCGGCACGCCGTGCTCCGAGCGCAGCCTGGAGGCCGTCTGCTCGAGGCGGTCCGCGTCGCGGGCCACCAGGACGAGTGCATTTCCCCGGCGGGCCAGGGCTTCGGCGAACGCGGCGCCGATGCCGGACGTCCCCCCGGTCACGAGAGCGGTAAGCATGAGATCTAGGCTACACTACGGTAGCCGTAGCGCAGCCGGGTGCGGTCCGCTCGAGGGCGTCGTCGTCGCCCGCCGGGCAGGGCCCGCCCGCAGCCCCCCGCCCGCTCCGCACCGGCGGCGGACCAGCACACCACCGGAGGAACACCGTTGACCGAGACCCCCACCACGCGCGTCCTGCTGACGGGAGCCACCGGCTTCCTCGGGCAGGCGGTGCTCGAACGGCTGCTGTCCGCCCACGAGGGTGTGCACGTCACCGCCGTCGTCCGTCCCAAGGGCAGCATCAGCGGTGAGCAGCGGCTGCGGCAGCTGCTGCGCAAGCCCGCCTTCCGCACCTGGCGGGAGAGCGTGGGCGACGACGAGGCGAAGCGGGTCTTCGCGGAGCGCACCGCGGTCCTCGAGGGGGACCTGTCGGCACTCGCGGGCATCACGGAGCCGTTCGACGTGGTGATCCACTCGGCCTCCACCGTGTCCTTCGACCCGCCCATCCACGAGGCCTTCAGCACCAACGTCGGCGGCGCCACCGGTCTCTACGACGCGCTCCTGGCCTCCGGGCAGGACCCGCACGTCATCCACGTCTCCACCTGCTATGTCGGCGGGATCGCGAAGGGCCTGCGCCCCGAGGCGGCCGTGGACCACGAGGTCGACTGGGCCGCCGAGTTCGAGGCCGCCCAGCGGGCGCGCGAGGAGGCCGAGATGGCCTCCCGCACCCCGGAGCGGCTGCAGGCCATCATCGACGCCGCCACCGCGGACCACGGCAAGGAGGGGCCCAAGTCGGTGGCCCGCGCCGCGGAGGCCGCGCGCGAGGAGTGGGTCCGCACCCGCCTCGTCGAGTACGGGCGCACCCGGGCGCAGTCCCTCGGCTGGACCGACATCTACACCTTCACGAAGGCCCTGGGCGAGCGGGTCGCCGAGCAGAAGTGGGCGGGCGCCGGCCACCGCCTCTCCGTGGTGCGTCCCTCCATCATCGAGTCCGCGCTGCGCCACCCGTACCCCGGCTGGATCGACGGCTACAAGGTGGCCGACCCGCTGATCATGGCCTACGCCAAGGGCGCCCTGCCGGAGTTCCCGGGGCTGCCGGACTCCGTGCTCGACGTCATCCCCGTCGACTTCGTGGTCAACGCGATCGTGGCGCTGGCCACGGGCGGGCACCGCGCCCCGTCGGGCGCGGCCACCCCCGACGGGCAGGCGGACCCCGCCCCCGCGTACTACCAGGTCTGCTCGGGCGCCTCGAACCCGCTCCCGTTCCACCAGATGTACGAGAACGTCCGCTCCTTCTTCCTCGCCCACCCGCTCGAGGACGCCGACGGCAAGCCCATCCGGGTGCCCGAGTGGAAGTTCCCGGCCAACAACGCCGTGGAGCGCTCGCTGGCGGTCAAGGAGCGGCTCTCCGCCGTGGGCGGCCGGATCACCTCCGCGCTGCCCGCGACCTCCCGCACCCGGGAGTGGTCGACCTCCCTGCACCGGATGCAGTCCGGCCTCGGCTCCCTGCGCACCTACGTGGACCTCTACCAGTCCTACACGCGCACCGAGATGATCTTCGACGACGCCAGCACGCGGCAGCTCAACGACTCGCTGCCCGCCGGCACGCCGGAGGACCGGACCTTCGACGTCCGGTCGATCGACTGGGCCGACTACTGGAAGAACGTGCACCTGCCGGCGCTGACCACGATGACCAAGGCCTACGGCCGGCTCCAGGCGGCGTCCAAGCGGCGCGGCACGACCCGGCGGGGTCTCAGCGAGGGCACGGACGTGCTCGCGGTCTTCGACCTCGAGGGCACCGTCCTGGACTCCACGGTCATCCGCCAGTACCTCCAGCTGCGCCGCCGGACGCTGCACCTGGCGAAGTGGCCCGCGGAGGTCGCCGACCTCGTCTCGAGCGCCCCGACCTACCTCAAGGCCGAGAAGCGGGACCGGGGGGAGTTCATCCGGGCGTTCATGCGCCGCTACCAGGGCGTGCCCGCCGGGACCGTGCGGGAGCAGGTGGCCGGGCCGCTCGGCGAGGACATGCGGCGCCTGCTGCGCCCCGGGGCCCTGAGCCGGATCGAGGAGCACCGCGCCGCGGGGCACCGCACGGTGCTGGTCACCGGGTCCATCGACCTGCTCGTGGAGCCGATCGCGCACCTCTTCGACGAGGTCGTGGCGGGCCGGATGGACGAGCGCGACGGCGTGATGACCGGCTACCTCGCCGCTCCGCCCCTGGTCGACGAGGCGCGGGCCCAGTGGCTCAAGAAGTACGCCGAGCAGGGCGGCTACGACCTCTCCCGCTCCTACGGCTACGGGGACTCCCACGCGGACGCCAGCTGGCTGCTGCTCATGGGCCACCCGTACACGGTCAACCCCGACCTGCCCCTGTACCGGCTGGCCCGGAAGAACCACTGGCCCATCGAGGACTGGAAGACCGCCTGAGCGCTCCGGCGGCGGACGGCGAGCAGGAGGGCACCGATGGGCGACGACGACCGGACCGATCCGCGGACCGTCACCACCGACAAGAAGATCACCGCGGCGGCACTGGCCCTCCTGCGCGAGGGCGGACCGCACCGGGTGACCATCGAAGCGGTCTCGGCGGCCTCCGGCGTGGCCAAGACGTCGATCTACCGCCGCTACGCGAACAGCCTGGAGATGCTCGAGGGGGCCCTCGAGGACGCCGTGGCCACGTACTCGCCGCAACGGCCGAGCGCCCCGGCGAGCTGGGACGAGGGCCTCGCCGAGGCACTGGACTTCCTGCTCCACGACATGGGCATCGGGGTGGCGGTCTCCCTGCTGAGCGACCCGGAATCGGAGACGTCCCGGATCCTGCGCGCGCACCTGGTCCGCCCGCGCGTGGAGCGGCTCAAGGAGCTCCTCGCGGCGGAGACGGCGGCTGGACGGCTGAGCCCGGACCTGGACGTCGACGTCGTGCTGGACTTCGTGCTGGGCTCCGCCTACTCGCACGTGGCCCGGTACGGGAGCCTGGGCGACGACTGGCCCCGGCGGGTGCACCGGACCCTGACCGGGGTCCTCGAGGCGCACCGGCCCTGACCCGTGCGGGCCGGCTCCCGGCTCAGAAGACCTCCCGCTCGTCCGGGCGCTGGGCCAGCTCCGAGGCCACGTAGTCCTCGACCGCCGTGTGCGTCGCCACGTCCTTGCCGGCGCGCTCGGAGAGGAACCACCGGTGCTCGAGCACCTCGTGCACGATCTCGGCGGGCTCGAGCTTGCGGCGCATCGGCGGGGTGACCGCCTCCATGATCGGGGAGAACACCTCGCGCATCCACAGCTGGGCCACGAGCTCCTCGGGCAGGCCGGGGTAGAGGTCCTGCCCGAGCTGGGCGATGTCGGTCAGCAGCCGGCGCGCCTGGTTCTCGTGGGCGCCGAGGCCGGTGAGCCGCTGCAGGCGGCGGGTGTGGTGGCCGGGCTCCACGACCTGCGGGCGCAGCCGGATCCGCCCGTCGACCGTGTCCATGGACGCCTCCTCGACGTCGAAGCCGAGCTCGTTGAGGCGGCGCACCCGCTCGACCACGCGCCAGCGCTCGTCCATGCTGAAGGTCTCCTCGACCGTCAGCTCGCGCCACAGGAACTCGTAGGTGGCCACGAGCCGGTCGGAGACCTCGAAGGGGTCCACCACGTCCGCGATGTCGTGGCCCTCCTCGACGGCGCCCGCGAGCAGGTCCATGATCTCCCCGGCCACGTTGGTGCGGGCCAGCTCGATGTCGTACCCCCGCTGGCCGCGCGTGAGCTCCGGGTGGATCTCGCCGGTCTCGGCGTCCACCAGGTAGGCGGCGAACGCGCCGGCGTCCCGGCGGAACAGGGTGTTCGAGAGCGAGACGTCGCCCCAGTAGAAGCCCGAGAGGTGCAGCTGCACGATGAGGGAGGCCAGCGCGTCCACGAGCCGCTCGACCGTGGCGGCGCTGGGGCCGGCGGAGAAGATGGCCCGGTAGGGCAGGGAGAAGCTCAGGTGGTCGGTCACCAGGGCGGCGGGCAGGGGCTCGCCCTCGGGCGTGTACCGGTCCGTGACCACGGAGTCCGGTACCACGGACGGGATGCCCATGCGCTGCAGCCGGCGCAGGGTGGCGTACTCGTGCCGGGCGTAGTGGGGGACGGTCTCCTTGACGGCGACGATCTTCTCGCCGGCGTGGGCGAAGCGCACCACGTGCCGGGAGATGCCGCGGGGGAGAGCGGCGAGGACGTCCTCCGGCCACTGCTCGAGGGGGGTGTCCCACGGCAGCTCCAGGAGCACGGGGTCCGGGAAGGCCGTCTGGATGGACACGCTCCCGGACCGTCCGCCGGGGGCGGGACCGTCCTGGGGTGCGAGGGGGAAGTGTGGGGCCAGGGAACCCTTCATACCTGGTCATGCTAGCAACCGGCACGGGCCGGAAGTCCCCGCGGGGCCTCCCGCGCCCGATCCCGGCGGTCGCTAGGGTGGGGAGGGTGTCGATCGAACAGCGCATCCATGCGCACTACGCCGGGCTCTCGCCCCAGGAGCAGCGGGCCGCCGACCTGATCCTGGACCACCTGGACGACCTCGCCCTGTACAGCTCGGCGGAGCTGGCGCAGATGAGCGGCGTCTCCCGCGCCACCCTCTCCCGGCTGTACCGGCACCTGGGCTTCGAGTCCTTCACCGACCTCCGGGAGACGGCCCGCACCCTGCGCCAGCAGGGCGTGCCGCTCGGCCCCGACGCGGACCCGGAGCTGAGCCAGCACCTGGAGCAGGAGCTCAAGAACCTGCGCAAGGTCCTGGACCCGGCGGGGGAGGACCGCCCGGCCCGGGCCGTGCGCGCGCTCGCCGACGCGGGAACGGTCCTGGTCGTGGGCCTGCGCAACAGCTACCCGGTCGCCCTGCACCTGAAGCAGCAGCTGCAGCAGGCGCGGGACCGCGTCCGGCTCGCCCCGCTGCCCGGCCAGACCCTCGGCGAGGAGCTCGTGGACGTGGGCGAGGGCGACGTCGTCGTCCTGCTGGGCTTCCGGCGGCGCCCCCGCGGGTTCGAGCGCCTGGTGGAGGTCTGCGCGGCCACGGGGGCGCGGACCGTGCTCGTCGCCGACAGCACGGCCCGGCGCCACGCCTCGGCCGTGGACCTGTGGATCGAGTGCCCCCTCGACGGCGTGGGCCCGTTCGACTCCTACGCGGCGGCCATGAGCCTCGTGTCGGTGCTCGCCGACGGCGTGCTGGCCGCCGCGGGTCCGGACGGGCGACGACGGGTGGGCCGCACCGCCGAGCTCTACGAGGAGCTCGAGGAGCTGGACCTGCGCTGAGCGCCCGGCGGTGCCGAGGAAAGGGCCACCGGGCGCCGCGTCCACCACGGCGGTCCCGGCCCGACCCTGGGTCGGCAGTGCGCGGCCCCGGAACATCCACTAGAATTCGTCAGTTGGCTGATCACTCCGGGTCCTGAGCGACCCGGTCCGTCCCGAGAGGAACCCGCCATGCATGAACCCCAGGCGCTCGCCCAGGCCGAGACGCACCTTCTCCACGTGCTGGAGCACTCCGATCCGCCGCGCGACGCCAGTCGCTACAACGTGACGGCGGCCGCACGGGACTACCACGACCGCACCGGCACCTGGGACGTGCAGGACGCCGACCCGGACCTCGTCGAGCAGGTGCTCGCCGCTCACCCCGCCGACGGCTGATCCGGCCCCGGACGCGCCACGGCGCCCTCCCCGTCGGGGGAGGGCGCCGTGGCGTCGGTGCGGTCGGTCGGCCGCTGGGGTCAGTCGGGGAGGCGGTTGCCGGTGGCGGTGTCGAACAGGTGCACGTGGTCGAGGTTCGGGGCGACCCAGATCGTGGCCCCGGCCCTCGGCGGGGTGCGGCCCTCGACCCGGACGATGATCTCGTGGGCCCCGGCGGCGTCCTCCTCCACGGTCCCGGTCGGGTCCACCGTCACGACCGTGTTCGCCGCGGTGACCGGGGCGAGGTGGCCGTAGACGAAGGCGTCGGCGCCGAGCTCCTCGACCACGTCGGCCTCGATCGGCAGCCCGGTGCCCTCGGCGGCCGGGTGCAGGTCCTCGGGGCGGATGCCGACGGTGACCTTGTCCCCGGTCAGGGCCGCCTGCTGCTCCCGGGTCAGTTCCAGGCGCATGGTGCCGAAGGTCGCCGCCCCGCCCGCCACGGGCACCCGGAAGAGGTTCATTGCCGGGGAGCCGATGAACCCGGCCACGAACTCCGTGGCCGGCCGGTCGTAGAGCGCCCGCGGGGTGTCGACCTGCATGAGGTGCCCGTCCTTGAGCACCGCGACCCGATCGCCCATGGTCATCGCCTCGACCTGGTCGTGGGTGACGTAGACGGTGGTGACCCCCAGCCGGCGGGTCAGGGAGGCGATCTGGGTGCGGGTCTGCACGCGCAGCTTCGCGTCCAGGTTCGACAGCGGCTCGTCCATCAGGAACACCTGCGGGGAGCGCACGATGGCACGGCCCATGGCCACGCGCTGGCGCTGCCCGCCGGACAGCGCCTTGGGCTTGCGGTCCAGGTAGTCGGTCAGGTCCAGGATCTTCGCCGCCTCCTCGACCCGGCGGCGGCGCTCCTCGGCGGAGATCTTGGCGATCTTCAGGGCGAAGCCCATGTTCTCGGCCACGGTCATGTGCGGGTAGAGGGCGTAGTTCTGGAAGACCATCGCGATGTCGCGGTCCCGGGAGGGGACGTCGGTGACGTCGCGGTCGCCGATGTAGATGTTGCCCCCGGTGACCTCTTCCAGCCCGGCGAGCATCCGCAGGGTGGTGGACTTCCCGCACCCGGAGGGGCCCACCAGGACGAGGAACTCCCCGTCGGCGATGTCCAGGTTCAGGTCGGTCACCGAGGGCCGCTCGGCCCCGGGGTACTGGCAGGTCACATTGGCGTAGCGCACAGAAGACATGGTTCAAGGCCTCTTTCCCGGCAGGCACGTGCCGGACGATCCGAAGGAGAAGAGCTGCCCCCTCAGGTGATGGGGGCCACAGTGATCCTAATCACCTTCGGGGCGTCTCCGCCATCGGCGCGCCGTCATCCGAGGTCACGGCAGCGCGCCCCGGCGCAGTTCGGACAGCCGGATCAGGGCCGCGGCCAGGTCCTCCGGGGACGCGACCCGGTGCGCGGCCACGCTCTGCCCCGTGCCCACCTTGATGCCGAGATCGGCGGGGCCGAGCTCGCGCATCGCGTTCTCGTCCGTCACGTCGTCGCCGGCGAACAGGGTGACGTCGGCGCCGGTGGCCTGCATGAACGCCGTGATGCCCTCACCCTTGGTCGCGGAGTGCACGGAGGACTCGACCACGTGCTGGCCCGGGGTGATCTTCAGCCCCTCGAGCTGCTCGAACTGCTCGACCATCTCCTGCTCCGCGCGGGCGCACAGGCTCTGGTCCGCCATCGTGCGGGTGTGGAAGGCGGCCCCCGTCGGCTTGAGCTCCAGCCTGGACCCGGGGTACCGGGCCACCTGTGCCTCCACGAGCGCGGTGGCCTGTGCCAGCAGCTCCAGCTGGGCCGGGGAGAGCTGCAGGGCGGTGTCGGCGGCGGCGTCCCCCAGGGCGTCGAGGAGCAGCTCCGCCCCGTGCGAGCCGGAGAGGAGCATCCGGCCGTCCGGGTCCACCACGGAGCGGAGGAACCGCATCGGCCGGCCGGAGATGACGGCCACGTACGTGCGGTCCAGCGTCAGGAGCTCCTCCAGCGCGGACCGGGCCTCCGGCAGCGCGCGGCTGTCGTCCGGGTCGTCCGTGAAGGGCGCCAGGGTGCCGTCGAAGTCGAGGGCGACCAGCAGGGTCCCGGCCTCCGCCGCGCGGGCGAGGGCGTCCTCGAGCGCCGGGCGGGTGTCGTCGTGCGGGGCCATCACTGCTCCTCCTCCTCGGTCGTCCCGGGGCGGGTGCGGGCGAGGTCCCGCAGGAACGCCTCGGACCAGTCGTTGACGTCGTTGCCCAGGACCTGCCGGCGCATCGAGCGCATCCGCTTCTTCGCCTCGGGCGCGGGCATGTCCTTGGCCCGCAGCATCGCGTTCTTGAGTCCGTCGATGTCGTGGGGGTTGACCAGCAGCGCCTGCTTGAGCTGCTCGGCGGCGCCGGTGAACTCCGAGAGGACCAGGGTCCCGGACCCGTCCGTCTTGGCCGCCACGTACTCCTTCGCCACCAGGTTCATGCCGTCCCGGAGGGAGGTCACGAGCATGACGTCGGTCGCCAGGTACAGCGCCACCATCTCCTCGAACGGATAGCCGTGGTGCAGGTAGCGGATCGCGGTGTGCGAGATGGTGTCGTGCTGGCCGTTGAGGTGGCCCACGAGGCCCTCCACGTCCTCCCGCAGCTGGACGTAGGACTCCACGCGCTCCCGGGAGGGGTTCGCCACCTGGATCAGCACCGACGGCCCCACCGTCAGCCTGCCGTCCTCGAGCAGCTCGCCGTAGGCCTTGATGCGGTGCAGGATGCCCTTGGTGTAGTCCAGGCGGTCGACGCCCAGGAACACGGTCTCCGGGTCGCCGAGCTCGTGCCGGATCTCCCCGGCCCGGTCCTTCACCTCCGGCCGGGAGGCCAGCTCCTGGATCGACTGCGCGTCGATGGAGATGGGGTAGGACGCCGCGCGCACGGTCCACGCGTCGTCGTCCGTGCCGAACCGGGCCGCTCCGTTCTTGAACGGCACGTCCAGGAACCGCCGCACGCAGCGCTGGAAGTTCTGGGCGTCACCCGGGCGCTGGAAGCCGATGAGGTCCGCGCCCGAGAGCCCGTCGAGGACGGCCCGCCGCCAGGGCAGCTGCGCGAAGATCTCCAGGGGCGGGAACGGGATGTGGTTGAAGAACCCGATCGTGAGGTCCGGCCGCAGCTCGCGCAGCATCTTGGGGACCAGCTGCAGCTGGTAGTCCTGCACCCACACCGTGGCGTTCTCGGCGGCGATCTCGGCGGTCCGCTCCGCGAAGCGGCGGTTGACCTGGCGGTAGCTGTTCCACCACGTGCGGTGGAACTCCGGCGGCGCGATGACGTCGTGGTAGAGCGGCCAGAGGGTCGCGTTGGAGAAGCCCTCGTAGTAGGCCTGCACCTCCTCGGCGGACAGCGGCACGGGGGCGAGGTGGAAGACGTCGTGGTCGAAGCGCTCGAGCGTCTCGTCAGGGGCCCCGTGCCAGCCCACCCAGGCGCCGGCGTTGCGGGCCATGACGGGGGACAGGGCGGCCACGAGGCCGCCGGGGGAGCGGCGCCAGGAGGACTGCCCGTGCTCGACGACGCGCTCCACCGGCAGCCGGTTGGAGACCACGACGAAGTCGTAACCGGCCTCCTGCGGCACGTCCGTCCGGGGTTCCGGCACCTCCTCCAGGTCGGCCGAGGAGGCGGTGGGGGGATGCTCTGCACTCACGGGATGTCCTTCCGGTAGGTCGTCGTCGTCCTCGTCCCAGTCTATTCATCAGCGTGCTCACGGTTCTGCCTGGGGATCTCCTGAGTCGGCGGCCCGGGAGGGGGTCCGATAATCTGGGCGACGACACCTCCCCGTCCACCCCCCAGGATCTTTCGAAGAGGACCCATGGCAGCCAGCAGCAGCACCACCCCCGATCCCCGGAACCGCGACGCCGCCCGGGAGCGGGCTCGGCAGGTCGCGGACCAGCACGCACGGCAGGACAAGCGCTCCCGCCGGATCCTGCAGCTGGGCATCCTCGCCCTGGTCCTCGTGATCGTCGCGGTGATCGGCGTCGTCGTGGCGCAGAACCGGGCCCAGCAGATCCCCGAGGCCGGGCCCGTTCCCGCCAGCGCCAACCAGTGGGGCGGCACGGTGCTGACGGCCGACGGGATCCGCACGGGCGAGTCCGAGGTCGAGGAGCGCGACCTCGCCGAGGTGCCCGAGGCCCCGGAGACCCCGGACGACTCCGCCGTCCCGCCGGGCGTCGAGGCCTCGGGCGACGGCGAGCCCGTGCAGGTCGTGATCTTCCAGGACTTCGAGTGCGTGCACTGCGCCGACTTCGAGGCCGAGAACGCCGATGCGCTCGAGAAGGCCGTGACCTCCGGCGACATCGTCCTCGAGTACCGCAACCTCAACTTCCTCGACCGCTCGACGCCGACGCAGTACTCCTCGCGGGCCGCGGCCGCCGCCTACGAGGTGGGCAACCAGTCCTCGGCCGAGCAGTACCTGGCCTTCGTCGAGGAGGTGTTCAGCCACCAGGGCACCGGTGGGCTGGACGACGAGCAGCTCGTGGAGATCGCCTCCTCGCACGGCGCCGACATCGCGGGCGCGCTCGAGGAGGACACGTGGCGGCCGATGGTCAACGTCGTCTCGCAGGAGTCCCTCGCCAACGGCGTGTCCGGCACCCCGACCGTCTTCATCGACGGAGAGCGGCTGGGCAACGAGGCGTTCCAGGAGGCCCTCGACGCGGCCGTGGAGGCCAAGGAGTAGGGTCCCCGCTCCGCCGGAGCAGCGCGACGGCGCCGTGCCCCCGCGCGGGGCACGGCGCCGTCGCGCTGTGCGGACCGTCCGGGCGCCCGGGGATTTCGGGGTCCTGCAACGCGTCCGATATCCTGGGGAACCGGCCGCCGGGGCCGCACCCGTGCGGAGGCCCGAGGGCCGATCCGCCTCCTTAGCTCAGCTGGCCAGAGCACCTGTCTTGTAAACAGGGGGTCACCGGTTCGAATCCGGTAGGGGGCTCCACCGGTCCGCGACGTTGCACTCGCGACCGCTCATGACGTCACATGTTGCGCCGCGGTCTCGGTGCGGGGTGTGCGCATGCTGATGTCCGTGTCCCGGCCGGGCTGCGGCGAACTCGCTCCTGACCCCCTCGGAAGATGTGCGGTGGCAAGGGGTGAGCCGGAGATCCGCGCCGTCACGGGGATTCTGCCGGTCCGGCTTCCGGGGTTGCCGGCGGCCCGACCGCGCCGGGACCGCACCGGCGAGGGTCCGGACAGGACATGCCGCTCCGGGGATGCGACGAGACGGAACCGTGATCGTGATCGCCCCGGCCGGAGTCTTGAACCGTGACTCAGCTCACTCCTACGGTGTTCCTACCTATCTCATAGGTGAGACCTCTTGCCCAGGTCTCGGAACATCTCGATCGCATGACGATCCCCATGTCATGCCCTCTCCACAGGAGCAGCAATGAGCAGTCTGCGGAAGACCCTCGTCGGCGCGGCCATGGCCGCCGCCCTCGTGGGAGGAACGGTTGCCACCCCGGCGGTCGCGGGGTCAGATCAGGATAACGGCAAGAGCCGTGGAGACCACAGTGAATCGCATGAAAGTCGTCACGACCGCGGCGACCGCGGCGATCGCGGCGACCGCGAGGATCGCAGGGACCGCGGTGACGACGAGGAGCGGAAGTACGCATACCATCGCGGCGGCAACGGCGACGACGACCGGGGTCGCGACGAGGAGCGCGACCGGGACGACCGGGACCGCAGGGAGCACCGGGACGACAAGTACGACCGGGACGACCACGACGGCAAGTACGACCGGGACGACAAGGACGACAAGGACAACAAGGACGACAAGTACGACCGGGACGACGAGGACGACCACGACGGCAAGTACGACCGGGACGACAAGGACGACGAGTACGACCGCGACGACGGCGATCACCAGGACCACTGGTGGTACTGCGAAGAGCACGAGAAGTGGCACTTCTACGACGACGACGACTGGAGGAGCAGGAAGCACCACGACGACATGAAGGACGAGGGCGAGCACTCGCACCAGAAGGGCGATGACGACGGCGAGCACTGAGCGGCCCGGCACCGACGGATCCCGCCGGCGCGGTCCGCACGAAGCCGGGGGATCCTGAGGGGGAGCCTCCGGGGACACGGCCCGAGCCTCCGCGCATCCGGAGCCGCACCGTGATGATATCGGTGGACGCACGCGGGGAGAGTCCTCCCGCGTGACGTCCGTCGTCCGCCGCAGGCCCCCCGGCCGCCTCGGCACCCCCGGGCGACGGTCCCCCCTGCGAGCGGACGACGCCGCACGCGGACCGACCCTGGAGGGCACCCTGGTACCCATCGTCCGAGGACGCGTGCGCCCCCCGGCCGCCGCGGCGCTGATCCTGCTCCTGCTCGCGCTCCTCCTCGTGCCGTCCGGGGCCGCCCGGGCCGCGGAGGACGAGGGCCCAGAGGGCCCGTACCTGGGGGCCCTGCTGGACTGGGGCACGGACACGGCGGCCGGCCACGCCGAGCGTCTCGGCGCGCCGGCGGCCGTCTACGGCAGGCCCGTCCCGCTGCCGATGGACGAGCAGGAGCAGGGCCACCTGCGGGACTACCTCTCCCAGGTCTCCGCGCAGGGCGCCCACGCCCTGCTCACCGTCCGCCCCGAGATCGCGCTGGACCGGGTGGACCAGGCGCAGGCCGCGGTCCTGGCAGGACAGCTCGCGGACGCCGCGGAGGGGTTCCCCGGCACGGTCTTCGTCCGCTTCGCCCCGCAGATGAACACCACCTGGGTGCCGTGGGGGCAGCAGCCCGAGGCGTACACGGAGGCGTTCCGCACGGTGGCGAGCGCGCTCGACGCCGAGCTCCCGGACCCGGTCATGGTCTGGTCGCCCACGGTCGGCACGGACTACCCCTTCCGGGATTCGTCCAGCGCCCCGGCGCGCAGCGGTGGACCGGCCGCCCCGGACACGAACGCCGACGGCGTCTGGGACCGGGAGGACGACCCCTACGGTCCCTACTACCCGGGCGACGACGTGGTCGACTGGGTGGGGCTGGTGGCCTATCTCGACGAGACCGGCACGGGTCCGGCCCGCAACGTCCCGCCGGAGGCCGGCTCGTTCGGCGCCATGCTGGGCTCCGGGGAGCCGGCCGGATCCGCGGGGCAGGACGACTTCTACGCCGCGTACGCCGTCGGCCGCGAGAAGCCGCTCATGGTGGAGACCGGCGCCTTCTACGATCCGGGGACGGACGGCCCGTCCGAGCGCGACATCAAGGAGGCCTGGTGGGACCAGGTGCTCGCGACGGTCGCCGCCGGCGACCACGACCGCATCCGCGCGATCGTGTGGAACGAGACGGTCGAGCAGCGCGACGACGGTGCGGTGACCGTCGACTGGCGCATCACGGCCGATCCCGGGCTGGCCGCGGCCGTCGGCGAGCGGCTCCGGGACTCCGCCCTGGTCAGCGGGCCGGTCACGGCGGCGGCGCCGCTCCCGGGCGCCGGTCCGGCGGCGGCGGGGGCCGTCCTCGAGGGGCCGGCCGCCTGGGGCGCGGCGGCGGCCGTGCTCGCCGCGGGCGCGCTCCTCTGGCTCCTGGCGCGGCGGGGGCCGGCCCGGGCCTGGGCGTACGCCGAGCCCGCCCCGCGCGACAGCCGGATCGACATGCTGCGGGGCCTCGCGATCGTGTTCGTCGTCGTCAACCACGTGGGCCTCACCTCGTTGTTCCAGCTGCTGACCCAGGAGACCGTGGGCGTGGTCTCGGGGGCCGAGCTGTTCGTCCTGCTCTCCGGGGCCGTGCTGGGGATGGTCTACGGGCCCCGGACGAAGGACGACCTGGGGACCGTCGTCGACCGCACCGCCGCGCGGGCGTGGAAGCTCTACGTCACCGCGCTGGTCGTCGTGCTGCTCGTCTACGGACTCAGCCTGCTGCCCTTCCTGGACGCGGGCGCCGTCACCACGTTCACCGACCAGGGCACCGGCGCCGCCGGCAGGGGGGCCTCCGGCGCCACGTACGACCTCTACGCGGGCATGGACGGGCTCCTCGAGTTCCCCGTCCGGGCCCAGCTGATCCCTGCCGTGCTGCTGCTGCAGGTGGGCCCGTGGCAGTTCAACATCATGGGTCTCTACGTGATCCTCCTCCTGGTGAGCCCCCTCGTGCTCGCCGCCCTGGCCCGAGGCTGGGCCTGGCTGGTCCTGCTGGTCAGCGCCGGGCTCTACGCCGCGGGCTCGGTCTTCCGGATCCGCCTTTTGCCCTCCCAGTTCGAGGACTCGTTCCCCCTGCTCGTGTGGCAGGTGCTCTTCGTGCTCGGCATGGTCACCGGGTTCTACCGGCGGCAGATCGTCACGTGGTTCGCCGACCGGCGCCACCGGCCGCTGCTCGTCGCCTGCCTGCTGCTCGCCGTCGCCCTCGCCCTGTTCTCCTGGTCGAGTCCCTACGCCAGCAGCGCCTACGACGTCCGGCTGGCCCTGCTGCCGGAGCCGGCGTTCCGCACGGTCTACGACGCCTACTTCGGCCGGACCTACCTGGGGATCGGCCGGCTGCTGAACGTGCTCCTCGTGGTGATCGCCGGCTACGCCGTCCTCAGCGCCTACTGGAGGCCGCTCGAGCGCGCGCTCGGGTGGTTCCTCGTTCCGCTGGGACGGGCCACCCTCTACGTGTTCATCGTGCACGTGTTCCTGATCCTGGCCGTGGCCAACGTGCCCGCTCTCCAGCAGGGGGACGTGTGGCTCAACACCGCCGCCTACGTGGTGGTCCTCGGCCTGCTGTGGGTCATGGTCCGGACCCGGTTCCTCTTCCGGCTCGTCCCCCGGTGAGATGCAGCCGGCGGCCCCGGCCCGGCCCAGGCCGTGGTCCACTGCCGGCCCGCGTCGTTCCGTGACGGAGGGACCCCCCGTCCGGTCAGCACGTATGACGCGGCCGGCGGGCGGGTGGGGGAGCGGCCGCCCGCGGGTGGTAGTTTGCGCTCGCTAATTCTCGTGGCCCCGTGCGAGACCCCCCAGCGCGCTCGCCGTCGGCGGGGAGCCCGCTCCCGTCGGAAGAACCCCATGCCTGCTTTCGTTCCCCCACGTGTCCTGTGCTCCCTCACCGCGGCCGCCGCCGCCGTGGCCCTGGGGCTCGTCGCCGTGCCCGCGGCGCACGCGGCGCCCTCGGCCCACCTCCCGGCCGGACCGGCGGCGCTCGCCCCGGCGAAGAAACCGGTCAGGACGACCGCCGTCGTGCCGGCCGAGCCCAAGGTCCGCACGTGCCCGCTGCGCTTCGGCGTCGGCACGGCCGGTGGTCCCGCCGCCTCCACCGAGCTCGCCGAGGTGGCGTCCCTGGCCGGTGAGAAGCCGTCGATCGTCCTCTCCTACAAGGACTTCGCCCAGCCCGTTCCCTCCTGGGAGCTCGAACAGACCCGCGCGGCCGGAGCCACCACCCTGCTGACCTGGGAGCCGTGGGTCTGGGGCGGCGGGATCGACCAGCCGGCCCACTCCCTGGACGCGATCGCCTCCGGCGCCCACGACGCCCACATCACCGACTGGGCCACCCGCCTGGCCGACTGGGGATCCCCGGTGATGCTGCGCTTCGGCCACGAGATGAACGGGAACTGGTACCCGTGGGCCGAGGGGGTCAACGGCAACGGCGCCGGGGACTACGTCGCCGCCTGGCGCCACGTCCACGACATCTTCACCCGCGCGGGGGCCGACAACGTCCAGTGGGTCTGGAACCCGAACGTGCCGTACTACGGGTCCACGCCCCTGGACGGGCTCTACCCCGGCGCCGACTACGTCGACGTCGTGGCCCTGGACGGCTACAACTGGGGCACCTCCCAGAGCTGGTCCAGCTGGCAGCAGCCGTGGGACCTGTTCGCCTACGGCCTGTCCGAGATGCGGCGCCTGGCCCCGGGCAAGGAGATCGTCGTCGCCGAGACCGCCACCGCGGAGGCCGGCGGGTCCAAGGCCGAGTGGAACGCGCACCTGGTGTACTACCTCGCGCAGCAGCCCGACGTCACGGGGCTCGTCTGGTTCCACCTCGACAAGGAGGTGGACTGGCGGATCAACTCCTCCACCGCCTCGGCCCAGGCCCTGGCCGCCGAGCTCGCCAAGCGCCCCTGCCCCTGAGCACCGCGGCGCCGCGCGCCACACCGGGTCATGCGAATCACAAAAGCAAACCGCGCGTGTAGCGTGACCCCCAACGACCGGCACCGCGCCACCGCTCATCCGGAGGCGGCGCGGCGCCGGTCGGTCCCCCCAGGACCGTGTCGAGGAGTCCCCCCCATGGCAGTTCCCCTCACCCCGCCCCCCGGCCGCCGGCTCGGACCCGTCTGCGCGGCGCTGCTCGTCGTCGCGCTGGCGGGCTGCGCCGAGGACCGGGGGACCGGCACCACCGCGGCGTCCAGCGCGAGCCCGCCGGCGGCCACGGCCGGTTCCGCGCCCGCGTCGGGGGCGGACGGAAGCACGACGCCGGAGACGCCCCGCGACAGCCCGGCCCCGCCGGGCAACGACGTGGCCCCCTACGACGACACCGCCACCCGGGACGCCGCCGGATCCTTCGGCGCCGCCCAGCGGCTCGACGACTCCCTCGAGGCGGTCGTGGAGGGACCCCGCCCCGGCACCACCGGCGAGCGCCCCGTCCGGGCCGCCCCCGGCACCCCGGTGCAGGTGTTCACGCTGACCCTCACCAACACCGGGGCCGCCCCGGTCGACGCCGTGCCGTGGTCCTTCCCGGTCGCCGTCGACGGCGAGGCCCCGGCGCCCCCCGTCTTCGACGACTCGCTGGGCGTGCCGATGGAGACCTTCCCGACCATCGCCCCCGGCGGGAGCGCCTCCCTCGAGGTCGCCTTCTCCGCGGAGCACGACGCCGACCTGGCCGTCCGCGTCTTCGACAACACCACCCCCGACCACTACGTCGAGTTCACCGACTGAAGCCCAGCAAGGGACCCCCCATGAAGATCTCAGCTCTGCGCATCCCCGCCGCGGTCGCGGCCTGCTTCGCGGTCGTCCTCGCCGGTGCCCCGGGGGCGTCCGCGGCGCCGTCCGCGCCCGCCCCCGGCGTCTCGGCCGGTCCGACGACGACCCCCGGACCCACGGCGGGTGCCGTCGCGGCGACCGTGCGGCTCGAGCCGGTGGACGACGAGTCGACCGTGCCCGAGCGGGAGACCTCGCTCGTCGACGTCCTCGCCAACGACGGCCTCGAGGACCCCGCGACGGTGCGGCTCCTGCTCGTGGACACCGCGGCCCGCGCGGCCGAGGACGAGCTCGTCGACGAGCTGCGCACGGATCTCGGGTCCCTGCGCGTGGTGTCCCCGGACACGGAGCCCGACGCCCTGCCCGAGGGCTGGGAGGTCCCGGACCACCCGGTCCTCGCCCTGACGCCCGCTCCGGACCGGCCCGCCGACGCCGCCTCGGTGGAGGTGGCCTACGCCGTGCTGGGCGCCGGGGGCGAGGCGGCCCGGGCCGTGCTCACGGTCGCCCCGGACCAGGAGGCCCCCGGGGCCTCCGCCGCGCCCACCGCCTCGGGGGAGCCGACGGAACCGGCGGTCCCGGCCGAGCCGACGGACGGCGCCGAGCCGACGACGGAGCCCTCCCCGGGCGCGGAGCCCGCCGAGGAGCGGCCGGCCGCACCGCGGCCGGAGTCGCAGGAGACCGCCGCCGCGGCCGCCGCGGAGAACGCGGACGTGCCCGCCGAGGTCCGGCAGGCCCTGGAGGCCGCCGCGGCCCGGGCGTCCGCCAGGACCGGGGAGCCGACCGGGGAGATGCGCCCCTGGAAGGGGGGCTGGGAGTGGCCGCACCAGAGGGGCGTGGTCCTCTGGTCCGAGGCGCACGGTGCGCACTTCGTGCAGCTGCGGGGCGCGATCGGGCACCGGTGGAGCTCCACGGGCGGCGTGGACGTGCTGGGCTGGCCCGTGGACGACGAGTCCTGCCTCCTGACGGGCGGCGGGTGCCGGCAGTCCTTCTCGAAGACCCGCACGATCTACTGGAGCTCCTCCACCGGGGCGCGGACCGTCAACACCCGGGGGGCGATCGGCCACCAGTGGGTGCTCGGCGGGCGCGAGGCCGGGGCCTACGGCTACCCCACGACCGACGAGGTCTGCGGGGCGGCCGGCGGGTGCCGCCAGTCCTTCGCGGGAGACCGGACGATCTACTGGACCTCGTCCACCGGGGCGCGGACCGTCAACACCCGGGGCGCGATCGGCCACAAGTGGGTCCTCGGCGGGCGCGAGGCCGGGAGCTACGGCTACCCCACGACCGACGAGGTCTGCGGGCTGGCCGGGGGCGGGTGCCGTCAGTCCTTCACCAAGGCGCACACGATCTACTGGAGCCCCGGGACGGGGGCCCGGGCGGTCAAGACGAAGGGCGCGATCGGGCAGCGGTGGATCGCCACGGGCCGCGAGCGGGGGTCGCTCGGCTACCCCGTCACGGACGAGGTCGGCACCGGCACCGTGCACCAGAAGTTCCAGCGGGGACTCGTCACCTGGAGCCGCGCCACCGGCGCCCGGACGCACCTGTTCCGCGGCGAGTGCCACCACCTCAACACGGGGCGCTCCGTGCAGCCGACCCGCAACGCGGCGCGCGTGTCCCTGACCATCGCCGAGGGCTACGGGCGCTCGCAGGCCACGTTCGTCAACTGCGTGCGGATCGGCGGAAGCTACGTCGAGGAGTGGCGGACGTCCGCCTACGTGGGGGCCAGCGGGTTCAAGCGGCCCGGGGTGCCCTCGGGGCACACGCAGTACCTGTTCTCCCCGCAGGGCTCGTACTCGGTCACGGAGTCCTTCGGGGTCTACAACCCGGGCACCGCGCTGCCCTACCGGCAGCTCAACCCCAGCTCCCGGTGGGGCGGCCGCCTGGGCACGCTCTACAACAAGTACTTCGAGTCCACCGGCTACACCTGGCCGGACGAGAACATGTGGTACTTCTCGCTGTCCGGCGACTACCGGCTCGGCGTGGTGATCAACTACAACCGCCCGCCCGACTCGTCCATCGTCCAGGGCAACGGCTTCGCGATCTTCCTGCACGCGAACAAGAAGCCCACGGCGGGGTGCATCGCCCTGCACGAGCACGAGGTCGCCCGGTACATGCGCACCGCGCGCCCCGGTGACCGGATCATCATGGGCGTCCGGGCGGACCTGTTCCGCTGACGGACCGGGGACGCCAGGAGGGGGACCGCGCGGCGCGCGGTCCCCCTCCGTCGTCGGTGCGGGTCACGGGCTACTCGACGGACTGCTCCACCCGGGCCTGCTCCCGGCGGCCCAGGGCCCACAGCACCAGCTCGCTCGGCACGGCGCGCAGCACGCGCACGGTCCCCGTCCTGCCGCGGCCGCCGCGCACCGCGCCGTAGGACGGGGCGATGAGCACCACGGTGTCCTCCTCGTCCTTGAGCACCACCTTGGCCAGCAGGCTCAGGGACCGCCACAGGGCCTGCTCCTCGTCGTGCAGCAGCGGGCGCTCGTGCCAGTCGGGCTGGGCCCGGCGGACGTCCTCGTGGTGGACGAAGTACTCCACGGTGTTGATCCGCTTGTCCACCGGTCCGAGCCGCGCGGGCGAGTACAGCGGCGGGTGCTCCACCTTCCGCACGAGCTCCTCCCAGGGCTGGCCGGCGACGGCCTGCTCGGCGCGGCGGGCGCGCTCGCCCAGCACGGGCACCCGCGGGAGCACCTGGCCGGCCAGGACGTCCGGCCGCCCGGAGCGCACGACGAGGTGCACGGCGAGGTCGCGGGTCCTCCAGCCCTCGCACAGGGTCGGGGCGTCGGGGCCCAGTCGGCGCAGGAGCGCGGCGAGGTGCCGGCGCTCGACGTTGGCGAAATTGGTCACGTGGATCCTCCTCGTGGCGCCGCCGTCGGTCGGCGGGGCCGTCCTGATGTCCACGCTATACCGGGTGCGTGCCCGCCAGGAACCGGCGCGGCCGGGCCGGGCTCAGCCGCGGGGGACGGGCGGGCCCAGGTACAGGAGCACCGAGGTGAGGCCCGCCACCACGACCGCGCCCGCCGCCACGGCCAGCCATGGGCTGCGGAGGGACCAGGCCTCCAGCCGCTCCGGCACGGTGGTGGGACGGTCGCCGCCGGGGGCCAGGCGCCAGCCGCCGTCGAGCCGGCCCGTGCGCTCGGCGCGGCGCTCGAAGGGGATCGTGGCCCAGGGGACGACCGCGCTGGCCAGGCCCAGGGCCCCGAAGCCCGCCGACCACCGCTGGTCCACCCAGACGAAGCAGGTCACCACGCAGTAGCCGAGGAACACGACCCCGTGCAGCATGCCGAAGACGGGCACGAAGGCATCCGAGACCCCCGTGTACTTCAGGACCATGCCGAGGATCAGCAGCGTCCAGGTCACCGCCTCGGCGAGGGCGAAGCGGCCGTAGAGCTCACGGGGTGTCATGGGTGGTGCTCTCCTGCACGTCGAGGGGCTGCTGGTCGGTGGGGGCGTCGTCGGGGACCGCCGGAGCCGCGAACTGGCTCGCGTGCAGCGCGGCGTACGCGCCCCGGGCGGCGAGCAGGTCGTCGTGGGCGCCCCGCTCCACGATCCGGCCGTCCTCCATCACCAGGATGATATCCGCGTCGCGGACGGTGGAGAGACGGTGCGCGATGACGAACGAGGTCCGGTCGCTGCGCAGCGCGGCCATGGCCTGCTGCACGAGCACCTCGGTGCGGGTGTCCACCGAGGACGTCGCCTCGTCCAGGATCAGCAGGGAGGGGTCGGACAGGAAGGCCCGGGCGATGGTGATGAGCTGCCGCTCGCCCACGGACACGTTGCTGCCCTCCGGGTCGATCACGGTGTCGTAGCCCTCCGGCAGCGCGCGCACGAAGCGGTCCACGAGGGTCGCCCGGGCGGCCTCGAGCACCTCCTCGTCCGTGGCGTCCAGCCGTCCGTAGCGGATGTTCTCCCGGATGGTCCCGCCGAACAGCCAGGCGTCCTGCAGGACCATCCCGACCCGGGAGCGCAGCTCGGCGCGGGAGAGGTCGGTGATGTCCACGCCGTCCAGCGTGATCCGCCCGGCGTCGAGCTCGTAGAAGCGCAGCACCAGGTTCACGAGCGTCGTCTTGCCGGCGCCGGTGGGCCCCACGACGGCCACGGTCCGGCCGGGGAGCGCCTCGAAGGTCAGGTCCTGGAGGAGCGGGGCCCCCGGGACGTAGGAGAAGGAGACGTGCTCGAAGCGCACCCGGCCGGGGGACCGTTCGGGCAGGCGGGCGCGGGCGGTGTCGGCATGCTGCTCCGGGGCGTCGAGCAGCTCGAAGGCGCGCTCCGCGGAGGCCACCCCGGACTGCAGGGTGTTGGCCATGCCCGCCATCTGGGACAGGGGCTGGGTGAACTCCCGCGAGTACTGGATGAACGCGGTCGCCGCCCCGAGGCTCAGCTGCCCGGAGGCCACGCGCAGCCCGCCGAGCACGGCGATGCCCACGTAGGAGAGGTAGGAGATGAACTGCATGACGGGCATGATCGTGCCGGAGACGAACTGTGCCCCGAAGGCCGCCCGGTACAGCTCCTCGTTGCGCTCGTCGAAGCGCTCGGCCATCTCCTGCTCGCGGCCGAAGACCCTGATCAGCTCGTGGCCGGAGAACGAGTCCTCGATGTGCCCGTTGAGGGCGCCGGTGGCGCGCCACTGCTCCGTGAACAGGCGCTGGGCGCGCACCCCGATGAACCCGGCGGCCCCCGCGGACAGGGGGAGGGCGACCAGGGCCACGAGCGCCAGCTGCCACGACACCACGAACATCATGATCACGATCCCCACCACCGTGAGCAGGGACTGGACCAGCTGGGCGAAGGAGTGCTGCAGCGCCGTCTGGACGTTGTCGACGTCGTTGGTCACCCGCGAGAGCACGTCGCCGCGCTCACGGGTGTCGAACCACCCCAGCGGCAGCCGGTTCAGCTTGTCCTCGACCGCGCTGCGCAGGTCGTGGACCACCTGCATGACCAGGCGGTTGAGCAGCCAGCCCTGCGCCCACATCAGCAGCGAGGCCACCAGGTACATGACCAGCACCGCCGCGATCAGCCGGGCGAGCGCGGAGAAGTCGATCCCCGCCCCGGGAACGACGTCCGCGGCGGAGACCAGGTCCGCGAGGTTCTGCTCGCCCCGGTCCCGCAGGTCCTGGGCCACCTCCGCCCGCGTCGCGCCCGCGGGCATGTCCCGGCCGAGCACCCCCGTGAAGATCACGTCCATCGCCCGGCCCAGGACGAGCGGGGCCCAGACGTTGAGCGCCACGGACACGGTCCCGGCCAGGAGGACGAGCACCAGCGCCCGCCGCTGCGGGGCGAGCAGGCCCAGCAGTCGTCCGGCGGAGGACCAGAAGCGCTGGGGCCTGCGCGGCGGGGCGGGCGCGGCCATCAGGCCACCTCCTCCGCGCGGGTCTGCGACTCGACGATCTCCCGGTAGGTGCCGGAGGTGGCCAGCAGCTCGTCGTGGGTCCCGCGCGCCGTGATCCGCCCGGCGTCCAGGACGAGGATCTGGTCCGCGTCCCGGACGGTGGACACGCGCTGGGCCACGACCAGGACGGTCGCGTCCCGGGTCGCCGGCACGAGGGCGGCGCGCAGCCGGGCGTCGGTGGCCACGTCCAGGGCGGAGAACGAGTCGTCGAAGAGGTACACCACCGGGCGGGCCACCAGCGCCCGTGCGATGCACAGCCGCTGCCGCTGCCCGCCGGAGACGTTGACGCCGCCCTGGGCGATCGGGGCCTCGAGCCCCCCGGGCATCCGGCGGACGAAGTCCTCCGCCTGTGCGGTGCGCAGCGCGGCCCAGAGCTCCTCGTCCGTCGCCCCGGCGTCCCCGAGCCGGAGGTTGGAGGCCACGGTGCCGGAGAACAGGTACGGCCGCTGCGGCACGAGGGCCACCCGGGCGGCGATCTGCTCGTGGGACAGCCGGGGCAGCGGGACGCCGTCGAGCTCCACCGTGCCCCCGGTGGGGTCCAGCAGCCGGGGGACGAGGTGCAGGAGGGTGGACTTGCCCGACCCGGTGGCGCCGACGACGGCGGTCGTCCGGCCCGGCCCGGCCCGGAAGCCCACGCCCTCCAGCACGGGCAGCTCCGCCCCGGGGTACCGGAACGTCACGTCGCGCAGCTCCACCGCACCGGTCCGGGAGGCCGGGACCACGGGCTCGGCGGGCTCCCGCAGGGAGGGCTCGGTGCGCAGCACCTCGGTGATGCGCTCGCCGCACACCATGGCGCGCGGGACCATCATCACCATGAACGTCCCCATCATCACGGCCGTCAGGATCTGCAGGAGGTACTGCAGGAACGCGGTGAGCGAGCCGACCTGGATCTGCCCGGCCCCCACCCGCTGGCCGCCGAACCACAGCACGGCGGCGGTGGCCAGGTGCAGGATCATGGTGATGACCGGGAACATCAGCACGAACAGGGAGCCGATGCGCACCGACACGTCGGTGAGCTCCCGGTTGGCGGCCGCGAAGCGGCGGCGCTCGTGGTCCTCCCGCACGAAGGCCCGCACCACCCGGATGCCGACGATCTGTTCGCGCAGCACCGCGTTGATCCGGTCGATCCGCCCCTGCATGAGCCGGAAGAGGGGCATGAGCAGGCCCACCAGCACGCCCACCGCGATCCCGAGCACGGGCACCGACACCCACACGAGCCAGGAGAGCCCGGCGTCCTCCCGGAGAGCCATCACGATCCCGCCGGCGCACATGATGGGCGCCGCCACCATGAAGTTGAGCCCCATGAGCACGAGCATCTGGATCTGCTGGACGTCGTTGGTGCCCCGCGTGATGAGGGTGGGGGCCCCGAAGCCGTTGACCTCGCGGGAGCCGAAGGAGCCGACCTGCCGGTGCACGGCGCGGCGGAGGTCGCGGCCGGTGCCCATCGCCGCCCGGGCCGCGCAGTACACCGCGGCGACGGCGGCCGCGACCTGCAGGAGCGCCACGCCGAGCATCACCTCCCCGACGCGCAGGATCAGGCCGGTGTCACCCCGGACGACGCCCTCGTCGATGATCCGGGCGTTGAGGCTCGGCAGCAGCAGCGCGGCGATCGTGGCGACCAGCTGGAGCGCGACGACGGCCAGGACCCACGGCAGGTAGCGGCCGGTGTGCTGCCGGACGAGACGGAGAAGCATGGGCGTCCGCTCCTGGTGGCGGGACGGGCGGGGCGGACCGGGCGGTCCGTGATCCAGGCTACGCCGGGGCGCGGACACCGTGCCCCGCCCGGTCCGCCGGGGCCTCGCCGCCGATTGTGGCCTTTCGTGAAGTGGATCACTACAACCCCTGGTAAAACCACACGAACTCACATAAACTCAAGGGAACGCAAAGACAGTCCATCGTTCCCGTCCGTGAGGTGCACGCCATGTTCGCAGAAGAACGCCAGGCCGAGATCGCCGAGCTGGTGCTCACGACTCGCCGGGTCAACGGCGCGGACCTGGCACGCCGCTTCGACGTCACCATGGAGACGGTCCGGCGCGACCTCGCGGCCCTCGAGGCCGCGGGCAGGCTCCGCAGGGTGCACGGGGGCGCCGTCTCCGCGGACCAGTCGACGTCCGACGAGAAGGCCATCTCCTCCCGCAAGCACCTGAACACCCCGGAGAAGCGGCGGATCGCGCAGGCGGCGTTCGACCTCCTGCGCACCAGCGGGGCCGGGGCCGTCGTGCTCGACGCCGGCAGCACCGTCGAGGCCCTGGCCGACCTCATCGTCCGCACCGACTCCACCCTGCCGGACGGGCAGGAGCAGCTCATCATCACCCACGCCCTGCACATCGCCGCCAAGCTCGCCGACGCCTCGGGCATCGGGCTCGAGCTCGTCGGCGGGCGCGTCCGCAAGCTCACCTGGGCCGCCGCCGGCGGACGGGCCGCGGAGCACTACACCCGCCTGCGCCCGGACCTCGCGTTCGTGGGCTGCAACGGGATCCACGCCGCGTTCGGGCTGAGCACCCCGGACCCCATCGAGGCGGTCGTCAAGACCGCCATCATCCAGACCTCCCGCCGGGTCGTGGTCCTCTGCGACTCGGCCAAGCACGATCAGGAGACCCTCATGCGCTTCGCGTCGCTCGACGAGATCGACACCCTCATCACCGACCGGGCCCCCGGCCCCGAGCTGGCCGCCGCCCTCGAGGAGGCCGACGTCGAGGTGGTGATCGCGTGATCCTCACCGTCACCCTCAACCCGTCCCTCGACCGCACGGTCGAGCTCCCGGCGCCGCTGCGCCGCGGCGCCGTCCAGCGCGCCGACGGCGCCCGGCAGGACGCCGGCGGCAAGGGCGTGAACATCTCCCGGGCGCTGCGCGCAAGCGGCGTCCCGACCCTGGCCGTGCTGCCGGGCGACCCCGGCGATCCGCTGCTGGCGGAGCTCACCGCGGCCGAGGTCCCCTACGAGGCGGTCCCCGTGGGCGCCCCGATCCGCTCTAACATCACGATCACCGAGCCGGACGGCACCACCACCAAGATCAACGCCCCGGGTGCGCCGCTGGGCACCGAGCACGTCGACGCCGTCGTCGAGCTCCTGGTGGACCGCGGCGCGGACGCCTCCTGGGTGGTCCTGGCCGGCTCGCTGCCGCCCGGCGCCCCGGAGGACGTCTACGCCCGGATCGTCCGCCGGGTCCGCACGGCCCTGGGGGAGCGCTCGCCCCTGTTCGCCGTGGACACCTCCGGGGCGGCGCTGCAGGGCGCCGTGTCCGGCGACGACGCCCTGCCCGACCTCATCAAGCCCAACGGCGAGGAGCTCGCCGAGCTCGTCGGGACGGTCGACGGCGAACGGCTCGAGGCGGACCCCGACCTCGCGGCCGCCACCGCCGCCGCGCTCGTGGACCGCGGCCTGGGCGCGGTCCTCACGACCCTCGGGGCCGGCGGGGCCGTGCTCACCGTCCCGGAGGGCTCCTGGCACGCCGTCCACGCCCCCGTGGCCGTGCGCTCCACCGTGGGCGCCGGCGACAGCTCGCTCTCGGGCTACCTCATCGCCCAGGAGCGCGGGGACGCGGCGCCGGAGTGCCTGCGGCAGGCCGTGGCCTCCGGGTCCGCGGCGGCCGCGCTGCCGGGCACCCGGGTCCCCACCCTCTCCGAGACCACCCCCGAGGCGGTCACCGTGCGGGAGCTCCCCGCGCGCGCCGTCTCCGGCTGAACCGGACCACTCCACCCCACCTCATCCGAACCACCCGGGCCACCGGCCCGGCCGCTCAAGGAGGACATCGTGTCCGAGCTCATCACTCCCGACCTGGTCTCGCTCGACCAGGACCTGGGAGCAGACAAGGAATCCGTCATCGGCCGGCTCGCCGCCCTGGTGCAGCGCACCGGCCGCGCCGAGCAGCTCGACGGGCTGCTGGCGGACGCCATCGCCCGCGAGAACAAGACCGCCACCGGCATCCCCGGCGGCATCGCGATCCCGCACTGCCGCTCCGCCGCCGTGACCGAGCCGACCCTGGTCATGGCCCGGCTCGCGCAGGGCGTCCCCTGGGGCGCCAAGGACGGCCCCGCCGACATCGTCTTCTTCATCGCGGCGCCCGAGGGCGCCGACCAGACGCACCTGAAGCTGCTGGCCAAGCTCGCCCGCTCGCTGATGAAGAAGGACTTCGTGGCCGCCCTGCGCGCCGCGCGGTCCGAGCAGGAGGTCGTCCGGATCGTCGACGACGCGCTGGGGCTCGGCGGGACCGCCGAGGGCGCCTCCCCGACCGGCCCGGCGACCGCCGGCGCCACGTCCGCCGCCGCGGTGCCCGCCTCGGTCGACGCCCGGGCCGCGGACGGGGGCGCCGCGCCGGCGTCCGCCGCCCCGGCCGCGGGCGACGCCGGCCCGCACGCCGGCAAGAAGATCGTGGCCGTCACGGCCTGCCCCACCGGCATCGCCCACACCTACATGGCGGCGGACGGGCTGACCTACG
Organism: Kocuria salina; assembly: GCF_013368965.1. Taxonomy (NCBI): domain Bacteria; kingdom Bacillati; phylum Actinomycetota; class Actinomycetes; order Micrococcales; family Micrococcaceae; genus Kocuria; species Kocuria salina. The sequence goes on from NZ_SSSF01000007.1 coordinate 29,652, forward strand.
CCGCCGAGGACATGGGGGTCGACCTCCAGGTCGAGACCCAGGGCTCCGCCGGCTTCACCAAGCTGGACCCCGCCACGATCGCCGCGGCGGACGCGGTGATCTTCGCGACCGACGTCGACGTCCGGGACCGCGCCCGGTTCGCCGGCAAGCCCTTCGTCGCCTCGCCGGTCAAGCGCGGCATCGACGAGCCGAAGGTCATGATCGAGGAGGCCCTCGCCAACGCCGGGAACCCGAACGCCCCGCGCGTGCAGGGCGGGGCCGGCGGGGACGCCGACCAGGGCGCCACCGGCGGCGCGAACGAGGGCTGGGGGACCCGCATCCGCAAGGCCGTGATGACCGGTGTCAGCTACATGATCCCGTTCGTGGCCGCGGGCGGGCTGCTCATGGCCTTCGGCTTCATGGTGGCCGGGGCGGACATCGCCAACATCGCCGACGACGTGCTGACCGGCTCCACCATCTGGAACCTCGGCGAGTTCACCCTCGCCCAGTACATCGGCGCGGTCCTGTTCAAGATGGGCAACCTGGCCATGAGCCTGCTGGTGCCCGCACTGGCCGGCTACATCGCCTACGGCCTGAGCGACCGTCCCGGCATCGCCCCGGGCTTCGCGGCCGGCCTGGTCGCGAACTTCATGGGTGCCGGGTTCCTCGGCGGCATCGTCGGCGGTCTGCTGGCCGGTCTCGCCGCCTACTGGCTGGCGCAGCCCCGGCTGCCCCGCTGGCTGGGCTCGCTGATGCCCGTGGTGATCATCCCGCTGCTCGCCACGATCTTCGCCGCGGGTCTGCTGCTGCTGGTCCTGGGCGGGCCGATCGCCACCTTCATGGCGTGGCTGACCGAGGTCCTCAACGGCATGACCGGTGCCAGTGCGCTGGCGCTCGGCGCGATCCTCGGCCTGATGATGGGCTCGGACCTGGGCGGGCCGATCAACAAGGTCGCCTACACGTTCGCCGCCGCCGGCCTCGGGGCCGCGACCGTCGCCAACACCGCCCCGCAGGAGATCATGGCCGCGGTCATCGCCGCCGGCATGGTGCCCCCGCTGGCCATGGCCCTCGCCTCGACGGTGGCCAAGCGCTACTTCACGGTGGCCGAGCGGGAGAACGGCAAGGCCGCGTGGCTGCTGGGAGCCTCCTTCATCTCCGAGGGCGCCATCCCGTTCGCCGCGGCCGACCCGCTGCGCGTGCTCCCCGCGTCCATGGTCGGCGGCGCCGTGACCGGCGCGATCAGCATGGCCACGGGCGTCACCTCCGCCGCGCCGCACGGCGGGGTGTGGATCCTGCCGGTGATCGGCAACCCGCTGATGTTCCTGCTCGCGGTGGTTGTCGGTACCGTGGTCACAGCAGGCATCGTCGTCGCCCTCAAGCACGTGGGCGGTGCGCACGGCCGGGTGGCCGACGCCACCCGCTCGCGCGAGGATGCCGCCGCTGTGCCGACCACCGCCTGAGCGGTGCGCACGGGCCCCGACCGGGGCCCGTGCGCACCGATCCGAGCCTTCTCGAGGAAGAGGAACACGATGCAGACACTGACAGGCGTGGGGGTGTGCGCGGGCCGCGTCATCGGCGAGCTCGTGAGCATGCCGGAGCCGGTCTCCGAGCCGGCCGCGGGGCTGATGCTGCGGGACGAGGAGCCCGAGGCGGCGGTGGCCCGGCTGCACACGGCCGCCGCCGCGGTCAAGGCCGAGCTCAAGCGCCGCGCCGAGGTGGCGACCGAGAAGGACGCCGCGGACGTGCTCAAGTCCACCGCGCTCATGGCGGGGGACAAGGCACTGCTGAAGAACGCCGCGAAGCTCGTCAACGGCAAGGGGCTCGCCCCCGAGCGCGCCCTGTGGGAGGCCGCGAGCGACTACGCGGACCAGATGCGCGCCCTGGGCGGGTACATGGCCGAGCGCGCCGCGGACATCGAGGACGTCCGGGCGCGGCTCGTGTCCCAGCTCCAGGGGCTGCCCATGCCGGGCGTGCCGCAGCGGGACGTCCCGTTCGTGCTGACCGCCGAGGACCTCGCGCCCGCCGACACGGCGACCCTGGACCCCGAGATGGTCCTGGCCCTCGTCACCTCCGGCGGCGGCCCGCAGTCCCACACGGCCATCCTGGCCCGCAACCTCGGGCTCCCCGCGGTCGTGGCGGCCCGGGGCGTCGAGGCGCTCGCCGACGGCACCCGCGTGTTCGTGGACGGCGCCACCGGTGAGATCCGCACCGAGCCCGGCGCGGACGAGCAGGAGCTCGTGGAGGCCTGGGTGCGCAGCGCCGCGGCGCGCGAGGCCTTCGACGGCCGCGGCGTGCTCTCGGACGGCACCGAGATCCCGCTGCTGGCCAACGTGGGCACCCCCGAGGACGCCCGCACGGCGGCCGCGGCCGGGGCCCAGGGCGTGGGGCTGCTGCGCACCGAGTTCTGCTTCCTGGGCCGGGACAAGGAGCCCTCGGTCGAGGAGCAGGTGGAGCAGTACACCGCGATCCTCGAGTCCTTCGCCGGCAAGAAGGTCGTGGTCCGCACGCTCGACGCCGGGGCGGACAAGCCGCTGCCCTTCCTCACCGACACCGCCGAGCCGAACCCCGCGCTCGGGGTCCGGGGCTACCGCACGGACCGCTCCGTGCCGGGCGTGCTCGCCCGGCAGCTCGAGGCGATCGCGCTGGCGGAGAAGGCCACGGACGCCGACGTGTGGGTCATGGCGCCGATGATCGCCACGCCCTCCGAGGCCCGGGACTTCGCCGTGATGGCGACCGCCGCAGGCCTGCGGGTGCCCGGGGTCATGGTCGAGACGCCGTCCGCGGCCGTCACCGCCGACCAGATCCTGCGCCACGTCAAGTTCGTGTCCCTGGGCACCAACGACCTGACCCAGTACACGATGGCCGCCGACCGGATGATGGGCTCCCTCGCGGAGCTCAACAACCCGTGGCAGCCCGCCGTGCTGCGCATGATCCGGTACACCGTGGAGGGCGCCCGTCGGGCCGAGTCCGAGGGCGCCGGCCCGCGCAACGTGGGCGTCTGCGGCGAGGCCGCGGCCGACCCCGCGCTCGCCGTGGTGCTCGTGGGCCTCGGGGTGCACACCCTGTCCATGAGCCCCCGCGGACTGGCCGCGGTCGCCGCCGTGCTGCGCAGCGTCGACCTCGCCACCGCCCAGGCCCTCGCCGAGGTCGCGATCGAGCAGCCCAGCGCGGAGGAGGCCGCCGCCGCCGTGCGGACCGAGCTCAGCGTGCTCGCCGAGCTCGGCCTCTGACCCACCGACCGCACCGTTTCCGCACCACCCCAACCACCGGGGCCCGTCACCCAGGGCCCCACAACCCGAAGGAGCACCACCATGGCAGAACGCACCGCCACCATCGCCTCGTCCGTCGGCCTGCACGCCCGTCCCGCCGCGATCTTCGCCGAGGCCGCCGGGGAGTACGACCTCGACATCACGATCGCCGCCGAGGGCGAGCCCGAGGACGAGGCGATGGACGCCTCGAGCGTGCTGTCGCTCATGTCCCTCGGCGCCGGCCAGGGGGACAAGGTCGTCCTCCGCGCCGAGGGCGCGGGCGCCGACGACGCGCTCGACGCGCTCGTGCAGATCCTCGAGACGGACCACGACGCCGAGTAGGACCCCGCCGCACCGTCCAGTCACGGCGCCCGCCCACCGCACGGTGAGCGGGCGCCGTCGCGCGTGCCGACCCGCCGCACCGACCTCTCACGTGCTCCGACTACCGTGGAGGGGATGCCCGCACACTCCGATGGAGGACCGATGACCGCCGCTCGACCACCGCTCGACCACCGCCGCCGGGAGCCGGAGCGCGCCGCGCAGGCCCCGCGGCGGGCCCTCGTCGTGGGCACGGGCCGGGACCGGGGGGCCCTCGCGGCGGCGCGCGCCCTCGAACGGGCGGGCTGGCACGTGGGCGTCGGCACCCCCGACGGACCGGGCATGCTCGGCGCCACGCGGGCGGCCGCGGCCCGCCACGAGGTGCCCCGCCCGCGCGGGGACGGCGCCCGCTTCATCGACGGCGTCCGCCGGGCGGTCGCGGAGGGGTCCTACGACGTCGTCTTCGGCGCCGGCGACGACTGGATGGCCGCGGTCTCGGCCTACCGCCAGCACCTCCCGGCGGCGGTGGCGCACCCGGGCCCGGACGTGGTCGCGGAGGCCCTCGACAAGGTCGGGCTCGCGGACCGGGCGGCCCGGGCGGGCCTCGCCGCCCCCCGGACGCTGGCGGCCACGGACGAGGCGCTCGCCGCCTGGGACGGCCCGGTCGTCGTCAAGTGCCGGGCGCACTGGGCGCCCGGGCAGACCCGGCCCCACCGCATCGAGGCCAAGCTCTTCCCGGACGCCCCCGCCGCCGCCGGACAGGTGCGGCGGATCCGCGAGGCCGGTGCCGAACCGGTGCTGCAGGTGCCCGTGCGCGGCACCCTCGGGGCCCTCATCGGGGTCCACCACGACGGCCGCCTGCGCGGCCGGGTGCAGCAGACCACCTCCCGGCTGTGGCCCACGCCCAACGGCGTCTCGGCCCGTGCGCAGACGGTGCCCGTCGACGAGGAGCTCGCGGCGCGCGCCGAGGTGCTGCTGCGCGACCTGGGCTGGTGGGGGCTCGTGGAGCTGCAGTTCCTCACCGGGGACGACGGCGTCCCGCAGCTCATCGACCTCAACGGCCGCTTCTTCGGCTCGATGGCCCTGGCCGAGGCCGCCCGCCCCGGGCTGGCCGACGCGTGGGGCCGGCTGGTGCTCGGCGCGCCCGTGCCGGAGCTGCCGGACGCCCGCCCCGGGGTCCGCTACGCCTGGCTCGCCGGGGACCTGCGGCGGGCCTCCGTGGAGCGCCGCGGCGGTCTGGCCGCGGACGTCGCCGACACCCTCCGCTGGGGCCGCGGCGCCCAGCACAGCGTGTGGGACCTGCGCGATCCCGGACCCACGTGGCACCTGGCCACCTGGCGGCTCAGGAACGGCGCCCGCTCCGGGTAGGGCGGCGCCGCGTCAGCGCCTCCGGCGCAGCGTCCGCAGCGTCTCGCCCACGAGCAGGCGCTCGGGAGCCCGCAGCACGACGAGCCCGAGCAGGTACGTCCCGCCCACCACGGCGGCGCAGAGCGCCGCGAGCACGAACGAGGGCAGCTCCGCCAGCGCCTCCCGCGCACCCAGCCCTGCGGCGCCGGCGACGGCCGCCAGCACGAGCGCCCGCGCCACCAGTGCCGTCGTCGCCCTGGCGTCCAGCCCGGCGTGCCGCCGGTGCAGCAGCCACGCGTTGAGCAGCGCCGCCACGACCAGGGACGCGGTCGTGGCCGCGGCGATGCCGGCGAGGCCCAGCACCGGGGCCAGCAGGACGTCGCCGACCACGTTGACGACCATCGCCAGCACCGCCACGACCACGGGCCCGCGGGAGTCGCCGATGGCGTAGGACGCGCGGACCACCACCTGGCGGAAGCCGAGCGCGAGCAGCGCCGGCGCGTACCAGGCGACCGCGGTGGCCGTCGCCGCGACGTCCCCGTCGTCGAACGCGCCGTGCCCGAAGGCCGTGGCGACGAGGGGTCCGGCCGCGACCACGAACACCGCGCACACCGGGGCGAGCACGGTGACGACCACGGACAGCCCGCGGTCGACGAGCCGGCGCAGCTCGGGCCGGTCGTCCGCGGAGGCGCCCAGGGCCGGGTACAGGGGGACGAGCAGGGCCGCGATGACGAGGGTCTCCGGCAGGTCGACCAGGCGCCAGCCGTAGGTCAGCGCCGTGATCGTGCCGTCCTCGAGGGTGGAGCCCACCGCCCGGTCGACGAGGGTGTTGATGTTGACCACGGCGTTGCCCACCAGCATGGGCGGCACGAGCCGGGCGATCTCCCGGAAGCCCGGGTCCCGCAGGTCCCACCGGGGCCGGAGCCGGGAGCCGAGCGCCCGCACGGGGGGCACCTGCATCAGCAGCCGCGCCGCCGAGCCCACCACGTAGCCCACGGCGAGCGCCGAGACGCCGTACCGGGGCCCGAACAGACCTGCCGCGGCGATCATGACGAGGTTGAACGGGACGCCCTGCAGGGAGGACCACGCGAAACGGCCGTGGGCCTGGACGAGCGAGGCCAGCAGGTCCGTGCCGGCCACGAGCACCGTCGCGACGAGGACGATCCGGGTGAGCGAGGCGGCCGTGGCGGTCTGGGCGTCGTCGAACCCGGGGGCGAGCAGGGCCGTCACCGGTTCCGCGAGCAGCCCCGTCACCACGGCGGCCAGGCCGAGGAGGACCACGGTGACGGTGAGGGAGACCTCGAAGCCGCGGTGGCCGCGGCACCCCGTGCCGTCGGCGCGCTCCCGGGCGGCCTCCCGCGAGGTCACGGGGGTCACGGAGCGCGCCATCGCCCAGGCGATCAGGCCGAGGACGACGTTCAGCACGCCTTGGGCCACCAGCCACGCGTCGAGCTCGGCGCCCGCGCCGAAGACGGCGCCGACGACGACGTCCCGGGCGAATCCCAGCACGGTGGAGACGGCGGTCAGTCCGGTCACGAGGACCGCGGCGCGGGCGATGCTCCAGCGCCCGCCCGGTCCACCCACGGCTCCCGCCACCTCCCTGGTCCGGACCGCGCCGGGGATCGGAGCGGACCTGCCGGTGCGCGCCGCGGACCTGCCGGTGCGAACCGCCTGAACAGAATACACAGCGCGGCACCCGGTGCCGCCCCGGCCCCGTCCCGGGCCCGCCGCGGGGACGGGAACGGCGGCGCGGCGCCCGAGCGGCACAGCTCAGAGGCCCCTCAGGCCCGCGCGGTTAGACTGACCGGGGCCGGCCCCCGCCGGCGCACCGGCCCGCCGGCCACCCCCGGCCGGCCGGCCCCGACGACCCCGACGATTGAGAGAGCCTTGCGAGAGTTCACCGCACGCTTCGCCACCGCCCAGGAGATCGAGGCCTGGGACACCCAGGTCACGGCGAACCCGCACGGCGGCAACCTGCTGCAGTCGGCGTCCTTCGCGGACGTCAAGGCGGACCACGGCTGGCGGCCCCTGCACCTCGTGCACGAGCCCGCCGACGGCGGACAGGCGTCCTACAACCTCGTCCTCGAGAAGGCGGTGCCCGCCCTCGGCAAGCTCTGGTACATGATCAAGGGCCCGGACGTCGCCTCCGTCGACGACATCCCCGGGATCGCCGCGGCCAGTGCCCGGCTCGTGGCCGAGCAGCGGCTGAACGTCTTCGCGATCAAGATCGAGCCGGACGTCCTGGACTCCGACTACGCCCGCGGCGTGCTCGCGCGGGCCGGGCTGAAGAAGTCCTTCAACATCCAGCCCAACGACTCCACGGCGGTCCTCGACACCGACCGGGACGAGGAGGCCGTGCTGAAGTCGCTGCACTCCCGCGGGCGCAACGCCGTCCGGCGGGCCCTGCGCGAGGGCTGCACCGTCGAACGCGTCGAGCTGACCGAGCAGAACATGCGCCGGATGTACGCGCTCATGGACACCGTGGGGCAGGGGGACGCGAACGTGAACCTGCGCTCCTACGAGTACTACGCGAAGTTCTGGACGGCGTTCGAGCAGGCCGGCCAGGGGCGGCTGTACTTCACCTACGAGGACGGCGAGCCCTCGGTGGGCGCCTACGTCATCGCCTACGGCACCAAGGGCACCTACAAGGACGGCGGCTCGAAGCCCCGGCGCCGCCAGTACGGTGACTCCCACCTGCTGCAGTGGACCGCGATCACGGACCTCATGCGGGAGCACGGGATCGTCGAGTACGACTTCTGCGGCACCCCGCCGAGCGACCAGCTCAAGAACAAGGAGCACCCCTACTACGGTCTGGGTCTGTTCAAGACGAGCTTCACCAAGACCGTGGTCGACTTCGTGGGCGTCCACGACCAGGTCCTGAGCCCCGCCAAGTACGCGGTGTGGACCAATGTGGCCGAGAAGGTCCAGCGCCAGCTGTGGGTCCGCCGCACGGGCCAGCCCTTCTACTGATCCGACCCCGACCCCGACCGCCCGCCGGGCCCCCGCCCCCGCGCCCCGGAAGGAGGAACGCCGCGTGGTGACCGACCAGCGCGCCCCCCTGCGCCCGTTCGCCGCCTACCCCTCGTCGGACGGGGCCGAGGAGCCCGACCTCCACGTCGTCGAGCCCTTCGGCCCCGGCGGGGACACGACGCTCACGGGCGCCGCCCGCCCGGTCGCCCGGCACGGCGCGGGCCTGCCCACGGTGCGCCCCACCGAGGACCAGGCCCAGCACGCCCGGCGCCGCGCCGGGACCACCGTGCTCGACATCGTGCCCGACGCCCCGCAGGCGCTGCCCGTGCTCAGCACGAGCCTGATCCGCCGGCACGGGGACACCCCCGAGCCGGAGAAGCGCCGCGAGCTGCTCTCCGCCGCCGAGACCGTGCCCCTGCCGGCGTCGGCGCGCCGGCGGCGCCGCACCGGCACCGACACGGTCCCCGTCTCCCGCCCGGAGACGACGACGATCGGACCGCTCCCGGCTCCCGGCAAGAGCTCCGACCGGATGCAGCGGGGCGCCTACCCGTCCACCCGGGCGCAGGGGGCCCGGCCCGGCGGGCGCGCCCGGCTGCGCTCCATCCTGCAGGGGGAGGCCGCCCCGACCGCCCCCATGCGCGTGGTGGAACGGCTCAACGCCTCGCCCTTCGCCAATCTGCGCCGGTTCGGGGAGTCCACCAGCCGGCAGGCTCGGCGCACCCTGAACTTCGCGCTGCGGCTCGCGGAGACCATGTTCCACTACGGCGCGGACGCCCTCGACGTCGAGAACGCCATCATCGCCGTGTGCGCCACCTACGGGGTCGAGAACGTCGAGGTGGACATCACCAACCAGGCCGTGACGATCAACTACATCGCCGACGACCAGCCGGACGGCGGGGACACCCGGACCCGCGAGGACGTCTTCAACGACCCGGACACCAACAGCCACACGGTCATGCGGGTCGTGCGCTCCTGGACGGACAACTACGCGGGGCTGGCCGAGACGCACCAGCTGGTCGCGGACATCACGGGCGGTGAGATGCCCCGCGGGGAGGCGGAGCGGCGCCTGGAGGCGATCAACGCCAAGCCCAAGCCCTATCCGCGGTGGATGGTGCGGGCCGCCACGGCCGCCGCGGCGATGACCATCACCGTCGGCATCGGCGGGGGAGTGCTGGGTGCGCTCGTGGCCGGTCTGTCCTCGGTCGTCAACCAGGTCGTGGCGCACCGGCTGGGCGTCTGGCGGATCCCCGAGTTCTTCACCATGGCCGCCCAGTCGGGGATCCTCACCACGATGGCCCTGCTGATGTCCTGGGCCGGTGTCGACCTGTCCCCGGCACGGGTCATCGCGGGCGGGATCATCCTGCTCCTGCCCACCACCCGCATGGTCTCCACCATGCAGGACGCGATCAACGGGTTCCCCGTCACGGCGGCCGGGCGGCTGCTCTCCACGTCCATGGCGTTCCTCGGCATCGTGGCCGGCATCGCCGGCGGCATCTCCGTGGCCGGCTACGCCGGCATGCCCCGGGTCGACGTCTCGCAGAGCGCCTTCGACCCGGTGGGCCCGCTGACCAACTCCGTGTTCATGCTGATCGCCACCGGGCTCATCGCGGTCACGATGCAGGCCAAGCCCCGTCACGTGCTCTCGACCGTGGCCGCCGCCCTCGGCGGTCTCGTGGTCTACCACACCGGCATGGCCGCCGGCCTGGGCTCCCGCCTGGACACGGCGCTCGCGGCGATCACCAGCGGGTGCGTGGCGACCGTGCTGGCGGCCCGGCACCGGATTCCCCAGCTGGTCCTGGCGATCCCCGCGATGACCTTCCTGTTGCCCGGGCTGTCCATCTTCCGCGGCATGTACACCATCACCGTGGAGACGGACACCTACGGCCCCGGGATCGTGGGGCTCGTCAACGCGATGGCCTCCATCGTGGCCCTGGCCTCCGGAGTGGTGCTCGGCAAGTACCTCATGCGGCCCTTCGTGGGGCACCTCAACGGCACCAGTTCCCGGCGCAACCGGCGCCGCTGACACGCTGACCAGTGTCAGCACCGTAGGGCGCTGTGGGCCGGGCCGGCACCGTGGTGGGCTGTGGGCCGGGGTATCGCCGGGGTGGATCGTCGGTGCGGCTCAGAACGGAGGCGGGTCGTCGTCCTGCCGGACCCCGTGGGGGCGGACCTGGTGAGGCCGGGCGCCGGAGGGCACGGTCCTGCGGGGTGTCCACAGGACCGCAGCCGGTGACGGCTCGTCCGGTGCCTGCTCTGCCGGGGGGCCGCCGTCGACGGGCAGGTCGTCGGCGATCCGCAGCGGCGAGAGCACGGGGTGGTGGTGCTGCTGGGGGTAGGTCACGTGGACGCGTCCTGCCGGTGAGGTCCATTCCAGGACGCCCTCCGGGGACTCCCGGCGGCGGTGCCGGACCCGCCAGCGCCCGAGCGGGCCGTCCCGGTGCTTGAGGACGTGGTGGTGACGGCACAGATGGGCGAGGTTGTCCGCGGCGGTCGGCCTGCCCTCGACCCAGGCCACGGTGTGGTCGAGGTCGCAGCGCTCGGCACGGCGCCGGCATCCGGGGAACCGGCAGGTGCCGTCCCTCGCTCGCAGCCGGCGCTTGAGATCGGCCGGCACGGCGTACGTGGTGCGGTCGTGGTCCAGGACGGTGCCGGTGACCGGATGTGTCAGAACCCTCGACCAGGACCCGGCGCCGGCGGCGATCCGCTCGGCCACGCTCACCGGGATCGGCCCGTAGCCGGCCAGCTCCGCGCAGCCCGGGCTCCCAGCAGGCCCGCCGCGGCCGGTGGCTCCGCCGGCGCTGCATGATCGGCCGGGAAGCCCGTCTCCGTCGGGCGACCGGCCGGAGGATCCGCGGCCGGGAGTCTGTGCGCTGTGCTCCAGCAGCGAGAGCACGGGAACGGTGACCGTGACCTGCCCGCGGATCCCGCGCAGGTGCTCCGGCATGCAGGAGGGCTCGCCGTCCAGCAGCAGTGCGGCGAGCACGTCCGCGCGCAGCTGCCCTGCCGTGCGCGGCCCGTCCTCCCAGCAGCTCCGGTCGTCGTCCGGGCCCCGGCCCTCGGCGACGCCCTGGCCGCCACACGCGGACCCGGCCAAGTCCGACGACGGGCTGTGCGGATCCACACGGGCGGCGATGGACGCGAGACGGGCGTGGACCGCGTGGGCGGTGGCCGCGTCCAGGAGCGCGCACAGCCGCGCCATGCCGTCCTCCTCGGGTTCTATCCACACCCTGCGCCCCCGGCGGGCCAGCCGGTGACGGTCCTCCTGAGACCCGGCCAGCAGCCAGGCCCGCCGCCTCCGGGCCAGCGCCCGGAGCTGCGACGCGGTGGCCGTCGGGGCCTTCTCCAGCAGCTCGTCCACGACACGGGACACGGCCTCGCCGAGCGGCCGCTGCTCGGGCGGCCGACCGGTCACACCCACCAGGTCCCGCCACAGGTCCACGATCACCTCGGTCTGGCGCGGGGCGATCGCCCCGGACTCGAGGGCCTGCAGGACCCGGGGCAGGCTCTCGGCGAGCAGGACCGCGTTCTCCACACGGCGCACCGCCGTACCCGCCGGCAGCCGCAGCGCCGGGCCGATCTCGTCGGCCACGTCCAGCACCGTGCGCTTCTCCGGTTCCGGGACGTGCTGCCCACGACTGCGGGCTCGCTCGTTCGACCAGCGTGCCCGGGCCGCCCGTCGCCGATCGTGCGCCTGCTCCTGCAGCTGCCACATCCGGTGGATCACCCGCAGCTGCCGGCCCGCAGCCCGTGCCTCCGCCCGGGCGTCCTCGACCAGCTCCGTCACAGCACCGGCGTACTCACGGTCGGCAACGGCCGTGTCCTCCCCGAGGACCTCCTCCGGGCTCCGCGGCCGGCCGGCGGTAGTGGTCATGTCTCATGATCCCCACCGGATCCGACACCATAAGGACGGAGACGGAGACGGAGACGGAGACGGAGACGGAGACGGAGACGGAGACGGAGACGGAGACGGAGACGGAGACGGAGACGGAGACGGAGACGGAGACGGAGACGGAGACGGAGACGGAGCCCGTGGCCCGGGCCGGGGCCATGCCCTGGGGCGGGGAGGAGCGGCCGTGAGACGCGGAGGGACGGCCCGGCTTCCGGGCGCGTCCGAGAACCGGTGCCCGATCTCGGGACGAGCAGCTCAGCGCCGCGCAGTCCGAAGGATCACCGCTCGCGGGTCCGGCTCAGAGGATCTGGCCGACCGGCAGCTTCTTCTCCGCCTGGAACACGTCCTCGGTGCGGCCCCTCGCCCAGTAGCCGGACAGCGAGACCTGGTCCCGCTCCAGCCGACGGCGCGTGAACAGCTCCTCACGCAGGGCCTTCATGACCTCCCGCTCGCCGTGGGCGAAGACCTGGACCCCTTCCGGGTCGGTGGGCCACCCGGCCTCGCGCACGGCCCGCACCAGGGCAGGGTCCTCTCCGGGACCGCTGTCCGCCCGGAACACCCAGCGCACCGCCATCCCGGCCGGGGCGGACACCGGCTGGACGTCGGAGGGCGTGTCCACCTCCAGCAGCACCTCGCCCTGCGCGGAGGCCGGGAGGGTCTCCAGGACGGCGAGGGCGGCGGGGATCGCGGCGTCGTCGGCGGCGATCAGGGTCCACGCGGCGTCCGGCGCCGGCGTCCACCTGCCCCCGGGGCCGAGGGCGATGATGCGGTCCCCGGGCTCGGCGCGGGCCGCCCACGGGCCGGCGAAGCCGTCGTCGCCGTGCAGCACGAAGTCCATCCACAGCTCGTGCCGCTCCGGCACGTACCGGCGGATGGTGAGGTGGCGGGTGACGGGCTGCCGGTCGCCCGGCAGGGTCTCCTTGAGCTCCCAGTAGTCGGGGTTCCGGCCAGGCTCCGCCCCCGGCCGCAACGAGCCTGTGGTCTCGGCGTCAGGAGCGTCCGTGCCGGGGATCGAAGTCCCGGGGAGCGCGGTGCCGGCTTCGCCCGTGCCGGGCCGGAGGAAGACGAGCTTCACGTACTTCTCGGGCGGGACGATGTCCGCGTAGCGCTCGGGCTCGTCGATGCCCAGGACCACCCGGACCATCGACGGGGACAGCAGCTCGCGGGAGCGCACCGTCAGGTTCAGCTGCGGCTTGCGGGGTCTGGCGGGCCGGGCCCCGGGGGTCGTCGTCATGCCGCCCACCCTAACGGAGGCCTCCTGGTGTCACAGCCGCCAGTCGACGGGCTCCGCGCCCTGCTGCTCGAGGAGCTGGTTCGTGCGGGAGAACGGCCGGGACCCGAAGAAGCCCCGGGACGCGGACAGCGGGGACGGGTGCGCGGACTCGACCGTGGGGAAGCCGTCCAGCCACGCGGCAGTGCTCCGCGCGTCCCGGCCCCACAGGATGGCCACCAGCGGGGTCCCGCGGCCGGCGAGGGCCTTGATGGCGCGCTCCGTGACCGCTTCCCAGCCCTTGCCCCGGTGGGAGGCCGGGGCCCCCTCGCGCACGGTGAGGACCCTGTTCAGGAGCATCACGCCCTGCCGGGACCACGCGGAGAGGTCCCCGTGCTCCGGGGGGTCGACGCCGAGGTCGTCCCGCAGCTCCTTGTAGATGTTCTGCAGGGAGCGGGGCACGGGACGCACGTGGGGCTGCACGGAGAAGGACAGGCCCATGGCGTGGCCGGGAGTGGGGTAGGGGTCCTGCCCGACGACCAGCACCCTGACCTGCTCGAGCGGCTCCTGGAACGCCCGCAGGACCGCCGGGCCCTCCGGGAGCGTGCGGTGCCCGTCGGCGTGCTCCTCGCGCAGGAACTGCCCCATCCGCCGGATCTGCGGTTCCACCAGGGCCAGGGCCTCCGCCCAGTCGGGGGCCATGATCCTGTCCAGGGGCTGGGTCTCGCTCACGGTGCTCCTCGGTGCGGGTGCGGGGTCGATGCGGGTGCGAAAACGGGTGCGCCGTGCACCACTCTAGGCCGGTGCCGTGCCGTCCCCGGCGCGGGCGTGCTCCGTGGGGTCGGGACCGGCGTGCCGACGGCGCAGCGCGCGGCCCTCCTCGACGAGCTCCTGCTCCTTCGCCTGCATCCGCCGCACGCCCCGGAGGTCCCTCGGCGGCAGCCGCAGGTTCTCCTCGGCCTCGATCCCGGCCTGGAGCTGGCGTCCGCGCTCGATCTCGGCGTTGAGCTCGGCGCCCGCGAGCAGCACGATGTTCATGATCCAGATCCACAGCAGCAGGACGATCACTCCGCCGATGGCACCGTAGGTGGCGTTGTAGTCGTTGACGTTGGACACGTAGAAGCTGAACCCGGTGGTCGCAGCGCTCATGACCAGGATGGCGACCACCGAGCCGATGCTGAGCCACCGGAACCTCGGCTGCCGGATGTTCGGGGTGGCGTAGTAGAGCAGGGCGATCACGAAGACGAGCAGCAGCAGCAGGGCCGGGATCCGGGCGGCCTGCCAGAGCCGGAGCGCCGCCTCGCCGAGGCCGATCAGCCCGCCGAGCCGCTCGGCGACCGGCCCGGAGAGCAGCAGGAGCAGCATCATGCCCACCACCAGGACCACCAGGGACAGCGTCACCGCGATCATCAGGGGGTAGAGCTTCCAGACGGGGCGGCCCTCCTCGACCTCGTAGATCCGGTTCATGGACCGTCCGAAGGCCCGCACGTAGCCCGAGGCCGTCCACAGGGCGCCGACCAGACCGGTGACCAGTGCCAGGCCCGCGGACGGGAAGCCGGTGAGCTCGCCGATCGGGCCCTCGAGCACGGCCACGGCCCCCTCCGGGACCCCGAACTCGTCGAGCAGGCGCAGCAGGGTCCTGGTGGTCGCCTCGGCCTGACCGACGACGCCGAGCATCGACACCACCGTGAGCAGCCCCGGGAAGATGGACAGCACGGCGAAGAACGTCATCACCGCCGCCGAGTCCGTGCACTCGTCGCGGCGGAACTCGTGGACGGTCCGGCGCAGGATGTAGCCCCAGGAGGGTCTCGTGATCTGCGCCGGCGACGAGGGCTTCTCCGCGCTGTCCGGGTCCGCCGCGGGATCTCCCGCGGCGTGGGGGTCGGCTGCCATGGGGCTCCTCCGCGTGGTCGGCTGCGGGCCAGGATACCGGGGCCGCCACCGCCCCGGCCCGTTCCGTCCTGGTCGGGCGGGACCGGCGGCGGACTGGCTAGAGTGGGCGCATGAGCGCTTCCTCCACCGAGACCCGACCCCTCGCCGTCGTCACCGGGGCCACCGGAGGCATCGGCCGCGCGTGCGTGGTGGACCTCGCCCGCGACCACGACGTCCTGGCCCTGGGCCGCGACGCCGGCCGGCTGGCCGAGCTCTCCGGCCTCCCGCACGTCACCGTCCGCGCCGCCGACCTGACCGACGTCGCGGCCCTGCCGTCCGTGGTGGCCGGCCTGGACCGGGTCGACGTCCTGGTGCACTCGGCGGCCGTGGCCGGGCGCACCACGGTGGAGGCCGCCTCCGTGGCGGACTGGCGGGCGCAGCTCGAGCTCAACGTGGTGGTCCCCGCGGAGCTGACCCGGCTCCTGCTGCCGGCCCTGCGAGCGGCGCGGGGGAAGGTCGTGTTCCTCAACTCCGGCTCGGGGCTCAACGCCCGCGCCGGGGACGCCGTCTACGCCGCCTCGAAGTTCGCCCTGCGCGCGCTCGCCGACTCGCTCCGCCAGGAGGTCGAGGCCGACGGCGTCGTGGTCAGCTCGGTGCACCCCGGCCCGGTCGACACGCAGATGCAGCGGGACATCCAGGCGGGCCTGGGCCACGAGTACGTCCCGGAGCGCTACCTCCGGCCGGAGTCCGTGGCCGCGGCGGTGCGCGCCGTCGTGGACGCGGGCGAGGACGCGCAGCTGACCACCCTCTCCCTGCGGCCGCGGGCCGAGTCGCGGTGACCGGCGAGGACGCGGTGCCCGAGGTCGCCCGGCCCGACGACGACGACGCCCTCGGCGCGGAGCCGGTGTCGGCCGAGGAGGCTGCACCCGGCGCGGAGCCGGTGCCGGACGGGGAGGCCGCCCCCGGCGGGGAAGACCCCGGCGAGGGGACCGGCCTGGACGCCGTGGACCGCGAGATCCTCTCGCTCGAGAACCAGCAGTGGAAGTACCAGGGGGCCAAGGAGATGGAGATCCGCCGCCGCCTGAACCTCTCGCCCACCCACTACTACCAGCGGCTCAACGTCCTGATCGACACCCGCGCCGCCCTCGAGCACGACCCGATGCTCGTGGCCAGGCTGCGCCGGCAGCGAGGAGACCACGGATGACCCAGTACCCGCACGACGAGTTCGACGACGTCCCCGAGGACGGGCCCCGCCAGGGCGCCCACCGCGGTGTCCGGCCGACCGTCCGCGTGGGCGCCCGGGAGCTCACCGCCATCGTCCTGGCCGGGGTGCTGACCCTCGGCGTCGGGGTGTTCTCGTTCCTCAACGCCCCGGGCGAGGCCGCCCCGGCGCCGGGCGCCACGTCCACGGGGTCCTGAGCCGGCCCGGTCCTCGAGGCGTCCCCCATCGGCTCCGATCCCGGAGCCCGACCGCTCCGACGCCGTTCACCACGACGTCGTCCACCCCTGACGCCACCGGAAGGAACCACCGTGCAGATCGAAGGAAGCCGAGTCCGCGTCCGCGACTGGACCGAGGAGGACCTCGTCGACTACGAGGCGTGGATCATGCCGCCCGCCGGCGGCGGCGAGCACGAGTGGCAGCGCACGGACGGCCCGTTCTACCCGAACTTCACCGCCGAGGGCGCCCAGCGCTGGCTCGGCACCCTCCGGGAGCACGTGACGGCCGGGGACTGGCCGGACCCGCGCGAGACGATGGTGATCGCCGACGCCGCCGACGACCGGTTCATCGGGCAGGTGTCCTGGTACTGGTCGGAGAAGCCCACCGAGGACCCCGGTGACGGCACGCACCTGCTGCCGCTGCGCTCCCTGGGCATCACCGTGTACTCCCCGGAGCACTGGAGCGGCGGCTACGGCACCGAGGCGATGCGCCTGTGGATCGACTACCTCTTCGCCCACTCCGACTCCCACCGCCTCGACCTGGAGACGTGGAGCGGCAACGCGGGCATGTGCCGCGTGGCGGTGAAGCTGGGCTTCACCGAGGAGGCCAGGATCCGCCGGGCCCGCAGGGTCGGCGGCGAGTACTACGACCGGATGGTCTACGGCGTCCTGCGCGAGGAGTGGCAGGGCTGAGCGGAATCGGCTCAGGGGTTTGCACTCTCCGGGGACGAGTGCCAAGATTGCGATTAGCACTCAGTCGTGTGGACTGCTAATGGCTCGGTCCCCGGCCCGACCCGGGCAGCCACCGGCACAGGAGTGACACCTCAACCACCACGGTGAGGTGCCGCACGGCGTCGGGAAGAGTCCGCCGTCGTGCGCGCCGTCCGTCGCGGGCACCGTGGAGGTCGACCGTTTGTCTACCGTCCAGGAGGGACGAAGTCACATGGCAAAGATGATTGCTTTCGACGAAGAGGCACGCCGCGGACTCGAGCGGGGCCTGAACACCCTGGCCGACGCCGTCAAGGTCACCCTCGGCCCGCGCGGCCGCAATGTGGTCCTCGAGAAGGCCTGGGGCGCCCCCACGATCACCAACGACGGCGTGTCCATCGCCAAGGAGATCGAGCTCGACGAGCCGTTCGAGAAGATCGGCGCCGAGCTCGTCAAGGAGGTCGCCAAGAAGACCGACGACATCGCCGGCGACGGCACCACCACCGCCACCGTGCTCGCCCAGGCGCTCGTCAAGGAGGGCCTGCGCAACGTGGCCGCCGGCGCCGACCCGCTGAGCCTCAAGCGCGGCATCGAGAAGGCCGTCGCCGCGGTCACCGAGGAGCTGCTGGCCTCCGCCAAGGAGGTCGAGACCGAGGAGCAGATCGCCGCCACGGCGTCGATCTCCGCCGGCGACCCCGAGATCGGCCGCCTCATCGCCCAGGCGATGGAGAAGGTCGGCAAGGAGGGCGTGATCACGGTCGAGGAGTCCAACACCTTCGGGCTGGACCTCGAGCTGACCGAGGGCATGCGCTTCGACAAGGGCTACCTCTCGGGCTACTTCGTCACCGACGCCGACCGCCAGGAGGCCGTCCTCGAGGATCCCTACATCCTCGTGGTCAACTCCAAGATCTCCGCGGTCAAGGACCTGGTCCCCGTGCTCGAGAAGGTCATGCAGGCCGGCAAGCCCCTGCTGATCATCGCCGAGGACGTCGAGGGCGAGGCCCTGGCGCTGCTGGTGCTCAACAAGATGCGCGGCTCCATCAAGTCCGTGGCCGTCAAGGCCCCCGGCTTCGGCGACCGCCGCAAGGCGCAGCTGGCCGACATCGCCATCCTCACCGGTGGCCAGGTCATCACCGAGGAGGTCGGGCTCTCCCTCGAGACCGCCACCGTGGACCTGCTGGGCCAGGCCCGCAAGGTCGTCGTGACGAAGGACGAGACCACCATCGTCGACGGCGCCGGCACCGCCGAGGAGATCGAGGGCCGCGTGGCCCAGATCCGCGCCGAGATCAACAACTCGGACTCGGACTACGACCGCGAGAAGCTGCAGGAGCGCCTGGCCAAGCTGGCCGGCGGCGTGGCCGTCCTCAAGGCCGGTGCCGCCACCGAGGTCGAGCTCAAGGAGCGCAAGCACCGCATCGAGGACGCCGTGCGCAACGCAAAGGCCGCCGTGGAGGAGGGCATCGTCGCCGGCGGCGGCGTGGCCCTGATCCAGGCCGGCCAGAAGGCGTTCGACAAGCTGCAGCTCACCGGCGACGAGGCCACCGGCGCGAACATCGTGAAGGTCGCCATCGACGCCCCGCTGAAGCAGATCGCGATCAACTCCGGCCTCGAGGCCGGCGTGGTCGTGGACAAGGTCCGCGGTCTGGCCCAGGGCCACGGCCTCAACGCCGCCACCGGCGAGTACGAGGACCTGATGGCCGCCGGCATCAACGACCCGGTCAAGGTGACCCGGTCCGCGCTGCAGAACGCGGCGTCCATCGCCGGGCTGTTCCTCACCACCGAGGCCGTCGTCGCCGACAAGCCGGAGCCCGCGGGCGCCGGCGCCGGTGCCGACGACGGCATGGGCGGCATGGGCGGCATGATGTGATCGACGGCTGATCCGTCGAGCGTGCCCAGCACGCATCCGGCACGGGCCGGGCACCTCGCGGAGGTGCCCGGCCCCTCGTCGTCCCGCACGTGGTGCCGCGGGGCCGGAAGTGGTGTTCAATCGTGAGCACCAGCTGCCGGAGGAGGAGCCGTGGACGTCGTCGTGTGGGACGCGGTCCCCGTCCAGGTCGCGCTCGTGCTGATCGCCTTCGGGTTCACCTCGCTGGTGGGCCTCGAACGGCGGCTGCGGCGCAAGAGCGCCGGGCTGCGCACGCACGCCCTGGTCGGCACCGGGTCGGCGGTGTTCACCCTCGTGTCCGCCTACGGCTTCGGTGTCCTGCCCGGCATCGACGCCGGTCCCGACCCCTCCCGCGTGGCGGCCCAGATCATCACGGGCATCGGCTTCCTGGGCGCGGGCGTGATCTTCACGAACCGGGACGTGGTGCACGGCCTGACGACGGCCGCGAGCATCTGGCTCTCCGCGGCCATCGGGATGGCCTGCGGGGCCGGGCTCGTGCCGCTCGCCGTCGTCGCCACGGGCCTGCACTTCGTCTCCGCGATCGTGCTGACCCCGCTCTCCCGCCGCCTGCCCGGGATGGTGGCCCCGCAGGGACTCCGGCTGCGCTACGAGGACGGGCACGGCGTGCTGAGGGAGGTCCTGACGGTGGTCGACGAGCTGCAGCTGAGCGCGTCCGTGGTCTCGAGCCGGACGGTCGAGGGGTCCGAGGGCACCGAGGTGGAGCTGCTCCTGCGGCTCGAGGGCAAGACGGACCTGCGCACGGCGGCCGTGCAGCTCTCGAGGGTCGCCGGGGTGCGCGACGTCGCCCAGCAGCAGCTCGAGCAGGAGCCCGGCGACTGAGCCGTAGGCGCACAGGACCCGTGGCGCACGGCGTCCGGGCGCCGTGAAAAGATGAGTGCCATGACGATCACTGCTGCCGCCGACGGCTCCGCGCTGGGCAATCCCGGTCCCGCGGGATGGGCCTGGTACATCGACGACAACACCTGGCGGGCCGGCGGGTGGCCGCACGGCACCAACAACATGGGCGAGCTCAAGGCCGTCCTGGACCTGCTCGAGGCCACGGCACACCGCCCCGACGAGCCCCTGCGGGTGCTGTGCGACAGCCAGTACGTCATCAACTCGATCACGAAGTGGATGCCCGGCTGGAAGAAGAAGGGCTGGAAGAAGAGGGACGGCAAGCCCGTCCTCAACGTGGAGCTCATGAAGGCCCTGGACGCCGCGATGGCGGGCCGCGACGTGCGCTTCGAGTGGGTCAAGGGCCACGCCGGCCACGAGCTCAACGAGGCCGCCGACATCCGTGCCCGGGCCGTGGCCACCGCGTTCCAGACCGGTCGCCCCGCGCCCGAGGGACCCGGGTTCGACGGCGCCGCCCGGCACCCGGACGGAGCGGGCACCCGGACCCCGGCCCGGGAGCTGCTGGACGCCCCGGAGCCGGTGGACGCCGCGCCACTGGTGGAGGCCCCAGGGCCGGGGGAGGACACGGATCCCGGCGCGTTCGAGGACCGGCACGACCCCGATCTGCTGAGCGAGCTGCTCGCCCACGAGGAGGAGCTCGCCCGCGGCCGGACGGCGGGGGAGACCGTCCAGGAGCTCGAGCGGGACCTGCTCCGCCCGGAGGTCAGGTCGGACCCGGGCCGGCTGGGCCAGCTGCTGCACGAGGCCTTCGCCGAGGTCGGGGCCTCGGGGTCGTGGCGCTCCCGGGCGGACGTCCTCGACCGGCTGCCCCGCGAACCCGGGCTCGGCGCGGTGGACGTGCACGTGCTGGAGGCCACCGAACTCGGCGCCGCGGCCGTGCACCTGGTCTACCGGCTCACGGCGGGGGACCGCACGAGCCTGCGCAGCTCCCTGTGGGTCCGGGAGGACTCCTGCAACGAGCTGGGGCCCTGGCAGCTGCGCTTCCACCAGGGCACCTACGAGTCCTGACGGGCCCGCTCACACCTCCGGGGCGTCGTCGGCGGGCTCGATGCCCGGCACGCGCACGGTCATCGTCGCCCCGCCGCCGGGGGTCTCGGTGAGCCGCACCGTGCCGTCGTGCTGCTGGACGATCGCGGCCACGATGGACAGCCCCAGCCCCGTCCCGCCGGTCTCGCGCGTGCGGGAGGAGTCGGCCCGGTAGAAGCGCTCGAAGACGCGCTCCGCGTCCTCGCCCTGGATGCCCGGGCCGTGGTCGCGCACCTGCAGGACGGCGTTGAAGGAGTCGTCGACCGAGCGCTCCACGCCCACCGCGATCTCGATCGGCGTGCCCTCCGGGGTGTAGCGCAGGGCGTTGGTCACGAGGTTCGCCACGACCTGGCGCAGCCGGAACTCGTCGCCGTGCACCCATGCCGAGACCGGGCCCCCGCCCCCCAGGCCGCCCACCTCGATCCGCCGGTCGGGGGCGGAGGCGCGGGCGTCCCCGGCCGCGTCGAACGCGAGGTGGAGCAGGTCCACGTCGACGTTCTCCGCGGGCCGCCGCTCGTCGAGGCGCGCGAGCATCAGCAGGTCCTCCACGAGCTGCGTCATCCGCTTCGCCTCCGACTCGATCCGGGACATCGCCCCGGCCACGTCCTCGGGCTCCTGCAGGGCGCCGTGCCGGTAGAGCTCCGAGTAGCCCCGGATGGTCACCAGGGGCGTGCGCAGCTCGTGGGAGGCGTCGGCCACGAACCGCCGGAGCTTGGTCTCGGACCGGGTGCGGGCGTCGAAGGCGTCCTCGATGTGGCCGAGCATCGCGTTGAGCGACGCCGAGAGCTGGCCGATCTCGGTCTGCCGGTTGTAGCCCTCCATGCGCTGGGAGAGGTCGCCCTCGGCGATCCGGGCGGCGGTCTGCTCCACCCGGTGCAGGGGCGCGAACGCCCGGGTGACCAGGATCCAGCCGACCGCCATGGCCGCGAACAGGGTCGCCACCCCGAAGCTCAGCGTCAGGAGGGTCACCGCGCTGAGCATCGCGTTCATGTCGTCGAGCGGCTCGGCGACCGCCACCACGAGGTTCAGCCGTTCCGTCTCGGCCGCGACCACCCGCCACCGGCGGTCCGGGGCGTCCACGGAGCCCACGGTCGTCGGCTCGAAGGGGTTCTCCCGCACGTGCTCGAGGTCGACCTGCGACAGGTCCGGCCGCCGCTCGAGCACGCCCTCCGGGGTGTGCACCGCCTCGGCGAGGGTCTCGCCGTCGGCGTCGAGCAGGAACCCGGCGTGCGGCACCTGGACGCCCTGCGCCCCGCCCATGTCGGCGACCAGCACGGTGGAGACCGGCCGGACGGAGTCCCGCAGCCCGCGGTCGATGTCGTTCAGGAGCGAGGTGCGCAGCACCGAGATCGCCACGAAGCTCGTCACCAGGATGGACAGCGCCAGGAGCAGGCCCGTGAGCACCATGAGCTGCGAGCGCAGCGATGCCGAGCGCCACCGGGAGGACAGGGTGTGCATCCCGGGGCCGGGTCAGTGGTTCTTGTGCTGGGAGCGCAGGAGGTAGCCGACGCCGCGCTTGGTGTGGATCAGCGGGGGCAGCTCGGGGTCGTTGTCGATCTTCCGGCGCAGGTAGGAGATGTAGGACTCCACGATCGAGGCGTCCCCGTTGAAGTCGTACTCCCACACGTGGTCGAGGATCTGCGCCTTGGACAGCACGCGGTTCGGGTTGAGCATGAGGTAGCGCAGCAGCTTGAACTCGGTGGGGGACAGGTCGATCTCCCGCTCGCCCCGGAACACCTCGTGCGCGTCGTCGTCGAGGACCAGGTCGTCCACGCGCAGCCGGGAGTCGTCCTCCTCGGCGGGCTGCGTGCGGCGCAGGACCGCGCGGATGCGGGCGACGACCTCGTCGAGGCTGAAGGGCTTGGTGACGTAGTCGTCGCCGCCCACGGTCAGACCGGTGACCTTGTCCTCGGTCTCGTCCTTCGCCGTGAGGAAGAGGATGGGGAAGTGCTGCCCGGACGCGCGCAGCTTGCGGGTCACGGTGAAGCCGTCCATGTCCGGGAGCATGACGTCGAGCACCGCGAGGTCCGGGTTCTCGGACTCCGCCTTGGCCAGGGCGTCACGGCCGTTGGCGGCGGTGACCACCTCGAAGCCGGCGAAGCGCAGGGATGTGGCCAGCAGCTCGAGGATGTTGGGCTCGTCGTCGACGACGAGCAGTTTCGCTTCGGGGTTGTCGTTCTTCACGCCGCCCATTTTCTCGGAACACCCTGAACGCCGCCTGAACGGCGCTCACCGGTCCTCGGGGAGTTCGCCGGGGGCCTCGACGGCGGCGGCGTCGACGATCCGGTAGGCGTAGCCCTGCTCCGCGAGGAAGCGGCGGCGCCGGGCCGCGTAGTCGGCGTCCACGGTGTCGCGGGCCACCACGGTGTAGAAGGTCGCCGGGCGGCCGTCGTGCTTGGGCCGCAGCAGCCGGCCCAGGCGCTGCGCCTCCTCCTGGCGGGAGCCGAAGGCCCCCGAGACCTGCACCGCGACCGAGGCCTCCGGCAGGTCCACCGAGAAGTTCGCGACCTTGGAGACCACGAGCACCGGCAGCTCCCCGGCCCGGAACGCGGCGAAGAGCTTCTCCCGCCGGGCCGTGCCGGTGCTGCCGTTGAGCACCGGGGCGGCCAGCAGCGCGCCCAGCTCGTCGAGCTGGTCCAGGAACTGCCCGATCACGAGCACCGGCTCCCCGCGGTGGCGGGCCACGAGCCGGGCCACGACGTCGAGCTTGTGCGCGGAGGACGAGGCGAGGCGGTGCCGGTCGGCGTCCTCCGCGGAGGCTTAGGCCATCCGGTCCGCGAGGGGCAGCTCCACCCGGACCTCGACGCAGTCGGCGGGGGCGATGTGGCCCTGGGCCTCGATCTCCCGCCACGGCGCGTCGTAGCGCTTCGGGCCGATGAGGGAGAACACCTCGCCCTCGCGGTGGTCCTCGCGCACCAGGGTGGCCGTCAGGCCCAGCCGGCGCCGCGCCTGCAGCTCGGCGGTCATCCGGAACACGGGGGCGGGCAGCAGGTGCACCTCGTCGTAGACGATCAGCCCCCAGTCGTGCCCGTCGAGCAGCTCGAGGTGCGGGTGGATCCCGCCGCGGCGCGCCGTCAGCACCTGGTAGGTGGCGATCGTCACCGGGCGGACCTCCTTGACGGCTCCGGAGTACTCGCCGATCTCGTCCTCCGTCAGGGTGGTCCGGCGCAGCAGCTCGGCCTTCCACTGCCGCGCCGAGACCGTGCTCGTGACCAGGACGAGCGTCGTCGTCGAGCTCGCGGCCATCACCCCGGCACCCACCAGCGTCTTGCCGGCGCCGCACGGCAGGACGACGACGCCGCTGCCGCCCGCCCAGAAGTTCTCCACCGCGTGGCGCTGGTAGGGGCGCAGGGCCCAGGCCTCGCCCGTCACGGGGTCCGTCTCCGTCAGGGCGACCGGGTGGGGCGTGCCGTCCACGTAGCCGGCCCGGTCCTCCGCCGGCCACCCCACGGTGAGCAGCAGCTGCTTGAGCTGGCCGCGGGCGCTCGCGTGCACCACCGTGGTGGCGCCGTCGATGCGGGGACCGAGCAGCGGGGCGATCTTCCGATGCCGGGCGATCTCCTCCAGGACGGGGGCGTCGTGGCAGCGCAGCACGAGCCCGTGCACCGGGTCCTGCTCGAGCACCAGGCGGCCGTAGCGGGACATCGTCTCGTCGATGTCCAGGAGCAGGGCGTGGGGGACCGGGAAGCGGGAGCGGGTGAGGAGGACGTCGAGCACCTGCTCGGCGTCCAGCCCGGCGGCCCGGGCGTTCCACAGGCCCAGCGGGGTGATGCGGTAGGTGTGCACGTGCTCCGGGGCGCGCTCGAGCTCCGCGAAGGCCGCGAGCTCCCGCCGGGCGTCGTCGGCGTCCTCGTGGTCGAGCTCGAGCAGCACGGTCCGGTCGCTCTGGACGATCAGGGGTCCCACGGGGCGGCTCCTCCGCTGTCGGTCGGGTCGTCGATCAGGTCCTCGGCCAGGTCGTCGGGCGGGTCCTCGGGCGGGCACCGCGCGCGGTCCCGGCCGGTGAGCCGGTCCACCAGGTCCTCGATCTCCTCCGCGGAGGGGACGGGCAGGCGCGGGGCGGGCACCTCGAGCAGCAGGGTCGGGTCCGCGGCGGGGGCCTGCGGCGCGGGCTCCGCGGGGGCGACGTCGAGGGCCGGCTCCGTGCCGGTGGCCCGGACGGCCGCCGCGAGCTCCCGGAGCCCGCTCTCCCGGCCGGCGGGTCCCCGGCGCCGGCCGGGGGCCTCCTCCCCGGCGTCGACCACGAGCACGCCGGGGGCGGGCCGGCGAAGCCGCCGCCCCGCGAGGTCCGGGGAGCCGGCGAGCGCCTCCAGCAGCTCCTCCTCGCCGGTGAGCACCCAGTCCGCCCGGGTGATCCGGATCCGCCCGTGGCCCCTGCCGGCCTCCTCGACCAGGTAGGCCAGGGCCTGGGGCACCGGGCCCCGGCCGTGCTCCTCGAGCCAGGTCAGGATCGAGGGCGGGGTCCAGCCGGCGTCGAGCGCCCGGTGCAGGGAGCGCTCGCTGAAGCGGTGCCGCGGGACCGCCCCGTGGCCCTCCGGCTCCGCGAGCCGGTCGAGGGCGCGCGCCACGTCCGGGGCGAGGTGGCCCGTGGCCGTCGCCGTGAGGTCGCTCTGCAGCAGCACCGTCCGCGAGGGCGCGGGCAGCCACCCGGCCACGGAGCGGACGGCGTCCTCGGGCCGGTCCTCCGCGAGCGCCCGGCCGGGCTCGGTCAGGGCGTCGGCGCCCACCAGGCCGAGTTCGGCGGCCTCCGTCAGCATCCCCGGGCCCCACCGGTCCAGGGCGCGGGCCAGGCGCGGGCGCCGCCAGCGGGCGAGCGCCAGCACGTCCTCGGGGCCGTGGCCCCCCGGCGCCCGCTCGGCGAGCTCGGCGTGGGCGGCGAGCAGCGCCCGGCGCACCACCGGGGCCTCCGGGGCGTGGGTGCCGCGGGTGAGGACCCCGACGACCGTGCCGTCCGCGAGGGGCAGGCCCACCGCGGAGGGGACGACGTCGGAGGCCAGCCACGACCGGACCACGTGCCACCACTGGTCGGCGCGCTCGGCGTCCTCGAAGGGCGCCGGCGCGGGGCGCCAGGCCGAGGTGTCCGGGTCCAGCCGCACGAGCCCGGCCAGTTCGCCCAGACCGAGGAGCCGGACGAGCTCGGAGTGCTCGATCCCGAGGGCGGAGCGCAGCCGGCGCAGCTCGCGCACGCCGATCCCGCCCGCCCGCAGGGTGGTCAGCGGGCGGGCCCGCAGCTCGGCGCGCAGGGCCGCGGTCCGGCGCAGCAGCTGCTCGACCGCCGCCGCGGCGGCGTTGTCCCGCAGCCGGTCGGGCACCCGGAGGGCCGGCCCGACCGGCGGCTCCGGGGAGGTCGCGGCCCACGGGTCGGGCCCGCGCAGGAGCAGCCCGACCTCCCTCGGGAGCTCCACGTGGCGGGAGTCCACGGGGAGGAGGATGCCGTGGGCCAGGAGCCAGTCGACGGGCCGGGCGCCGGCGTCGACGGCCGGGTCGACACGGCGCAGGGCGTCCGGCAGAGCGCCCACGGGACGGGAGCGGAACCGTTCGAGGACCTCCCGCGCGGGGGCGGGCCACTGCGCGAGGTCCTCGGCGGTGCGCGGCAGGGCCGCGGCCCCCGCCGCGTCCGGCGCCCCGCCGCGCAGCCGGGCGGCGAGGGCGGCGAGCACCGGCCGCGGACGGCCCAGGCCCGCCGGATAGCGGCCGAGGGCCTCCGCCAGGCCGGGCACGAGCCGGAGCGCGTCGTCGTCCCGGTGGACCAGGCCCAGACGGTGCAGCCGGTCCCAGGGCGGGCCGGCCAGCAGCCGCGCGGCGGGATCCTCCGGCGGGCCCAGCAGCACGGCGCGCTCGACGGCGTCCAGCTCGGGCCGGGAGAGGGCGTCGAGGGCCCGGCGCAGCCCCGCCCGGGACAGCAGGGCCTCGGCGAGGTCCTCGAGGGACCCCGTGCCCGGGCGCGCGGCGTCGGGCCGGGCGGCGAGCAGCTCGCCCAGCTCGGCGGGGGAGCGGGACGCGAGATCCCGGAGCAGCCCGTCCGGGAGCACGGATCAGGCCCGGCGGCGGCGCAGCAGGGAGCGCACGAGGACCGCGCAGAACAGCAGGAAGGCCACCGGGAACGCGAACCACGGCACCACCGTGAGCCCGTCCCAGGGGTCCGCTCCGACGGCCGTGAGCACGAGCAGCAGGGCGAGGCACACGGCGCACACCAGGCCGAGCACGACCGCGGAGACGCCGAGGACGTCGATCCCGGGGCGTCGGGCGGTGCGGGGCGCGGGCGCACGGTCGTCGGAGGCAGGCATGGCTCCAGGGTACCGAGCGCAACGGTGTGCCGCTGACCGCGCCCCGGCGGTCCCCGCCCCCGGAGCAGGGCTAGAATGGGAGGTTCCACAGGGTGGCTCGGCGGCAGGGACCGACGGGCCGCCCCTCCACGAACACGAGGACGAGGGAGACAGCGTGCCCACCGGCAAGGTCAAGTGGTTCGATGCGAAGAAGGGCTTCGGCTTCCTGGCGGCCGACGACGGCCAGGAAGTGTTCCTGCCCTCCTCGGCGCTGCCCTCCGGTGCCACCACGGTGAAGCCGGGCACGCGGATGGAGTTCGGGGTGGCCCAGGGTCGGCGCGGCGCGCAGGCGCTCTCCGTCCGGATCCTCGACCGGACCCCGTCGGTCGCGAAGAACGTCCGCAAGCCCGCCGACGAGATGGCGGTCATCACGGAGGACCTCATCAAGCTCCTGGACGAGATGTCCAACGGGCTGCACCGGGGCCGCTACCCCGACTCAGCGCACGGGAAGAAGATCGCGGCCATCCTGCGCACGGTGGCCGACAACCTGGACGTCTGAGGCCGCCGCGCCGTTGCCGTCCACCGATCCCGAGCAACCACCCGCCGGCCCCCGCCGGCACCCACCCGAGGGAGACCAGCAGTGACCGAGGAGACCGTCCAGGACGCGCCCGCCGAGGCCGTGCCGCCGGCGCCCGAGCAGGCGGCACCGGTGGCGGCGGCGCCCCGTCGTCGCCGGGCCCCGAAGCAGGACCCCCTGCTCGTGGCCGACGTCGCCACGGCTCGCGCCGGGGTGGAGCAGATCGCGGAGCCCTCGCAGATCGGCGCCGGTCACCGGGTGACGGTGGAGGAGGACCGGCTGGTCGTCCACCACTTCGAGTGCACCCTGCCCGGGTACCGGGGCTGGAACTGGTTCGCGAGCCTGGCCCGCGCCCCGCGCAGCAAGGCGGTGACGGTCTGCGAGGTCGGCCTGCTGCCGGGGGAGGATGCCCTGCTAGCGCCCGAGTGGGTCCCGTGGTCCGCCCGCGTCAGCGCCGAGGAGAAGGCCCAGGAGGAGCAGGACCGGGCCGAGGACGAGGCCGGGGAGACCGCGGCGGCCGGCGGGCCCGAGGGCTCCGGCGGCGCCCCCGACGGCGAGCCGGCGTCCGGTGACCGGGCCGAGGACATGCCGGTCCCGCCGCAGGAGGGCGAGGAGCTCTGACCGTCCCGCCGGGGACCGCGAGGACGGACGAGGCCCCGGAGCCCGCGCGCGGGATGTTCCGGTCCTTCCGGTTCCGCAACTACCGGCTGTGGTTCCTGGGCGCGCTCGTGTCCAACATCGGCACGTGGATGCAGCGCACGGCCCAGTCGTGGCTGGTCTTCGACGAGCTCTCGGACCACGACGCCACCGCCATGGGCGTGGTGACGGCCCTGCAGTTCCTGCCCCAGCTCTTCCTCGCGCCCTGGGCCGGCGTGCTCGCGGACCGGCTCGACCGGCGGCGCCTGCTGCTGTGGACCCAGACGGCCATGGCGGTGCTGGCGGCCGGTCTGGGGGCGCTGGTCCTGGCCGACGCGGCCACCCTGTGGCACGTCTACGGCTTCGCCCTCGCCCTGGGCGTCGTCTCCACCCTCGACGCCCCCGTGCGCCAGACCTTCGTCTCGGAGATGGTCGACGACGCCTACCTCTCCAACGCCGTGGCCCTGAACGCGACCTCGTTCAACGCCGCGCGGATGATCGGGCCCGCGGTGGCCGGCGTGCTCGTGGCCGCCATCGGCTCGGGCTGGGTGTTCCTCCTCAACACGCTGACCTTCGGCGCGATGCTCGCCGCCGTCCTGGCGATCCGCGCCGACGAGCTGCGCGGGATGCCGCGCTCCGGCCGGGGGCGGGGCCAGATCCGGGAGGGGCTGGCCTATGTGGCCGGCCGCCCCGACATCGTGGCGGTGCTGGTGACCATCTTCCTCATCGGCACCTTCGGGCTGAACTTCGCGGTCTTCCTGGCCGCCATGGCCGGACCCGAGTTCGGCCGGGGCTCGGAGACCTTCGGGCTGCTCAACTCGGTGCTGGCGGTCGGCACGGTGGCCGGGGCCCTGCTCTCGGCCCGGCGCCGCAGCGCCCGGCTGCGCTACGTCTACGGGGGCAGCGCCGTCTTCGCCCTCAGCTGCCTGGGCGCGGCGACGGCGCCCACCCTGCCGCTGTTCGCGCTGTGGCTGGTCCCCTGCGGGCTGTCCTCCCTGACCATCATGACCACCGCCAACGCGTACGTGCAGTCCACCACCTCGCCGGTGATGCGCGGACGCGTCATGAGCCTCTACATGGCCATCTTCATGGGCGGCACCCCGATCGGGGCGCCGGTCGTCGGCTGGATCACCGATGCCCTCGGGGCCCGCTGGGGCATGGGGGTCGCCGTGGCGGCGGGACTCGGCGGGGCCCTGGTGGGCTTCGTCGTCTGGCTGCGGCTGCGCGCGGAGCGCTCCGCGCCCGAGAACTCCGGCTAGCGCCCGGCTCCTCCGCGGAGCTGCTCGACGACGTGGTCCAGGCAGGCCAGCAGCCGGGCGACGTCCTCGGGCTCGATGGAGACGAACGTGGCGATCCGCAGCTGGTTGCGCCCCAGCTTGCGGTAGGGCTCGACGTCGACCACGCCGTGGACGCGCAGGACCGCCGCGACGGCGGCCGCGTCCACGGCGGCGTCGAAGTCCACGGTGGTGATCACGGTGGAGCGGTCCTCGGGGCGGGCCACGAAAGGGGACGCGAAGGACGAGGCCTCGGCCCACCCGTAGACCAGGTCCGAGGAGGCCTTCGTGCGGGCCGCGGCCCAGGTCATGCCGCCCTGGTCGTTGAGCCAGCGGACCTGCTCGTCGAGCATCACCAGCGTGGCCAGGGCCGGGGTGTTGTAGGTCTGGTTCTTCCGGGAGTTCTCCAGCGCCGTGGTCAGCTGCAGGAAGTCGGGGATCCACCGCCCGGAGGCGCCGATCCGCTCGATCCGCTCGATCGCCGCGGGGGAGAACGCGCCCAGCCACAGTCCGCCGTCCGAGCCGAAGTTCTTCTGCGGGGAGAAGTAGTAGACGTCCGCCGCGGCCACCTCCGCGGCCATCCCCCCGGCGGCCGAGGTCGCGTCCACCAGCACCAGCGCGTCGTCCGCGATCCCGGAGGGCCGGTGCACGGGCGCGGCGACACCGGTGGAGGTCTCGTTCTGGGGCCACGCGTAGACGTCCACGCCCTCCTCCGCCCGGGCGTCCGGGCGGGTGCCGGGGGCGGACTCCACGATCGAGGAGGGCTCCAGGAACGGTGCGCCGTCGGTGGCCTGGGCGAACTTCGCGCCGAACTCCCCGAACACCAGGTGC
This sequence comes from Kocuria salina, assembly GCF_013368965.1. NCBI lineage: Bacteria > Bacillati > Actinomycetota > Actinomycetes > Micrococcales > Micrococcaceae > Kocuria > Kocuria salina. The sequence continues at coordinate 60,040 of NZ_SSSF01000007.1, forward strand.
TGGGCCCTCCGCTCGACCAGCCCGAACGCGGCGGCGTCCCAGAACGCGGTGGCCCCGCCCAGGCCCAGGAGCACCTCGTGGCCGGAGGGCAGGCCGAGGAACTGCGCGAGGCCCTCCCGCACCGAGCCCACGAGCTCCTGCACCGGCGCCTGGCGGTGGGAGGTGCCGAGCAGGCCGGCCCCGGCGCGCGACACGGCCTCGACCTGTGCCGGACGGATCTTGGAGGGGCCGGCGCCGAAGCGGCCGTCGGCGGGCAGCAGGTGCTGGGGGATGGTGACGTGTGCGGGCAACGGGCGCTCCCTCGTGGGTGACGTGCGGCGGGTGGTGCGCGACGGGCACGGCCGCCGCGGAGGCCGCTCGCGCCGTTCGCGACTCGGCCCATTCTGCCCCACCCGCGGACGGCGGGCCCCGCGGGCGCCTCCTCCCTCCGGGCGGCCGGAGGGCTCGCGCACTAAGCTCGTGCGGGAAGACCGGACCGGGCGGGATCCCCGGGCCGGGACGGCCGGACGAAGGATGACTGAGGCATGAGCGACCTGATCGACACCACGGAGATGTACCTGCGGACCGTCCTCGAGCTCGAGGAGGAGGGGATCACGCCGATGCGGGCGCGGATCGTCGAGCGCCTCGACCACTCCGGGCCCACGGTCTCGCAGACGGTGTCCAGGATGGAGCGGGACGGGCTGCTGACGGTGGGCCAGGACCGGTCGCTGCTGCTCACCCCTGCCGGCCGTGAGCGTGCGGTGCAGGTGATGCGCAAGCACCGGCTGGCGGAGCGGCTGCTCGCCGACGTCATCGGCCTGGACCTCGCCCAGGTGCACGACGAGGCGTGCCGGTGGGAGCACGTGATGAGCGAGCAGGTCGAGCGGCGGCTCGTGGACCTGCTGCACAGCCCCCGGTACTCGCCGTACGGCACGCCGATCCCCGGTCTGGCCGCCCTCGGGGTCGAAGAGAGCCCCGCAGCGGCGCACCCCTCCCTGCTCGACGCCGCCCGCCACGACCCGGACGGGTCGCACACCGTGGCGCTGCTGCCGGAGGTGGTCCAGGCGGACGCGGACCTCCTGGGCGTGCTGAGCGACGTGGGAGTGCTCACCGGGGCGGAGGTCATGGCCCGGGTGGACGGTCAGATCGTGCGCATCGAGGTGGCGGCCACGGGGCGGTCCGCGGAGATCGACCTGCGCACCGCCGCGGCCATCCGCGTCCTCGCTCCCTGAGGCGCCGCCGTCTCCCGGAGCGGGGCGGCGAACGGTTCTTCCCGGGTGTGGGGACGTTCACAAGCCACTTTCGGCCAGTCCGGCCCGAGCCGGACCCCGGAGGCGCGGCTTCCCTGGTGACAGGCGGATTCCCAGGGCGCTCGAAGACACTGCACAGCTCGTCACAGGTGCGAATTGATTCGACCTTTCCTCTCAATAACTACTCATTGAGACCCGCGGCGTTGTCCGGCTGTTATCTGTCGTGATCAAAACGTGACACTTCCGTAATCTGTCATGTACTGTTCAACGCGTGCCGATCACTGGTCGGATCGGCGCCCTCGGAGCACATCGCCGAATTCTGCCGGTGCCCGTGGCCTCTACACAGAAACTGCTTGGCAGAAGCGGGGGAACCACTTTCGGTCCCGGTGATCCGGGTCCTTGGGGTTAAGTCGTCAGAGCGCGTGCGTTCTGCGGCCGGGTGTCTCCCACCCGAATCCGACAGCTCACCTCGTAGGCAAAGGGAGGAACTCAACCATGTCGCTTTTCACGCTGAACGCTGCCCGCCACCGTGCCGAGACCACCTCGCACGTCGTGCGCAACACCACCATCGCCGCCGCTGCCGGCGCCGCGATGATCGGCTCCGTCGCCCCGGCCCAGGCCTTCGCCCAGGCTCCCGTCGAGACCGGCGCGGCCTACTCGGCCCCGGCCTCCGCCTCGCTGGCCGAGTACTCCTCGTACACCTACCAGGCCCCGGTCGCCGCGCAGCCCGCCGCTCCCGCCTACGAGGCCCCGGCCCCGGCCCCGCAGCAGACCGCCGCCACCTCGAGCGTCACCCCGCAGTCCACCGCCACCACCGAGATCGCCCCGGCCGCCGGCGGCGTCGTGGGCACCGCGATGTCCGCGCAGGGTGCGGGCTACGTCTACGGCGGCACCGCCTACGGCGCCTGGGACTGCTCCGGCTTCACCCAGTGGGTCTTCGCCCAGAACGGCATCGACCTGCCCCGGACCACCTGGTCCCAGTTCGCGGCGGGCACCCCCACCGCCAACCCGCAGCCCGGTGACCTCGTCTCGCAGAACGGCGGCGCCCACGTGGGCATCTACATCGGCGGCGGCAAGATGATCTCCGCCCTCAACCCGACCCAGGGCACCCAGGTCCACTCCGTCAACGCCATGCAGCTGGACGGCTACTACACCTTCTGATCCGGTCCGCCGCCCGCGACGACCCCGCTCGTCGCGGGCGGCACCCGATCACCCCCCACCCCGCACGCCGAGAACCGCTCTCCCGGTTCCCGGCGGTGCCTGCTGTCCGACCGGACGGCGCCCCCTCCTCCGCTCGCCGGCCGTCGTTCCCGATCCCGGAACGCACCCCTGCCGGACACCGGCCCACCCCGCGCACTGCCCGGGGCGATCCGTGCTGTCACCCGCGCCCTCCGGCAGGCCCGGCTCCGAAAGAAAGTCGTCTGAACTCCTCATGACCCGTGATCTGACCTCCTCGAACGGCATCGGCTCGCTCTTCTCCGGCAAGGCCCGCACCGTGGCCGCCGTGGCCGCCTTCTCCGGGCTGGCCCTCGCCACCACCGTCTCCGTGCAGGCCGCTCCGGCCCAGGACGCCTCCGCCGACGCCCCGCTGTCCGCCGTGGCCGCGGCCACCCCCGCCGCGGCGCCCGCCGTGTCCCTCGAGCCCGTCGCCCACGTGCAGAAGGTCGAGTCCGACCGGAAGTCCGAGAAGAAGGTCGAGAAGAAGGCCGAGCGGCAGAAGGTCGAGACCCCGGTCGTCGCGGCTCCCGCCGTGGCCGCTCCGGCGCCGAAGGCCGCCGCCGCGCCCGCCCCGGTCGCCGCCCCGAAGCCGGCCGTGCAGGCGGCTCCGGCCCCGAAGCCCGCCGCCGCGCCGGCCCCGAAGCCCGCACCGGTCGCCGCGCCGAAGCCGGCCGTGCAGGCGGCTCCGGCCCCGAAGCCCGCCGCCGCGCCCGCCCCGAAGCCGGCCGTGCAGGCCGCTCCGGCCGCCCAGCGCACCGTCACCCCGCAGAGCTCGGCCTCCGGCAAGGGCGCGACCATCTCCTCCGCCGCCATGGGCCAGCTCGGCGTGGGCCAGGACTGCACCGCGCTCGTCACCAACGCGCTGCGCGCCGCCGGCATCAACCACCACGGCTGGCCGGCCTCCTACCTGAGCCTCGGCACGCAGGTCTCCGCCGGCCAGGCGCAGCCGGGCGACCTCGTCTACTACGCCGACGGCGGCATGGGTGCGGCCCACATCGGCGTCTACATCGGTGGCGGCAAGGCCGTCCACGGCGGCTGGAACGGCGGCACGACCGTCATCGACAGCGTCAACGTGGGCTCCGGCCCCGTCTACGTCCGCGTGCGCTGACCGCACGCGAGAGCACCGCTTCGGGTGCGCGGTTCCTGGTCGGCCAGACGGGAACCGCGCACCCGCTGTCATCCCGGCGCCCACCGCGCCGGCCACCCCGGCGCCCCGGCGGCGGCCGATAGACTGGCCCCATGTCCACCGACTACAGCCGCAACGCCCGCACGAGCCTGGACCGCGAGTACGCCTACATGGCCTACGGCATGATCGGCGGCGCCGTGCCAGGCATCGTGGCCGGCTTCGTCGTCGCCGCGTTCGTGGGGCACGCCGCGATGTGGCTCTCGGTGTTCGGGGGCATCGGGATCGTGCTCGGCCTGATCACCGGGATCCTGCTCCACCGGAGGCGGCACGCTGCGGCCGTGACCGAGGACCGCCGGGAGCGCGGCGCAGCGCCGGAATGACGTGCTCCCGCAGCAGCGGGGCTAGGTCCGCGGGCAGCGCGCCGGGGGAGTCCTCGTCGACGGGCTGCCAGCGCAGCTCCTCGATCTCCGCGAGCGGCACCGGCCGCCCCGTGAGAGGTGCCGTGAACACGGTGCACCGCACCCACGTGCCCGCCTCGTTCGCGGCCGGCGCCACGAACACCCCGAGCGGGCGCAGCTGGGCGGCGTCCAGCCGCAGCCCGACCTCCTCCGCGGTCTCCCGCACGGCGGCGGCCGCCGGGGACTCGCCCGGGTCGAGCTTGCCGCCCACCAGCATGAAGCGCTCCGTGCCCCGCTTGCGCACCGTCAGCAGCGCCCCGTCGTCGTCCCGCAGGCACACGGCGGTGATGGTCAGCACCTCGGCGTCCGCCGGGGGAGCGTCCGGGGACACCTCGGCGGCCGCGCGCAGCCGGCCGATCTCCTCGTCGAGGTTGCGGGCCGCCGCCGGACCCCACCGGTCCTGCGCCGCGGCGGTCCGGAACAGCGGATACCGGCCCCGGAGGTCCTCCAGCACCTCCAGACGGGCCCGGGCGAACTCCGGTCCGGGCACGTGCGCGTACTCCTTCCGCACGCCCGCCGCGTAGGCGGCGTACCCGTCCGGGTCCGCGCCGAGCACGGAGAGGTCGGCGTCCAGGAGCACCCGTCCGGCGGCGTCCCCCTCGGGGACCCGGTGCCCGAGGGTGAGCAGGACGAGCCGCTCGACCTCCGCCACGAGCGGCGCGGCGAAGCCGGCGGCGCCCAGCCGGGTGCGGGCCAGCTCCGCCGACTCCCGCTCGTCCGCCCCGGGGCGGCCCCGGTAGACGGCGTCGTGGAACCACGTGGCGAGGACCAGGGCGGCGGACCGGTCGGGATCGAGGTCGACGCCGGGCCGCAGCAGGTCGACGGCCTCGAGCACCGCCAGCAGGTGGGCGGGACCGTGGTAGTGCCGGTGCGGCTCGCTCCACCGGTCCACGAGCTCCTCGCCCAGCGCCGGGTGCCCCGGGAAGCGGGCGGTCCACCGCCGCAGCAGGACCCGGGCGATCCGGTCCGGGCGCGCCCGCGCCGGGACGCGCAGCCCGCTGCGCACGAGCAGGCGCGTGAGCTGCCGCCCGTCGACCGGCACCGCGCCCGCGGCCACCGCCCGCCGGTACAGGTTCTCCGGTACGTCGTAGTGGTCCCGGTCGAAGGCGCGCCGGGCCACGCCCAGCCGGTCCGCGAAGTCGTGCAGCTCCTCGTAGGAGGTGTCGGAGACCAGGTGCGAGAAGTGCGTCCCGTGGGCGGGCCAGAGCGGCGGATCGATGTAGACGGGCATGCGACCGATCCTAACGGGGCCGGTTAGCGGGGGTCCGGGGGACCCCCTAGACTGTTCGCGTCGCCCTCGTAGCTCAGGGGATAGAGCACGGCTCTCCTAAAGCCGGTGTCGTTGGTTCGAATCCAATCGGGGGCACGCACGGACGCCCCGGACCGCACGGTCCGGGGCGTCCTTTTGTCCGGAACGGAACCGGCGGGGCCGGGCGGCCTCCGCGCGACCGGGAGCCGGGCTCACCCCCGCTGTCCGGAACGCGGGTCCTGCCGCGGGGCGCCGGCGGTCCTCGACCGGCGCCGCAGGGCCTCCACGGCCACGGCCCCGGTCACGGCGAGCAGCAGCACGAGCAGCACCCAGCGGGCGATCACCAGCACGGACGCCGTGGTCACGGCGGCGCCGTCCCCGGGGTCCGCGAGAGCGGCGTCGATGGCCGCGTTGCCGGCCAGGGACACGGCCGCGAAGCCGAGCACCACCGCCGAGCGCAGCCACCGCCGGGCGCGGGACTGCGTGTTGACCGCCACGAACAGCAGCCACGCCAGCCCCACGAACAGCGGCGCCAGCAGCCCGGAGGAGCCGTGCACCGCCTCGTACTGGGCGAGTCCCTCCTCGCCCAGCGCCGCGGCGAGCCGCTGGGCGTGCGCCTGGTCGAAACCGCCCGGCATCCACTCGGGCAGGGTCAGCCCGCCGGCCGCGGCGGCGCCGAACCGGGGGAGGACCCCGGCGTGCACCCAGAGCCACAGGAGCGCCGAGACGGACATGGCCACGCTCACCACGAGGCCCGAGCTCGACCTCGTGGGCTCGGGGCGGAGCTCACCGGGAGCCGCCTCGTGCAGGCGGGTGCCCCGGGCCGGTCCCGGGGGTGCCGCGGTGCCGCCGTGCTTGCGTGCCTTCTGTGCGCGTGTCAGTCCCATGCCCCCATTATCCGGCGCGCGCCCGCCGCCCAACGCCGGGACCGCGGGGTAGGCTGAGGCCACCCGCACCGGCTCTGACGGGCCGCACGGGGGGCGGACCGGCCGACGACGACCGGGCGCTCGACGAGGACGACACGGAGGTGCCGGTCATGGAACTGTCCATCGGACTCCCGGACGGCCTGCTCATGCGGCTGACCGAGGGCAACGTGCTGACGCTGTTCGAGAAGGACCACGAGACGGTGCGCCGCACGGTGGACTGCTCCGTCCTCGGCGGCGCCCCCATCGCCGACATGGTGTGGTCGCACAAGCTCTCGGCCGTGATCGTGGCGGTGCCCTCCCTGCACCGGCTCTTCCGCTGGGACCCGTACACCGACGTGCTGTACGAGTTCGCCGGCACGGGCGAGTCCGGGCGGCGGGACGGGAAGGCGGCGCAGGCGAAGTTCGCCGCGACCGTCTCCATCACCGAGGACGGCAACGGCACGCTGTGGCTCATCGACCGGGACTCCTCGTCCCTGCGCTGCATCGAGATCGACACCGACAAGCCCGACGGCTCCCCGCAGGTCTGCACCGTGGTCGGCCGGGCGGGCGCGGGGTTCGCGGACGGGCCCGCGGACGTGGCCCAGCTGGACCACCCCGAGGACCTGCAGATCCTCTACGACGGCTCCATCGTGATCGCCGACACCGGCAACGACGCCATCCGGCACCTCGACCCGGCCAGCCGGGAGCTCGACACCGTCTACGGCGGAGGGACCGAGGGCTCCGTCGAGTTCGACGACGACATCGAGCTGAAGCGGCCCGTCCGGGTCACGGTCGCCGACTCGGAGCTGTGGGTCGAGGACGACAACGGCCGGCACCGGCTCGAACTGCACTTCGTCTGAGGGCCGTTCCCCGGCCGGCCCGGCTGTCACCGGGCCTCGGTAGACTGGGTCCACGATGGACTACCTCTTCGACAACCCGCTCCTGCCCTCCGCCTCCGTGGCCCGCCCCGGCACCGACGCCCGTCCGCGGCGGGGCACCGTCTCCGCCGAGGCCCTGGTGGAGGGGCTCAACGACCCGCAGCGGGCAGCCGTGGAGCACTCCGGCTCACCGCTGCTGATCGTCGCCGGCGCCGGCTCCGGAAAGACCCGGGTGCTGACCCACCGGATCGCGCACCTGCTGGCCACCGGGCGCGCCCACCAGGGCGAGATCCTGGCGATCACGTTCACGAACAAGGCCGCCGCCGAGATGCGCGAGCGCGTGGTGGAGCTGGTGGGGGACTCCGCGAGGTCGATGTCGATCTCCACCTTCCACTCCTTCTGCGTGCGCGTGCTGCGGCGGGAGGCCGCCAGCGTGGGCCTGAAGTCGACCTTCTCCATCTACGACTCCGCCGACTCCCTGCGGCTGCTCACCCTCGTGGCCAAGCAGCACGACCTCGATCCGAAGCGCTTCGCCCCCAAGAGCATCCAGCACCGGATCTCCGCGCTGAAGAACGAGCTCGTCGACGACGAGACGTACCTGTCCCGGGTCTCCGAGACCGACCCCTTCGAGAGCGCCGTGGCCCAGGTCTACCGCGGCTACACGGAGCGGCTGCGCGCGGCCAACGCCATGGACTTCGACGACCTCATCGCCCAGACCGTGCACATGCTCCGAGCGTTCCCGCAGGTCGCCGAGTACTACCGGCGGCGGTACCGGCACGTGCTCATCGACGAGTACCAGGACACCAACCACGCGCAGTACGCGCTGGTCCGGGAGCTCGTCGGGACGGGGGCGGACGCCGGGACCGGGCCGGGGGCGAGCCCCGTGCCGCCCGCCGAGCTGACCGTCGTGGGGGACTCGGACCAGTCGATCTACGCGTTCCGCGGGGCCGACATCCGCAACATCGTCGACTTCGAGCAGGACTACCCCCAGGCCCGCACCATCCTGCTGGAGCAGAACTACCGGTCCACCCAGAACATCCTCACCGCGGCCAACGCGGTGATCGCCAAGAACAAGGGCCGCCGGGACAAGCGGCTGTGGACGGCCTCCGGCAGCGGCGAGAAGATCACCGGCTACGCCGCCGAGAACGAGCACGAGGAGGCCCGCTTCATCGCCGAGGAGATCGACCGTCTCCAGGACGAGGACGGGTACCGCCCCGGCGACGTCGCCGTGTTCTACCGCACCAACGCGCAGTCCCGCTCTCTCGAGGAGATCCTCATGCGCGTGGGCCTGCCCTACAAGGTGGTGGGCGGCACCCGCTTCTACGAGCGCAAGGAGATCAAGGACGCCCTGTCCTACCTGCGCGCGATCGTGAACCCGGACGACGACATCAACGTCCGCCGGATCGTCAACGAGCCCAAGCGCGGCATCGGCGACCGCGCGGAGGGCGCCGCCGCGGCCCTCGCCGAGCGCGAGCGGGTCTCCTTCATGGCCGCGCTGCGCCGCGCCGACGAGGCGCCCGGCATGGCCACCCGCTCCCTGAACGCGGTCAAGGCCTTCGTCCAGCTCATGGACGACCTCGCCTCGGTCGCCGAGGGCTCGGGGGCCGCCACGGTCCTCGAGGCCGTCCTGGAGCAGTCCGGATACCTCGCCGCGCTGCGCCAGTCGCAGGACCCCCAGGACGAGTCCCGGGTCGAGAACCTCGCGGAGCTCGTGGCCGTGGTCCGCGAGTTCGAGCGGGACCACTCCGACGCCGGGCTGCCCGAGTTCCTCGAGCACGTCTCCCTCGTGGCCGACGCCGACCAGATCCCGAACCGGCCCGCCGCCGGCACCGAGGGCGGCCCGAGTGCCGAGCAGATCGCGGCGGAGGTCGCCGAGGCGCGCGCCCAGGGCGTGGTCACGCTCATGACCCTGCACACCGCCAAGGGCCTCGAGTTCCCCGTGGTCTTCCTGACCGGCATGGAGCACGGGCTGTTCCCGCACCAGCGCTCCCTCACGGACGAGAAGGAGATGGAGGAGGAGCGGCGGCTCGCCTACGTGGGGCTCACCCGGGCCCGCGAGCGCCTCTACCTCACCCGCTCCGAGTTCCGCTCCATGTGGGGGCAGTCCCAGTACAACCCGGCCAGCCCGTTCCTCGACGAGATCCCGGCGGAGCTCCTCGACTGGAAGCGCGAGGGGTCCTCGGCCCCGGCGTCCTGGGGTTCCTCCCTGCACGGCGGCTCCGGGCAGCGGGACCCGATGCGGGGCTCCTACTGGGGCGCCGCCGCGGCGTCGAACGCGGCCTTCGAGCGGATGGCACCGTCCCGGGCCACCACGGCCGGACGGGTCCAGCCCAACAAGGAGATCCCCAGCCTCACGGTCGGCGACACCGTGGACCACACGGCGTTCGGGAAGGGCACCGTGGTGTCCCTCGAGGGCGCCGGCGACAAGACCGTGGCGAAGGTGCGCTTCGGGGCCGACGAGAAGCGGCTGCTGCTGCGCTACGCGCCGCTGACGAAGGTCGGCTGAGCCGCCCCGGTTCCGCCCGCCCGCGGTGGTGGTACCGGTGGTCCCGCCTCCGGTCCCGTGCCGGAGCGGGGGCGGGACGTGCGAAGAGCCTCCGGCCGGAGCGTGGTCAGGGACCACGTCCGGCCGGAGGCTCTCCTCGGGTCAGGGCGTCCCCGCCGCTGACCTCTCGGGCTTGTTCCCTAGGAGGACTTCGCCTTCACCGTGTAGATCGCGCCGGTCGAGACGTCCTCCTCGAGCGCCTCGAGGGTGCGTCCCCGCGTCTCCGGGACCTGGGTGTAGACGAAGATCAGGGACAGCACGCCGAACCCGGCGAAGAGGAAGAACGTCCCGGTGATCCCGACCGCGTCGACCAGGGAGGGGAAGTAGAGCGCGAGGACGCCGTTGGCCACCCAGAGCATGAAGACGGACACGCCGATCCCGAAGCCGCGCATGTGCAGGGGGAACACCTCGGAGAGGTACACCCAGACCGCGACGTTGAGGAAGGTCTGCATGGAGCCGACGAAGGCCACCACGAGGGCCAGGATCACCCAGGGCCGCAGCGGGTTGTCCACCGTCATCGTCATCGCGGCGATCCCGATCAGCAGGTGGCACGTGGTGGTGAGGCTCAGACCGATCATGAAGGTCTTGCGCCGGTCGAGCCGGTCCATCATGTACAGCGCGATGAAGCCGCCGACCACGGCGATCACCCCGGGGGCGATGTTGGCGATGAGGGCCGCGCCGGCCTCGAAGCCCGATTCGATCAGCACGATCTGCCCGTAGTACATGATCGAGTTGATGCCGGTGAACTGCTGGACGATGCCGAGGCCGATGCCGACGAGCAGGATGCGGAGCAGGTGCTTGTTGGTCAGGATCGCGCCCAGCCCGATCCGGTTCTCGGCGCGCTCCTCCTCGGTGATGTGCTCGACCTCGCCGAGCTCGGCGATCGCACGGTCCTCGGAGCGCACCGTCTTGAGCACCTCGAGGGCCTCCGCGTGCCGGCCCTTCTCGACGAGCCAGCGCGGGGACTCCGGCATCCGGAGCATGCCGATGAACAGCGCCACGGCCGGCAGCGCGCAGATCGCGAACATGATCCGCCAGACGCCGGTGACGTCGCTGAAGACGTTGCCGATGATCGCGTTGATCACGAACGCGGAGAGCTGGCCGATCACGATGGCCACCTCGTTGCGTCCGGCGATCGAGCCGCGGATCTCGTACGGGGCCATCTCCGCGAGGAAGACGGGCACCACCGCCGAGGCGCCGCCCACCGCCAGGCCGAGCAGGACGCGCCCGAGCACGAGGATCTCGTAGTTGGGGGTGAGCACGACGACCAGGGTCCCGACGAAGAACAGGACGGCCAGCAGGAGGATGGTCTTCCGGCGTCCCCAGGCGTCCGAGAGTCGTCCGCCGGACAGTGCGCCGACGGCGGCGGCGAAGACGAGCGAGCTGGTGACCACGCCCTCGGTGAACGGGGTGAGGCCGAGCTCCTCCGACATCGGGCGGAGCGCGCCGTTGATCACGCCGGTGTCGTAGCCGAAGAGCAGGCCGCCGAAGCAGGCGACGACGGAGATGAGACCGAGGCGCTTGCGATGCGGCCCGGACGTGAGGGGAGGCAGCGTGGCTGCTGCTTCCCGGGGTGAGGAGGTGGCCATCGGGAGTTCCTTTGCTCGGACGCAACCGGTGCGCTCTGCACGGTGCTGACGGGTCGGACGGGTCACTCCGTGCGTGACGCACGTCTCAGTGGTCCTGATGTCATTATGTTAGGACATATGGCCGGGGTGGGGAACCCCGGCGGGCAGATTCTTGTGATCGCCGCAACATTTCTCCGCCACGGTCCTGCCCGGGTCGGAGCCGGAGGGGCGCACGGCGACAGGGGCCCCGGCCGACGCCGCTAGACGAACAGCAGCACCGCCACGGCCGCGGGGGCCGTCCAGCGCAGCGACCTGCCGGTGAGGTTGTGCACCACGCCCAGCAGCGTGCAGCAGACCACGGCCGTGGCGACGGAGGCCCAGCCGCCCAGGACCAGCCCGGGCAGGGCGAGCAGGAGCCCGAGGACGAGCCCGCCCACCGGGGCGACCCGTGCCCAGGGGGCCGGCCGGCGCAGCTCCGCGGCCCGCTGCACGCACGTCAGGACCAGTGCGAGGAGCAGGGCCCGCCCCACGTGGTAGGCGGCGAAGCCCACCATGCCGAGCCACGCGCCCGCGCCGTACTCCGCGTAGAGGTCCAGGTAGAGCTGGATCGGCTGCACGCGCCACTCGCCCACGAGGAAGACGGGCAGGATCACCCCGAGCAGGACGGCCAGCACGAAGACGACGAGGGCCGTGGTGGTCCGCCGGTGGTCGACCGCGGAGGAGGGGGCGGGGTCCGAGGGCGCAGGGACCGCGGGGTCCGCCGCCCGGTGGCGCAGCCACGCCACGAGGCCCCGCTGGATCGCGAGCCACGCCGCGCCGAGGGTCAGCCAGGTGACGACCTGCCAGCCCAGCGGGTAGACGTCGGGGATCCCGCCGGTGAAGGTGAGCACCGTGCCGTCGACCACGGCCTCCAGTCCGAGGGCCACGAACGCGAAGGTCGCGATCGAGACGAGGAAGCCGGCATCGGCAGGGGCGAACGCCCGGTTCTCGGGGGAGTCGACAGAGCTCATGGGGCCAGTCAATCAAGAATCGCCGGGCCGCACGCGCGCGCCCCCGGTTGTGGCCGCAGTTTCAGCATGCACTACAGTCTCGTACAGGGAGTGCACCGGTACGTCCCGCGCCCGGAACGGCTCCGCGGAACGGCCCGGACGCATCCTGCCGGCCCCGGCCGGGAGGATGCGCAGTGCTCCGTTCACCACCAGGTCGGAGGACGACCCGCACACTGCCCGGGTCGCCGCCGCCCACGACTTCGACGAAGAAGGGCATTCACCCGTGGACCTGTTCGAATACCAGGCACGCGACCTGTTCGAGAAGCACGGCGTCCCCGTGCTCCAGGGCATCGTCGCGACCACCCCCGAAGAAGCAAGGGCCGCCGCCGAGAAGATCGGCGGGGTCACCGTCGTGAAGGCGCAGGTCAAGGTCGGAGGCCGCGGCAAGGCCGGCGGCGTCAAGGTCGCCAAGACCGCCGACGAGGCCTACGAGTACGCCCAGCAGATCCTCGGCATGGACATCAAGGGCCACACCGTCCACCGCGTCATGATCGCCCAGGGCGCGGACATCGCGGAGGAGTACTACTTCTCGATCCTGCTGGACCGTGCCAACCGCTCCTACCTGGCCATGTGCTCCGTCGAGGGCGGCGTGGAGATCGAGCAGCTCGCCGTCGAGCGGCCCGAGGCCCTCGCCCGCGTCGAGGTCGTCCCGACCGAGGGCATCACCGAGGCCAAGGCCCAGGAGATCGTCCGCGAGGCGAAGTTCGACGACGAGACCGCCGCGAAGGTGGTCCCCGTGCTCGTGAAGCTGTGGGACGTCTTCAAGAAGGAGGACGCCACGCTCGTCGAGGTCAACCCGCTGGTGAAGACCGGCGACGGGCAGGTCATCGCTCTCGACGGCAAGGTCACCCTCGACGAGAACGCGGAGTTCCGCCAGCCGGAGCACGCCTCCCTCGCCGACAAGTCCAGCGCCGACCCCCTCGAGGAGAAGGCCAAGGAGCACGACCTCAACTACGTCAAGCTCGACGGCGAGGTCGGCATCATCGGCAACGGCGCGGGCCTGGTGATGTCCACCCTGGACGTCGTCGCCTACGCCGGCGAGAAGCACGGCAACGTCAAGCCGGCCAACTTCCTGGACATCGGCGGCGGGGCCTCGGCCGAGGTCATGGCCGCGGGCCTGGACGTGATCCTCAACGACCCGCAGGTGAAGTCCGTGTTCGTCAACGTCTTCGGCGGCATCACCGCGTGCGACGCCGTGGCCAACGGCATCGTGAAGGCCCTCGAGATCCTCGGGGACGAGGAGGACAAGCCGCTCGTGGTCCGCCTGGACGGCAACAACGTCGAGGAGGGCCGGCGCATCCTGGCCGGCGCCAACCACCCGCTCGTCACCCTCGCCGAGACCATGGACGAGGGCGCGGACAAGGCCGCCGAGCTCGCCCACGCCGCCAACTGATCCGCCGACCGGACGAACACTTCTAAGGAACGAACAGCAATGTCAATCTTTTTGAACAAGGACTCCAAGGTCATCGTTCAGGGCATCACCGGCGGCGAGGGCACCAAGCACACCGGCCGCATGCTCGCGGCGGGGACGCAGGTCATGGGCGGCGTCAACGCCCGCAAGGCCGGCACCACCGTGGCCCACCAGGACAAGGACGGCAACAGCGTCGAGCTGCCGGTCTTCGGCACCGTCGCCGAGGCCGTCGAGAAGACCGGCGCGGACGTGTCGATCGTCTTCGTGCCGCCGGCCTTCACGAAGGACGCCGTGATCGAGGCCATCGACGCCTCGGTCCCGCTGGTGGTCGTCATCACCGAGGGCATCCCGGTGCAGGACTCCGCCGAGTTCTGGGCCTACGCGAAGTCGAGGACCGGTGCGGACGGCAAGCAGACCACCCGCATCATCGGCCCGAACTGCCCCGGCATCATCACCCCGGGCGAGTCGCTCGTCGGCATCACCCCGGCGAACATCACCGGCAAGGGCAAGATCGGCCTGGTCTCCAAGTCGGGCACCCTGACCTACCAGATGATGTACGAGCTGCGCGACATCGGCTTCACCACCGCCATCGGCATCGGCGGCGACCCGGTCATCGGCACCACCCACATCGACGCCCTCGAGGCGTTCGAGGCGGACCCCGAGACCGAGGCCATCGTGATGATCGGCGAGATCGGCGGCGACGCCGAGGAGCGCGCCGCGGACTTCATCAAGGCGAACGTCTCCAAGCCGGTCGTCGGCTACGTCGCCGGCTTCACCGCTCCCGAGGGCAAGACCATGGGCCACGCCGGCGCCATCGTCTCCGGCTCCTCGGGCACGGCGCAGGCCAAGAAGGAGGCCCTCGAGGCCGCGGGCGTGAAGGTCGGCAAGACCCCGTCCGAGACCGCCCAGCTGATGCGGGAGATCTTCGAGACGAAGTGATCCGGCGGGCTCCGGCCCGTCGACCCAGCACCCGGGGAAGGCCCCGTCCGCGAACACCGTGGACGGGGCCTTTCCCGTGCGCCGAGCCGGCCGAGGAGTCAGAGCCGGCCTTCGAGGAACTGCGCGACGCCCTCGCCGAAGGACCAGTCCTCGCGGGTGTTCTCGGTGACGGAGACGATGAGGTCCTGCGGGTCCAGCCCGGTGCGGGCGCGGAGGCGGTCGGCCAGGGCCCGGTACATGGCCTGCTTCTGGGCCTCGCTGCGGCCCTGCTGGACCACCTGGACGATGACGAGGTCGTCGGTGCGGGTGAAGCCGAGGCCGGTGTCCTCGGCGATGATCTGGCCGGGCCGGTGCTCGGTGATGATCTGGTAGCGGTCGCGGGGCGGGGCCGCGAAGGTGTCGAGCATGACGTCCTGGACGGTGTCGGCGAGCTCGCGGAGCTGTTCGGGGGTTCGACGGTCTTCGGTGACGTCGATGCGCACGAGGGGCACGGGTGGGTCCTTCCGGTGGATGGCACGTGGTGGATGACTGTTCCACCGTGCTCGAAAGTATGTCAAGACATTACGACAAAGAAAAGACCTGATGGGCGTCCCTTGCCCCCTCCGGTGGCCCCGAATCGGGTCTCGGGGATCGCTGGGCGCGCAGTTAGACGGTATGTCTTTACAAACTGACCTGATGTCGTATTCTGGTTGTGATCCGGACCACTGATCGGCCGGGCGCACGGGATCCGCACCGTGACGCCGGTCCAGCACCAGAAAGCAGGTCACCATGGCGCAGCAGAGCGCGACCTCCACGACCGCCGGCGCGGCGGCACAGCAGCAGAACCCCGTTCTCATCGGCACCGCCCCGGACTCCTGGGGCGTGTGGTTCGCCGACGACCCGAAGCAGACCCCCTGGGAGCGCTTCCTCGACGAGGTCGCCGAGGCGGGCTACTCCTGGATCGAGCTGGGTCCCTACGGCTACCTGCCCACGGACCCCGCCCGGCTCGCCGACGAGCTCGCCCAGCGCAGCCTGAAGGTCTCGGCGGGCACCGTCTTCACGGCGTTCCATCGCGGCGCCGGTCAGTGGCAGGAGGCGTGGGAGCCCGCGCGGAAGGTCGCCGAGCTGACTGCAGCCATGGGCGGCGAGCACATCGTGGTGATCCCGGCCATGTGGCGGGACGACGTGACGGGCCAGGCGCTCGAGAACGAGCACCTGAGCACCGAGCAGTGGAACGCGCTGTGCGAGGGCCACGACCGGCTGGGGAAGGTGCTGCGCGAGGACTTCGGTCTGCAGCAGCAGTTCCACTCCCACGCCGACTCCCACGTGTGCGGCCAGCCCGACATCGAGACCTTCCTGCAGCGCACCGACCCCGAGCTGGTCACCCTCTGCCTGGACACCGGCCACGCCGAGTACGGGGGAGCGTCCTCCGTGGACCTCATCCGCCGCTACCCCGAGCGGATCGGCTACCTGCACCTGAAGCAGATCGACCCCGTGGTCCTCGAACGCGTGCGCCGGGAGAACCTGACCTGGGCCGCGGCCAACCTCGCCGGTGTCATGGTCGAGCCGCCCGCCGGCCTGCCGGACCTCGCGGAGGTCATCGCGGAGGTGGAGAAGCTGGAGCGGCCGGTCTTCGGCATCGTCGAGCAGGACATGTACCCCGTCTCCTCCTTCGACGTCCCGCTGCCCATCGCCACCCGCACGCGCTCCTACCTGCTGGGCTGCGGCTCCCGCACCCGCGTCCGCTGACCCGTCCGCGCACCACAGACCTGGAGATCCGCCCATGAAGATCGCCCTCGATCCCACCCCGTTCCATTCCACCCACTCCCTGCTCGAGTTCCCGCAGCTCGCCGCGGACCTGGGCTACGACCACCTGCAGCTCACGCCGCACGCCGACTTCCTGCCCTTCTTCGGCCACCCCAAGGCCGACGACCGGCTCGTCGCGGACCTGCGGGCGGCCTGCCGTGCCGCCGGGGTGCAGATCGCCTCCGTGCTGCCCGTGCTGCGCTGGTCCTCCCCGGACCCCGACGCCCGTGAGGCCGCCGTGCGGTACTGGAAGCGCGCCGTCCGGATGACGGTGGACCTCGGGGTGCAGCAGATGAACACCGAGTTCTCCGGCCGGCCCGAGCTCTCCGAGGAGTCCGAGCGCGCGTTCTACCGCTCCATGGAGGAGCTCCTGCCCCTCATCGAGGCGGAGGGCGTGCACATCGCCATCGACCCGCACCCCGACGACTTCGTGGAGCAGGGCCTGGCGGCGTGGCGGGTGATCCGGGGCGTGAACTCCCCGAACCTCGGCTTCGCCTACGTGGCCCCGCACACCTTCCACATGGAGGACGCACCCCTGGAGATCATGGCCGCGGTGGGCGACCGCCTGCGCGTGGTGCACGTGGCGGACACGATGGACCACCACCGCTCGCACGGGCTGCGCTACATCACCAACCCCCCGGGCAACGCCGCCCGGGTGCACCAGCACCTGAAGATCGGCGACGGCGACGTCGACTGGGACGAGTTCTTCGGCGGCCTCGCCGCCAACGGCTTCCTCGACCGGGCGGACTCCGTGATGGTCTCCTCGGTCTTCGCCGAGGACGAGAGCGCGATGGAGGTCTCCCGCTACCAGCTGGAGCAGATGACCGAGCGCGCCGAGGCGGCCCGGAAGGCCGCCGCCGGCAC
Organism: Kocuria salina; assembly: GCF_013368965.1. NCBI lineage: Bacteria > Bacillati > Actinomycetota > Actinomycetes > Micrococcales > Micrococcaceae > Kocuria > Kocuria salina. The sequence continues at coordinate 77,264 of NZ_SSSF01000007.1, forward strand.
CCCGCAGCACACCGAGCAGAGGACGGAGGCCCACGCGTGAGCTACGACGTCGTGACCCTGGGACGCATCAGCGTCGACATCTACCCCGACGACATCGGCGTCGGACTCGAGGACGTGACCACGTTCCGCAAGTACCTCGGCGGATCGCCGTCGAACGTGGCGGTCGCCGCAGCCCGCCACGGCGAGTCCACCGCGGTGATCACCCGCACCGGCGACGACCCGTTCGCCACCTTCCTGCACCGCGAGCTCACCCGCTACGGCGTGGACGACCGGTTCGTGAGCGCCGTGCCGGGGCTGCAGACCCCCGCCACGTTCTGCGCGATCCGCCCGCCCGAGGACTTCCCGCTGTACTTCTACGGACGCTTCCCCACGGCCCCGGACCTGCAGATCCGGCCCGAGGAGATCGACACCGAGGTCGTGGCCGACACGCGGATCCTGTGGTCCACCGTCACGGGCCTGTGCCAGGAGCCGTCCCGGGCGGCCCACTTCGCCGCCCACGAGGCCCGTCCCCGCGAGCAGCTGCGGGCCGACCAGCACACGATCCTGGACCTCGACTACCGGCCCATGTTCTGGGAGTCCGAGGAGGACGCCCGCGCGCAGGTCCACGAGCTGCTCGGCCACGTGACCATCGCCATCGGCAACGACAAGGAGTGCGCGGTGGCCGTGGGGGAGGGCACCCCCGACGAGCAGGCCGACCGGCTGCTGGAGGCCGGCGTGCGGATCGCCGTCGTCAAGCTCGGCCCCGAGGGGGTCATGGCCAAGACCCGCGACGAGCGCGTGGTCTCGGCCCCCGTCCCGGTGGAGACCGTCAACGGCCTCGGCGCCGGCGACTCCTTCGGCGGGGCCTTCTGCCACGGCATCAACCAGGGCTGGAGCCTCGAGCAGGTCCTCGACTACGCCAACGCCTCAGGCGCGATCGTGGCCTCGAAGATCTCCTGCTCCGACGCCATGCCCACCCCCGCCGAGGTCTTCCAGCTGCTGCGCGAGCGCGGCCGCGCCGTACCCGAAGGAGCCACCCGATGACCACGACCACCCCCCTCGAGCTCGACACGGCGGACCCCCGCCGCTACGAGCACCTGACCCGGGTCCGGCTGGAGGACCCGCGCGCCGTCCAGCGCGCCGCCGACTCCCGCCGTCGTCACCCCGGACCCGTGCACGGGCGGCAGAACTTCGTCGTCGCCGCCGACCACGCGGCCCGCGGCGCCCTGCGGGTGCGCGGCGAGGCCGACGCCATGGCCGACCGGCGCAGCCTGCTCGACCGGCTGCAGATCGCCCTGGCGGACCCCCAGGTGGACGGCGTGCTCGCCTCCCCGGACGTGCTGGACGACCTGCTGCTGCTGGGGGCGCTCGAGGGCAAGCTCGTCTTCGGCTCCATGAACCGCGGCGGACTGCCGGGCCTCGTCAACGAGATCGACGACCGCTTCACGGGGCACACCGCCGAGGCCCTGGACCGGATCGGCGCCGACGGCGGCAAGATGCTCACCCGCATCTGCTTCGAGGACCCGCACACCACCTCCGTCCTGGAGAACACCGCCAGGGCGGTGGACTCCCTCGCCGCCCTCGGCCTCATCGCGATGGTGGAGCCGTTCATCTCCCGGATCACCGGCACCGGCATCGTCAACGACCTCTCGGCCGACGCCGTGATCCAGTCCGTGGCGATCGCCCAGGGGCTCGGGGGAACCTCCGCGCACACGTGGATGAAGCTGCCCGTGGTCGAGGACATGGAGCGCGTCATGGCGGCCACCACCCTGCCCACGGTCCTGCTGGGCGGCGACCCGAGCGGCCGGCCCGACGAGGTCTTTGCGACCTGGGAGGCCGCCCTCGCGCTGCCCGGCGTCCAGGGCCTGACCGTCGGCCGCACCCTCCTCTATCCCGAGGACGGCGACGTCGCCGGCGCCGTGGCCACCGCCGCGTCCCTGCTTAAGGGGCACACCGTCGAGGAAGGAGCCGCCCGATGAGCACCCGCACCCTCTCCGTCTCCCAGGCGCTCGTGGAGTTCCTGGCCAACCAGTGGACCGTCGACCGGATCGGTGCCGAGGAGTACCGGCAGCGCACGATCCCGGGCATGTTCGGCATCTTCGGGCACGGCAACGTGGCCGGGGTGGGCCAGGCCCTGAAGCAGTACCAGGCCCAGGACCCCGCCCTGATGCCCTACTACCAGGGCCGCAACGAGCAGGCCCAGGTGCACCAGGCCGTCGGCTACGCCCGGCACACCCGGCGCCGGGCCACCTTCGCGGTGTCCACCTCGATCGGCCCCGGCGCCACCAACATGGTGACCGGCGCCGCCCTGGCCACCACGAACCGGCTGCCCGCGCTGCTGTTCCCCTCGGACCAGTTCGCCTCCCGGCGCCCGGACCCGGTTCTCCAGCAGCTCGAGCGCCCCGACGCCAACGACATCACCGTCAACGACGTCTTCCGGCCGGTGTCCCGCTACTTCGACCGCGTCTGGCGGCCGGAGCAGCTCTTCTCGGCGCTGCTCAACGGCATGCGGGTGCTCACGGACCCGGCCGAGACCGGCGCCGTGACGATCGCGCTCCCGCAGGACGTGCAGGCCGAGCCGCTGGAGGTGCCCGAGGAGTTCCTCGCCCCCCGGGAGTGGCGGATCCGCCGGCCGGCGCCCGAGGAGGAGGACGTCCGCGCGGCCGTCGCGGCGATCCGTGCGGCCGAGCGGCCCGTGGTCATCGCCGGCGGCGGGGTGCACTACTCCTTCGCCACCGAGGCGCTGGCCGAGTTCGCCGAGACCACCGGGATCCCCGTGACCTACACCCAGGCGGGCGTGGGGGTCATGGACTGGGACCACCCGCTGTGCCTCGGGGCCGTCGGCTCCACCGGCTCCACGGCCTCCAACGCCGTGGTCGCCGACGCCGACCTGGTGATCGGCATCGGCACCCGGTACGAGGACTTCACCACCGCATCCCGCACCGCGTTCCAGCACCCGGACGTGCGCTTCGTCAACATCAACGTCGCGGCGTTCGACGCCTACAAGCAGGGCACCGCCGTGCCGGTCGTCGCCGACGCCCGCAAGACGCTCGTCGCGCTGACGCAGGCGCTGGGCGGGTACCGGGTCGGTGCGGACCTCGCGGCGACCGTCGAAGCCGAGAAGCAGCGCTGGGACGCGACCGTGGACGCGGCGTTCTCCGAGCGGCACCTGCCGCTGCCCAGCCAGAACGAGATCATCGGGGCCGTCAACGAGGCCATGGACGACCGGGACGTCGTCGTGTGCGCGGCGGGCTCGCTGCCCGGTGACCTGCACAAGATGTGGCGGGTCAAGGACGCCTTCGGCTACCACGTCGAGTACGCGTTCTCCTGCATGGGCTACGAGATCGCCGGCGGGCTCGGGGTCAAGCGGGCCGCCGTGGCCGAGGCCCAGCGGGCCGGGACGCCGCAGGACGCGCGCGACGTCGTCGTCATGGTCGGGGACGGCTCCTACTTGATGATGCACACCGAGCTCGTCACGGCCGTGGCCGAGGGGCTCAAGCTCGTGGTGGTGCTGATCCAGAACCACGGCTACGCCTCGATCGGCGCGCTCTCGGAGCAGCTGGGGTCCCAGCGCTTCGGCACGAAGTACCGCTACCTCGACGGGCAGCGGCACAGCTTCGACGACGGCTCGACGCTGCCGATCGACCTCGCCACGAACGCCGAGTCCCTCGGCGTGCGCGTGCTGCGGGTCGAGCCCGGCGAGGGCGTGATCGACCGGCTGCAGCGGTGCGTGGCCGAGGCCAAGGCCGTGCCCGAGGGCTCCGGTCCCGTGCTCGTGCACGTGGAGTCGGACCCGCTGATCGACGCGCCCAGCTCCGAGTCCTGGTGGGACGTGCCCGTCACGGGCACCGCCACCCTCGAGTCCACGAACGAGGCCTACGAGGTCTACCAGCAGCACAAGGCCCGGCAGCGTCCGCTGCTGGGGAACTGAAGGAGGAGTCCCATGACCCAGCAGATCGACAGGACCGACCAGCAGATCCAGCACGTCGAGCACTTCATCGCCGGGGCCCGCACGCCCGGCACCGGTGACCGCACCCAGGAGATCTACAACCCCGCCACCGGGCAGGTGTCCGGCATCCTGCACCTGGCCACCGACGAGGACCTGCAGACCACGGTGGCCGCGGCCCGGGCGGCCGCCGACTCGTGGGGCGACGTGTCCCTGGCCAAGCGCACCGCCGTGCTGTTCAAGTTCCGCGAGCTCGTGGCCGCCCACACCGACGACCTCGCCGCCCTGATCACCGCCGAGCACGGCAAGGTGCTCTCCGACGCCAAGGGCGAGGTGGGCCGCGGCCTCGAGGTCGTCGAGTTCGCCTGCGGGATCGCCGAGCAGCTCAAGGGGGAGTACTCCGACCAGTTCTCCACCGGCATCGACGTCTACTCCTTCCGCCAGCCCCTCGGCGTGGTCGCGGGCATCACCCCGTTCAACTTCCCCGTCATGGTGCCGCTGTGGATGGCCCCGGTGGCGATCGCCACCGGCAACGCCTTCATCCTCAAGCCTTCCGAGCGGGACCCCTCCCCGGCCCTGCTGATCGCCGAGCTGTGGCAGCGGGCCGGACTGCCGGACGGGGTGTTCCAGGTGCTGCACGGCGGCAAGGAAGCCGTGGACGGGCTGCTGACCCACCCGGACGTGGACGGCATCTCGTTCGTGGGCTCCACCCCGATCGCCCAGTACGTGCACGAGACCGCGACCAAGCACGGCAAGCGCGTCCAGGCCCTCGGCGGGGCGAAGAACCACGCGATCGTGCTGCCGGACGCCGACATGGACTCCGCGGCCGACAACCTCACCGCGGCCGCCTTCGGCTCCGCCGGGGAGCGCTGCATGGCCGTGTCCGTGGCCGTGGCCGTCGGCGAGGCCGCGGACCTGCTCGTGGACAAGCTCGCCGCCCGCGCCAAGGACATCACCGTGGGCAACGGCATGGACGCCTCCTCCGACATGGGCCCCGTCATCACCCCCGCGTCCCGGGACCGCGTGCGCCGGATCGTCACCGCCGCCGAGCAGGACGGCGCCGCCGTCGTCGTGGACGGCCGCGACCTGATCGTGAAGGACCACGAGGACGGCTTCTTCGTGGGCCCCACCGTCCTGGACAGGGTCCGGAAGGACATGGCCGCCTACGAGGAGGAGATCTTCGGGCCCGTCCTCGTGGTGCTGCGCGTGGACACCCTGGACGAGGGCATCGAGGTCATCAACGCCAACCCGTACGGCAACGGCACCGCGATCTTCACCTCCTCCGGCGCCTACGCCCGCCAGTTCAAGCGGCAGGTGACCGTGGGCATGATCGGCGTCAACGTCCCGATCCCCGTGCCCGTCGCCTGGCACTCCTTCGGCGGCTGGAAGGCCTCGCTGTTCGGCGACCACCACATCTACGGGCCCGACGGCGTGCGCTTCTACACCCGCGGCAAGGCCGTCACCGAGCGGTGGCCCGAGCCGCACCACGCCTCGGGGGCGTCCTTCGCCTTCCCGTCCTCGTCCGACCACTGACCCGCACGCCACCCCGCTCCCGCCGGTCCCCGGACCGGCGGGAGCGCCCCGCACATCCCGCCCCGCAGGGGCGGCGGAAGGAGAACACCATGAACACCCCGCTGCGCGTAGCCGTCGTCGGAGCCGGCCGCATGGGCGCCGACCACATCGAGCGCATCCACCGCCGGATCAACGGCGCCGAGATCGCCGCCGTCGTCGACATCGACCGGGCCCGGGCCGAGGCCGCCATCGCCCACATCCCCGGCGCGGTGGCCCACACCGACTTCCAGGAGGTGCTCGACCGGGACGACATCGACGCCGCCCTCATCGCCACTCCCGGGTTCCTGCACGAGCAGGTGCTGCTGTCCGCGATCGAGCACGGGCTGCCCACGCTGTGCGAGAAGCCGCTGACCCCGGACGCGGAGTCCTCCTGGCGCGTGGTCGAGGCCGAGGTCGCCGCCGGCCGGCAGCTGATCCAGGTCGGCTTCATGCGCCGCTTCGACGCGGGCTATCTCGCCCTGCGCCGGATGATCGAGGAGCAGACCTACGGGGAGCTGCTGACCCTGCACCACCAGCACCGCAACCCGACCACCCCGCCCGGGTTCACCAACGAGATGATCATCAACGACTCCGTGGTGCACGAGTTCGACGCCGTGCGCTTCTTCACCGGGGAGGAGATCACCTCGGTCCAGGTCCGGATCGGGCGCTCCACCCGCAACGCCCCGGAGGGCCAGAAGGACCCGCAGCTGGTGCTCATGGAGACCGAGTCCGGGATCCTCGCCCAGGTCGAGGCCTACGTCAACGCGCAGTTCGGCTACCAGGTCGCCACGCAGGCGTCCTTCGAGACCGGCGTGGTGGGCATCGGCGGCGACACCGAACCCTACGTCCGCACGGCCGGCACCTGGGGCGGCAGCGTCACCCCGGGCTTCGAGGAGCGCTTCGTCGAGGCCTACGACCGCGAGATCCAGGCGTGGGTCGACGCCGCCGCGCGCGGGCAGATCGGCGGGCCCTCCGCATGGGACGGCTACGCCACGGCCGCGTGCTGCGAGGCCGGCGTCCGGGCGCAGGCCAGCGGGGAGATCGTGCCCGTGCGGATGCAGCCGAAGCCGGAGCTCTACAGCACGGCACCGGTGGCCGCCCGCGCCTGAGTGGCAGCGGGGGCCGGCGTCAGGGCGCGGCGGGGCGAGGGCCCCGCCGCGCCCTGACCCGTTTCCCCGGCGCGGCGGCGGGGCGCTCGCGGGGCCCCGCCGTCACCCGGTCGCGCGGGGTGCCGCCGTGGAGCCGCGGACGACCAGCTCCGGCTCGAGCAGGACCGCCGCCCCCGTGTCCGGGCCCCCGCCGATCCGGGCCACCAGCCGCTCGGCGGCCACCGCGCCGATCTCCGCGTTGCGGCTGTCGACGGTGGTCAGCCGCAGGAGATGGGTGGAGGCGATGGGGGAGTCGTCGTAGCCGACCACCGAGAGCTCATGCGGCACGCGCAGCCCGCGCTCACCGGCCGCCGCGAGCGCCCCCATGGCCATGGTGTCGTTGGCGGCGAAGACCGCCGTGGTCTCCGGAGCGGCGTCGAGCAGGCGCACCGCGGCGGCGTAGCCGTCCTCCTCCGTGGTGGCACCGTGCCCGGCGACGGTGCGGGGCTCGAGGCCGGCCGCGGCCATCGCCGCCGCGAAGCCCTCCGCCCGCAGCCGGGCCGCTCCGCCGCCGCCCGTGAGGTGGCCGATGCCGCGGTGGCCGAGGCCGATCAGGTGCTCCGTCGCCAGGCGCGCGCCGAGCCGGTCGTCGTTGGCGACGACCTCGGCACCCGGCACCACGCCCTCCCGGTGGCCGGCCACCACGACGGGCAGTCCCTCGGGCACGCGCATGGCCCCGGTCGGCTCGGTGGCGATCACCAGCCCGTCGACGCGCATCGACAGGAAGCCGTCCAGCGGGTGCGCCTCCACGTGCGCGTTGAGCGTGTGGTCGGCGACCGCGATCCGCAGTCCGTGCGGCGCCAGGCCCTCCTGCAGACCGCGCAGCAGCTCCACGAACCACAGGTTCCGCCAGTCGTCGATGACCACCCCGATGGTGCGCGTCGTCGCCCCGGCCAGCGCCGCGGCGGCCTGGCTGGGGCGGTAGCCCAGCCGCTCCACCGCCTCCAGGACGGCGGTCCGCCGGGCCTCGGAGACGCTGGGGGAGCCGCGCAGGACGAGGGACACCAAGGACTTGGAGACGCCCGCGCTCCGGGCGACGTCGTAGATGGTGGGCGGTCGAGTGTTCACCACAGCATTGTCCCCGATCGCTCTCCCGAATTTGTCCTGACAAATCTCTTGACCCGGTCCGCAGAAGATCCTACGCTCGTTGGAGCGCTCCAATCGTGACCGGTGCCACAGGGCCCGGAGCGACGGCCGCTCTTCGTGCGTGTTCGTCCCCTTTCCCGAACCGTCCCCGTCCCGTCCCCAGTCCAGGAGAGAAACATGACCGACAGCATCGGCATCGCCGTCATCGGCGCCGGCATGGCAGGCCAGGCCCACGCGGCCGCCTACCGCGTGGCCCCCACGCTCTACGACCCCGTCCTGCCCCCGCTGCGCTACGTCGCCATCGGCGACGTCAACGAGACCCTCGGTGGCCACGTGGCCCGCCGCTACGGCTATGAGAAGGCCGTCGGCTCCTGGGAGGCGGTCGCGGAGGACCCGGAGATCGACGTGGTCAGCGTCGTCATCGCGAACCGCTTCCACCGCCGGGCGGTCGAGGGCCTGCTGGAGGCGGGCAAGCACGTGCTGTGCGAGAAGCCGCTCAGCGACACCCTCGAGGACGCCCGCGCCATGGCCGCCGCCGCCGAGCAGGCGGAGTCCGTCGCCCGGATCGGCTTCACCTTCCGGCGCACCCCCGGCATCGCCGCGATCCGCGACCTGATCCAGGACGGCACCCTGGGCAAGGTCCTGCACTTCAGCGGCCGGTACTGGACCGACTACGGGTTCAACCCCAAGGCCCCGATGAGCTGGCGCTACAAGGGCGGCCCCGGCTCCGGTGCGCTGGCCGATGTCGGCAGCCACCTGGCCTACGTCGCGGAATTCCTCTGCGGCGACATCGCCTCCGTGTCCGGCGGACGCCTGGCCACCACCATCACCGAACGCCCCCTGCCCCTGGGCGCGGTGACCGGCCACCACCTGGTGGAGGTCAGCGACGTCCACGAGCCGGTCGAGAACGACGACTACGCCGCCTACTCCGCGGAGTTCGCCTCCGGCGCCGGCAGCCTCGAGGTCTCCCGGGTGGCGGCCGGGCACCCCAACACGCTGACCTTCGAGGTGTTCTGCGAGAAGGGTGCGGCCCGGTTCAACCAGCTGCGCCCGGCCGAGATCGAGCTGTTCCTCCGCGAGGGGCCCGAGGCCACCAACGGCTACCGCACCGTCAACCTCGGCCCCGGCCACCCCTACCTGTCGCAGGGACTGGCCATGGACGCCCCCGGCGTCGGCTTCGGCCAGAACGACGCCTTCGGCTACCAGGCCCGCGCCTTCCTCGAGGAGGTCGCAGGTCTCGACGAGTCCGTTTCACTGCCGCGCAACGCCTCCTTCGCGGACGGCGTGCACAACATGGAGATCCTGCAGGCGGCCGTGGAGTCGGCCACCCATCACGGAAAGAAGGTCGTCCTGTGAAGCTCGGTGTCTACAACGCGATCCTGCACGACCGCCCGCTCCCGGAGGCGCTGAAGGTCGTCGCCGATCTCGGCCTGACCGGCATCGAGATCAACACCGGCGGATTCCTCCCGGCCGTCCACGTCCCGGACATGGACCAGATCCTGGAGAGCGACGCCGCCCGCGACGACTACCTGGCCGTCTTCGAGGGCACCGGCGTCTCGATCGCCGGCCTCAACTGCAACGGCAACCCGCTGCACCCCAAGCGTGCCATCGGGGAGAAGCACGCCGAGGACATCCGCCGCTCCATCCGGCTGGCCGAGCGGCTGGGCCAGACCCGGGTGGTCACCATGTCCGGGCTGCCCGGCGGGGAGCCCGGGGCCACCGTGCCCAACTGGGTCGTCAACGCCTGGAACTCCGCCTCCCTGGACGTGCTGGACTACCAGTGGGGTCTCGTCGCCGATTTCTGGCGGGAGACCGACCGGATGGCCGCCGACCACGGCGTGAAGGTGGCCCTGGAGCTGCACCCGCAGAACGTCGTCTTCAACACCGCCGACGTCCGCAAGCTCATCGAGCTGACCGGGGCCACCCACGTGGGGGTGGAGCTCGACGCCTCGCACCTGTTCTGGCAGCAGATGGACCCGGTCGCCGTGGTCCGCGAGCTCGGCTCGCTGATCCTCCACGCGGCCGCGAAGGACGTGCGGATCAACCAGGACAACGCCGCGCTCTACGGTGTGCTGGACAACAGCTTCCGCCGCCTCTCCGCCGAGGAGGACCGCACCAACCTCGGCGGGGACGAGTGGGCCAACGAGTGGCCGAAGGACTCCGCGTGGGACTTCGTGGCACTGGGCCGCGGCCACGACACCGCCTACTGGGCCGAGTTCCTCACCGCGCTGCACGAGGTCGACCCGGACATGGCCGTCAACATCGAGCACGAGGACGTCTCCCTGGGCCGGATCGAGGGCCTCGAGATCGCCGCCGGCGTCCTGAAGGGCGCCGCCGCGTCCGTCGGCGCCCTGCGCTGACACCGTCCACGGACGACGACAGGGCCCCCTCCGGGTGGAGGGGGCCCTGTCGCGCACCTGGGCCGGTGGAGCGGGGGCTCAGAACTCCTCGTACTCCTCGGGGTCCTGGCCCCAGATGCGACCCTGCTCCAACCTGTCGACGGCGGCCATCTGCTCGGGACTGAGCTCGAAATCCAGTTCCCGGTTGACGCGGCGTCGCTCCGGGTTCGCGGAGGTGCGGATCGGGACGACCCCCTGCTGGACGTGCCAGCGCAGCACGACCTGACCGGTCTCGACGCCGTGGGCGCGGGCGATCTCCTCCAGCGCCGGTTCGGCCAGCAGGGCCCCGCCCCGCCCGAGCGGGCTCCAGCTCTGTGTGAGGATGCCGTGCTCGGCGTGGAACTGTCGCTGCGGGCGCTGTCCGAAATAGGGGTGCATCTCGATCTGGTTCACCACCGGAGTCACCCCGGTGGCCTCCTAGCTCAGGGCGGTGTCCAGCAGCCGGTAGCCCAGGTCCAGGGCGTGCTCGGTGACTGCGGCGGAGTCCGCCTCTTCGTGCGGGAAGGTGCCGAAGCCGAGGGCCGGCAGGGTCGTGGCGTCGCTGAGCAGGCGTTCGGGAAGAGCGGTCATGGTGTCCTCTTTCCTGAAGGGGTGCGGGGTGGCGCCGGGACGGTGGTGGCGTGCCCGCTGACGTGCTCGGCCACCGAGGGTGGGAGCCGCAGCGCACTGACCAGGGGCAGCAGGAGCAGGGTTGCCATGACGGCGAAGGCCGCCCGGTACGGGAGCAGGTCTCCGGCCTCGGGGAGAATTCCGGCAGCGGCCGAGGCCAGCTGCAGGACGAGGGCTCCCACGGCGATCCCCAGCCCGGTGGCCAGTTGCGCGCTGGTGGCGGACAGGGTGTTCGCCGAAGAGATCTGCGCCGGTTCCACGTCGGCGAACTGCAGGGAGTTGTAGGCGGTGAATCCGATCGAGCGCAGCGCCCCGCTGGCCAGCAGCAGCAGGGTGACGAGCCACAGGAGCGTGCCCGGAGCCAGGAGCAGGAACGTCGCGATGCAGACCGCACCGCCGGACACGGAGGCGATGAGGACGGTGCGGAACCCGAACCGGCGCAGCAGCGGGGTGGTGGCCGGCTTGACGCCCACGTTGCCGAGGAACACGGCGGTGACGAGCAGACCGGACTCCACGGGCGACCGGCCGAATCCGTCCTGGAGCAGCAGCGGCAGCAGGAACGGGACCGAGCTGACGACCGCCCGGTAGACGAAGCCGCCCGAGTTCGCCGCCCGGTAGCCGGCGATCCGGTAGACCCGCAGGTCCAGCAGGGGGTTCGCGGCGCGCAGCAGCCAGCGCACGGCGATGGCTCCGCTGAGGGCCGCGACGCACAGCAGCCCGACCGCGGCGCCGGCCCATCCGGCGTGCGGGACGAGCTGCAGACCGGCGACCAGGCCGAACACGGCGACCGTGCACCACAGCAGCCCCGGCACGTCGAGGGACCGGCGTTCGGTCTCCGTGTCGCGGACGAGCCGCAGCGCCGCGACGAGGGCCGCCGCGCCCACCGGGACGTTGATCAGGAAGATCCAGTGCCAGCTCGCCCAGGAGGTCAGCAGCCCGCCCACGAGCGGGGCCAGCACGGGCGCGAGCAGCGCCGGCCACGTGATCCATGCGATGGCCCGCAGCAGATCGCGCCGGTCCGTGGCGCGCAGGACGATGAGCTGCCCGACCGGGACCATCATGGCCCCGCCGAGGCCCTGAAGGACCCGCGCCGCCACCAGTGCCGGGAGGCTGCTGCCGGCAGCGCACAGGAGGGAGGCGAGCGTGAAGACGACAATGGATGCGCAGAACACCCACCGGGGCCCGAATCGGCCGGCGAGCCAGCCGCCCACGGGGATGAACGTGGCCACCGTGACGAGGTAGACGGTCATCGCGAGGCCGATCTCGGCGCTGCCGACGCCGAGATCGGCCGCGATGCTCGGCGCCGCGGTGACGAGGATCGTGCCGTCGAGGTGCTCCATGAACAGCACGGTGGACACGAGCAGCGCGAGCCGGCGGCTCCATGTGCGGGCGGTCCCGTCGTCCGGGGGACGAGTCCGGGTGCGGTCGCCCGGACGGATCGGCACGGAACCGGTCAGCGGCCGAAGGGCAGCCGGGGGTCGACGGCCGACTCGTCCCAGGTCCGGCGGATCCAGCCGTGGTGGGGGTCGTCGCTGATCAGCCACTCCCGCACCCGGCCCGGCCCGGCCATGACGTTGAGGTAGTACAGGTCGTAGCCGGGGGTCGCCATGGCGGGCCCGTGCCAGCCGTAGGGCACCAGGACGACGTCGCCGGAGCGCACCTCGGCGCTGACGTCGATGGGGCGGTCGTCCGAGGCGTAGACCCGCTGGTAGCCCATCGGGTCGGTGCCGCCGGACTCCGGGGCGGGCATGCCCTCGGCGAGCTGCGTCTCGAAGTAGTAGATCTCCTCCAGGGCGGTCTCCCCGTCCTTCTCCTCGTCGTGCTTGTGCGGCGGGTAGGAGGACCAGTTGCCGGCCGGGGTGAGCACCTCGCACACGATGAACCGGTCGGCCTCCAGCGCGGCGGGCGTGCCGAAGTTGTGCACCTGGCGCGAGCAGTTCCCCGCCCCGCGCAGCTCCACCGGGATCTCCTCGCGGGTCACGAGCCGCGTCGGGTGCTCCGCGCGGGCGGGCGCCGAGGCCACGGCCACCCGGCCGCCGGTGGCGGTGGACACGGTCAGGTCCCGGCGGATCCCGGTGTAGAGGACGTCGGTGGGGCCGGCGAAGACCGACGGCCGGCCGGCGAGGTCGTAGCTCTCACCATTCGTCTCGGCGGTGAAGCTCCCCGCCAGGGGCACCACGATTCGCTCCTCCTCGGCGGCGTCCAGGCGGATCCGTCCGCCCGGGCAGAGGTCGGCCACGCGCAGGCCCGTGTGGGCCCAGCCGGGGACCTCGGCGGCGGAGTCGTGGCCGCCCAGGGAGACGAACCAGCCGTCCTGGGCGGCGGAGTCCTTGGGGTGGACCCATTCGGGGCGGGGGCTGTCGGTGTGCATGGGTCGGTGTGCCTTCCGGTGTCGTCGTCGTGCGGTGGTCTCGGGCCGCGGCGGTGGTCCGGCGCTCAGCGCTGGACGAGGGTCAGCTCGAAGGTGTACTTGTCGGCCCGGTACACGTGCCGGCCGGTCTCCACCTGCCGGCCGAGGTCGTCCATGGCGGTGCGGTGCATGCTGACCAGCGCGGCGCCGGGCTCGACGCCCAGCTGCTCCGCCTGGAACGCGTCGGCCGAGACGGCGCCCACCCGCTGGTGGGCCAGCTGGAAGTTGACGCCCTGGCCGCGCATCAGGGAGTACAGCCCTTCCTGCTCGAGCTGCTCGCGCGTGAGCTCGCACAGCGCGCAGGGGATCCAGTTCTCCATGAGGGCCAGCGGCTCGCCGTCCGTGCCGCGCAGGCGCACGAGGTGGTAGACCTCGTCGCCCGGCGCGATGCCCAGCAGCAGCGCCACCTCGTCGTCGGCAGGGATCCGCGCGAAGTCCAGCACGTCCGTGCTGGGACTGCCCCCGCTGCGCTGGAGGTCCTCGTGCAGGCTGGTCAGCTCGAGCGAGCGGCGCACCTGGCTGCCCACCACCTGGGTGCCCACACCGCGCTTGCGCACCAGCAGCCCGGCGCGCACGAGCTGGTCCATGGCCTTGCGCATGGTGGGCCGGGACAGGTTGAGCCGGTTGGCGAGGTCGATCTCGTTGTCCAGCTTGGTTCCCGGGGGCAGCTCACCGCTGCGGATCGCGTCCTCGAGCCCCTGCGCCACCTGGTGGTAGAGGGGCACGGGGGAGGTCTTGTCGACCGTGAGACGGAGTGGGCAGGACATGGTGGACCTCCAAGGAGTGGAACCGAGCGGGCGGGACCGCCGACTTCCTCCATTGTGAAGGGCGAGATGTGAATATGTCCATACATTCTATTGACATCTGTGATCCGGGTCACCCAGGATGATCCCCAAGCGGACGGCCGAGGCGGCGCCCGGAGGCGCGAGGCCCCGCATCGACACGAGGAGAACATCCCATGACTGCACGACGTCCTTCCCCCGAGAACCTGCGGCCCAGGGCACCCCGGCGTCTCCTGGCGGCCGCCGCCCTGCTGGTCCCCGCCATGGCGCTCGCCGGCTGCTCGTCCGAGGGCGGCCGGGAGACCACCGCCGCGGGCGAGGGCGGCGGCGGCCAGGCGGCCCAGACCGAGCAGATCAAGATCGCCATGATCACGCACGCCGCCCCGGGCGACACGTTCTGGGACCGGATCCGCGCGGGCGCCGAGGAGGCCTCGGCGAAGGACAACGTGGAGTTCCTCTACGCCTCCGATCCCGAGGGCGGGCGCCAGGCCCAGCTCGTGCAGCAGTACATCGACCAGGGCGTCGACGGGATCGCCGTGACCCTGGCCAAGCCCGACGCCCTGCGGGACGTGCTGGCCCAGGCCGAGGAGGCCGGCATCCCGGTGGTGACCCTCAACGCCGGCGAGAACGAGTTCGAGGACCTCGGCGCGTTCGCGCACTTCGGGTCCGACGAGCAGCTGGCCGGGCAGACGGCGGGGGAGCGGCTCAAGGAGGAGGGCCTGCAGCACCCGATCTGCGTGATCCAGGAGCAGGGCCACGTGGGCCTCGAGGCCCGGTGCGCCGGCGTCAAGGAGGCGCTGCCGGAGACGGAGATCCTCTACGTGCAGGGCACGGACATGACCCAGGTGTCCTCGACCGCCACGGCCAAGCTGCAGGCCTCGACGGAGGCCGACTCGATCATCGGGCTCGGCGCGCCCTACACGATGACCCTGCTCGAGGCGAAGGAGTCGGCCGGCAGCGACGCGACCGTCGCGTCCTTCGACATGAACGGCGACCTCGCCCAGGCCGTCGTCGACGGCGACGTGCTGTTCACCATCGACCAGCAGCCGTGGCTGCAGGGCTACCTGTCCGTGGACTCCCTGTGGCAGAACCACCGGGGCGCCTTCAAGATCGGCGGCGGCCAGGCGACGCTCACGGGTCCCGCCGTCGTGGACTCGTCGAACGCCGAGGACGTCCTCGAGTACGCGAACGAGGGCATCCGCTGAGCGGGCCCGGGAACCAGGAGCAGAAGACCATGACCTCCACCCGTACACCGGCCGCCGCACCGGCGCCGGACCGCGGCTCCTCCGGAGCCCCCTCCACGCCCACCGCCGCGGCTCCGGCCGACGAGCGCATCCAGACCAAGGGCCTGCTGGGCACCTTCCTGGCCCGCCCCGAGATCGGGGCGCTGGTCGGGGCGATCGTGGTGGCGCTGTTCTTCGCCGTCGCCGCCCCCTCGATCACCCAGGCCCAGTCCATCTCCACCGTGCTGTACGGGGCCTCGACCATCGGGATCATGGTGGTGGGGGTGTCCCTGCTGATGATCGGCGGGGAGTTCGACCTCTCCACCGGGGTGGCCGTGATCACCTCCGCGCTGGCCGCCTCGATGTTCAGCTGGTTCTTCGCCGTCAACGTCTGGGTCGGGGTGGGCATCGCCCTGCTGACCTCGCTGGCGATCGGGCTGATCAACGGCTGGCTGCTGATGCGCACCAAGCTGCCCTCCTTCATCGTGACCCTGTCGACGTTCCTCATGCTCACCGGGCTCAACCTGGCTCTGACCCGGCTGATCGGCGGCTCGGTCTCCTCGCCCTCGATCAGCACCATGGACGGCTTCGACTCCGCCAAGGCGATCTTCGCCTCCTCGGTGACCATCGCCGGGGTGAACGTGCGGATCACGGTGTTCTACTGGATCGCCCTGGTGGCGGTCGCCACGTTCATCCTGCTCAAGACGAGGATCGGCAACTGGATCTTCGCGGTGGGCGGGGACGAGAACGCCGCCCGCGCCGTGGGCGTGCCGGTGGCGAAGACCAAGATCGGTCTGTTCATGGGCGTGGGCCTGTGCGGCTGGCTGCTGGGCATGCACAACCTCTTCGCCTTCGACTCCGTTCAGTCCGGGGAGGGCGTGGGCAACGAGTTCCTCTACATCATCGGCGCGGTGATCGGCGGGTGCCTGCTCACCGGCGGCTTCGGCTCCGCGATCGGCGGCGCTCTGGGCGCGCTGATCTTCGGCATCGCCTCCCGCGGCATCGTCTACGCCGAGTGGAACCCGGACTGGTTCAAGTTCTTCCTGGGCCTGATGCTGCTGCTGGCCACCATCGTGAACATGTACGTGCGCAAGCGCGTCGAGAGGAAGTAGGTGACCACCGTGTCGACGCAGAACACGCCCACGGGCACCACCACCGACACCGCCGCGCCCCTGGTGGAGCTCGCGGACGTCGGCAAGCGCTACGGCAACATCATCGCCCTGCGCGAGGTCACCATGACCGTCGACGCCGGGAAGGTCACCTGCGTGCTCGGCGACAACGGGGCCGGCAAGTCCACCCTGATCAAGATCATCGCCGGACTGCACCAGCACACCGACGGGACCCTGCGGGTCGGCGGGGAGGAGACCACCTTCACCTCGCCCCGGCAGGCCCTCGACGCCGGGATCGCCACCGTGTACCAGGACCTCGCCGTGGTCCCGCTGATGCCGGTGTGGCGCAACTTCTTCCTGGGCTCCGAGCTCACCACCGGGTTCGGGCCGTTCAAGCGCCTGGACGTGGCGAGGATGAAGGAGACCACCAAGCAGGAGCTCGCCGACATGGGCATCGACCTGCGCGACGTGGACCAGCCCATCGGCACCCTCTCGGGTGGGGAGCGCCAGTGCGTGGCCATCGCCCGCGCGGTGCACTTCGGGGCGAAGGTGCTGATCCTGGACGAGCCCACCGCGGCCCTGGGCGTGAAGCAGTCCGGGGTGGTGCTGCGCTACATCCTCCAGGCCAAGGAACGCGGCCTGGGCGTGGTGTTCATCACCCACAACCCGCACCACGCCTACCCCGTGGGGGACCGGTTCCTGCTGCTCAAGCGCGGGCGGTCCATCGGCTACTACGAGAAGAAGGACATCCTGCTCGGGGACCTCACCGCCCAGATGGCCGGCGGCGCCGAGCTGGAGGAGCTCACCCACGAGCTCGAGCAGCTCGGCGGGCACACCTCGCAGATGCAGCAGGTCCAGGCCGACATGGCCGAGTCTCAGGCCCGCCCCCGCGCCTGACCGGACCCCGGCCCCGCGCCCCCGGAGAACTCCGGGCGCGGGGTCGGTCCCACCGCACCCCTCCCCGTCGAAAGGACTCCCCGCCATGACCGTCCGGATCGGACTGATCGGCGCCGGCCGCATCGGCGCCATGCACGCCGCCCACCTCGCCGCCCTGCGCGGTCCCGGGGGTGAGCCGGCGGTGCGGCTGAGCATCGTGGACGCCGTGCCCGAGCAGGCGGCCGCCGTGGCCGGCCGGACGGGGGCGGTGCCGCAGCCCACGGTCGAGTCGCTGCTCGAGGACGGGGTGGACGGCCTCGTCGTGGCGACCGGCACGGCCACGCACCCGGAGCTGATCCGGACGGGTCTGGCCGCGGGGCTGCCGGTCTTCTGCGAGAAGCCGGTGGCGCTGTCCGTGGCGGAGGCGCTGCCCCTGCTCGACGAGATCGAGCGCGTGCAGGGCGTGGTCCAGATCGGTCACCAGCGCCGCTTCGACCCCGGCTACGTCCGGGCCCGGGAGCTGTACGCCGCGGGCGAGCTGGGCTGGCTGCACACCGTGCGCGCGATGACCGGTGACATGACCCCGCCGCCGGTCGAGTTCCTCGCGACCTCGGGCGGGCTGTTCCGGGACTGCTCCGTGCACGACGTCGACGTCCTCCGCTGGATCACCGGCCGCGAGGTCGTCGAGGTGTACGCCCGCGGGTCCAACCGCGGGGACCCCCGGATCGGCGAGGTGGGCGATGTCGACACCGCGCTGGCCGTGCTCACCCTCGACGACGGCACGGTGGCCACCGTGGCCGCGACCCGCTACAACGGCGCGGGCCACGACGTGCGGCTCGAGCTGCAGGGCTCGAAGGGCTCGGTGGCCGTGGGGATGGACGAGCACATGGCGATGCGCTCGGCCGAGCCCGGGGTCGGGTTCCCGGCCGGGCCCCCGCACACCACGTTCCACGAGCGCTTCGCCGAGGCCTACCGCCGCGAGATGGCGGCCTTCGTGCGGGTGGTGCGCGGGGAGATCGCCAGCCCCTGCACGGCCCGCGACGCCGTGGCCGCCTCCCGGGTGGCCGACGCCGCGCAGCACTCGCTCGAGACGGGCGCCCCGGTCCGGGTGGAGCCTCTCGGGGCGTCCGACGGCTCGGCGCCGCCGGTCCGCCGGCCCGCCCGCGCATGAGCGCGCCCGGCCGCCCCGGGGCGCGGGGGCCGGGTCAGACCAGGACGATGGTGCGGTTGCCGGAGAGCACCACGCGGCCCTCGGCGTGCCACTTCACGGCGCGGGACAGCGCCTGCATCTCGGCGTCGCGGCCCACCGCCACGAGGTCCGCCGGGGTGTGGGCGTGGTCCACGGGCATGACGCGCTGGGCGATGATCGGGCCCTCGTCGAGGTCCGCCGTCACGTAGTGGGCGGTGGCCCCCACCATCTTCACGCCCCGGGCGTAGGCCTGGTGGTAGGGCTTGGCGCCCTTGAACGAGGGCAGGAAGGAGTGGTGGATGTTGATGCACTTCCCCGACAGCTCCCGCGTCAGCTCGTCGGAGAGCACCTGCATGTAGCGGGCCAGCACGACCAGCTCGACGTCGTAGCGGTCCACGAGCTCGAGCAGCCGGCCCTCGGCCTGCGGCTTGGTCGCTGCCGTGACGGGGATGTGGTGGAAGGGGACCTCGTGCCACTCCACGAGGCTCTTGTGGTCGAGGTGGTTGGAGACCACGGCCACGATCTCGATGGGCAGCTCGCCGATCCTGGTGCGGTGCAGCAGGTCCGTGAGGCAGTGGGAGAAGCGGGACACCATGACGAGCACCCGGGTCCGGCGCTGCACGGAGACCAGCCGGAACCGCATGTCGTGCTGCTCCGCGACCGGGGCGAAGCCCTCGGTCAGGGACTCCACGGTGGCGGTGCCGGCCTCGCTGACGGTGTGGCAGCGGATGAAGAACTCGTCGGTGAAACGGTCCGAGAAGTGCTTCACGTCGAAGATGTCGCAGCCCTGCTGCGTCAGGTTGGACGTGATGGCGCTCACGAGCCCGTGGGCCTCGGGGCAGTGGACGGTCAGGACGTGTTCGACGGTCCCCTGGGCGGGCATGGGCGGGCTCCTCGGCGCTGATGACGGGTGCGCCGCGCGGTCCGGTCTCGACGACGGCGGGCGCGGCCCTACGATACTAGCCCCAGCGGGCAGGGCGCCGGGACGGCGTGCGGAGCGGGACGACCGGGGCGGAGGTGGTGCGGTGTAGACCGATGGCCGCGGGAACGGGCGGTAGGAGTCCGCCCGGCGCGGGGAGAGATGCGCCTCCCATGGAGGACCCGCGGCCATCGGCAGGCGTTGAACGCCTCAACAGAGGAGAGCCGTGGGCTGAGCGGCTTTCAGAACACGGATGCCGCAGACGGTGCACCCCCCAGTGCGTCCGAATCGGTCCGATCCGTGCAATTTCCCCCATTGCTGTGGTTCTCACCACGATCGCAACCTTATCCGACGCGGTGCCGCGTCCGCACCCGGTTTCCGCGGGGAATTCGCGGGGCGGGCCCTGAGCCGCCGGCCGCCCCCGGAACGTGGGCCCGTCGGCGGGGCGCGGGGGCGGCGGAATCGGCAGGGAATCCGCTCCGACCAGGGGTTTCGCGGACGGCTGCGGAGCCGGGGGCTCCACCGGCCGCCCGGGATGTCCCCTCAAGTGAGGACAGCCTCGGTTTGCCTTCGTGACGACCGGTCAGGCGACGCTCGTGTTGAAGAGCAGGCCGAGGAGATACGTGGCCAGGGCGGCGCCGTAGCCGATGGCCAGCTGGCGCAGCCCGCGCTTCCAGGGTGAGGCCCCGGAGAGCAGCCCGACCAGGCCGCCCGTCACCAGCAGGGCGAGCCCCACGAGGACGAGGGCCACGAGCATCGCGGGGACCCCGGTGAGGCCCGCCAGGTACGGCAGGATCGGGATGATCGCGCCGGAGGCGAAGAAGCAGAAGCTCGACGCCGCGGCCCCCAGGTCGGTGCCGAGGGCCACGGTGGAGTGCGGCGCCGGCTCGTCCTCGACGGTGTCGCGGAACGACCGGGAGGGATCGCAGTCGCACTCGAAGAAGCCCAGCCGCTCCGCCGCACGGTGCTCGGCGGCCTCCTCGCTCATGCCCCTCGCCCGGTAGATCAGCACGAGCTCGTTGGCGTCCAGGTCCAGGTTCGGCGCCACGTGCAGCGTCACCTGGGTCGGCTGGGAGGCGTCGAGCAGCTCGCGCTGCGAGCGCACGGACACGAACTCCCCGGCCCCCATGGACAGCGCTCCCGCGAGCAGGCCGGCGATGCCCGCGAAGAGCACCATCCCGGGGGAGGTGCCGGTGGCGCCCACGCCCATGACCAGCGCGAGGTTGGACACGAGGCCGTCGTTGGCGCCGAAGACCGCTGCCCGGAAGTTGCCGGAGAGCTTGTGCCGGCCCTCGGTGGCGAGGGCGCGGATGATCTCCTCGTGCACCGCCTCGTCGGCCGCCATGGCGTCGGACGCGTCCTCCTCCCGGTCGTAGGGGGAGCGGCTCTCGGCGCGCTGGATCAGGGCCAGGACGAAGACGGAGCCGAAGTGCGTGGCGAGGAAGATCAGCAGCCGGGAGTACAGGGACGGCCGGGCCTCGGCCTCCGCGTGGGGGCCGAGCAGCCGGACCCAGTGCTCGGCGTGGCGCTGCTCGGCCTCGGCGACCTGGTGCAGGATCTCCTGCTCCCGGCCGGTGCTGCGGGCGGCGAGGAGGCTGTAGATCCGCGCCTCGGCGCGCTCCTCCGCGAGGTACTTGCGCCAGCGGCGGATCTGTCCGCGCTCGGGCCGGGCCGGGCGGGCGGGGTCTCCCCGGGGCGTGGGGGCGTGGGCGTCGGGTGCGGGTGTCATGCGGCCTTCCTCGGGCCCGGCGCGGCCCGGGGCGGCACGGGGCGCGCGGGGTCCGACCGGGGTGCGGTGTCGTCCGGAAGGTCTCGTTCGCCCGCGGGCACGGGTGGGCTGCCGGGACTCCTCGTCGAGACCGGGATGGCGACAGACCGACGGGTGCACGGCACCCGGGAACTACTCCCCTTCGCTTCCCGACGAGTGTAGACCCCGGGGCGCCGGCCCCGGGATTCGGTGCGCCGAAGCCGCGCGGGAGTGCTCAGCGGGTGGCGGCCGCCGCGGGGCGGCGCAGGATCGCGTACGACCCGATGCCCGCGAGCATGCCCCAGAACGGGGAGACGATGCCGTAGGGGGCGATGCCGGAGACCGTGACCACCAGGGTGATGAGCGCCGCCTCGATGACGGCCGGCTGGTGCCGGCCGGGGTGCATGCTGTCGAAGAAGGACCCCTGCAGGGCGCCCAGCAGGGCCACCCCCGCGAGGGCCGTGATCATCCCCGGGGGGATCGCCGCGAACGCGGCGACGAGGGTGTCCGCGAACAGGCCGAAGAGGACGTAGAAGACCCCGCACGAGATGCCGGCCACGTAGCGGCGGCCGAGGTCCGGGTGGGACTCGGGGCTGGTCGCGATGCCCGCGGTGACGGCCGCGAGGTTCAGGGCGTGGCTGCCGAAGGGCGCGAAGGCGACCGACGCGACGCCCGAGGCGCCGAGCAGCAGGCGGTCGCGGGCGGCGTAGCCCGCCGTGTGCATCATGGCCAGGCCCGGGGCGTTCTGCCCGGCCGCGGTCACGATCAGCAGCGGGATGCTGATCCCGGCGATCGCCTCCCACGAGAACGTGGGCACGGTCAGCACCGGCTGGGTGAGGGACAGGTCCAGGGCCACGGGCTCGATCCGGCCGCGGACGAGAGCCGTCAGCACGCCCAGGCCCAGCGCGGCGAAGACGGCGTAGCGGGGGAAGAACCGCCGGCCCAGGAGGTAGCCGAGGACGAGGGCGCCCGCCACCCACGGGTTCTCGACGACGGCCGCCGCCACCTTGATGGCGAAGGGGAAGAGCACGCCGGCCAGGACGGCAGCGGTGATGGGCTTCGGCACGGCGGCCAGCATCCGGCCGATCAGCCCCGTCACGCCCAGGACCAGGCCCAGGACGCCCGTGACCACGTAGGCGCCCACCGCGTCGGAGAAGGAGTAGCTGCCGAGCGAGGTGATGAGCAGCGCCGCCCCCGGGATGGACCACGCCACCATGACGGGCTGGCGCGTCCACAGGCTCATGAGGGCGCACGTGACGCCGGAGCCGACCGAGACGGCCCACAGCCAGGAGGAGGTGAGCTCCGGGCTGAGCCCGCCCGCCCGGGCGGTCTCGAGGACCACGAGCACGGGCCCCGAGTAGGAGACGACGACGGCCACGAAACCCGCCAGGGCCGCCGACGCCGACCAGTCCCGCCGGAGGCCGCGGGCAGGCTGCCCGTCCTGCCGGATGGTGATCGGCACGTGGCGGCTCATGGGGTGCTCCTGGGTGGCGAGGTCGGATGACGGCGTCCGGCCGCAGGACCGGACGGCGGCGTCAGGACCGGACGGCGCCACCCGGTGGCGGAACAGCGGACCGTGCCAGCCTAGGACGCCGCTCACCCGGGGATAAATATCGATCCTGCATGATTCTTCGCCCCCGGCATATGAGTGGGCGGGCGGGGTCAGGAGTCGACGGTGTCCGGGGCCGCCGGGGTGCGCCACTGCCGGCGCTCGGGGGCGATGACCGAGGCCTCGTCGCGGGTCTCCGCGGGGAAGGAGCCCACGCCCCAGTGGAAGCGGTACGGATCGGCGCAGCCCCAGCCGAAGCGCAGGCCCTCGACGAGCTTCTGCGCCGCCTCCGGGAAGTCAAGCGGGGCCGTGGTCCACGGCTGGTCCCAGCCCGTGGGCTCGTTCCACTCGTCCTCGTGGAAGAAGGTGGCGTCCACGGGCCAGGCCGCGTGCGCGAGCTGGCCGCCCGAGAGCACGGCGCACTCCACGCCGTGCGGGCCGACCCCGGCCCACGCGACGGGCGCCTCCGACCGGTCGTCGTCGCGCTCGTACTCCACGACGAGGAAGTCGTTCCAGGGCAGCCGGGCGAGCACCGTGGCGATGAGCCGGCGCAGGTCCTCCCACACGTCCTCGCCGGCCACCGGGGCCGCCGCGTCCGGCAGGACCACGCCGATGCCGGCGCGGCCCAGCATCTCCTGGGCCTCCGGGGTGGCCAGGTCGGACCAGGTCCTCGTGTCGGCGAAGCCGTCCCCCGCGGGCTCCCCGGCCGGCTGGCGGGCGGAGGCGAAGCGCATGGCCTCCTCCCATGAGCCGAAGAAGCGGCGGACGCCGTCGAAGTAGGGGCGGCGGGTGCTGCCCGCCTCCTGCTCGACGACCCACCGGCCGTAGCGGGCGGTGGTCGGGTGGTGGCCGGTGCTGCGGCAGTGGGAGAGGAACGCCGTCACGGCGGTCGCGTACTCCTCCTCCGTGAAGACGTGCTCGAGGGCGGGCTCCGCGCCGGCCTGCAGCCCGATCCGCTCGAGCGCCACGTCCCACCGCCCGCCGCCCAGGCGCTGGGAGACGGTGCGCTCGGGAACGGGCCAGTGGTGGGCGAGCACGCACAGGAAGTCGGACTCCGTGCACAGGCCCAGCCGTGCGATCTCGTAGCTGTGCGCGCTGAGCGGGCGGCAGGAGGCCTTCTCGGCGCAGTGCTGCTGGGCGGCCCCGATCAGACCCAGGGTCCGCCGGGTGAGCGAGCCGTCGGCGTCGGACGCCGCGAGCAGCCCCGTGACGTCGCGGACCAGGGCAGTGCTCAGGTTCAGCGCCGCGTAGTCGGGGGCCGGGGCCAGGCCGAGGTGCTGGGCCATGACCAGCCACACGCCGGCGCCGACCGCGCCGTCGTTGAGGTCCGGGGCGGAGGCGTCCCGCGGGAAGCGCTCGCCCAGGTGGGCGATCGCCGCGTCCAGCAGGGCGGTCGACTCCTCGGGGAACAGCAGCTGGAAGCGCATCCGCACCTGGCCGCGGGTCATCCCGCGGTCGGCCATCGCGTGGATCAGGGAGCCATAGCGCTGCACGAAGGCTGCGAGACCCGCCACGGCATGAGGCATGGAGGATCCTCCGGTCGGATGGTCAGATGGTCGGATCGGCTCGGGGAAGGCGCCCGGGCCGAGGGGGCCGCGCCGCCGTACGACACCACGCCGCCGCACGACACCACGCACTTCCGATGCTAGTGCCTGCTCCCCGGTCGTCGCGCGTGCGGGGGAATGTGACCCCCTGATGACGCGTCCAGCAACGGCCGGTGGACGAACCCGCAGGTCACGGCGTGAGCAGGCCCCGGATGTCCTCGGCGGTGAGGGCGCTGGAGAACATCCTGTCGTCGTCCAGCACGGCGGTGAACAGCCTGGCCTTGCGCTCCTTGAGCTCCATGACCTTCTCCTCGATCGTGTCCCGGGCCACGAGCCGGTAGACCATGACCTTCTTCTGCTGACCGATCCGGTGGGTCCGGTCCACGGCCTGCTCCTCGGTGGCGGGGTTCCACCACGGGTCCAGGAGGAAGCAGTAGTCCGCCTGGGTGAGGTTGAGCCCGAAGCCGCCGGCCTTGAGGCTCACCAGGAACACGGGGACCTGCCCGGACGTGAACCGCTCGAGCACCCTGGCCCGGTCCGTCGTGGAGCCGTCGAGGTAGGCGTAGGGGATCCGCAGCTCGTCCAGGCGGGCCGCAGCCTTCTTGAGGAAGCTCGTGAACTGGCTGAACACCAGGGGCCGGTGGCCCTCCGCCACGATCTCGGGCAGGTGCTCGAAGAGCAGGTCGAGCTTGCTCGAGGAGACGTCCGCCGTGGGGTCCACGAGGGACGCGTCGAGGCTGAGCAGGCGCAGGGTGGTCAGGGACTGGAAGATCGTGAACCGGTTGCGGTCGAGGTCGCGCAGCAGGCCCAGGACCTTCTGCCGCTCGCGCTGCAGGCGCGTGTCGTAGATGCGGCGGTGCGCGGGGGAGAGCTCCACCTCGATGGTCTGCTCGAGCTTGGGGGGCAGCTCCAGGTCCACGGACTCCTTGGTGCGGCGGAGCATGAGGGGCTTGACGCGGCGGCGCAGCCGGGCGAGGGCGGCGGCGTCCTCCCCGCGCTCGATGGGGCGCTGGTAGGTCTCCGTGAACTTCCGCCGGGACGGGAACAGGCCGGGCGCCGTCAGGGACAGGAGCGCCCACAGCTCCACGAGGCTGTTCTCGAGGGGGGTGCCCGTGATCGCCAGCTTGAACGGGGCGTCCAGGTCCTTCGCGGCCCGGTGCGCCTTGGTCCGCGGGTTCTTCACGAACTGCGCCTCGTCGAGGAGCACCCCCGCCCAGGACATCCCCCGGTAGGCGGCCTCGTCCAGGCGCAGCAGGGTGTAGGAGGTCACCACCACACGGGCGCCGGCGGCGGCGTCCACGAGATCGGTGCCGGCCTTGGCCTGGGTGTCGGTCACGCCCACGACCGGCAGGGACGGGGCGAAGCGGCGGATCTCCGCCGTCCAGTTGGGCACCACGGAGGTCGGGGCGACCACCAGGAACGGGGGGAGGTCCGGGTCGCGCTCGACGGCGCGGCAGATCAGGGCGATGGCCTGCACGGTCTTGCCCAGACCCATGTCGTCGGCGAGGATCCCGCCCAGGCCGTGGTCCCACAGCACGCTCAGCCACGAGTAGCCGTCGCGCTGGTACGGCCGCAGCTCGGCGTGCAGGGTCGCGGGCACGGGGGGCGCCTCGAGGGTCTCGAGCTCGAGCAGGGAGCGCACCCCCTCCCGCCAGGCCTCGGCCTGGTCGGTGTCCGTCGCGACGTCCTCGAAGTCCTGCCACAGCCCGGCCTGGTGCCGGTGGATGCGCAGCGGCCCCTCGGGGCTCTCCTGCAGCGAGCGGGCCTCGGCGATCAGCTCGCGCAGCCGGTCGAACTCGGGGCGGTCCAGGGAGAACCAGGACCCGTCCGGGGCCAGCATCACGTCCTGGCCGAGGTCGAGGGCGCGGAAGACATCGGCGAAGGAGATGTAGAACTCGCCCACCTTGACCGTGACCCCGAGGTCGAACCAGTCGCGGCGCTCGGTGGCGGCGGTGCTGACGGTGATGGTGGGCGGGTCGGCGATCTGCTGGTAGGCCATGCGCCCACCGGTGTGCTCGATCCGCAGGTCCGGGACCTTCTCGAGAGCGGGCAGCCACTCCCGCACGAGCACCAGCGCGTCCTGCGCCACGTAGCTCGAGCGGCGGAAGTCCACCCCCGGCGCCCGGTGCCGGACGGCGGCGGTGACCGCCGTCTCCCAGGACGACTCGCGGTGCACGGGCTCGTCGGCGAGCGGGTCCTCGGGGCGGAAGGGCAGCAGGATCCGGTCGCGGCCCTTCTGGTACTCCCACTCCCAGCGGGCGCGGATCGTGAGCTCCTGGTGCTCCAGGGTGAGCACCAGCTCCGGGTCCGCGACCTGCGGCAGCTCGATGGACCCGTCCCCGGTGTCCACGTCCATGCTGCGGTGCAGGCGCGGGAAGTAGCGGTCGAAGAACTCCTCGACCTCGTCCTCGGGGATCCGCAGACCGCCCGCCGTGTCCAGGAACCGCCGCTGCTCGCGGGTGAGCCGGGTGGCCAGGGGCACGAGGCGCAGCGGGAAGACGTTGAGGTCCTCGGTGTCGGCGACGTCCTGCGGGTCCCCGTCCGGGGCGAACAGCCCGTGCCCGGGGTCCCCGATGATCCGGGCGGTGCCCAGGGCGATCCGGCGGCCGCCGCTGTCCACCGTGGGCCGCA
Source organism: Kocuria salina (assembly GCF_013368965.1). Lineage (NCBI taxonomy): Bacteria > Bacillati > Actinomycetota > Actinomycetes > Micrococcales > Micrococcaceae > Kocuria > Kocuria salina. Next base: position 103,961 of record NZ_SSSF01000007.1, read on the forward strand.
GCTCGAGGTCCTTCCCGGGCCCGCGCAGCACGTCCACGTGGAAGCGTCCGGGCTCCTCGACCGTCACGGGCAGCCCGTGCTCCCGGCCGACCAGGGTGATCCCGGCGGTCTCCGCCCGGGCGAGGATGCCCCACAGGAGGGGGGAGGCGTAGGAGTCGAGCCGGATCCAGTGCCGGTCGTGCACCGCGTAGGGGGAGCGGGTGGCGCTCAGCGCCCGGAGCTCGTCGAACCAGTCGACCTGGGCGGGGCTCAGCGACCACCGGCCGGCGTCGGCGGTGACGCTCTCCCAGTCCAGCCCGCCCTTGATCCACCCGCCCCGCCGGCCCCGGCGCACCGGGCGGACGTAGAGGTGCCACGGCGAGCCCGCCCGGCCCGTGCCGTGCACGTAGCGGTACGGCTCCCGGCGCAGGTCGAACTCCAGGGCCACCCCCTCGGGCTCCTCCGCGGGCGGTTCCGCGGCGTCCGGCCCGCCCAGTATCTCGGTCAGGGCGTCCTTCCAGTCGGGCGCCCCGCCGCGTCGCCCGGGCGCGGTGCCCGCCCGGGGGGCGGCACCCTCGGGGGCCGCGGCGCCGGCCGGGGACGACGGCGCCGCGGTCCCGCCCTGCTGGTGGGCCCGGACCGCGGTCTCGAAGTTGTGGCGCAGCACGGTGGCCACGGCGTGCTTGCAGAACCCGCCGGCCGGGCAGCTGCACCAGGCCGGTCCCGGGGCGCCGCCGGCCCCGACCCGCACGGAGACCGAGTACACCGACCCGGAGCCCTCGACCTCGGCGGAGAGGCTGCCGGACCCCTCGGCGCCCGGGGACCAGCGCACGGCGCGCACACGTCCGGTGCGGAAGTACTCCTGGCCGCGGCGGAAGACGGCGGGCCCGGAGGCGGCGACGAGCCGCCGGGAGTCCACGAGGGGACCGGGAGGGGAGTGCATCGTCCCACCGTATCGGGCCGGGGCGCCGGGCGCCGCGCGTGCGGAGCGGCCCCGCGGGCTCTCTATAATCGAGGCGACCCCTCGAACGACGACAGCGGCCCCACGTGCGGCCGCGGACGGAGGACTCGTGCCCGACACTGCTGGGCTCCGCCTCGGAGACCATGCCATTGCCGACAGTGCCGAGGAGCTCGCCTACCTCCGCTGGAACGACGCGGTCTGCGCGGCGTTCTTCGGCCCGGACCGGGCGGGAGAGCTGATCTACCTCGACCTCGACGACAAGACGCTCGCCGCGATCGGCGAGGAGCGCGGCCTCGACGGGCCCTCGACCCTGCGGGCGCTCGCCGACTCGGTGACGCCCCTGCTGGTGACCGAGGACGGGCGGCGCTCGGTGTTCGACGTCTTCAACCGGCTCAACGGCCAGTGGTACCGCGCCACCCGCCGCAGCCTGGACTCCATCGCGGAGATCCCGCCGCCGCCCGTCGTCGCGCTGCTCGCCCTGTTCGCGCTCGCCGGGCGGCACATGTCGACCCTGGCCGCGCGCACGGGCAACAAGTCCGTCTCCACGTTCTTCCTGCCCCTGACCGTGCTCCTGCAGGCCGGCCCGGAGAACACGAAGGCCCTCGAGTCCTCCTTCAAGAAGGACACCGAGGCGTACTGGGACGCGCTGCGCTACTGGCTCGAGCTGCGCAACGGCGAGATCGGGCTGCCCACGGCGTACGCGGTGAACCAGCGGCCGGTCGGGCTCGCGCTGTCCCAGACGATGTTCGGCGAGGCCGAGCGGCGCCAGCTGCACCGCATGTTCGAGGACCTGGGGATGACCACCGCGCAGGGGCTCTCCGCCGCCGAGCTCGGGGTCTACCTCGACTTCTGGCTCGACATGGCCGAGACGAAGGCGTCCAAGGCCATGAAGCAGGTCTGGGCGAACCCCCTCACCCGCGAGCCCGGTCTCGAGATCGCGCTGGCGGAGCTCGCGGTCTGGGAGCAGTCCCGCGAGCAGGCCCGCGCCGAGGTCCGCGCGAACGGCCGGGGGCCCGGCCGCAGCGCCGTGAAGTCCTGCTCGCTGTCCCTCACGGACAGCACCGACTACGTGGGCAACCCCGTGTTCGAGCTCGGCTTCGTGGTGCCCAAGCGCTTCCTCTCCGGCCGGGAGGTGGAGCTCGAGACCACGGCGGGGCCCCGCACCGTGTTCCTGTCCTTCATCGGGGACGCCTTCCTGGGGGTCTCCGCCTACACCGCGCGGATGGACCCGGGGACGCTGCTGGGCGGGACCCTGCAGCTCAGCGCCGGGGACGTGCGCTTCGAGCGCCACCCGCGCCCCGTCGTCATCTTCGCGAAGGACGGGTTCTCGGACACCTTCATCTCCGTGGACCACATCCCCGCGGCCTGGCCGTGCCGGATCATGGTCCGGGACGAGCCGGAGTGGATCGCCCAGATCAAGCGGATCCTCGACGACTCCGCCTCCCCGGACTACCGCTTCGTGGAGGCCGGCAGCCACGGCCTCGCCGAGGGGTGGGTGATGTTCGACGACGTGCAGGTGCTGCGCGCGGGCAACCCGGAGCTGACCGCGAACGACAACTTCTCCGGCCTGGTGCCCCGTCTCGTGCCCGCCGTGACCCTCTCCGGCGGGCTGCGGATCCCCGGCGACGTGGTGCGCTGGTCCGCGCTGCGCCCGCCGCAGGTGACCATCACCTCGGACACGGACGCGCCCCTCACCGTGGAGTGCGAGTGGCGCAACCCGCACTCCTTCAAGCTGGAGAAGGCCAAGCTCGTGGAGGGGCGCGTGCCCCCGTTCCAGATCTCGCTGCACGGCACGCCGATGGCGCGGGCGGACCGGACCCTCAAGCCCAACGACTACACCCTCGTCCTCAAGGCGGGGCGCACGGTCCGGCAGCGCCGTGAGTTCAAGCTCCGGGACTCGTCCTTCCACCTGACCCAGCGCTCCCTCGGCTACGAGGGCGAGATGGTGCACGTCGAGGAGGAGCCCCTGTGGCCCGTCACCGCGGGCATCGTGGCGGAGCTGCCCGAGCGGTACGTGCAGGGCGCGTTCGACAACCTGCCCGCACGGGAGGCGGCCGGGGACCACGAGGTCCCCGGCGCCCCGGGCTGGCACTCCTCGGAGGGGCAGCTGCTGCTCGAGCGCACCAACGCGCTGCCCGAGCCGGAGGGGCGCTCCTGCCTGGCCACCGGCCGGCACCGCATCGTGCTGCCGGCCATGGAGCCCAAGGCGAAGGCGCCGTGGATCTTCGGGCAGTGCGCCCAGTGCGGGCTGCAGAAGCGCTATCCGGGCCGGCTCACGAAGCCCTCCGCGCTCACCTCCACCGGCTCCGTGGAGGCGCTGCGCTTCATCGGCCCGGACGAGGGGGAGTACCCGACGTCCTGGGCGCCGTTCCGTGACGCCCTCACGTTCCTGGGCGGCGGGAAGCGCTCGAGCCTGTCCATCGTGGCCCGCCAGCTCGAGGACTCCGAGCGGTTCGAGGAGTGGTTCGTGGGCCACCTGCAGGCCCTCGGCTTCCTCGAGGTGGTCCGCGACGAGCACTGGACCGTGCGGCGCTGGCAGGTCTGCGGGCCCTCCCTCACCCAGCTCGTGGACGGCTCCGTGCTGCTCACGGGCGGCTGGACGCCGGAGAAGGAGGCCGTGGTCGCGGAGGCTGCCGCGGCCCAGGACGCGTCCGTGGTGGTGCTCTCCCCGGAGGACCACGGGACCACCCTGCTGCAGGACGTGGACCTCGGGACGCTGCAGGAGGCGCTGCCGGTGGGGCTGTGCGACGTCGTCTTCGACGCCGGGCCCGCGATGCTGGAGACCCTGCCCCCGCTGTCCGAGGTCGAGGAGCAGCTGCGGCGCGCGGAGATGCAGTACAACGGGGTGGCCGAGCGCTTCGTCCCCGAGGACGCCACGTGGGAGCTCACCGAGGACCGGAACCGCCCGGGGCTGTACCGGATCAACCACCACCACCGGACCCGGTACGCGTTCCGCACCCCGGCCGACGTCGAGTCCGGCCACGCCCGGTTCGTGGCCTCGGGCATCGGCAAGCACTTCGCGGCCCGGCAGGCGGGGGTGCCGATCGTCTCCTACGACCCCGAGCTGGAGCTGCTCTCCGTGCCCATCGGCGCGGAGCTGGCCGGGCTCTACGCCCGCGCCGCCGTCCTGTGCTCCGGGCTGCTGCCCGCCAAGGTGGACGAGGACTTCTCGCTCAACTACGGGGACGTCACGCCCGAGTTCGCCCAGGCCCTGGTGGACAAGCTCATGAGCTGAGCGGGCGGCCGGTACGGACGGGCCCCGGGTCGGTGTGCGACCCGGGGCCCGTCCGCGCCCGGTCCGGCGGCGGGGGTGCTGCGCGGGAGGCGCTCAGGCGTCCGCGGCGATCAGCTCCGCCGCGCGCTCCCCGATCATGTAGACGGTGATGTTGGGGTTCACCGTGGTCAGCTCCGGCATCACCGAGGCGTCGGCCACGCGCAGGCCCGCCACCCCCTTGACCCGCAGCTGCGGGTCCAGCGGGGACATCGGGTCGTCGGCCGGTCCCATCCGGCAGGACCCGGCCGGGTGGTAGACGGTGTTGTGGGTGCGCCGGACGTAGTCGGCGATCTCCTCGTCGGTCTGCACGTCCGGGCCCGGGAACAGCTCCGCACCGGCCCACTCGGCCAGCGCCGACTGGGCGACGATCTCCCGGGCCCTGCGGATCCCGGCGGTCATGATGCGCAGGTCGTAGCCCTCGGGGTCGGTGAAGTAGCGGGGGTCGACCCGGGGCTTGTCCCGGAAGTCCCGCGAGCGCAGGCGCACCGTGCCGCGGGAGCGCGCGTGGGTGACGTTCGGGGTGAGGCAGAAGGCGTTGTCCGAGGTGGGGTAGCCCTGCCGGTAGGTGTGCAGGTCGAAGTTGACCGAGCCGTAGTGCATCATCAGGTCCGGCCGGTCGGTGTCCGGGTCCACCTGGGTGAAGATCCCGGCCTCCCACCACTGGGTGGACTCGGTGACCATGGGCCGGCGGGCCTCCCACTGGAGCACGCCCTCGGGGTGGTCCTGCAGGTGCTCGCCGACGCCGGGGGCGTCCACGAGCACGTCCACGCCGACCTCGCGCAGGTGCTCGGCGGGTCCGATCCCGGAGAGCATCAGCAGCTTGGGGGTGTCGATGGCGCCGGCGGAGACGACCACCTCGCGGCGGGCGCGCACGGTCCGGGACGTGCCGAAGGCGTTGTCCACCACCTCGACGCCGGTCGCCCGGCCGTCCTCGACGACCACGCGCTTGGCCTGGGTCGAGTGCAGGACCGTGAGGTTGTCCCGGTCGGCGGCCGGGTGCAGGTAGGACACGGACGAGGACGCCCGGGTGCCGTCGGCGCGGCGGTTGACCTGGAAGAAGTTCGCGCCGTTGACCACGGTCTTGCCGGTGTTGAAGGTGGTGCGCGGGATCCCCGCCTGCTCGCAGGCCTCGAGCAGGGCGACGCCGCAGGGGTCGTCGTCCGGGATCTGCATCAGGTGCACGGGCCCGTCGTGGCCGTGGTGGGCGCCCTCGTCGTCGTTGGTCTCGAGCTTCTGGTAGAGCCGGAAGGCGGTCTCGGCGTTCCAGCCCTCGGCGCCGTGGACCTCCTCCCACTCGTCCAGGTCCTCGGCCGGGGCCCAGAACGCGATGCACGAGTTGTGCGACGAGCAGCCGCCCAGCACCTTGGCGCGGGCCATGCGCATGTGCGAGTTGCCGTTCTCCTGCTCCTCGACGGGGTAGTCCCAGTCGTAGCCGGACTCCAGCAGCTCCATCCACCGGCTGAGGGTCAGCACCTCGTCGATGTCCCGGTCGTGCGGTCCGGCCTCGATCAGCCCGACGCTCACGGACGGGTCCTCGGACAGGCGGGCGGCGACGACGGCGCCGGCGGAGCCGCCGCCGACCACCAGGTAGTCGAACTCCTGCGGGGTCTCTGGCGCTGGGGTGGTGCTGGGCGTGGTCATGTCTCTCCTCGGGAGGGTCTCGGGAAGGTCTCGGGAAGTTTTCGGGGCGTGGCGGTTCTCGGGACGTGCGGGGTCGGGGGCGCGCCGGCGTCGTCGTCGTGCGGGCGACGACGACGCCGGGCGGGCGCGGGTCAGGGTGCGGCGAACCAGCCGGTCACGGCGGGGGCCGTGTTCTGGTAGACGTGCTTGAGCTCCTGGTACTCGCCCAGGCCGGTGGGGCCGAGCTCGCGCCCGACGCCCGACTGCTTCATCCCGCCCCACTCCGCCTGCGGCAGGTAGGGGTGGAAGTCGTTGATCCAGATCGTGCCGTGGCGCAGCCGGCCCGCCACGCGGTGGGCGCGGCCGGCGTCCGCGGTCCACACGGCCCCGGCGAGGCCGTAGATCGTGTCGTTGCCGATCTCGACGGCCTCGTCCTCGGTGCGGAAGGTCTCGACCGTGACGGTGGGGCCGAAGGCCTCGTCGTGCACGCAGTCCATCTCGCGGGTGCAGCGGTCGATCACGGTGGGCGGGTAGAAGAAGCCCCGTCCGAGGTCCAGCGACCCGTCGGCGGACGTCCCGGTGGAGTGCTCGCCGCCGGTGCGGACGCGCGCACCCTGCTCGCGGGCGCGCTCCACGTACGCGTGCACCTTCTCGCGCTGGGCCGCCGAGATGAGGGGCCCGGTCTCGGCCTGCTCGTCGAAGGGTCCGCCGAGGCGGATCCGCTCGGCCCGGCGGACGAGCTCGTCGACGAAGCGCTCGGCGATCGGCTCCTCGACCACCAGGCGCGCCCCGGCAGAGCAGACCTGCCCGGAGTGCACGAACGCGGCGTTGAGGGCGTTGTCCACGGCGGCGTCGAAGTCGGCGTCCGCGAAGACCACGTTGGGGTTCTTGCCGCCGAGCTCCAGGGCGACCTTCTTCACGGTGGGCGCGGCGGCGGCCGCGATCCGCCGGCCGGTCAGCACGCCGCCGGTGAAGGAGACGAGGTCCACGTCGGGGGAGGAGGACAGCGGCGCGCCCACCTCGGTGCCGGCGCCCAGCACGAGGTTGGCCACGCCGTCGGGCAGGCCGACCTCCTGGAGGACCTGCATCATCAGGATCGCCGTGTGAGGGGTGAGCTCGGCGGGCTTGAGCACGAAGGTGCACCCGGCGGCGATCGCCGGGGCGATCTTCCACGCGGCCTGGAGCAGCGGGTAGTTCCAGGGCGTGATCATCCCGCACACGCCCACGGGCTCGGTGACGACCTTCGAGACCACGGTGGGGTCCCCGGCGTCGACGACGCGCCCGGCCTGCTCCGCGGCGGCCTTGCCGAAGTACGTGAAGCACGCGGCGATGTCGTCCATGTCGATCTCGGACTCGACCAGCCGCTTGCCGGTGTCGAGGGACTCGGCGCGGGCGAACTCGTCCTTGCGCTCGCGCAGCCGGGCGGCGACCCGCAGCAGCAGGTCCCCACGCTCCGGCGCCGGCACGGACGACCAGCGGCCGTCGTCGAAGGCGCGGCGGGCCGCGGCGATCGCGCGCTCGGTGTCCTGCGCGGTCGCCTCGGCGACGGTGCCGACCTCGGCGCCGTCGGCGGGACAGACGATGGTGCGGGTGCCGCCCTCGGCGGCGGCCTGCCACTGGCCGTCGATGAACAAGGTGCTGCTCACGGGTGTGCCTCCTTCGCCGCGGGGATCTGCCCCGTCGGCACGTCGTGGATGTCGGTGGACCAGTCGGGGTGGCCCTGCTCGCCGTCCTGGATGACGGACGGCCCGTCGTGGATGCTCAGGAAGGCCAGGTGCGCCTCCCAGCTGTCGAGGACGTCGTTGATGACCTGCTCGTGGCTCCAGTCCATGACGTCCGTGCCCTGGGAGCCGGTCTCGTTGAAGACCTCCAGGCGGTAGTACAGGTCGGAGTCCGGGTTGGTGCGGAACCCGCCGAAGGCCGGCACGGGCGTGGCCACCGGATAGATCTGGTAGCAGAAGTCCCGGTCCTCGCCCATCCGCACGGTCAGCGTGTGCTCGGACAGGTCCTGGTAGCCGACCACCGAACTGGTGAGCTCGGCGTCGAGGCCCTGGGCCCGGAACTCCTCGACGACCTCCGCGAGGGCGGGGACGAGCGCCTCGTCCTCGTAGCGGCGCACGGCCTTCGGGCCCGGGAACGAGCCGGTCCGGGAGAGCCGCCGGCGCCAGTGGCTGTCCGGGCCGGGGATGCGGGACGCGGCCGCGGAGCGGCGGGTGGAGCTGCGCCCCTCGCGCTGGGAGCGCTCGGCGCGCAGGGCCTTCCAGAACCCGATCATGACCAGGTACATCACGATCGAGAAGGGCAGGCCGATGATCAGCGTGGCGGCCTGCAGGGTCGGCACCCCGCCCACCAGCAGCATCGCCAGGGTCAGCAGCCCGGTGGCGGCGGCCCAGAAGATGCGCAGCCACTTGGGCCCGTCCTGGGTGGGGTCCTGGATCGTCGAGGTGAACGTCGACATCACGAGCGCGCCCGAGTCGGCGCTCGTGACGTAGAACAGCAGCCCGGCCAGCGAGGCGAGCGCGATGAGCACCGGCGCGCCCGGGTACTGCTCGAGCAGCGAGTAGAACGCCCGCTCGGGGGTGTTCATGGCGGCCTGGCCGAAGGCGTCGTCCCCGCCCGTGACGATCGCCAGGGCGCTGTTGCCGAAGACCGAGACCAGGATGAGGATGAACAGGAACGGCACGGTCAGGGTCGCGATCACGAACTCGCGCAGGGTGCGGCCCCGGGAGATCCGCGCCAGGAACAGGCCGACGAACGGCGCCCAGGCGATCCACCAGGCCCAGAAGAAGAGGGTCCACCCCGCCATCCACTCCGCCGCACCGGTGTAGGCGAACGTCTCCATGGTCATCCCCGGCAGCGAGGAGACGTAGTCGCCGAGGTTCTGCACCGTGGCGTCGAGCAGGAACGAGGTCCGGCCGGCCACGAGCACCCAGACGATCAGCGCCACGGCCATGAGCACGTTGAGCTCGGAGAGCCTGCGGATGCCCTTGTCCACGCCGGAGACGCACGAGGCGGTGGCCATCACCACGGCCACGACGATCAGCCCGATCTGCGCCGCGGTCCCCTCCTCGATCCCGAAGAGCAGGTAGAGGCCGTAGTTGAGCTGCACCACGCCGATGCCCAGCGAGGTGGCCACGCCGAAGATCGTGCCCAGCAGCGCCGCGATGTCCACGACGTCCCCTGTGCGCCCCTGCACCCGCCTGCCGATCAGCGGGTAGAGGGCCGAGCGGATGCTCAGGGGCATGTTCCACCGGTAGGCGAAGTAGCCGAAGGCCATGCCCATCAGCGCGTACATCGCCCAGCCCGTGACGCCGTAGTGGAACAGCGTCCACACCACGGCCATGCGGGTGGCCTCGGCCGTCCCGCCCTCCCCGGCGGGCGGGCCGTAGTACTGGGTGACGGGCTCGGCCACGGAGAAGAACAGCAGGTCGATGCCGATGCCGGCGGCGAAGAGCATCGCGGTCCAGGTGAACAGGTTGTACTGCGGCTTCGAGTGGTCGGGGCCCATCTTGATGGTCCCCTCGCGGGAGAACGCCACGACCAGGACGAAGACCGTCACCACGGTGGCCGTCAGGACGTAGAACCAGCCCATGTTGGTCGCGATCCAGCCGACCACGGCGCTGATCACCGCGGAGGCCTGGTCGGGGGCGAGGATCGCCCACAGGGAGAACAGGACGATGGTGATGCCCGAGCCGGCGAAGACCGTCCGGTTCACGGCCGGCCGGGAGCGCCCGGCGGGTGGGGTGCCGCTCTCGGGCGGTGACTGGTGCAGGGCGGAAGTCATGGGACGAGTCCTCCTGGAAGTGGTGATCCGGGTCGGGGAGCACCTGCCGGGTCCAGCGCGGACCGGGCAGGGGCGGGACGTCGTCGTGCCCGCGGACCGGTGCGGCGGCCGAAACCCGCGCCCCGGGGATGCTCAACATCGTGTCACCACCCTTCCGGTTGGTAAAGTTCTTTCTCATGAGCACCTCCTCCCGCGAGCGCATCCTCGACGGCGCCCTCGAGCTGATCCGGGGCGGCGGCACGGTCTCCCTGGCGTCGGCCGCGCGGCAGGCGGGTCTGACCAAGCCCGGGGTGATGTACCACTTCCCCACCAAGGAGGCGCTGATGCTCGCCCTGGTGGACCGGGTGATGGACGGCTGGGACGCGCAGATGGCCCGCCGCCTGCCCGGCCCCCCGGAGCAGGTGCCCGCGGCGGAACGGCTGCGCGCCTACCTCGACTGGTGCCTGTCCGGGGAGGTCGACGAGACCGACCTCGTGATGCTCACCGACCAGCGGCTGCGCGCCACGCTCAAGGAGCGCTGGGTCGCGCGGGTGGAGCCGTGGGTGCACCTGCCCGCGGACCTGCCCGCCGAGCGCCGGAGCCGGCTGCTGGCCGTGCGGCTGCTCGCCGACGGCGTGTGGTTCGCCGACGCCGCGGGCGTCTTCGCCCCCGACCCGCAGGAACGGGCCCGGGTCAGGGCGGTCGCCGACGAGCTCCTGGAGGGCTGAGCCGTGCTGCGCCGGCTGCTGCTGCTCGCCGCCGTGCTCGCCGAGGTGGCGGCCACACTGTCGCTGAAGGCGGCTCTGGACGAGCCCGCCTGGTACGCGCTCGTCGTCGCCGGCTACCTCGCCGCGTTCACCCTCCTGGCGGCCGTGCTGCGCCGCGGCATGCCGGTGGGGGTCGCCTACGGCGTGTGGGCCGCCCTCGGGGTGATGCTCACCGCTCTGGCGGCGGCCGTGGTCTACGGTGAGCGGCTGAGCCCGGCCGTGCTGGCCGGGATCGTGCTGGTCGTGGCCGGCGTGCTCTGCGTGGAGCTCGGCTCCCGCCGCCCCGCCCCCGAGACCGAGGAGGCGGCCTGATGGCCTGGCTCTTCCTCAGTGTCTCGATCCTCACCGAGGTCGCCGGAACCCTGTCCCTGCGGATGGCCGCCCGGGGCCGCCGCCGCTGGTACGCCGCCGTGGCCGTCGGCTACCTGGTGGCGTTCACCTGCCTGAGCCTCGTCCTGGCCGAGGGCATGGCGCTGGGCGTCGCCTACGGCATCTGGTCGGCCTCCGGCGTGGCGCTGACGGCACTGGCCGGCCGGGTCCTGTTCCGCGAGCCGTTCACCTGGGTGACGGCGGCCGGGGTGGCCCTCATCGCCGGCGGAGTGCTCCTCATCGAGCTCGGCGCCCCGCCGGTCTGAGCGGTCCCCGGTGCCGGGCCGGGTCCGGCGCCCCGTCCCGGGTGGTGCGGCGCCGGATCTCGTGTAGAGTAGTCCGCAGTTGTTGAGGTTCGTTTTTGTCTTTCAAGCAGTTCGGCCCACTCGGGTGCAGCAGTTTTTCTGAGAAGACGTTTTCCATGCATCGCAACTGTTTTGTTTCTCGAACGTCGGGAAACGTTCATCTCATGAAGGATCAGGTCTCCCATGACTACCGGTATCGTCAAGTGGTTCAACGCTGACAAGGGCTTCGGCTTCATCACCCCCGAGGACGGCTCCAAGGACGTCTTCGCCCACTTCTCCGCGATCAACTCGAACGGCTTCCGCTCGCTGAACGAGAACGACCGCGTCGAGTTCGAGACCCAGGACGGCCCCAAGGGCCCCCAGGCTGCGAACATCAACGTCATCTCCTAAGGATCTTCCGCGGGCTCCGGCCCGTTGATCCTCCAGAACCGTCGTCGGGCTGCGCCCGGCGGCGGTTCTGTCGTCGTACCCGCCGAGCAGCACCGGGAGGAAGCGCCGTGACCGTTCCCGATCCGCTCCCCGCCGCGGAGGAGCCGGAGGACCCCTTCGTGGTGAACCGGGTCTCCGACGCCGAGCTGGACGTCTCCGTGCCGTTCGAGGTCGAGGCCTCCGAGTGGGGATTCGACGGCTCCGCCGACGAGGCCGGCGGCGGCTGGGGCTCGGCGGGGGACTACGGCCTCGAGTGAGCACCCCGCGGGTCCCACCGGCGCTCCGGACGTCACCGTCCTCCCGCACGACGGAGGCCGCAGCCCGACGGGCTGCGGCCTCCGTGCGCTCCTGTCCGCCGGCTATGCCGACAGCGGGAGGGACGAGGGGTGGAGCTTGAAGAACGGGTGCCGTCCGGTCGCCGCGAGGGCTCCGGGAACGAGGAGCTGGCGGTACTTGGCGCACCATTGCGCCGTACCCTCCGTGTGCTCCGCCGCGGCGGCCAGGTCGTCGGCCTCGGGGCTCAGGTACTCCTGCACGTCCCCGTCGGTCGACGTGAGACGGACGAGGTGGAGATCGGGGAGGGCGGTGACGGTCACGTCGATCCACTCCTCGCGCTGGTCGGTGGTGATGGCTGTTCTTTCTTCGGACATGGTCATGTTTTCTCCTGACGTTCTTGCAGGCATCCGATGGCGTTGCCCGCCGCTTCGTCATCCGATCCACCCGGGAACATCGGGTTGGCGCGCAGCGGGTCGGAGCCCCTCCACGGTTCCGCCGGGGATCGTCGATCTCCGGCCGAGGGCGTGGACGCCGCATCTCGAGAAGCAGGTTCAGGCTACCCCGCGGCACCGACACCTCGACAAGCGAGTCGTGAGTTGTGTCACTGAAACGTAATGCGCGGGGCCGTCGCCTGCGCCGTCCCCGGTACTACGGGACCCATTCCAGCGCAACGATGTGTCGTCGAGATGTCCGGGCGGTGACACCCCGGGGAAGGCCTGTGCACAGGAGGGGGCACCGGATCCGGCCGGGTCGCCGCACGCGGACACTGTTCGGCCGATGTGGTTCAATGGGGAGAGCTTCAAGAGACCCGGTCGGCAAGCTCCGACTTGACCGGGCACCAACCCCATGTTCACGGGTGGTTCGGATGACGAAGCGGCTCGCATCGCCGCAGCAGCGGTACCCGGTGCGAGCAAGAGCGCACGAAGGATCCCGGTCATGTCCGACCCCCGCCACTCCGCCGCCCGCACGGGCGCGTTCCCCCAGCCCTCCCACGCCGTCCCGGCCACCGGGGACGGGACCCGCCGCGACCCCGCGCCGAGCGTCCCGGCGATCAGCGTCTCCGCCATGAGCGTCGAGGACTACGCCCGCGTGGTGCAGGTCCGCACCGAGTTCGTGGACTTCCTGCTGGCTCCGGCCCGCGGGGAGCTCGCCGCCGCGGCCTGAGGCCCGCCGCCGTGGACCTCCTCCTGGACCGTTCCGTGCTGCTGGGGGTGCGCACCCCGGAGCGCTGCCCCGAGCTGGCCGAGGTCCTGCGCCGGCACGGACACCGGCGGCTGTTCCTGCCCGCCACGGTGCTCGGGGAGCTGCTCGCCGAGCGGCCCGACGAGACGCTGTGGGCGGAGCAGCTCGAGCTGCGCTTCCCGGGCCGGGTCCTCCCCGCGGACGCCGCCGTGGCCCGGGCGTGGGGAGCGCTGGCCGCGACGGGGGCGGCCGATCCGCTCGCCGGGCTCACCGCGGCCACGGCCCTGGTCCACGGGCTGACCGTGCTGACCGCGGAGCCGGGGCGGTACGCCGGCACCGGGGCGCCCGTGCTGGACGCGTCCCCCGCCCGCCGGTAGCCCTCAGACGGCCCGGCGGTGCCGGCGGCTGCGCCCCTGCCCCTGCGCCGAGAGCGCCACGGCGCGCTCGTAGTGCTCGAGCAGCTGCCCGACCAGGACGTCCCACGTCCGGCCCTGGACCGCCGCGTGCGCCGCGACGCCGAACGCGGCCCGCTTCGCCTCGTCGCCCAGGAGATCCGCCACGTGCCCGCGCAGCGCCCCGAGGTCGCCCGGGGGATAGAGCCAGCCGGTGCGGGACCGGTCCACGAGGTCGAGGGGACCGCCCCGGCCGGTCGCGACCACCGGCACCCCCGAGGCCATGGCCTCCTGGATCGTCTGGCAGAACGTCTCGAACTCGCCGGGGTGGACGAACACGTCGAAGGACGCCATGATGCGCGCCAGGTCGGCACCGCTGCGGCGCCCGGTGAAGTGGGCCTGCGGGAGCCGGCGGCGCAGGGCGTCCTCCTCCGGGCCCGAGCCCACGACCACCAGGCGGGTGCCGGGCAGGTCCGCGACCGCGGAGAGGTCCTCGACCTGCTTCTCCGGGGCGATCCGGCCCACGTAGCCGACGATCCGCCGGCCGCCGCCGACCTCCTCCCGCCACCGCTCGTCGCGGTGCCGGGGGGAGAAGCGGGTGGTGTCCACCCCGCGCCGCCACAGGTGCACGTCCTGGACGCCGTGCTCGGTGAGCTGCCGGACCGCCGCGGTGGACGGCGCGAGCGTGAGCGTGGCGAGGTTGTGCATGGAGCGCACGTGCCCCCACAGGAGCTGCTCGAGGAACGGGGCCCCGTACTTGGCCGCGTAGCCGGGCACGTCGGTCTGGTAGACCGCCACGCACGGCACCCCGAGCTGCTGGGCCGCCAGGATCGCCCGGCGGCCCAGCACGAACGGGGAGGCCACGTGGACCACGTCAGGCCGGAAGCGCTCCAGCTGCCGCCGCACCCGGGCCACGGTCCCGCCGGCCACCCGCACGGCGGGGTAGCCGGTGAGCGGAACGGCTGGCAGCCGGTGCACCGGCACCCCGTCGAGGTCCTCGACGACCTGCTCCGCCGGGCGCCCGAGCGGCGCGGGTTCGTAGGAGGGCGCCACGACCACGACGTCGTGCCCGCCGGCGACCAGCTGCTCGACGACCCGCAGCACCGAGTGGGTGACTCCGTTGAGGTGGGGGAGGAACTGCTCGGCGACCACGGCGACTCTCATGCTCCCGAGCCTGCCGGGGCCGGGCGACCGGACGGCGAGCGGGGCGTGGCCCGCCGGTGAAGGCGCCGTGAAGCCTCGGCCGGGGTGCCGCCCGGGCGTGGGAGGATGGTCGGTGATGAACTCCCAAGGCCTGTCCTCCCCCGCTGCACGCCCGGACCGCCGGGGTGTGCCCATGCCGCTGTGGCTGCAGGGCGTGCTGGAACTCGGCTCCGTGGCCGTGGTGTCCTACCTGCTGGTCCTGCTGACCGTCCTCATGGTGTGGCTCGCCGACGGCTTCGACACCCTCGGCCTGACCGGCGGGTTCGTGCTCTCCGGTCACGTGTGGCTGCTCGCCCACCTCACCCCGCTCCAGGTGGCCCTGGACCCGGGCGCAGGGCTGCCCGCGACCACCGGGACGCTCAACCTCGTCCCGCTCGGGCTCACCCTGGTGCCGTTCGCCCTTTCCTGGCACGCCGGGAGACGGCTGGCCCGCGCCTGCTGGGAGGGCCAGTTCTGGCAGCCGTACCTCAGCGGACTGGCCGCCTACTCCGCGTTCGGCGCCGCCGCCGCGCTGCTCTTCAGCGGAGGGGAGGTCTCGGCGAGCCCGGCCGCGGCCGCCGTCTTCCCGCTCGTCCCCGTGGCCCTGGGCGGCTTCGTGGGCGCGTACCGGGCCTCCCGGTCGCTGCCGGGACTGATCGGCGTCAACGCCGCCGCGTGGGTCGAGCGCACGAGCCAGTACTCTCGCTGGGCCGGGTCCTACGTGTGGGCGGTGCTGCGCGCCGGCTTCGTCGCGGCCGTGGCCGGGGTCGGGGCCGGGGCCGCCCTGCTGGCCGCCGCCCTGTTCTGGAACTGGAACGACGTGGTGGGCGTCTACCAGCGGCTGGGCACCGGCGTGCCGGGGGACACCGCGCTGACGGGACTCCAGCTCGGCTACCTGCCCAACCTCGCGGTCTACGCCCTGGCCTGGGCCACGGGCGCGGGCTTCGAGCTCGGTTCCGGCACGCACGCCTCTCCGCTGGGCACCGAGGCCGGGCCTGTGCCGCTGCTCCCGGCGCTCGCCGCGCTGCCGCCCGCCGAGCTCCCGGCCTGGGCGCTCGTGGTGGTCGTGCTGCCGGTCCTGGCCGGCGTCCTCGCCGGCTGGTGGTTCCTGCGCGAGGGGGAGAACCACCTGGACGACTGGATGGCGCTGCGGCTGCCCGCGCGCTGGATCACGTACCCGCTCTCGACGCTGCTGACCGGGGTCTTCGTGGGCGCCGTCGCCGGCGTGCTGGTGATGCTGCTGAGCTGGCTCGCGCACGGCTCGCTGGGGCTCGGGCGGCTCACGGACGTGGGACCGGACGGTCCCGCCGTGCTGCTGCTGTGCGGCGCCGAGGTGGCCGTCGGGGCGGCGGTCGGCTGTGTGCTGGGACCGTGGCTCGAGCACGAGCCGCCGTTCGCGCCGCCCCGCGGCGGCGAGGACGGCGAGGACCGGACGCCGGCCGGCCGGCGGGCAGCGCGCCGGCGGCGCCGGGAGGAGACCGCGGCCCGGCGCGCCATGCGCTCGGCCGGCCGGCGGAGGCCGCGGCCCGCACGCGGGCACGGGGCCGACCAGCACGGGACCGAGGGGCACGGCGCGGACGGGCCCAGGACCGGCCGCAGCACCGCGGACGGGCACCGGGACGCGGGCCCGTGGGCGGCTCAGGGGCCGGCCGTGGCGGAGACCGGGTCCGCGGAGGCGTTCGACGTGGACGCGGCCGAGGCACCCGCGGCGTCCTCCGACGCCGGCGCCGCCGGGCCGCCGGAGAGATAGCTCCAGATCCCGTCCTCGAGCTCCTGCTGGCACTGCGCCGCCCCGGAGAGGGTGAGGGTGCCGGCGACGCACTCCTGGTAGGCCTCGGCCACCGGCCACAGGGCCAGACGGGCCCCGCCGGTGAGCAGGCTCAGCGCGCCCAGCACGATCGCGGCGACCGCGCTCAGCACCAGCAGCCGGCGCGTGCCGGTCCCGCGGGAGCGCACGAGCGCCGCGACGCCCAGCCCGATCCCGAGGACGGCCAGCACGACCCCGGCCACGGTCGGCCACAGGGCGGAGCCGACGAGCACCAGGGCGACCGCCGCGCACACCAGCGCGCCCCCTGCCGTGCGGGTCGCGGCGGCGCGTCGTGCGTCCGCGGGGGCTGCCTCGGGGGTCGGGCGGGGAGGGGTCATGCCCTTCACTCTAGGGCACCCCGGGGGCCCCTCCCCGCCCGCCCGACTAGACTCGGGGGCATGCGCATCGTGGTCATGGTCTCCGGCTCCGGCACCAATCTGCAGGCGGTCCTCGACGCCGTCCGGGAGGGCCGGATCGACGTCGAGATCGCCGCCGTGGGCGCGGACAAGCCCTGCACCGGCCTGGAGCGGGCCCGGGAGGCCGGCGTCGAGACGTTCCTCGTCCGGCCCGGCGACCACCCCGACCGGACGCGGTGGAACCGTGCCCTGCAGGAGGCGGTGGCCGCCCGGGAGCCCGACCGGATCGTCTTCGCGGGGTTCATGCGGATCGTGGACGCCGAGTTCGTCGAGGCGTTCGCGGGGCGCATTGTCAACACCCACCCCTCGCTGCTGCCGTCCTTCCCGGGGGCGCACCCGGTGCGGGACGCCCTCGCGCACGGGGTGAAGGTCACCGGCGTCACCGTCCACGAGGTCGTGGCCGACGTCGACGCCGGTCCGATCCTGGCGCAGGCGGCGGTGCCCGTGGAGGAGGGGGACACCGAGGCGCAGCTGCACGAGCGGATCAAGGCCGCCGAGCGCGAGCTGCTCGTGCGCACGCTCGGCGCGGCGGCCCGGCAGGGAGCCCTGCACGACGCCCGGTGAGCAGGCCCGGCGAGGGTCCGTAAAATGGTTCCCGGCGGATCCCGCCGGCAACCCCAGACCTCGAACGCTTGGAGAACCTGTGAGCCCCACCCAGCTTGACCGCGTGCCCCTCAAGAGGGCGCTGGTGTCCGTCTACGACAAGACCGGGCTGGAGGGTCTCGCCACGGGGCTGCACCGGGCCGGCGTCGCGATCGTGTCCACCGGTTCGACCGCACGGCGCATCGCCGACCTGGGCGTGCCGGTGACGGAGGTCGCGGAGGTCACCGGGTTCCAGGAGTGCCTGGAGGGGCGGGTCAAGACCCTGCACCCGCGGGTGCACGCGGGCATCCTCGCGGACCGCCGGAAGCAGGACCACATGGACCAGCTCGCCGAGCTGGAGATCGAGCCGTTCGACCTCGTGGTCGTGAACCTCTACCCGTTCGTGGACACCGTGCGCTCCGGCGCGGGCCAGGACGAGGTCGTCGAGCAGATCGACATCGGCGGCCCCTCCATGGTCCGGGCCGCTGCGAAGAACCACGCGGCCGTGTCCGTGGTCGTGGACCCGTCCTCCTACGACGCGGTCGTGGAGGCGGCGGCCTCGGGCGGCTTCGACCTGCGGGCACGCCGCCGGCTGGCCGCCGCGGCGTTCGCGCACACCGCCGCCTACGACACCGCGGTGGCCACCTGGACGGCCCAGCAGTTCGAGCGGGACGAGGACGCCAACTTCTGGCCGCCCTACGCCGGCCTGGCCCTGCAGCGCTCGGCCTCCCTGCGCTACGGCGAGAACCCCCACCAGAAGGGGGCGCTCTACGTGGACGAGGCCGCGTCCCCCGGCATCGCCCAGGCCGACCAGCTGCACGGCAAGGAGATGTCCTACAACAACTACGTGGACGCCGACGCCGCGCTGCGCGCCGCCTACGACTTCGACGAGCCGGCCGTGGCCGTGGTCAAGCACAACAACCCCTGCGGGCTGGCCGTGGCCACCCCCGGCGCCGAGGACCCGATCGCCGACGCCCACCGCAAGGCCCACGCGTGCGACCCGCTCTCCGCCTACGGCGGGGTCATCGCCGCGAACCGGACCGTGACCCGGGCGATGGCCGAGACCGTGCAGGACATCTTCACCGAGGTCGTCGTGGCCCCCGGCTTCGAGCCGGCGGCCCTGGAGATCCTGCAGGCCAAGAAGAACATCCGCCTGCTCGAGCTGCCCGAGGGCTTCGAGCGGGACGTCCTCGAGTACAGGCAGATCTCCGGCGGCGCGCTGCTGCAGGTCTCGGACCGGCTCGACGCGGCGGGCGACGACCCCGCCGGCTGGACGCTGGCCGCGGGGGAGCCGGCGGACGAGCGGACGCTCGCCGACCTCGCCTTCGCGTGGACGTCGCTGCGGGCGGTGAAGTCCAACGCGATCCTGCTCGCCGACCGCGGCGCGTCCGTGGGCATCGGCATGGGCCAGGTCAACCGGGTGGACTCCTGCAAGCTCTCCGTGGAGCGGGCCAACGCCCTGGGCGAGGACGGCGCCGAGCGCGCGCGCGGCGCCGTGGCGGCCTCGGACGCGTTCTTCCCGTTCGCGGACGGCCTCCAGGTGCTCCTCGACGCCGGCGTGCGCGCCGTGGTCCAGCCCGGCGGCTCGATCCGGGACGAGGAGGTCGTGGCCGCGGCCGAGGCCGCCGGCGTGACGATGTACTTCACCGGGTCCCGGCACTTCTTCCACTGAGCCGTCTCCGGGGCGGCATGCCCCGCGCACGGCAGCGGCCGCACTCCCCGCGGGGAGTGCGGCCGCTGCCGTGCGTGCTGCCCGTGCCGGAGCGCGCGGTCGGCCCGCGCGCTCCGCTCAGGCGCTCAGCTCACGCGCTGAGCGAGGAGAGGACCCGGTTGAAGGTCTCCGAGGGGCGCATCACCGAGAACGTCTTGGCGTCGTCCGGGCGGTAGTAGCCGCCGATGTCGGCGGGACGGCCCTGCACGGAGAGCAGCTCCTCGTTGATCGCGTCCTCGTTGGCCGCCAGCTGCTCCGCCACGGAGGCGAAGGCCTGCGCCAGCTCGGCGTCCTCGTCCTGGCGGGCCAGCTCCTGGGCCCAGTACAGGGCCAGGTAGAAGTGGCTGCCGCGGTTGTCGATCTCGCCGGCCTTCCGGCTCGGGGACTTGTTCTCCTCGAGGAACGTGCCCGTGGCCCGGTCGAGGGTCTCACCGAGGATCCGGGCGCGCTCGTTGTCGGCCGTGGTCGCCAGGTGGTCGAGGCTCGCGGCGAGGGCGAGGAACTCCCCGAGGCTGTCCCAGCGCAGGTGGTTCTCCTCCACCAGCTGCTGGACGTGCTTCGGCGCGGACCCGCCGGCGCCGGTCTCGAAGAGCCCGCCGCCGTTGATGAGCGGGACCACCGAGAGCATCTTCGCGGAGGTGCCCAGCTCGAGAATCGGGAACAGGTCCGTCAGGTAGTCGCGCAGCACGTTGCCGGTGACCGAGATGGTGTCCTCGCCGCGGCGGATCCGCTCGATCGAGAACGCGGTGGCCTCCTCGGGGGACATGATCTCGATCTGCAGGCCCTCGGTGTCGTGCTCGGTCAGGTACTGCTCGACCTTCGCGATGAGGTTGGTGTCGTGGGCGCGGGTGCGGTCCAGCCAGAACACGGCCGGCGTCGCGGAGGCCCGCGCGCGGGTCACGGCGAGCTTGACCCAGTCGCGGATCGCGACGTCCTTCGTCTGGCACGCCCGCCAGATGTCCCCGGGGGAGACCTCGTGCTCGATGAGCACGGCGCCGGAGGAGTCGACGACCTGGACGGTGCCCTGCACGGGGATCTCGAAGGTCTTGTCGTGGGAGCCGTACTCCTCCGCCTTCATCGCCATGAGGCCGACGTTGGGCACGGAGCCCATGGTGGTCGGGTCGAACGCGCCGTGGGCGCGGCAGTCGTCGATGACCACCTGGTAGACCCCGGCGTAGGAGCTGTCCGGCAGCACCGCGAGGGTGTCCGCCTCCTCGCCCTCGGGACCCCACATGTGCCCGGAGGTGCGGATCATGGCGGGCATCGACGCGTCGACGATGACGTCGGAGGGCACGTGCAGGTTCGTGATGCCCTTGTCGGAGTTCACCATGGCGAGCTTCGGGCCCTCGGCGAGGCCCTTGTCGATCGCGGCCCGCACGTCGTCGCGCACGTCGGCGGGCAGGGCGTCGAGGCCGTTGAGGATCGCCGCGAGCCCGTTGGCGGGGGAGAGACCCGCCTTCTCGAGGGCCGCGCCGTGGGCGGCGAAGAGCTCCGGGAAGAACGCCTCGATGACGTGGCCGAAGATGATCGGGTCGGAGACCTTCATCATGGTGGCCTTCAGGTGCACCGAGAGCAGGACGTCCTCCCGCTTGGCGCGCTCGACCTGCTCCGCGAGGAACGCGTCCAGGGCGGCGGCCCGCATCACGGTGCCGTCGACGACCTCGCCGGCCAGCACGGGGACGGACTCCTTGAGCACCGTGGTGCTGCCGTCCTCGGCCACCAGGCGGATCGTCAGGGTGTCGTCGCCGTCCATGACCACGGACTTCTCGTTGTCCCGGAAGTCGTCGGCGCCCATCGTGGCGACGTTCGTCCTCGACTCCGCCGTCCACTCGCCCATGCGGTGCGGGTTCTTGCGGACGTAGTTCTTGACCGAGGCGGGGGCGCGGCGGTCCGAGTTGCCCTCGCGCAGCACCGGGTTGACGGCGGAGCCCTTGATCTTGTCGTAGCGGGCCCGGGTCTCCTTCTCCTCCTCGGTGCGGGGCTCGTCCGGGTAGTCGGGGAGGGCGACGCCCTGCTCCTGCAGCTCCTTGACCGCGGCCTTCAGCTGCGGGACGGAGGCGGAGATGTTGGGCAGCTTGATGATGTTGGCCTCGGGCTTCTTGGCCAGCTCGCCCAGCTCGGCGAGGGCGTCGTCCACCCGCTGCTCCTCGGGGAGGCGGTCGCCGAACGCGGCGATGATGCGCCCGGCCAGGGAGATGTCGCGGGTCTCCACCTCGACGCCGGCGGTCGAGGCGTAGGCCTCGATGATCGGCTTGAAGGAGTAGGTGGCGAGCAGGGGCGCCTCGTCGGTGCGGGTGTAGATGATCTTGGCCATGTGCGGGCTGTCTCCCAGGATGTCGTCGGATCGGTGGTGGTGCTTCCTGGTGCCAAGATACCCGAGGCGGCGCCCCGCCCGCTGGCCGGGCCCGCCGTCCGGCCGGAGGCCGCGGGCGGCCCGGGCACGGCGGCGGGCCCGTTCCCCGCGGGGAACGGGCCCGTGGCCGTGGGGCCCCGCCCGGGGGCGTGCCGGTGCCGGGGGCCGGGCTCAGCCCTCCGTGGACTGGGTGGACCCGGCGCCGTTGACGAGCTCGCCCTCGCCGATCACGCGGTCGCCGGACTCGTCCCGGCCCTCGCCCAGGGCCTGCTGCTCGCCCTGTCCGGAGACCACCTGGATCTTGCGCGGCTTGGCCTGCGCCGAGACGGGGATCGTGACCGTGAGCACGCCGTTGTCGTAGTTCGCGGCGATGTTCTGGATGTCGATGCCCTGGCCCAGGTTGAGCTGGCGGACGAACGAGGAGCTCTGCCGCTCCCGGGTGATCCACTGGACGTCCTGCACCTCGGGCAGCTCCCGCTCCGCGCGGATCGTCAGCAGCTGGCCGTCGACGTCGACGTCGACGCTCTCCGGGTCGATGCCGGGCAGGTCCGCCCGGAGGATGTACTGGTCGCCGTCCCGGTACAGGTCCATGGGCATCTCGCGCAGGCCCTGCCGGGCGAACAGCGAGGCGGCGAGCCGGTCGAAATCGTTGAACGGGGTGAACATCGTGGCCACGTCAATCATCTCCTCAACCATATGAGCAATGTCTTCGACATTTAGTTGAGTCCGATCAACTCAACTGTTGACCATGATAATCCCGCTCCCCGCGGTCTTCAACGGGTCCCGGCCCCCATCGCCCAGGGCGAACCGCCCTCAGCGGGCGTCGTGGGGATACCGCACGCCGATCTGCGCCCGCACCCGGTCGAAGAGCTCCACGAGCTCGAGGGAGTCGGCCCACGGCATCACGGGGGACTCGAGCAGGCCCTGCTGCACGCAGCGGGTGGCCTCGCGCATCTCGAACACGTATCCGGCGCCCGCCACGTCCACGCGCTCCACGAGGGGGGCGGCGCCCGTGCGGGCGCCCTCGGCGGTCTGCAGCACCAGGGTGGTCGGGCAGTTGATCCGTCCGTCCACCCGCAGCCAGCCGTCCGTGCCGCTGATCGTCACCTGGTGGGGGACCGTGGCGGACAGGGTGCCGCTCACGTGCGCCCGGCCGTGCCCGAAGTCCAGGGTCAGGGCGGTGTCCAGGTCCACGTCCGTGGCGCCGAGCTCCGCGCGGGCGCTCCAGCGCTCCGGGGCCCCCAGGACCGCGGCGGTCCACGTCAGGGGGTAGACCATCATGTCCAGCAGCACCCCGCCGCCGTCGGCCCGGCGGAACAGGCGGTGGGCCGGGTCCAGGGCCCGGTGCGTGCCGATGGACCCCTCGACCGAGCGGACCCGGCCGAGCCGGCCCTCCCGGACCCAGCGCATCGCGGTGCGGAAGCCGGGGGTCATGCGGGTCCAGACGGCCTCCATGAGGAAGACGCCGTGCTCGCGGGCCAGGCGGAGCAGGTCGCGGACCTCCGCCGCGGTCATGGCGAGGGCCTTCTCGCACACCACGTGCTTGCCGGCCCGCAGCAGCGCCGAGACGTCCCGGTGGTGGTAGCCGTGCGGGGTGGCCACGTAGACGATCTCCACGTCCGGGTCGGCCGCGAGCCGGTCCAGTCCCGTGCTCGTGGCGGTGCCGCCGTAGGCCCGCTCCACCCCGTGCCGGCGGGCGAAGTCCTCGGCGCGGTCCTGGTCCCGCGAGCTCACGGCCACGAGCCGGGCGTCGGGCAGCGCCGCGATGTCCGGGACCACCTTCTCCGCGATGTCGGCGGTGCTGACCACGCCCCATCCGAGCGTGCGGCCGGTCGCGGTGCCGGGGTCGTCCAGGTGGGCGGCGTCGAGGGAGGCGTCGACGAACGGGCTGAGGGTCTGGGCAGGCATGGGCGCATTCTGCCACGCCGCCCGGCGCCGGGTCCCCGTCCGCCGACTCCGATCGAACGACCGTTCGTGGCGTAGGCTGAGGGCGTGCCCCGGGTGAGCCAGCAGTACAAGGACGAGCGCCGCCGCGAGATCGTGGCGGCCGCCAGCGAGTGCTTCCTCGAGCACGGCTACGAGGGGGCGTCGATGCACCGCATCATCGCCGCCACGGGGCTGTCCGCGGGGGCGCTCTACAACCACTTCCCGAGCAAGCAGGAGCTCGTGGCCGCGGCCGCCCGCGCGGCCCTGGACCGTGTCCTCGCCGCCGCGGAGGACGAGCCCGGCACCGACCCCGCGGCGTGGGTCGTGGGACTGCTGGAGCGGCTGGCCGCGGATCCCGCCACCACCCGCCTGCTGCTCATCACGTGGGGCGGGGCGGTGAGCGACCCCGGTCTGGCCGCGCTGGCCGGGGAGCACCTCGGGCGCGTGCGGGACCGGGTGGAGGAGCGCTACGGGCGGTGGGCGGTCGAGGAGCTGGGCCTCGACGACGACGCGGCCCGCGAGTGGGCCGGCATGTTCGCCCAGGCCATCCTCTCGGTGCTGCAGGGCTGGGTGGTGCAGTCCTGCCTGCTGCCCGGCTTCGACCACGGCGCGTACCTGGACTACGCGCGCACCCTCGCGGCGCAGTGACGGGCCGCCGGGCCCGGCTCAGGCGGTGAGCCGGCGGTGCTCGGCGGAGAGCCGGACGTAGGTGCGCGCGTTGGCACGGACCTTCTCCTGCTCCTCGTCCGTGAGCTCGCGCCGGACCCTGCCCGGCACCCCCGTCACGAGGGAGCGGGGCGGCACCACGGTGCCCTCGAGGACGACGGCGCCCGCGGCCACCAGCGAGCCCGTCCCGATCACGGCGCCGTTGAGGACGGTCGCGTTCATCCCGATCAGGACCTCGTCCTCCACGGTGCACCCGTGCACCACTGCGCCGTGGCCGACGCTCACGTCCGCGCCGATCGTGCAGGGGTGGCCGGGGTCGGAGTGGACCACCACGTTGTCCTGCAGGTTGGACCGCGCGCCCAGCCGGACGGGGGAGCGGTCGCCGCGCACCACGGCGCCGTAGAAGACCCCGGACTCCGGCCCCAGCTCGGCGTCGCCCACGACCGTGGCGGTCGGGGCCACGAAGGCGGAGGAGTCGATCCGGGGCTCGTGCCCCCCGTGCGGGAGGACCGTGCCGGGCGTCGTGGAGTGTGCCATGGGCCCAGCCTAGCGGCGGGCCCGCCGCCCGCGGCTCAGACGCCCTGCCGCGTGACGGCCGGCCGCGGGGCGCGCTGGTGCCCGTGCTGGATGGCCACGCGGATCTTCTGGCCGCCCTTGAGCACGTACTCCGCGCCGTGCACGTGGATCGTGACGTCGTCCGCGCGCCGGGAGGCCCCCTCGAGCTCCAGGACGTGGTGGTCGATGCAGACCCGGATCACCTGGCCGCGGTACAGCACCGTGAACGAGACGGCGTCCAGCTGGCTCGGCAGGGCCGGGTCGAACTCGAGCCAGCCGCCGCGCACGCGCAGCCCCGCGTAGGCGCGGGTCACGACGTCGACGGAGCCGGCCATGGCGCCCAGGTGGATGCCCTCGCCCGTGGTCCCGCCCTGGGTGTCGTCGAGGTCCACCAGGAGGGCGTCCTGGAACGAGGACCACGAACGGTCCGGGTTCAGCCACGCGAGCACCGAGGCGTTGACCACCCGGGACAGGGAGGAGCCGTGCGAGGACCGCGCGATGTAGAAGTCGACGGTGCGCTCGATGGCGGCGTGGTCCACCTCGTAGCCCATCCGGCCGAGCTCCTCGACCAGGCCGTCGGGACCGAAGAGGTAGACCAGCATGATCGTGTCGGCCTGCTTGGCCAGCTTGTAGTTGTTGGTCATGTCGCCCTCGTTCTCCAGCAGGAGGTCGAGGCGGCCGATGTTGCGGTACTTGGCCCGGTAGTACTCCCAGTCCAGCTCGTCGAGGTCGTCGTAGCCGTGGAACTGGCTGATGGTGCCGTCCGTGTTGAACGGCACGAACATCCGCTCGGCCATCCGCTGCCAGGTCCCGACCTCCTCGGCCGAGAGGTCGAAGCGGGCGGAGAGCTCCTCGCGCTGGTGCTCCACCATGTCGTGGAAGATGTGCGCGCTGTGCCGGAACAGCCAGGCCGCCAGCACGTTCGTGTAGGCGTTGTCCTTCAGCCCGCCGCCGTGCTGGCCGCGCGGGCCGTCGTGGTACTCGTCCGGGCCCATGACGCCGGCGATGTGGTAGCGGCCGTCCGCGGGGTCGTAGTCGGTGAGCGACGCGAACAGCCGGGTGATCCCGATGATCAGCTCCGAGCCCTGCCCCGCCAGCCAGTCGAGGTCACCGGTGGTCTCGTAGTAGATCCAGGCGTTGTAGGCGATCGCGAGGCCCACGTGGAACTGCCGCCACGAGTTGTCCGGCAGCCACCGGTTGGAGTGGTGGTTGAACAGCTCCGGCGGGGTCTCCTCCCGGCCGTCGGAGCCGGACTGCCACGGGAACGCCGCGCCCTCGAGCCCGAACTCGGTGGCCCGGTGCTTGGCCATGGGCAGCCGGCGCCACCGGTAGGAGAGCAGGGCGCGCGTCACCTGCGGCTGGTGCAGGTTGACGACCGGGAGGATGTAGAGCTCGTCCCAGAAGATGTGCCCCCGATAGCCCTCGCCGTGCAGGCCGCGGGCCGGGACCCCGGCGTCGCGCAGGGACATGTGCGGCGCCAGCGTCTGGGCCACGTGGAACAGGTGCACCCGCAGCGCCAGCTGGGTGATGGCCAGCTCCCCGGTGCGCTCCTCCGGGTCCGGGCACACGTCCACGTCGAAGCGGTCCCACAGCAGGGACCACTCGATCTCGTGCGAGGGCAGCAGGCCCCGGACGCCGCTGGGGTTGCGGTCGAGCTCCGCGAGGGCGCCCTCGCGGGGCGAGCCGATCGCGGCGTCGCGGCTCGTGACCACGGCCGTGGTCGAGTCGATGATCACCGGGCGGCCGTCGGCGATGTTGACCTGGTGGCGGCGGAACTCGGTGCCGCCGGGCCGGATCTCGCGGCGCTCCCGGACGTTCTGGCCGCCCTCGATGGTGGTGCGCTGGGCCGTGGTGATCTCGATCTTGGACTGGGTGGTGCGCACGTGCGAGAGCAGGGTCTCGTGGTCGTCGGGCAGCGAGGTCGACTCGAGGTCCACCAGGTGGTGGTCGTTGAGGTCCTGGTACTCCGCGACCCCGTTGTTGCGCACGCTGGGGTCGATGCCCGTGCGCAGGTGCAGCCGCCCCGAGAACCCCCGGGCCGTCACCGTGGTCTCCTGCGCCCCCAGGTGGCGGAAGCGCAGCGACACGAGGCGGCGCTGGACGACCTCCAGCCGGGCGTGGGCCCCGTCCTCGCCCCGGTCGCCGTTGAGGTCGGTGAGGATCAGGGACCGGATGAGCAGCCCGCGGCGCAGGTCGAGCTCGATCCGCTCCTCGGACGGGCGCAGCCCGCCCTCCGACCACCAGTCGCCGCCGGAGACCCGCAGGTCCAGGTGGGTCCAGTTGGGGGCGTTGACCATGGACTCGTGCTCGACGTCGCGGCCGCTCAGGTGGCTCACCACCCGGTTGAAGATGCCGGCCAGGTAGTTGCCGGGGTAGTGCACCCCGTTGTCGGGGAACTCGCAGGCCGACCCGCGCACGCCCATGTAGCCGTTCGCCAGCGTCAGCAGGGTCTCCCGCCGGGCCTCGGTGGCCGGGTCGAAGCCCTCGAAGACCAGCTTCCAGGGGTCGTCGCGGCGGGCGCCGAGGTCGAGCTCGCCGACGTCGTTGAGCACGACCGTGGCCCCGGCCCGGTACAGGTCCTTGCGCTCGCCGTGGCGGCGGATCCCCACCACCATGCCGAAGCCGCCGGCGGCGGCGGCCTGCACCCCGGACACGGCGTCCTCCACCACCGCGGAGCGGGCCGGGTTCACCCCGAGCATCTTCGCGCAGGTCAGGAACGTGTCCGGCGCCGGCTTGCCGGGCAGCCCGTGCTCGGCCGCGAAGTGGCCGTCCACGATGATGTCGAAGGAGTCCTGCAGCCCGGCCGCCGCCAGCACGGGGACGCTGTTGCGGCTCGCGGTGACAAGACCCACCGGCACCCCGGCGGCGCGCAGCCGCTCGATGAGCGCCACGGTCTTCTCGAACACCCGGACGCCCTGGACCTGCAGGGCGTCCTGGAAGTAGGTGTTCTTCAGCACGGCCTGACCCTGCACCGTCCACGCCCCCGGCGTCTCGTCGCCCTCCGGCAGGCAGGCGCCCCGGGCGGCGAGCAGGGAGCGGATCCCGTCCTCGCGCCGCCGCCCGTCCACGTAGTGGCGGTAGTCGGCGTCGGCGTCGAAGGGTCGGCGGTCCACCGTGGTGCCGGCCTCGGCCGGCTCGAGCCGGTCGTCGGCCAGGATCGCGTCGAAGAGAGTCTTCCAGGCCGTCGCGTGCACGGCGGCGGTGTCCGTGACCACCCCGTCCATGTCGAAGATCACGGCCTCGTGGGGGATGCGCAGCTGGTCGACCGCCTGCGGCAGCGCGTCCGCGCCCTGGATGCGCGGCAGGGAGGCGGTGAACGGGGCGGTGGGCAGTGCGTTCACGAGAGTTCCTCCGGAAGGTGGGTGCGGCGTCCGCGACCCCTCGGAACCGCACGGAGAAACCCCCAGCACGCGGCACGCGACGGACCCCGGACGCGGCGTTGCGGTTTGGCACTGGAGCGGGGACGGCCGTCCGTGCCGACGGTTCCTGACCAGCTCATTAAACGGCCCGGGGGCCGCGGGGGCAAGCCGCGTCCGCTCAGCGGTCGGCCAGGGGGAGGCGGACGGTGAACCGGGTGCGGCCCGGGACGCTGCTGACGTCGATCCGCCCGTGGTGGGCGCGCACGATGGCGTCGACGATCGAGAGGCCCAGGCCGGCGCCGCGGGAGCTCGCGGCGCGGGCGTGGTCCTCCCGGGCGAAGCGGGAGAAGATGTGCTCGAGGAAGTCGGCGCCGATGCCGGGGCCGTCGTCGCCCACGGCGAGCACGGCCTCGCCGCCGGGCCCCGGTCCGGCGCCCGCCTCCGTCCCGAGCGAGGCCGTGACCGTCGTCTCCGCGGGCGTGTGCTGGTGGGCGTTGGCGAGCAGGTTGATGAGCACCTGGCGTAGCTGGGCCGGGTCCCCGCGCACGAGCACGGGCTCGTCGGGCAGCTCGAGGCGCCAGACGTGGCCGGGCGCCGCGACCCGGAGGTCGCTGACGGTCTCGACCACCAGCTCGAGGAGGTCGACGTCCTCGGTGACCACGGCCCGGCCCTCGTCCAGGCGCGCGAGCAGCAGCAGGTCCTCGACGAGCGCGGTCATCCGGGCCGCCTCGGACTCCACCCGGGACAGGGAGCTGCGGCCCTGCGCGCTCATCGGCTCCGTGAGCCGGATCAGCTCCGCGTAGCCGCGGATGCTGGCCAGGGGAGTGCGCAGCTCGTGGCTGGCGTCGGCCACGAACCGGCGCACGCGCGTCTCGCTGCGCTGGCGGGTAGCAAGCGCGTGGGCGACGTTGTCCAGCATCCGCCCGAAGGCGTGGCCGAGCCGGCCCACCTCCGTGTCCGGGTGCGCGGCCGGCGCCACGGCCCCCACCGGCAGGACCACCTCCCCGTGGTCGAGGTCGAGCTCAGAGATGCGGGTCGCCACGTCGGAGAGCCGCTCCACGGGGCGCAGGGTGCGCCGGACGACGACGAGCCCGACCAGCCCCGTGGCGGCGATGGCGCCGGTCGAGATCGCCGCGGTGCTCACCCCGAAGCTGCGCAGGGTGTCCTCCTTGTCGGCCAGCGGCAGACCGGTCAGCACGAGGCCCCAGTCCCACGGGTCGTCGACCACCAGCACGCGGTAGCCGCCCACGGCCAGCTCCACGTCCACGGGGCCCCACTGCCGGCCCCCCTCGTCGTCCGACTCGGCGCCGAGCGCCGTCACGAGCTCCCCGATCCGCCGCCGGTCCTCGTCGGTCAGCTCCTGCCGCGTCCCGTCGGGGGCGAAGAGCCCGGCGCGGACCACCTCGCCGTCGACGACCCGGGCGTTGAGGGTGCCGGCGCCCTGCGCGGGGACGTCCATCATGGCCTCGAGCTCCTCCGAGGGCCCGGCGGCGGCACGGACCCCGTACTCGATCGTGCGGAACGAGGCGTCCCGGACCCGGCCGTCCAGCTGCTCGCCCAGGGACACGTTGAGGACCGCGAGACCCAGGGCGCCCACGGCGGCGCACGCGACGGTCAGCAGCGCCAGGACCGTCAGCAGCAGCTTGGTGCGCAGCTGCAGCGCCCGTCCCGCTCCCCGCGGCCGGGCCCGCGCCCCGGTCGCCTCCGGGTCCGTGGGACCGGTGCCCGTCGGGCCGGTGGCGGTCGGATCGGTGCTGGTCGGATCGGTGCTCGTGGGACCGGTGCTCATGGGGCGGCACGTCCTCGGCGGGTGCTCACTCGGCCGGTTTGAGCACGTAGCCGGCGCCGCGCACGGTGTGGATCATGGGCGGGCGCCCGGCGTCGATCTTCTTGCGCAGGTAGGAGATGTAGAGCTCCACCACGTTGGTCTGGCCGCCGAAGTCGTAGCCCCAGACCTGCTCGAGGAGCTGGGGCTTGCTCAGCACCCGGCGCGCGTTCTCCATGAGGCAGCGGAGCAGGTCGAACTGGGTGGCCGTCAGCGCGATCTCGTCGCCCCCGCGGCTGACCTCCCGGGTGTCCGCGTTGAGCACGAGGTCGCCCACGACCAGCTCCGCGGCGTCCGGGTGGGCGATGCCCGCGCGCTGCACCAGGCGGTGCAGCCGCAGCAGCAGCTCCTCCATGTCGAACGGCTTCGTCACGTAGTCGTCCCCGCCCGCCGCCAGGCCGGTGATGCGGTCCTCGGTGCTGTCCTTCGCGGTGAGGAACAGGGCCGGGACGGTGGGGGAGAAGGAGCGGATCCGCTCGAGCACCTCCACCCCCGAGCAGCCCGGGAGCATGACGTCCAGCACCAGGACGTCGGGCCGGAAGCCGCGGGCCTCGGCCACCGCGGCGTCCCCGTCGTGGGCGGAGCGCACCTGCCAGCCCAGCATCGACAGCCCCATGGACACCATCTGGGCCAGCAGCGGCTCGTCGTCGACGACGA
The DNA here is from genome assembly GCF_013368965.1 of Kocuria salina. NCBI lineage: Bacteria > Bacillati > Actinomycetota > Actinomycetes > Micrococcales > Micrococcaceae > Kocuria > Kocuria salina. Next base: position 134,317 of record NZ_SSSF01000007.1, read on the forward strand.
GGGCGCGCACCGGTGCCCCGTCGGGGTGCCGCAGGCGCGGGAGGTCCACGGCGGTGGGCCGCTGCACGGGCTCGGTCACGACGGAATCCCTCCTGGTCCCCGCCGGCGGCACCGGCGTCCTCGGACCGTCCTCAGCGTAGCGCCGCACCGGCCCCCGATCACCTGCGGATCGTTTGCGGACGCACTTCACAGCCCCGGCACAGGAACCCGATAAGAGCGCCACATCCCCGTCTGCTGGAGTGGATCCACTACCGGGCCCGGAGGCCCGGACCCCCGGGCAGGTGCCCGCGGGGCACCACGAGAGGGGAACCACCGCCATGCTGCACACCCGCCACCCCGCCGGACAGGCCCGGGCCGCGGCGCCGTCCGCGGACCCGCCCGCCCGCCGGCGCCTGGTCGGGATCGACGCGGCCCGCGGCCTCGCCCTGCTCGGCATGGTCTCCGTGCACATCCTGCCGTCCTGGGACCCGGAGACCTTCGAGGCCACCGCCCAGTGGACGCTGTTCTCGGGCCGGGCCGCCGCCCTCTTCGCCCTCCTCGCCGGCGTGGGCCTGGCCCTCGGCTCGGGCGGGACCCGGGTGCACGAGGGCCGGCGGGCGACCGCCGACCGGGCCGGCCTGCTCGTGCGCGCGGTGCTCATCACCGCGCTGGGGCTGCTGATCAACCAGCTCTCGCCCGGCGACCCGCCCGCCTACAACATCCTGGTCTACTACGGCGTGTTCTTCCTGCTCGCCCTGCCCTTCCTGCACCTGTCCGTGCGCGCCCTGCTCGCCTGGGCGGCGGGGCTCGCCGTGCTCGGTCCCGTGCTGGTGCACTCGCTCGGCCCCGTGCTGCCCGGGTTCACCGTCTACAACCCCGGCCTCGCCGAGCTCGTCACCGAGCCGGGCACCACCCTCGCCCAGCTGCTCGTGACCGGTTCGTACCCCGGGGTGACGTACCTCGTCTACCTCCTCGCAGGCCTGGCCCTGGGCCGGCTGGACCTCTCGGCCGTGCGCACGCAGGCCGGCCTCGCGATCGGCGGGGCCGCGCTAGCGGTGTTCTCCGCCGTCACCTCCTGGTTGCTGCTGCACCCCCTCGGCGGCATCGAGCGGCTGCTCGCCGCGAGCCCCTCCCTGGACCGGGGGGACGTCCAGGACGTCCTCGTGTACGGGCCGGACCCCGTCCTGCCCTCCGCCACCTGGTGGTGGCTGGCCGTGACCGGGCCGCACACCAACACCCCGCTCGCCCTGCTGAGCGGGGTGGGCACCGGCGCCCTCGTGCTCGGCCTGTGCCTCCTCGTGGCCCGCCGGGCCGGGCACGTGCTGCTGCCGCTGGTCGCGGCCGGCTCGATGACGCTCACCCTGTACTCGGCGCACCTGCTCGGGCTCTTCCTGGAGCTGCACTACGAGCAGCCGGTGCTGTGGTTCCTCGTGCACGTCCTGGTGGGCACCGTGTTCGCCGTCCTGTGGCACCGCGCCCGGGGCCAGGGACCCCTCGAGCGGGTCGTCGGCCGGGCCGCCCACGCCGGACGGGACCGGGTGCTCCGCCATCGCCTAAACTCGTAGACGGTCCACCCAGGTCCCCGACTTCAGGAGCGGCATGTCCACGAGCACGTCCCCGTCCGTCACCAACCAGCCCCTCGCCGAGGTCGATCCGGAGATCGCGGCGGCGATCGCCGACGAGCTCGGCCGCCAGCGCGGCACCCTCGAGATGATCGCCTCCGAGAACTTCGCGCCCCGGGCGGTCCTCGAGGCCCAGGGCTCGGTGCTGACGAACAAGTACGCCGAGGGCTATCCCGGGCGCCGCTACTACGGCGGCTGCGAGTTCGTCGACGTCGTCGAGAACCTGGCCCGGGACCGGGCCACGGCCCTGTTCGGCGCCGAGCACGCCAACGTGCAGCCGCACTCGGGCGCCCAGGCCAACACGGCCGTCATGCAGGCGCTCATGACCCCCGGCGACAAGCTGATGGGCCTCTCCCTGGCCCACGGCGGCCACCTCACCCACGGGATGAAGCTCAACGTCTCCGGCAAGCTCTACGAGATCGCGGCCTACGAGGTCGACCCCGACACCTACACGATCGACATGGACAGGGTCCGGGAGCAGGCCCTCGCCGAGCGCCCGCAGGTCATCGTGGCCGGCTGGTCCGCGTACTCGCGGGAGCTGGACTTCGAGGCGTTCCGCGCGGTCGCCGACGAGGTCGGGGCGAAGCTGTGGGTGGACATGGCCCACTTCGCCGGCCTCGTGGCCGCGGGCCTGCACGCCAACCCCGTGCCGCACGCCCACGTGGTCACCTCGACCGTGCACAAGACCCTCGCCGGACCCCGCTCCGGCGTGATCCTCACCACGGGCGAGCTCAAGAAGAAGATCGACTCCGCCGTCTTCCCGGGCCAGCAGGGCGGCCCGCTCATGCACGCCATCGCGGGCAAGGCCGTGGCCTTCAAGATCGCGGCCACCGAGGAGTTCCGCGCCCGCCAGGAGCGCACCGTCGAGGGCGCCCGGATCCTCGCCGAGCGCCTCGGGGCCGACGACGTCGCCCGGGCCGGGGTGTCCGTGCTGACCGGCGGCACCGACGTGCACCTGGTGCTGGTGGACCTGCGCGACTCCGAGCTGGACGGCAAGCAGGCCGAGGACCTCCTGCACCGGGCGGGGATCACCGTCAACCGCAACGCCGTGCCGTGGGACCCGCGCCCGCCGATGGTCACCTCCGGGCTGCGGATCGGCACCCCCGCGCTGGCCACGCGCGGCTTCGGCGCACCGCAGTTCGAGGAGGTCGCCGAGATCATCGCCACCGCCCTGAAGCCCGGGGCCGACATCGACGCCCTGCGGGCCCGCGTGGACCGGCTGGCCGCGGACTTCCCGCTCTACGACGGCCTCGAGGAGTGGTGAGCGTGGGCGTACGGATCCTCGACGGACGGGCGGCCTCCGCCGCCATCAGGACCGAGCTCGCCGAGCGCGTGGCCGTGCTGGCGGAGCGGGGGGTCACCCCCGGCCTCGGCACGGTGCTGGTGGGCGAGGACCCCGCCTCGCACTCCTACGTGGGCGGCAAGCACAAGGACTGCGCCGAGGTCGGCATCTCCTCGATCCGCCGCGACCTGCCCGCGGACGTCTCCCAGGAGGAGCTCGAGCGCGTCCTCGACGAGCTCAACGCGGACCCCGCGTGCACCGGCTACATCGTCCAGCTGCCGCTGCCCGGGCACATCGACACCAACGCGATCCTCGAGCGCATCGACCCGGACAAGGACGCCGACGGGCTGCACCCGACCAACCTCGGCCGCCTCGTGCTCAACGTCTCCGAGCCGATGACCTCCCCGCTGCCGTGCACGCCGAACGGGGTGATCGAGCTGCTGCGCCGCAACGACGTCGAGCTCGCGGGCCGGCACGTGCTCGTCGTGGGCCGCGGCGTGACCGTCGGACGGCCGATCGGGCTGCTGCTGACCCGCAAGGAGATCAACGCCACGGTCACCCTCGCCCACACCGGCACGCAGGACCTCGACGCGCTGCTGGCCCAGGCCGACGTCGTCGTGGCCGCCGCCGGGCGGCCGCACATGATCACGGCCGACAGCCTCAAGGACGGCGTGGTGCTCCTCGACGTCGGGGTCTCCCGCGTGGAGGACCCCGGGACCGGGAAGAAGAGGCTCACCGGGGACATCGACCCGGCCGCCGCGCAGAAGGCCTCCTGGATCTCCCCCAACCCCGGCGGGGTGGGGCCCATGACCCGGGCCATGCTGCTGCTCAACGTGGTGGAGACCGCGGAGCGGCACGCCGGCCTCCGCTGAGCGCCGTCCACCGCGCCGCGCCCCCGGGAGCCCTCGCTCCCGGGGGCGCGGCCGTCCCCGGCGCGGGGCGGGGACGGCGCCCGCGCCGGTTCGTGGCCCGGGCCGGGATTTGAGACAATGGGGACCATGCGCTCCCTCGGATCCCCGACCCCGTCCACCGCCCCGGCCGCCGAGCCCGCCTCCCGCACCGCCCTGTGGGGCACGGTGATCGGACTGGCCGTGCTCGTGGTGATCTTCGTGGTGGCGCTGCTGCAGGCCGCGAACGCCAACTCGTGGCTGGGCTGGGCGCTCGCCGGCATCGCCCTCGGCTGGCTGCTGCTCGCCACCTGGGTGGTGCTCATGGTCCGCAAGGCCGCCCGCTTCGGCCGCCGGCAGGTCGACGAGGCCCGGGAGCAGCTGCGCACCGGCTCCGGCCGCGCCCCCACCGTCACCGGGTCCGCCGCCGCCGGCTCCATGCGGGACGAGAAGCTCTCCCACAGCTTCCAGATCGTCCTGGTCCAGTCCAAGGTGATCAAGCAGGAGCTCGCCGCGCTGCCCGTCGAGGGCCCCGAGCGCGAGGCGCTGGACCGCGCCCTCGACACCATCGACATCACGGCCGGCAACGGGATGAGCATGCTGCGCCAGGAGCCCCTCAGCGGCACCGTGGTCGACTGACCCCGACCGCCCCGCGGCACGAACCCCCGCAGCACGACCCCCGCTCACCACCACCCGGAAGCCAGGTGCCCCCGCATGTCCCGCCCCGAGAACGTCCTGCGCGTCGCCACCGTCAACGTCAACGGCATCCGCGCCGCCTACAAGCGCGGCATGGCCGACTGGCTGGCGGGCCGTGACGTCGACATCCTGTGCCTGCAGGAGGTCCGGGCCCCCGACCGGATCGTCCGGGACCTGCTCGACGAGCAGGTGTGGGACGTCCACCACGCCGAGGCCGCCGACAAGGGCCGGGCGGGCGTGGCCGTGGCCACCCGCCGGGACGCCCGGGACGGGTCCCTGCTGCCCGTGCGGCGGCGCGACTCCATCGGCCACGAGCACTTCGAGACCGCGGGCCGGTGGGTCGAGACGGACCACGACCTGGCCGACGGCACCACGCTCACCGTGGTCTCGGCCTACGTCCACTCCGGGGAGGTCGGCACCCCCCGCCAGGACGACAAGTACCGCTTCCTCGACGTCATGAGCGAGCGGCTGCCCGAGCTCGCCCGCACGCGGGAGCACGTGCTCGTCGTCGGCGACCTCAACGTGGGGCACACCGAGCTCGACATCAAGAACTGGAAGGGCAACGTCAAGAACGCCGGCTTCCTGCCCGAGGAGCGCGCCTACTTCGACCGCTTCTTCGGCGAGCACGGGTACAAGGACGTCGCCCGGGAGCTGGCCGGACCGGTCCCCGGGCCGTACACGTGGTGGTCGTACCGCGGCAAGGCCTTCGATACCGACGCCGGGTGGCGCATCGACTACCACATGGCCACCCCGGGGCTCGCGGCCCGGGCGGTGACCGCCGCCGTGGACCGCGCCCCCAGCTACGACACGCGCTTCTCCGACCACGCGCCCGTGGTGGTCGACTACCAGCTCTGACCCGTTCGCCCGCTCCGCGCCCCCGCCGGCGCCCGCCCGATCGAAGGACCCCGCACCGTGACCCCTGAGCCCGTACCGTTCGACGTCCCCACCGCCTCCGGCAGACCCCGTGTCGTCTCGGGGGTGCAGCCCTCGGCGGACTCCCTGCACCTGGGCAACTACGTGGGGGCCGTGCGCAACTGGGTGGACCTGCAGGACGACAACGAGTGCGTGTTCTTCGTGGCCGACCTGCACGCCATCACCGCCGAGCAGGACCCGGCCGCCCTGGCCCAGCGGACCCGTGTCACGGCGGCCCAGTACATCGCCGCGGGCATCGACCCCGAGCGCTCCACCCTGCTGGTGCAGTCCCACGTGCCCGAGCACGCCCAGCTGGCCTGGGCGCTCAACTGCATCACGGGCTTCGGCGAGGCGTCCCGGATGACGCAGTTCAAGGACAAGTCCGCCCGGCAGGGCGCCGAGAACGCCACGGTCGGCCTGTTCGCCTACCCGGTGCTCATGGCCGCCGACATCCTGATCTACCAGGCGCACCAGGTCCCGGTGGGGGAGGACCAGCGCCAGCACCTCGAGCTGACCCGCAACCTCGCCCAGCGCTTCAACACCCGCTTCGGGGACACGTTCGTGGTGCCGGACGCGAAGATCCTCGCCGAGTCCGCCAAGGTCTACGACCTGCAGAACCCCACCGCCAAGATGTCCAAGTCCGCCGCGTCCGAGAGCGGGCTGATCCGGCTGCTCGACCCGGCCAAGAAGAACGCGAAGAAGATCAAGTCCGCGGTCACCGACGACGGCACGGAGATCCGCTTCGACCGCGAGGCCAAGCCGGGCATCGCCAACCTGCTGACCGTGTACTCGGCGCTCACCGGCCGGCCCGTGGCCGACCTCGTGGCGGAGTACGAGGGGAAGCTCTACGGCCACCTCAAGGTGGGGCTGGCCGAGGTGGTCACCGAGACCCTGGACCCGATCCAGGCCCGCGCCCAGGAGCTGCTGGACGACCCCGCGGAGCTGGACCGCCTCCTCGCCCGGGGCGCCGAGAAGGGCCGCGAGATCACCGTCCGGACCCTGGCGGGGGTCTACGACCGGATGGGCTTCCTGCCGCGCCTGGGCGGGTCCGGGGGGCTGGGCTAGGCTGGGTCCCGTCCTGTGAGGAGTTGAGTTGACCCGAACGCAGCAGTCCCCCACCATCCGCCCCGGCCAGGTGTACGCGGGCGTGGTGATCGAGCTGCCCGAGCCCGTGGGCCGGGAGCTCCAGGACTGGCGCGCGTCCTTCGGGGACCCCGCCTCCTACGCCGTGCCGGCGCACATCACGCTGATGATCGCCCCGCAGGCGGAGCGCTGGGCGGACGTCGTGCAGCGGGTCGGGGCCGTGGCCCGCGAGTGGGAGCCGTTCCGGGTGGAGATCAACGGCACCGGCACGTTCCGCCCCGTGAGCCCGGTGGTCTACCTGCGCATCCAGGAGGGCGAGGAGCAGTGCCGCGCGCTGCACGACGCCCTGCACGAGGAGCAGCTCGTCTCGGCGTCCCCCTTCGAGTTCCACCCCCACGTCACGATCGCCCAGGCCGTGGAGGAGGAGGACCTCGACCGCGCCCAGGAGATGCTGCGGACCTACCGCGCCGGGTTCCTCGTGGACCGGATCGGTCTCTACGAGCTCGACGGCCGGGGCGTCTGGCGGATCCGCGAGGAGTTCCCCTTCACGGGGCGCGACCGCGACCGGCGCTGAGCCGCCCGGCCATGAGCACCCGCGCCGGCCCCCGCACCGGCCCCGCCCCCGAGCTGCCGCCGCGCGCGATCGACCGCCACGGCATGCGGCGCGAGGCCCTGCGCCAGCGGGCGCTACTGCGCGAGAAGCGGGCCGCCGGCGCCGGCGCCCTAGGGCTGGCCGGCTCGGTGCTCGCCGTGGCGCTCGCCGAGACCTACCGGCGGATGCCGGTCCGCGTGGTCCTGCACTACCTCTTCCACGGCGGGCCCCTCATGGCGGCGGGCCTGTCCTTCGTGCTGATCTTCGCGTCCACCGCCCTGCTGGTGATGGGCTTCTCCGTGATCGGCGTGTTCCTCGGCAACGACCCCCTGGTGCGCGACGCCGTGGTGGAGGCCGTGACCGAGCGCGTCCCCGGCCTGCTGGACACCGGGGACGGGGGAGTGGTCCCCCTCGAGCTGCTCGAGGACACCCGGCCCTTCACCCTGGCCACGGTGATCGGCGCCGCGGTCCTGTTCTTCTCCGGCTGGCGCTGGGTCTCCGGGGTGCGGCTCGCGTTCCGCCGGCTCTTCGAGGTGCCCCCCGCGCAGGGCCTGCCCATCGCGGCCGTGCCGCGGGACCTGCTGGGGCTGCTGCTGCTGGGCGTGCTGCTCGCCCTCTCGGTCGTGGCCAACGGCGCGGCCTCGGGCCTCCTGGGCTTCCTGCTGGACACCGCCGGCGAGCTCGGCTGGGGCAGCGGCCCCGACTGGCTGCGCACCGGGCTGACCTGGGCGCTGAGCACCCTGCTCGTCGTCGTGCTGGACGCCCTGTTCGCCCTCGAGCTCGTGCGGGGCGTGGCCGGGCTGCGGATCACCCGCCGCGCCCTGACCGTCACCGTGCTCGCCGCGGCGGCCGGCAGCTTCGCGCTGCGCTACATCGGGGGCACGGTGGTCGCCGGGGCCACCACCAACCCGTACCTGCTCTCGGTCGCCCTCGTGGTGGGCGTGCTCCTGTGGTTCTACCTGTTCAACCAGATCCTGCTGTTCTCGGCCGCGATCGGGGCGATCGTGCACGCGGACCAGCGCGGCGGGCGGGTGCACCCCGACGGCGAGAACGTGGCGATCACCGTGGTGCCCATGGCCACCCTGACCGGGCGCCGCTGAGCCGCCGCCGCGCACGGACGACGGCGGCCCGCCCCCTGCCGTGCAGGGAACGGGCCGCGGCGGTCCGGGGGCACGCTCACATGGAGCGGCTCAGGATGGCGTTCTTGACCTCGGCGATGGCCTTCGTGACCTGGATGCCGCGCGGGCACGCCTCGGTGCAGTTGAAGGTCGTGCGGCAGCGCCACACGCCCTCCTTGTCGTTGAGGATCTCCAGGCGCAGGTCCCCCGCGTCGTCGCGGGAGTCGAAGATGAACCGGTGCGCGTTGACGATCGCCGCCGGACCGAAGTACTGGCCGTCGGTCCAGAACACGGGGCAGGACGACGTGCACGCGGCGCACAGGATGCACTTGGTGGTGTCGTCGAAGCGCGCCCGGTCCTCCTGGGACTGGTAGCGCTCCATGGTCGGCTCGTTGCCGCCGGCCACGAGGAACGGCATGATCTCGCGGTAGGACTGGAAGAACGGCTCCATGTCCACGATCAGGTCCTTCTCGCACGGCAGGCCCTTGATGGGCTCCACCGTGACGGGCTTGGACAGGTCGAGGTCCTTGAGCAGCACCTTGCAGGCGAGGCGGTTCTGGCCGTTGATGCGCATGGCGTCCGAGCCGCACACGCCGTGCGCGCAGGAGCGGCGGAAGGACAGCGAGCCGTCGATCTCCCACTTCACCTTGTGCAGGGCGTCCAGCACGCGGTCGGTGCCGTACATGGTCAGCTTGTACTCGTCCCAGCGGACCTCGTCGGAGACCTCCGGGTTGTAGCGGCGGATCTGCAGGGTGAGGTCGAAGGTCGGGATCTCGTCGCTGCCCTGCTGCTCCTCGGGCAGGTCCACGCGCGCGGCGGGCTCCCCGCCCTCGGCGTTCTCGGCGGCGGGGTCCACGGCCGGGGCCGCGGCCTCGTCGCGCTCGTCGACCGACCCGGCGTCCGCGTCGGTCTTGTAGCCGGCACGGTCGTCCTGGGCGTGGCCCGGGGCGTGGCCGTGCTCGGGGGCGCGGTCCTGGGGGTCGTCGTCGCGGCCGTCCTCGGGCCGGTCGGGAGTGTGTGCGGTAGACATCAGTACTTACGCTCCATGGGCTCGTAGCGGGTGAAGATGACGGGCTTCGTCTCCTGCCGGATCCCCGCGGTGGGGGAGGAGGGGTCGAGGTAGACCATCGAGTGCTTCATGAAGTTGGCGTCGTCGCGCTCCGGGAAGTCCTCCCGGAAGTGCCCGCCGCGGGACTCGGTGCGGTGCAGGGCGGCCACGGTCATGACCTTCGCGAGCTGCAGGAGGAAGCCGAGCTCCACGGCCTCCAGCAGGTCCAGGTTGAAGCGCTTGCCCTTGTCCTGGATGGAGATGTTCGCGTACCGGGCCTCGAGGGCGGCGATGTCGTCCAGCGCCGTCTGCAGGGTGTCGGCGGTGCGGAACACCTGGACGTTGAGGTCCATGGTGTCCTGCAGGTCCTTGCGGATCGCGGCGACCTTCTCGGTGCCGGTGCCGTTGCGGGCGTTGTCGAGCAGCGCCACGGTGCTGTCCAGGGCGGTGTCCGGCACGGGCACGAACTCGGCCCGCTGCGCGTACTCGGCGGCGTAGATGCCGGCGCGCTTGCCGAACACGTTGATGTCCAGCAGCGAGTTGGTGCCCAGGCGGTTGGAGCCGTGCACGGACACACAGGCGACCTCGCCGGCGGCGTACAGGCCCGGGACCACGTTCTCGTTGTCCTGGAGCACCTCGGCCTTGATGTTGGTCGGGATGCCGCCCATGGCGTAGTGGCAGGTCGGGAACACCGGGACGGGCTCGGTGTAGGGCTCCACGCCCAGGTACGTGCGGGCGAACTCCGTGATGTCGGGCAGCTTCGCGTCGATGTGCGCCGGCTCCAGGTGGGTGAGGTCGAGCAGGACGTAGTCCTTGTTCGGCCCGGCGCCGCGGCCCTCGCGCACCTCGTTGGCCATGGAGCGGGCCACGATGTCGCGAGGGGCGAGGTCCTTGATGGTCGGGGCGTAGCGCTCCATGAACCGCTCGCCGTCGGCGTTGCGCAGGATCCCGCCCTCGCCGCGGGCGGCCTCGGAGACGAGGATGCCCAGCCCGGCCAGGCCGGTGGGGTGGAACTGGATGAACTCCATGTCCTCGAGGGGCAGGCCGTTGCGGAACGCGATGGCCATGCCGTCGCCGGTGAGCGTGTGGGCGTTGGAGGTCGTCTTGTAGACCTTGCCCGCCCCGCCGGAGGCGAAGACCACGGACTTGGCCTGGAAGACGTGCAGCTCCCCGGAAGCGAGGTCGTAGGAGACGACGCCGGCGACGCGGCGCTGGCCGTCGACCTCGGTCATGATCAGGTCCAGGACGTAGTACTCGTTGAAGAACTCCACGTTGTGCTTGATGCAGTTCTGGTACAGCGTCTGGAGGATCATGTGGCCGGTGCGGTCCGCGGCGTAGCAGGCGCGGCGCACGGGGGCCTTGCCGTGGTCGCGGGTGTGGCCGCCGAAGCGTCGCTGGTCGATCTTGCCCTCGGGGGTGCGGTTGAACGGCAGGCCCATCTTCTCGAGGTCGAGGACGGCGTCGATGGCCTCCTTGGCCATCACCTCGGCGGCGTCCTGGTCGACCAGGTAGTCACCGCCCTTGATGGTGTCGAACGTGTGCCACTCCCAGTTGTCCTCCTCGACGTTGGCGAGGGCCGCGCACATGCCGCCCTGCGCCGCGCCGGTGTGGGACCGCGTGGGGTACAGCTTGGTCAGTACGGCAGTGCGGGAGCGCTGACCGGCCTCGATGGCGGCGCGCATACCGGCACCACCGGCGCCGATGATGACCACGTCGTACTTGTGAACCTGCATACCGGTTGTTCTTTCTGTTGGGTGTTCCGTCGGATGTGCTGGGGCCCGGTCGCCTGTGACCGGACGGCGGAGACGGCCCGCCGCGGGGCGGGCCGTCTCCGGCAGGGATCAGCCCGCGGTGCAGAAGCTCGCGAGCAGCGCGGGGTCCGCGCCGGCCGGGCAGGGCTCGAAGGTGAAGATGACGAGGGTGCCGAGCAGGATCACGAAGGCGGACGTGGTGAAGAGGAAGACCTTCAGCCAGAACCGGGTCCGGTCCTTCTCCGCGTAATCGTCGATGATCACGCGCAGCCCGTTCGTGCCGTGCAGCATCGCCAGCCACAGCAGGAGCATGTCGAAGACCTGCCAGAACGGGCTGGCCCACTTGCCGGCCACGAACGCGAAGTCGACGGCGTTCACGCCGCCCTCCGGGCCCACGAGGTTGACCCAGAGGTGGACGAAGACGAGCACCAGCAGGATCACGCCGGACAGGCGCATGAACAGCCACGCGAACATCTCGAAGTTGTTGCGGCGGGACGAGGAGCGGTTGTACTTGATGCCGTTGACCTCGAGGTCCTTGCTCCGGGGGACCGAGATGCTTGCCTTGAGCGGAGTGCTCATAGTGATTAACCCCCGAAGACGTGGGACAGGTGACGGATGAGGAAGGGGATCATGACGACGACCCACAGGGCCAGGACGCCCCAGAGCATCTGCTTCTGGTACTTGGTGCCGCTGGACCAGAAGTCGACCATGATGATGCGCAGGCCGTTGAAGGCGTGGTAGACGATGGCCGCCACGAGGCCGGCCTCGCCCAGGCCCATGACCGGGTTCTTGTAGGTCGCCATGACCGCGTTGTAGGCCTCGGGGGAGACCCGCACGAGCGCCGTGTCCAGGACGTGGACCAAGAGAAAGAAGAAGATGGCCACGCCGGTGATGCGATGGGCCACCCAGGACCACTGGCCATGAGCCTGGCCGCGGTACAGGGTGCCCTTGGATGTCTTCGCCACTGAAAAACCTCCCTGAGTCGCTCGCCGTCGTGCGCTCTAGAAATGTTCGGGAATTCGCACTGCGCACGACGTGAGCGGAGCCCTCCGGCTCTGTGTCGGATGATGCGCGAGTTCCCTCCCACGATACCAGCACGACCGGTGTTTACTGACAGGCTGTCCCGCACGGGCGCACGGGTTCCGCCGCGCGCGCACGTCGTTTTCCGCGGGCTCCCGGGCGACGTCGTATGGTGTTCTCCGTGACCTCCCCACTCGCGCACTTCCACCCCTTCATCCCTGCCGGAGGGGTGGGCTCCCGGCTGTGGCCCCTCTCCCGGGCCGACGCCCCCAAGTTCCTGCTCGACCTCACCGGCTCCGGCTCCTCCCTGCTCCGCGCCACGTACGACCGGCTCGCGGGCCTGGGCGACGGCCCGGTCATGGTCGTGACCGGGCGCACGCACGCGGCCGCGGTCTGCCGCCAGCTCCCGGAGCTCTCCACCGGCGACCTCGTGCTCGAGCCGTCCCCGAAGGACTCGGCGGCGGCCATCGGCCTGGCCTGCATGCTCGTCCAGCGCCGCGACCCCGAGGCGATCATCGGGTCCTTCGCGGCCGACCACGTGATCGAGCCCGCCGGCGCCTTCCAGGACGTGGTCCGGGAGGCCGTGGCCGCGGCGGCCTCGGGGCGGATCGTGACGATCGGGATCCCGCCGAGCTCCCCGGCCACCGGCTTCGGCTACATCCGGGCCGGCGCCCAGCTCGGGCTGCCGGACGCGCCCCACGCCCTGCAGGTCGAGGAGTTCGTCGAGAAGCCCGACGAGGACACCGCCCGGCACTACGTGGCGAGCGGCAACTACACGTGGAACGCCGGGATGTTCGTGGCGCCCGCGTCCCTGATGCTGCGCCACCTCGCCGCGAGCCAGCCGGAGCTGCACGCGGGGCTCACCGAGATCGCCGACGCCTGGGGCACGCCCGCCCAGGACGAGGTGGTGGACCGGGTGTGGCCCGGGCTGCCCAAGATCGCGATCGACTACGCCGTGGCCGAGCCCGCGGCGGCCGCCGGGGACGTGGCCATGGTCCCGGCGAGCTTCACCTGGGACGACGTCGGGGACTTCGCCGCGATCCGGCGGCTCAACCACGTCGACCCCGAGACCGACCCCGACGTCACGGTCCTCGGCGACAACAGCCGGGTGCTCTCCGACAGCTCCAGCGGCATCGTCGTCTCGGACACGGGCCGGCTGATCGCGCTGATCGGGGTCGAGGACATCGTCGTCGTCGACACCCACGACGCGCTGCTGGTGACCACCCGGGAGCACGCCCAGCGCGTCAAGGACGCGGTGGCCTCCCTCAAGCAGAGCGGCAACACGGACGTCCTGTGAGCGTCGGGGGCGGCGCGCGCCCGGGAGTAGTCTGGACAGATGCCTGACGCGCCATCCTCCGCCGCGGCCCTGGAGGCCGGCCTCCCGCCCGCCATCGGCCCCCTGCTCAAGCGCTACCTGCCCGACCTGATCGCCTTCCGGCGGGACCTGCACCGCCACCCGGAGCTGTCCTACCAGGAGTTCCGCACCACGGACCGGATCGTGGGCGCCCTGGAGAACATGGGCCTGTCCCCGGTGCGGCTCTCGGACACCGGGTGCTACGTGGACATCGGGCACGGCCCGATCGGCGTGGGCCTGCGGGCGGACATCGACGCGCTGCCGATCCAGGAGGGCACGGGCCTCGAGTACTCCTCCGTCAACGACGGCGTGGCGCACTCCTGCGGGCACGACATCCACGCCACGGTGATGGTGGGCGTGGCGAAGGTGCTCGCGGACCTGCACCGGACCGCACACATCGCCGGGACCGTGCGGATCGTCTTCCAGCCCGCCGAGGAGCAGCTGCCCGGCGGCGCCCTCACCGTGCTGCGCCAGGGCGTCCTCGAGGGCGTGCCCCGGATGTTCGCCCTGCACTGCGAGCCCAAGGTCGACGTCGGCCAGGTCGGCACCCGGATCGGCGCGATCACGTCCGCCTCCGACACCGTGCGCATCGAGTTCACCGGCCGCGGCGGGCACACCTCCCGCCCCCACCTCACGCAGGACCTCGTCTACGCGATGGCCCAGATCGCCGTCAACGTCCCGGCCGTGCTCTCCCGGCGGATCGACGTGCGCTCCGGCGTGGCCGTGGTGTGGGGCCAGATGCACGCCGGCGTGGCGCCCAACGCCATCCCCGCCACCGGGTTCATGTCCGGGACGATGCGCTGCCTCGACGCCGACGCCTGGCACCGGGCGGGCACGCTGCTCGACGAGGTCGTGCACCAGGTGGCCGCGCCCTACGGGGTGGACGTGGAGCTGGAGCACATCCGCGGCGTCCCTCCCGTGGTCAACGGGGAGGTGGAGACCACCCTCATCGAGAACGCCGCCCGCGCCGAGCTCGGCGAGGACGCGGTGGTGCTGGTGCACCAGTCGATGGGCGGGGAGGACTTCGCGTGGTTCCTCCAGGAGGTGCCCGGGGCGATGATGCGGCTGGGCACGCGCACGCGGGGCGGGCACACCTACGACCTGCACCAGTCGGACTACGTGGCGGACGAGGCCGCGATCGGCTGCGGCATCCAGGTCATGACCAACACGGCCCTGCGCGCCATCCGGCTGCACTCCCGGCAGACACGGCCGGACGTCACCACGAATTAACGCGGGCCTCCGGCGCCCCGCCACTACCCGTGGGTAGAGTGGCACCACGTCGCGCTTGCCGCGTGACCGGGATCACCGCCCGGCCGCGCCCGTCTCCTGGAGGAACCATGACCTTCCCGCCCCGGACGTCCCGAGGAACCCGCCCGCTCTCCGCCGCCGCGCTGCTCGGCGCCTCCGCCCTCGTGCTCGCCGGCTGCGGCGCGGCCCCCGAGGAGGGCGGCGAGGCGCAGGAGCAGGCCACCGACTTCACCGGCTGCATCGTCTCCGACTCCGGCGGGTTCCAGGACCGCTCCTTCAACCAGAACTCCTACGAGGGCCTGCAGGCCGTCGAGGAGTCCATGGGCATCGAGGTCAACCAGGCCGAGTCCCAGGCCGAGACCGACTTCGAGCCCAACCTGACGTCCATGGTGCAGTCCGGGTGCGACCTCACGCTGTCCGTGGGCTTCCTCCTCGCCGACGCCACCCGGGCCGTGGCCGAGGCCAACCCCGAGTCCAACTTCGCGATCGTCGACGACGCCTCGATCGAGCTCGACAACGTCAAGCCGCTCGTCTACAACACGGCCGAGGCCGCGTTCCTCGCCGGCTTCGTGACGGCGGGCAGCACCCAGAGCGGGACCGTGGCGACCTACGGCGGCATGGACATCCCCACCGTGACGGTGTTCATGGACGGCTTCGCCGACGGCATCGACCACTACAACGAGACCAAGGGCGAGGACGTCCGGCTCCTGGGCTGGGACAAGGACTCCCAGGACGGCACCTTCGTCAACAGCTTCACCGACACCTCCGCGGCGAAGACCACCACGCAGAACTTCATCAACGAGGGCGCGGACATCGTGCTGCCCGTGGCCGGGCAGGCCGCCCTCGGCACCCTCGACGCCGTGGTCGAGGCCAACGGCGGGGGCGGCGACGAGGTCCGCTTCGTGTGGGTCGACGCCGACGGCTACGAGACCCTCGACCAGGGCCAGGAGTACCAGCTCACCTCGGTGCTCAAGCAGATGAGCACCTCCGTGCAGGACGTCGTCGAGTCGGCCGCCGAGGGCGAGTTCAGCAACGAGCCCTACGTCGGCACCCTCGAGAACGACGGCGTGGGCATCGCCCCGTTCCACGACCAGGAGGAGGCCGTGGGCGAGGAGCTCGCCGCCGAGGTCGAGCAGCTGCGCCAGGACATCATCGACGGCACGGTCACCGTCGAGTCCGAGAACTCGCCGCAGGCCTGATCCCGGACGACACCGACCACCGCACCCACCGCCGCCAGCGAGGGCCCCGGCCGCAGCTGGCGGCGGTGGCGTGCCCGCCCCGGGCCGGCGGACGGCCCAGGAGGAGGACCACCCCACCATGAAGCTGGAACTGCAGTCCATCACCAAGCGGTTCGGCTCCTTCGCGGCCAACGAGGACGTCGACCTCGTCGTGGAGCCCGGGCAGATCCACTGCCTCCTCGGCGAGAACGGGGCGGGCAAGTCCACCCTGATGAACGTCCTCTACGGCCTGTACCGGCCGAGCGGGGGGCGCATCCTGGTGGACGGCGCCGAGGTGTCCTTCCGGGGCCCCGGGGACGCCATGGCCGCCGGGATCGGCATGGTGCACCAGCACTTCATGCTGGTGCCGGTGTTCACCGTCGCGGAGAACGTGGCCCTCGGCGCGGAGAGCACCCGCGGCGGCACCCTCGACCTCGAGACCACCCGCCGCCGGATCCGGGAGATCTCCCAGCGCTACGGCTTCCACGTGGACCCGGACGCCGTGGTCGAGGACCTGCCCGTGGGCGTGCAGCAGCGGGTCGAGATCATCAAGGCCCTCGTGCGGGAGGCGCAGGTGCTCATCCTCGACGAGCCCACCGCGGTGCTCACGCCCCGGGAGACCGACGAGCTGCTCGAGATCATGCGCCAGCTGCGCGGGTCCGGGAAGTCGATCCTGTTCATCTCCCACAAGCTGCGGGAGGTCAAGGCGATCTCCGACGTCATCACGGTGATCCGCCGGGGCCGGGTGGTGGGCCAGACGTCCCCGGAGGCCTCGACCTCCGAGCTCGCGGCCCTCATGGTGGGCCGGGACGTGTCCCTGACCGTCGCCAAGGGCGAGGCCGAGCCGGGGGAGCGGGCCCTGGAGGTCTCCGGGCTCACCGTGGTCGCGGACAACGGCGTGAAGCTGCTCGACGACGTCGGGTTCGACGTGGCCCGCGGGGAGATCCTCGCGGTGGCCGGCGTGCAGGGCAACGGCCAGACGGAGCTGGCCGAGGCGATCCTCGGCCTGCGGGAGCGGGCCACCGGCTCGATCCGGCTGGGCGGCACGGAGCTGCTCGGGAAGTCCGTGCGCCAGGTCCTCGACGCCGGCGTGGGCTTCGTCCCGGAGGACCGCTCCACGGACGGGCTCGTGGGCCCGTTCACCGTCGCCGAGAACCTCGTGCTGGACCTCTACGGCGACGACCGCTTCTCCCGCGGCCCGTCCCTGCGGCTGGGCGAGGTCCAGGCCAACGCCCGCCGCGCCGTCGAGCAGTTCGACGTCCGCACCCCCTCCGTGGACGCCCCCGTGCAGACCCTCTCCGGCGGCAACCAGCAGAAGGTCGTCATCGCCCGGGAGCTCTCCCGGCCCCTCGAGCTCTTCCTCGCCTCCCAGCCCACCCGCGGGGTGGACGTGGGGTCCATCGAGTTCATCCACGAGCAGATCGTCGCCGAGCGGGACAAGGGCGTGGCCGTGCTCATCGTCTCGACCGAGCTCGACGAGGTGTACGCGCTCGCGGACCGGATCGCCGTGTTCTTCCACGGCCGGATCATGGGGATCGTGGGCCCCGACACCCCGCGCGACGTCCTGGGCCAGATGATGGCAGGGGCCACCGCCGAGGAGCTCGGCGCGGCCGGCGTCCGGCCCGACGGCGCGCGGCGGACCGGGGCGCAGCCGGCCGTCCCCCCGCAGACCGGCGCCCCACCGACCGATGCCCCGCAGGCCGGCGCCCCGCAGGCCACGGCGCAGCACCCGAAGGAGCAGGCATGAGTGCCACCGGAGCGGCCCCCGCGGCCGCCGACCAGCAGAAGGCGCCGCCGCCCACAGCCGTCGCCCCCGGGAGCTCCCGGCGGGACTGGACCGGCTCCGCGGTGCAGTCCGTGCTCGCGATCGTCGCCGCCCTGCTCCTGGGCGGGCTCCTCATCGCCCTGACCGACGACCGGGTGGCCGACGCCGCGAGCTACCTCTTCGCCCGCCCCGGGGACACGGTCGCGGCCATGTGGGCCGCCGCGTCCTCCGCCTACGAGGCGATGTTCTACGGCGCCGTCTACAACCCGAACGGCAGCACGTTCGCGCAGCGGGTCTACCCGCTCGCGGAGACCCTCACCGTGGCCACGCCGCTGATCCTGGCGGGGCTCGGGGTGGCCGTGGCCTTCCAGGCCGGGCTGTTCAACATCGGCGCCCAGGGGCAGCTGCTGATCGGCGCGGCGCTGGCCGCCTGGGTCGGCTTCTCCTGGCAGCTGCCGGTGGGCGTGCACCTGCTCGCCGTGATCCTCGCCGGGGCCCTCGGCGGCGCGCTGTGGGGGGCGGTCGTGGGCGTGCTCAAGGCCCGCACCGGCGCCCACGAGGTGATCCTGACGATCATGCTCAACTACATCGCGCTCAACCTCGTCGCCTGGCTGCTCACCCGCCCGGCGTTCCTGCGCCCGGGCTCCTCGAACCCCGTCAGCCCCCAGGTCGCGGACACCGCGATGTTCCCCAAGCTGCTGGGCGAGCAGTTCCGGCTGCACTGGGGGTTCGTGCTCGCGGTCCTCGCCACGGTGTTCGTCGCCTGGCTGCTCAAGCGCTCCACGATCGGCTTCGAGCTGCGGGCCGTGGGCGCCAACCCGCGCGCGGCCCGGACCGCCGGCATCTCGGTCACGCGCGGCTTCGTCGTCGTCATGGTCCTCGCGGGCGCCCTCGCGGGACTCGCGGGCGTGGCCCAGATCTCCGGCACCGAGCGCGCGCTGACCGCGGGCGTCGCCGCGTCCTTCGGCTTCGACGCGATCACGGTGGCCCTGCTGGGCCGGTCGAAGCCGTGGGGCACGTTCTTCGCGGGCCTGCTCTACGGCGGGTTCCGCGCCGGCGGCGTCACCATGCAGTCGATGACCGGCACGAACATCGACATCGTCCTGGTCGTGCAGTCCCTGATCGTCCTGTTCATCGCCCTGCCGCCGCTGGTGCGGACCGGGCAGGACCGGGTCCGCTCCCGCCGCGGCGGGAGCGCCACCACCACGGCCGCCACCGCCACCGAGGGAGGCCGGGCATGAGCTCGCAGCATCCGGAACCGCGCCCCGAGCAGGCGCCCTGGGACTCCGGCGTCACCGCCGCGACGACCCTGCCCCCGCCGGCCGAGGCGGAGCTGTCCACGACCGCGGCCAACGAGGTCGTGGGCGTCACCAGCTGGCGCACCCCGGTGGTCCTCGGCCTCCTGAGCCTCGTGGCCCTGCTGCTGTTCGGGCTCAACGCCCCGGACAACACGGTGAGCTTCCGCGTCTCGGAGGCCGGCGACCTCTTCCGCGTGCCGGACCTCGTGGTGCACGGCGTGCTGTGGGGCTGGGTCACCGTGGCCGTGCTCGCCGGGCTGACGGTCCTCGCGGTCCTGCGCGCCCGGGCCGGGGCGCACCTGCCCCGGTGGGCGGTGCTCGTGTTCGGCTTCTTCTTCGTCAGCGGCTTCCTCGTGTGGGTCGTGGGCAGCGCGCGCAGCCCGGACGTGTCCCTGTCCGGGCTGCTGGCCGGGTCCGTGGCCCTGGCCATCCCGCTGATCTTCGGCTCCCTGGGCGGCCTGCTGTGCGAGCGCTCCGGCGTGATCAACATCGCGATCGAGGGCCAGCTGCTGTTCGGCGCGTTCTCCGCGGCCGTGGCCGGCTCCCTCTCCGGCAGCGCCTGGGTGGGGCTGCTCGCCGCCGTGCTGGGGGCCGGGCTCGTCTCGCTCGTCCTGGCGGTCTTCTCGATCACCTACCGGGTCAACCAGGTGATCGTGGGCGTGGTGCTCAACGTGCTCGTGTCCGGGCTGACCGGCTTCCTCTTCGCCACGGTGCTGGAGTCGGACCCGGGCGTGTTCAACTCCCCGCCGCGGCTGCCGCGCTTCGCCGTGCCCGTGCTCTCGGAGATCCCCCTGATCGGGCCGATCGTCTTCGACCAGTCCGTGATCGGCTACCTGATGTACGCCGCGGTGGCGCTCGTGTGGTTCGCGCTCTACCGGACGCGCTGGGGGCTGCGCACCCGGTCCGTGGGGGAGCACCCCAAGGCCGCGGACACCCTGGGCGTGAAGGTCAACGCCCTGCGCTTCCGCAACGTGCTGCTCGGCGGGATGGTCGCCGGTCTCGGCGGCGCCTTCTACACGCTGGTCTCCGTCTCCGCGTTCACCCGGGACATGACCTCCGGCGCCGGCTACATCGCGCTGGCCGCCCTGATCTTCGGCCGCTGGAACCCGGTCGGGGCACTGCTCGCGTCCCTGCTGTTCGGCTTCGCGTCCAACCTGCAGTCGATCCTGTCCTTCCTGGGCACGCCCGTGCCCAGCCAGTTCCTGGCCATGCTCCCGTACGTCGTCACGATCCTGGCCGTGGCCGGGCTCGTGGGGGTCTCCCGCGGTCCCGCGGCCATCGGCAAGCCTTACACCAAGGAGTGAGCGCCCCGTGAACGAGCCCCTGCGCCCCGGCGGCGAGGCGACCGACGACGGGCCCCGGATCGACTGGGACCGACTGCGGGAGGCGGCCGTGGCCGCCCGCGAGCACGCCTACGTCCCGTACTCGCGCTTCCCCGTGGGCGCGGCAGCCCTCACCGAGGACGGGCGGGTGGTCTCCGGGTGCAACGTGGAGAACGCCTCCTACGGCCTGACCCTGTGCGCCGAGTGCGCCCTGGTGTCCGCGCTGCACATGTCCGGCGGCGGGCGGCTCGTCGCGTTCGTGTGCGTGGACGGGAACGGCGACGTCCTCATGCCCTGCGGACGGTGCCGGCAGCTGCTGCACGAGCACCGCGCGCCCGGCCTGCGGCTGCTCACCGTCTCCGGGGTGCGCACCATGGCCGAGGTGCTGCCCGACGCCTTCGGCCCCGAGAACCTCTAGTCCCCGAAAGGACCCCACATGACCGAGCAGTTCGACGCCGTGGACGTCATCCGGACCAAGCGCGACGGCGGTGCCCTCTCGCCCGGGCAGATCGCGTGGGTCCTGGACGCCTACACCCGCGGTGTCGTGGCCGAGGAGCAGATGAGCGCCCTGGCCATGGCGATCTTCCTGCGGGGCATGGACCGGGACGAGATCGCGGCCTGGACGCGGGCGATGATCGCCTCGGGCGAGCGGATGGACTTCTCCGCGCTCGTGCGCTCCGGGGCGCGCTCGGCCACCGCGGACAAGCACTCGACCGGCGGGGTGGGGGACAAGATCACGCTGCCGCTGGCCCCGCTCGTGGCCGTGTACGGCGTGGCCGTCCCGCAGCTGTCCGGGCGCGGCCTCGGCCACACCGGCGGCACCCTGGACAAGCTCGAGTCCATCCCCGGCTGGCGGGCGGCCCTGTCCAACGAGGAGATGCTGGCCCAGCTGCGGGACGTGGGCGCGGTGATCTGCGCCGCGGGCTCCGGCCTGGCGCCCGCGGACAAGAAGCTCTACGCGCTGCGGGACGTCACCGGGACGGTCGAGTCGATCCCGCTCATCGCGTCCTCCATCATGTCCAAGAAGATCGCCGAGGGCACCCAGTCCCTCGTGCTCGACGTCAAGGTGGGCTCCGGGGCGTTCATGAAGGACCTGGCCTCCGCCCGCGAGCTGGCCCGCACGATGGTCGACCTCGGCACCGGCGCCGGGGTCACGACCACCGCCCTGCTCACCGACATGTCCACGCCCCTCGGCCTGGCGGTCGGCAACGCCGTGGAGGTCCAGGAGTCCGTCGAGGTGCTCGCCGGCGGCGGCCCGGCCGACGTCGTGGAGCTCACCGTGGCGCTCGCAGCGGAGATGCTCGCCGCGTCCGGGGTCCCGGACGCCGACCCGGCGGAGGCGCTGCGGGACGGCCGGGCCATGGACGTGTGGCGGGCCATGGTGGCCGCCCAGGGCGGCGACCCCGACGCCCCGCTGCCGCGGGCCCGGGAGTCCGAGACCGTGGTGGCCGAGGCCGACGGCGTGCTCGCCGAGCTCGACGCCCACCGGGTGGGGGTGGCCTCCTGGCGCCTCGGGGCGGGCCGCGCCCGGCGCGAGGACCCCGTCCAGGCCGGCGCCGGCGTGCTGCTGCACGCCAAGCCCGGGGACGCCGTCCGGGCCGGGCAGCCGCTGCTGACCCTGCTCACCGACACCCCCGAGCGCTTCGCACGGGCCCGGGAGGCCCTCGAGGGCGCCGCCGTGATCGCCCCGGAGGCGCCGGCGTCCCGGCCGGACCGCGCCGTGGTCCTGGAGACCGTGCGGTGATCGCCGGCCGCTGAAGCGCCGGGGCCGGATGCCGGGCCCGCCTATACTGCGGAGAGAACCAGCGCGAAACGAGAACCGAGGGCGTGCGCACACGCTCGGAAGGGTGGGTCCAGTTGGGTCTGCGAGGCATTTTCCGGAAGAACACCGAGGACAGCACACCGCGCCACGAGACCGGACGGCCCGAGCAGCCGGCCGGTCCGACCGCCGGCCCCGACACCGGGACCCGGGAAACGGGCCGGGACGGCGACCGGGGCACCGGTTCCCGGGGTCCGGACGGGCACGGTCACGAGGAGCGCGGCCCGGAGGAGGTCCGGCCGCTGCCGGACCGCGGACCGCTGCCCTTCCTCGTGGACCGGCTGACGTCCCGGGGGGCCGACCGCGCCGTGCTCACGCTCGTCCAGCGCGGCAACACCATGACCCACCAGACCCAGCAGTCCGTGGGGGACGCCGACCCGTCCGTGGAGTCCGGCACCGTGGACCAGGACTCACCGCTCTTCGACCCCGTGGCCGACCTCTACAGCGAGGCCATGTCCTCGCCCCGCGGCGCGTGGCAGAACGCCCGCATCGAGGTGGGCCCGGAGCAGGACGGGGTCCGCCCCGTGGTGACGACCTACGGCTTCGCCGACGGCAGCGAGGACGTCCGCACCTGGCGGTCGGGGCGGCCCGTGCCGGGCGCCGCTGCCGCGGGCACGCGGTCCACTGCGGAGACGAGCTCCGCCGAGGACCGGCCCGCCGGTGAGCGCCCCACCGGGGAGCGGTCCGACGACGAGCGCCGTCCCGCCGCATCGGAGCCGACGGGCCCGGCCGCGCAGCACTCGGCCGGGGGAGTCCCCGCCGCCGCGGCGGCCGCCGCTGCCGGTGGGGCCGGGTCCTCCGCGGCCGGCGCCGCCCGTGGCCCCGTCTCCGAGCCGACCGGCGTCCCGGTCTCCGCGCGGAGCGCTGAGCCGGCCGCCGAGCCGATCACCGAGCCGACCACCGGGGCGGAGCCCGTTCCCGGGGCCGCTCCCGCCACGGAGGCCCCCGCGGCCGGCCGGGAGCAGGACGAGCACCGCACCGCCGACCGGGAGGCCACCGCCCACGACGTCCCCGACCACGGCACCGCCCAGCACGAGGTCCCCGACCACGTCGACCACGAGGAGTGGCACGAGGACGTCGAGCCGGCCGCGCCCACCGGGGCGGCGGCCGCGACGGCCGCCGCGGCCGCCGCCGGCACCGCCGCCGGGGACGACCACGACTCCTCCGCCCCGGAGACCGCGGTCTCCACCGACGTCTCCCCGTCCTACCGGGCCCCGGCGGGGGCCCAGGACCGGCCCTCCCAGGACAAGCTGGCCGAGGGCAACCTCGTGCTCAAGGAGGTCGACGTCCTGCGCCGGCTCGCGGACGCCCAGCGGCGCCTGTTCGGCGAGGACGGCACGGCGATGGACGTCTCCACCGTGCTCGTGCGGGTGCGGGCCCTGGGCACCTACTACGACGCCCTGACCCACGTGCGGAAGAACGGCTTCTGGGACCAGCGCCGCACCTTCGACCTCGTCCCCGAGGAGCTGCTGCACGTGCAGGAGCTCAAGGACGAGTCCTACGTGGAGGGCAACGGGGCCCCGCTGGCGATGATGTTCCGCTTCCGCCCGGGCATCCCCCCGGAGGTGTCATTCGACTACGCGGACGAGGAGGCCTTCGTGCGCTACGAGGACCGGCTGCCCGCGCAGAACTACCTCGAGGAGCTGCGCATGTACCCCCGCACCGGGGCGCACATCCCGCAGCACATGAACGAGGCCCTGCAGGACTGGAACTACTGAGACCGACCGAGACAGGGGCCGTCCCGACCGTGATGCTGACCTCCGCCGAACAGCACCCGGGCCGCGTGCCGGACCGGGTCCTGCGCGACCTGCCCAAGGTGTGCCTGCACGACCACCTCGACGGCGCCCTGCGCCCGGCCACGGTGGTCGAGCTGGCCGCCGCCGCCGGGCACCGGTTGCCGGCCGAGGACCCCGAGGCGCTGGGCCGGTGGGTGCGGGAGAGCGCCGACTCCGGCTCGCTGCTGCGCTACCTGGCGACCTTCGAGCACACGGTCGCCGTGATGCAGACCCCCGAGGCGCTCGTGCGCTGCGCCCGGGAGTACGTCGAGGACCTCGTGGCGGACGGGGTGGTCCACGCCGAGGTGCGCTGGGCCCCGGAGCAGCACACCGCCGGCGGCCTGTCGATGGCGGAGGCCGTCGAGGCCGTCCGGCTCGGGCTCTCGGAGGGCGTGCTGGCCGCGGAGGACGCGGGCCACATCGTGTCCGTCACCCAGATCCTCTGCGCCATGCGCCACGCCGAGCGCTCCCTCGAGGTCGCCCGCCTCGTGGTGGACAACCGGGACCGCGGCGTGGTGGCCTTCGACCTCGCGGGACCCGAGGACGGCTACCCGCCCGCCCGCCACCGGGCCGCCCTCGAGCTGCTCGCGGACGAGCTGGTGCCCGTCACCCTCCACGCCGGGGAGGCCGCCGGCATCGAGTCGATCCGGGACGCGCTGGCCACGGGCCGCGCCTTGCGCCTGGGCCACGGGGTGCGCATCGCGGAGGACATCGACATCGACTACCTGGAGGACGTCGCCGTCGTCGACCTCGGCCGCACGGCCGAGTGGGTCCGGGACCGGGGCATCGCCCTCGAGGTGTGCCCCACGTCCAATCTCCAGACCGGGGCCGTGGCGGCGTTCGGCGGCGGTCCCGAGCGGCACCCGGTGGACATGCTCTACCGGACCGGCTTCACGGTGACCATCTCCCCGGACAACCGGCTGATGAGCGGGACCACGGTCACGGACGAGCTGGCCCTGCTCGTGAAGCACTTCGGCTACGGGCTCGAGGACCTGGAGCGGCTGCAGCGCAACGCCGCGGCCGCCGCCTTCCTCCCGCTCGAGGACCGCACCGCCCTGGACGGGATGATCACCGACGGCTTCGAGGGGATGCACGCATGAGCCAGGGGCACGGCACCGACGACGTCGCGGCGGGGCTCGGCGTCCCGGAGCGGACCGGGCAGCGCTTCGCGGAGCTCGTGGCGGTCATGGACCGGCTGCGTTCCCCGGGCGGGTGCGCGTGGGACGGGCAGCAGACCCACGAGTCCCTCGTGCGCTACCTCGTGGAGGAGGCCTACGAGGTCGTCGAGGCCGTGGAGGCCGAGGGCGGGCCGGCGGCCCACGCCGGGCTGCTCGTCGAGGAGCTCGGGGACGTCCTGCTGCAGGTGGTCTTCCACTCCCGGGTCGCCCAGGAGCGCCCGCGCGCCGAGGGCGGCTTCGACGTGGCCGACGTGCTCGAGGCCATCACCGCCAAGCTGGTCCGCCGCCACCCCCACGTCTTCGGCGCCGGCGCCACCGGGGACGTCGCGGGGGAGCAGACCCTCGAGCAGCTGCACTCCCGCTGGGAGGACCTCAAGCGGGCCGAGAAGCCCGAGCGGACCGGGCCCTTCGACGGCATCCCGCCGCACCTGCCGGCCCTGGCCCTCGCGGAGAAGACCCTCGCGCGGGCCCGCAAGCACGACCTCGAGCCCGCGGTCCCCGCCGCGGAGGAGCCCGGCGGCCCGCGCACCGAGGAGGAGCTGGGCGAGGCGCTGTTCGCGCTCGTGCGCTCCGCCTCCGCCCGCGGGCTGGACGCAGAGCGGGCCCTGCGCGGGGCCGCCCGCGCGTACGCCGCCGCCCGGAACGGGGACTGATCCCGTCACGGGCCGCCCCCGCGGCCGCCACCGGCGCCGAGTCGCTAGGCTGGAGCCGCCGGGGGCGCCCGGCCCCGCCGGTGCGGACCCTCGGCCGGTGCCCCGCACGGGGGCCCCGACCGCCCCACCACACACGTTCCACCCACGTCAGCGACAAGCTCAGCACCAACGTCAGGAGCAACCCATGGCCATGATCACCGCAGTGCACGCCCGCCAGATCCTCGACTCCCGCGGCAACCCGACCGTGGAGGTCGAGGTGCTGCTGGAGGACGGCAGCTACGGCCGGGCGGCGGTGCCCTCGGGCGCCTCCACCGGTGCCTTCGAGGCCGTCGAGCGCCGTGACGGCGATAAGAAGGTCTACCTCGGCAAGGGCGTCCTTGACGCCGTGAAGGCCGTCGACGAGGAGATCGCCGAGGCCGTGATCGGTCTCGACGCGACCGACCAGCGGCTGGTCGACCGCACCATGCTCGACCTCGACGGCACGGACAACAAGGGCAGCCTCGGCGCCAACGCCATCCTGGGCGTCTCCCTGGCCGTGGCCCGCGCCGCCGCCAACGCCTCCGACCTCGAGCTCTACAAGTACCTGGGCGGGCCCAACGCCCACGTCCTCCCGGTGCCCATGATGAACATCCTCAACGGCGGCTCCCACGCCGACTCGAACGTGGACATCCAGGAGTTCATGATCGCCCCGATCGGCGCCGCGACGTTCTCCGAGGCCCTGCGCACCGGCGTGGAGGTCTACCACTCCCTCAAGGGCGTGCTCAAGGAGCGCGGCCTGGCCACCGGGCTGGGCGACGAGGGCGGCTTCGCCCCGAACCTCGAGTCCAACCGTGCCGCCCTCGACCTCATCTCCGAGGCGATCGAGAAGGCCGGGTACACCGTGGGCACCGACGTGGCGCTCGCCCTGGACGTGGCCTCCTCCGAGTTCTTCGAGAACGGCAAGTACAGCTTCGAGGGCAAGCAGCTCAGCGCCGCGGAGATGACCTCCTACTACGAGGAGCTCGTGCGCGACTACCCGATCGTGTCCATCGAGGACCCGCTGGACGAGGACGACTGGGCGGGCTGGCAGGCCCTCACCGCGTCCGTGGGCACCCAGGTCCAGATCGTGGGCGACGACCTGTTCGTCACCAACCCGGAGCGGCTGGCCCGCGGCATCGACGAGGGCGCCGGCAACGCCCTGCTGGTGAAGGTCAACCAGATCGGCTCCCTCACGGAGACCTTCGACGCCATCTCCCTGGCCCAGCGGCACATGTTCCACTGCATGATCTCCCACCGCTCGGGCGAGACCGAGGACACCACGATCGCGGACATCGCGGTGGCCACCAACGCCGGGCAGATCAAGACCGGGGCGCCGGCCCGCTCCGAGCGCGTGGCCAAGTACAACCAGCTGCTGCGCATCGAGGAGGAGCTCGGGGACGCCGCGCGCTACGCGGGGGCCTCCGCGTTCCCGCGCTACACCGCGAAGTGACCACCGGCGGCTGACCGGCCCCGCCGGTCCGTCGTCGTGCGGGGGGAGCGGCCGTTCCCGGCGGCCGCTCCCCCCGTGAGCGCTACACTGGTCCCCGTCCCCGCCCTTCCCCCGTGAGGTCGCCATGCCCGCTCCCCGCCCGCGCACCACCCGCCTGCTCGGCGGGCGCGACGCCGCGCCGGGCACCCGCGGGCGCGACGGCGGGACGGGCGGCGGCCCGGGCCACGGGCCGGGCGGCGGGTCCAGCGCCGTGGGGTCGCCGGTCCCCGCCCGCACCTTCAGCGGGCGGTTCCTGATCCTCACCCTCGTGGCCGTGCTCATCGTGTTCCTGGCGGCGCCGACCACCAAGATCTTCCTCGAGCAGCGGGCGGAGATCGCCCAGCTCGAGCGCGCCATCGCCGCCATGGAGGCCCAGCAGGCCTCCCTGGAGGACCAGGTGGACCAGTGGTCGGACGAGACCTACGTCAAGCAGCAGGCCCGGGACCGGCTCCTCTACGTGATGCCGGGGGAGCGGTCCTACCTCGTGGTGGGCGCCGAGGAGATGGACGGCGCCGTGGTGGACTCCTCGGCGGCGCAGGTCGAGGCCGAGAAGCCCGCCTGGGTGGACGCCCTCTGGCAGTCCGTGGTGGCCTCCGCCTACGAGGACGCCCGTCCCGCGGCGGGCACCGGAGACGCCGGGGACACGGACGCCGCCGGGGACGCGGACGCCGGCGGGGAACCGGCCGGCAGCGAGGACGCGGACACCGCCGAGGACGCGGGCACCGACGCCGAGCCGGGCGGCACCGACGAGCCCGCGGCCCCCGGACAGCCGGGCACCACGGACGAGCCCGGCGCGGGCCAGGACCCCGGCACCACCGAGCAGGCAGAGCAGACAGAGCAGAGCGTCCCGGCCGCCCCGGCGGACGGGGCCGGCGCGCCGCAGGACGCGGCGACGGACAGCCGCGGCAGCGCCGCGGAGTGAGGAACGGCGTGAACCCCCAGCACGGACACGAGCCCGGCGACCGGCCGGCCCCCGCACCCCGGGGACTCGGCGTGACGGCCGCGACGGTCGAGCCCACGGCCCTGGACCTCCAGGTGCTCTCCCGGCAGCTCGGGCGTCCCGTGCGCGACGTCGTCGAGATCCCGGCCCGCTGCACGTGCGGGAACCCGCTCGTGGCGGCCACCGCGCCGCGGCTGGCCAACGGCACCCCGTTCCCCACGGTGTTCTACCTGGCCCACCCCGTGATCACCGCGGCGGTGTCCCGGCTCGAGGCCGCCGGCCTGATGTACACGATGACGGACCGCATCGCCGAGGACGAGGCGCTGGCCGCAGCCCACCGGGCCGCGCACGAGGACTACCTCGCCGAGCGCGCCCGGATCGGTGCCGCGGCCGGCACCGGACCCGTACCCGAGATCGAGGGCATCTCCGCCGGCGGCATGCCCGTGCGGGTCAAGTGCCTGCACGTGCTCGCCGGCCACGCGCTCGCGGCCGGGCCCGGCGTGAACTCGCTCGGCGACGAGACCCTCGCCGCCATCGCCGAGTGGTGGACCCCCGACGCCTGCCACTGCGACCCCGCCTGGCGCGAGGCCTGAGACCCACCCGCCCCCGACACCCCCGAGGACTCCCCATGCGCACAGGCGCCATCGACTGCGGCACGAACTCCATCCGACTGCTCATCGCCGACACCCGGGAGGAGCAGGGCCGCACGGTGCTCGACGACGTGGTGCGCGAGATGCGCGTGGTCCGGCTCGGCCAGGGCGTGGACGCCACCGGGTGGCTGGCAGAGGCGGCGCTCGAGCGCACGTTCGCGGCCACGGACGAGTACGCCCGGCTGCTGGCGGAGCACGGGGTGGAGCAGCTGCGCTTCGTGGCCACGAGCGCCACCCGCGACGCCGGCAACCGGGACGTCTTCCTCGCCGGGATCCGCGAGCGCCTCGGCGTGACCCCCGAGGTCATCAGCGGCGACGAGGAGGCCGAGCTGTCCTTCCGCGGCGCCGCGGCCGCCGTGGGCGGCGCGGATCCGGAGGACCGGGTCCTGGTGATCGACCTCGGCGGCGGGTCGACCGAGTTCGTGCTGGGCAATGCCCAGGGGGTGCGCGCGGAGCGCAGCGTGGACATCGGCTGCGTCCGCCTGACCGAGCGCCACCTCGGCTCCAACCCGCCCACCGCCGCCCAGCAGGAGGCCGTGCTGCGCGACGTCGACCACGCCGTGGACGTGGTCCTGCAGACCGTGCCCCTCACGGAGGCCACCCACCTCGTGGGCGTCGCGGGCACCATCACGACCGTCACGGCGCACGCCCTCGGGCTGTCCGCCTACGACCCCGCGGCCATCGACGGCGCCGAGCTGCCCGCCGAGCGGATCGCGCAGGCGTGCCGGGAGCTCACGGCCATGACCCGCGCGGAGCGCGCCGCGCTGCCCTACATGCACGAGGGCCGTGTCGACGTCATCGGCGGCGGCGCCCTCGTGTGGCGGCGGATCGTCGAGCGGGTGGGCGCCGCCACCGGTGGGCGGGTGGACTCGGCGATCGCGAGCGAGCACGATATTTTGGACGGGATCGCCCTGTCCCAGGTCGGCTGACCCGCCCGGACCCCCCGACCCGGAAGGACACATGTCTTCCAGCGCACCCCGCCCCCGCCCCCCGCGCCACCGCGCCCTCACCCGGTGGGGCGCGGTGGGGGCGGCCTCGGCCGTGGTCGGCGCCGGCGCGCTGGTCCTGCCCGGGGCGGGGCCGGCGCAGGCCCGGCCCCCGGAGCCCGGCCCCGCCCCCAGCATCCCGCTCGAGGACCCCGTCAGCGTGGCACCCCCACCCGGTGACGGCGCCACCCCCGCCCCGGACACCTCCCGCATCGCCGAGGACGGGATCCGTCCGCTGCAGTACTGGCTGGACGAGTACGGCGTGCGGGAGGCCTGGGCGGAGTCCACGGGGGAGGGCGTGCGCATCGCCGTCATCGACACCGGGGTGGACGGCTCGCACCAGGACCTGGAGGGCGCCGTGGTGGCCGGCACCGACGTCTCGGGCGGCGGCTCCGCCGACGGCCAGGAGGGTCTCGGCACCGAGCCCGAGCACGGGACCCTCGTGGCGTCCGTGGCCGCGGGCCGCGGCCACGTGCCCCCGGGCGGTCGGGACGACGACGCCCCGGGCCGGCCCGCCGGCATCGTGGGCGTGGCCCCGGACGCCGAGGTGCTCGCCGTGTCCACCTGGCTGGGCGACGAGAGCCCGGAGGTCCGCAGCGTCGACGAGCAGCTCCCGGACGCCGTCCGGTGGGCCGTGGACAACGGGGCGGACGTCATCAACATGTCGGTGGGCTCCAACGCCACCTCGTGGCCCGAGAGCTGGGACGAGGCCTTCCTCTACGCCGAGGAGAAGGACGTGCTCGTCGTCGCCTCCGCGGGCAACCGGGGGTCGGGGCTCGTCCAGGTCGGCGCCCCCGCCACCATCCCCGGCGTGCTGACGGTGGGCGGCGTGGGCCGCACGGGAGAGGCGAGCTGGGAGTCCTCCTCGCAGGGGATCTCGATCGCCGTGGCCGGCCCGTCCGAGGACATGGTGGGCGCCATCCCCGGCGACCGCTACGCCTCGTGGGCCGGGACGTCCGCGTCCGCCCCGGTGGTGGCCGGCACCGCCGCGCTGATCAAGGCGAAGTGGCCGGAGATGAGCTCCGCCCAGATCGCCAACCGCATCGTCTCCACCGCCCGGGACACCGGCTCGCCGGGCAAGGACCCGCTCTACGGGTACGGGGTGCTGGACGTCGAGGCCGCGCTCACGGAGGACGTCCCCGAGGTCGACCGCAGTCCCCTGGGCAGCATGGAGCAGTGGGTGCGGGTGCACCGCCGCAGCGCCGCGGCGACCCCCACGGCGGGCCCGGCCGAGAGCTCGGCGCCCGTCACGGAGGAGGTCGAGGCGGAGGTCGCCCCGCCCGAGCCCGTCGCCCCGATCGACGAGACCGGGCTGCTGCCCGTCGTGGTGCTCGCCGGGTTCGGGCTGCTCGTGCTGGGCCTCACGGCGGGTGCCGTGGTGCACATCCGCCGCATCGTGGCCGCCGACCCGGACGGGGGCCCGGGCGGCCGTCCCTGAGGCGTGCGCCGGAACACGGCGCGGAGGCCCCGGACGAGAACCGATATCGACAGCGTTCTGAGTAGACTCGGGGGCATGTCTTTCACTCAACTGGCCAAGGACCGTCCGCGCCTTCTGATCGTCGGCGGCGGCTACGTCGGCTTCACCGTGGCGCAGGAACTGCAGAAGCGGATCAAGGACTCCGGCGGAGTCGTGACCGTGGTGGATCCCAACCCGTACATGATGTACCTCCCCTTCCTGCCCGAGGTGGCCGGCGGCAACGTCTCCGCCCGCAGCGCGGTGGTGCCCCACCGGCAGCACCTCAAGGACTGCGAGATCGTCACCGGGCACGTGCTCGGCGTCGACCACGCGAACCGCACCGCGACCGTCAAGGGCATCGACGAGGGCGAGACCTTCGAGCTGACCTACGACGAGGTCGTCATCGCCGGCGGCTCCGTGACCCGCGCCTTCCCGATCGAGGGCCTCGCCGAGAACGGCATCGGCCTCAAGACCATCGAGGAGGCCGTGGCGGTGCGCAACTGGGTGCTCGAGCGCATCGAGGTCGCCTCCCTCACCACCGACGAGGAGGCCAAGCGCCGGGCGCTGACCTTCGTGGTGGTCGGCGGCGGCTACGCCGGCACCGAGACGATCGCCGAGATCGAGGACATGGCCCGCAGCGCCGTCGAGCGCAACGAGCGGCTCACGGTCTCCGACCTGCGCTTCGTGCTCATCGAGGCCATGGGCCGGATCATGCCCGAGGTCTCCGAGGAGCGCGCGGAGAAGGTCGTGGCGCACCTGCGCAGCCGCGGCATCGAGGTGCTGCTCAACACGTCGCTCGCCTCCGCGGTGGACAAGCACCTGAAGCTCGTCAACATGCAGGACAAGTCCCCGGCCGGCGAGTTCGGCACCGACACCCTGATCTGGACCGCCGGGGTGCAGGCGAACCCGCTGGTCATGAGCACGGACTTCCCGCTCGACGAGCGCGGCCGCGTCCGTGCCGGGGCCGACCTGCGGATCACCGGCGACGACGGGCCCCTCGAGGGTGCCTGGGCCGCCGGCGACGTCTCCGCCGTCCCGGACCTCACCGGTGGGGGAGTCGGCGGGTTCTGCGTCCCCAACGCCCAGCACGCGGTGCGCCAGGCGCACACGATGGCCAAGAACATCATGGCCGCCCGCGCGGGCAAGCCGCTCGAGGACTACTACCACGAGAACCTCGGCGCGGTCGCCGGGCTCGGCCTCTACAAGGGCGTGGCCAGCATCAAGGGCCTCCCCGGTCTGCCGGCGAAGGGCCTGGAGTTCTCCGGCGTCGCCGCGTGGGCGATGCACCGGCTCTACCACGGCTACGCGATCCCCACCGTGGACCGCAAGGCCCGCGTCTTCACCGAGTGGGCCCTGAACTTCGTGTTCGGCCGGGACACCACCACGCTGCGCCACGAGCGGGACCCGCGCACGCGGTTCCAGACCGCTGCCGGCAAGGCCCCTGCCCCGCGCAAGGCCAACCTCTGATCCGATCCGTCCACCGCTCGACCCCGTCCCGGCCACGTGCCGCGGCGGGGTCGAGCCGTTCCACGGGGCCGTGACGCCCCCGGCCCGGCCCCCGTGGCGCCTGCCCCGGGGCCGTCAGGCCGCCCGTCCGTCAGTGGGTGTTCCGGGGGTGGGCGATCTCGCGGGCGTCCAGTTCCACGCTCAGCTCCTGGTGGCGCTCGAGCGTGACCGGGTGGGCGCCGGACGCGCTGCCGAGGTACTCGAGGTCGAGCTGCCGGCCGACCCTGCTGTGCAGGACGTGCAGCTCGGCCAGGGACAGCTCGGTCAGGTCGGCGGGGAACGCGTCCTCCGGCGCCAGGTAGGTCCTGCCGGTGGGCCGGGCGACGACCTCGCTCATGCCGCGGTCGTCCGGAACGGCATCGGGGTGCACCCGCACGGGGCGGGGACGGGGGGACGTCCGGATCCCGGCAGGAACCGGTGGGACGGGAGAGCGGGGTGGTGCACGGGAGCAGCCTCCTGCGGATGCGACGACATCGCGGCCGGCTGCTCGACCACCGTGCCAGCGTACTGGATCCTGCGCCCGGCCGACAGGCGCGGCTCCCGGCCGCGGCCCCGGCCCGTCCTGGTGGTGGGAGCGGGACGAGGCGATAGGGTGGGCGGCGTCCCTGCGACGCGTCCGGGACCGGCCCCCATAGCCCAATCGGCAGAGGCAGCGGACTTAAAATCCGCTCAGTGTCAGTTCGAGTCTGACTGGGGGCACGAAGAATCGTTGGCAATCCGCCCAGACTAGCGGAGTTGCTCACCGTCACTTGGGGCCGATTCGCCATTTGGCCTCCATTTTCGACATGGAATCTGCACCAGAGGCGGCTCGAGGTCCGGTGGGAGCGCGTTCTGCGGTCGCCATCCGACTGGCAGTCCAAAAAGCACTCCACCAGGCTCGACGCGAGGCTCGACGCCGACGATTTCCACCATGAGGTCATTCTGGCCGAGCATTGCTACCCGGTGCTGCTCGCCGTCTCGGCCGCGCTGTTCCTGGCCGCCGGCGGCTTCCTGATGTCCGGGGACTGATCGCCTTCGCCACGGGCGGCGCGCGCCGACAGGGGCGTTGCGTGCTGCGCGGCCACGCCCCCCGACGTGGCCTGCGCTGTGTCGGGCCGCTCGTGAGCTGCTCACCGACAGCTTCAGCTTAGAGAGCCTGACCGCACCCCGGCAGCCCCACTTCTGTGCACAAGCATGTGGTGCTGCGACGCCGATTGCCTGGACTACTTCGGCGCCTCGACGATCCGCAGGCCCGGAACATCCTCGGCGACTTGGTAGGCGACGGCCCGCCACCACCTGGCCGTGAGCGGCAACGGTGCGCCCGGCAGATCGAGGGCCGGCATGTCGGCGTCGCGGTCGTAGACCTCGAAGACCGGGTCGGGCCCGGTGTGCTCGAGCAGGTGGGCGGCCAGGTGATCTGCGACCTCGGCGGTGTACGCCTCGATCCGTTCCACGTCCTCGCGCACGACCTTCAGCTCGATCGGCGTCATCCGCCCGTCGGCCGGCGACTGCACCGCGGGCAGCGACTGCGGGCGGGACTGTGCCCAGGCGGCCAGGTCCTCGCTCATGAGCTCTTCACCGTCTGCCCGGTGTCGTCGTCGGGGTGGGCGGCGCCGAAGGCCCAGTTCCACGGGGTGGTCAGGAAGTCGTAGGCGTCCTGCGGGAAGCCGTCGGCGTCGATCAGGTCCCGGGCGGCGAGGGCGATCAGGGCGTGGGCCACGGGCATCTGAAAGCTGGTGGCGGTGGCTTCGGCGGCGCGCTCCAGGGCGTCTCCGGACGGGGGAGCGGAGTCGGGGCGGGTGTGCCGGTGCATCAGGAGGAACAAGTCGGTGGCGATCGCCTGCGACAGGCTCCGCCACGACCCGAGGATCAGGTCCAGGGCGTCCTGGCGCCCGGCGGCGGCCGCGGCGCCGACCGCCAGCTTCACGGCAGCCTGACCGAGCGCGTCGTAGTCCACCTCGACGGGGGTGTTGTCGGTGACGAACTTCCGGTGGAGCTCGGCGGCCTTGCGCAGCGCCTGCGACTGCTCGAGGCCGATGTCCGCAGCCTTCTCGAAGACGGCATGGACCTGCGGGCCCTGGGGACCGGCCGCGGCGGCGAGGATCTCAGGGTTCTGCCAGGTGGGGGTGCTCATCGCGCGGTGCTCCTCGGGGAGTCGGAGGCGGTGAGCGACGTGTTCGCCCGGTGCCTGCTGGTCGCACCGTAGCAGTCGTCCCGACGGCGACAACGAGCCTTCAAGAGCCGGTAAGCGTCTGGCCGCGTTCGCCGCTCGAGCCGAAGGATTGCTCGAGAGATGTCCTCGAAACGCTTCCGGCCCCCTAGGAGGCGCGGACCTTCAGCGCGTCCTCGGCGTTGAAGTCATCAGGGCCCACCGGCCAACGGCAAACCTCGCTGTCCAGGTCGGAACCGAGCCGGCCCAGCGGCAGCGGGTCCATCACGGAGAGCATCTTCGCCTCGGCGGCGAAGCGGGTGGGACCGGGGACGTTCACCGCGACGCGGCCCGTGGCCCGGATCTCCAGCACCAGCAACCTTCCGGTCTCGAAGCAGTACTCCCCATCCACCTCGACACCCGTCACACCTCCGCTACCGCGGCCGACCCGCACGACCTGAGGGCCGCGAGCAGGCGAGCATTTCGTGCTCGAACACCGGGGCGGAGACACCTGCCCTACCGGGCGTGGCCTCAGCCCCTCGACGCGCCCTCCGTGAGACGGTCGAAGGCATCGGAGGCTTGTGTCGGTGAAGCGAAGGAGCAGCAGATGATGACCCGGTGCACGCGCGCGATGCCGGCGGTGACGATCGCTCTCGTCGTCGCTGGTTGCTCGCAGGACTCGGTCGACCTGTACGCCGGCGAGCAGACCGAGGACGACACGCTTCCCGCGGAGATCGATGCCGCGGAGTACGGCTGGGATGCCGACAGCTCTCGGTTGCTGGCCATCCACGAGGGCGCCGAGTTCTACCTCGTGGCCGGGGAGGAAGGCGACTGCCTGCTCACCTACGACCCGACGGCAGCCGGGGACTGGGTCGCTGGTTGCACTCCCGGCGGGCGCGTGGGCACCAGCGGGCAGTTGGGCATCAAGGCGGACTTCGCTCCGGCCGGCCTTCCGGGGGAGGAACCAGAGGGATGGGTGCGGCTCACCCCACAGCTGCAGATCGAGACCGGCTGATCCAGTCGCGTCGCGGCGACAGACTGCGTGCCGCCGGCGGCCGTGAGGGATGTCGGCCGTTGTTCCGGGGATCGGGTCTACCCCCGGCCGGTGTGGTCGGCGATCATGAGGCATGGCCGAGCACGCAGACCCGGAGGAGACACCGCGGTTCGTCACGTTCCAGCCGTCGCGGATCCGGATCGCGATCGCCGTCGTGTTCCTCGTACTGATCGTGGTCGCGGCCGAGCTCGTGCCGGAGGGACCGTATCTGCTGACGACCGGACCTGTCTTCGTAGTCGGCTGCACAGCGCTCTCGTTCGTTGTGCATCGATCGGTCGTCCTCAGTCTGGGGGACCACGCCGTGGAGATCCGGCAGGGCTGGCGCAAGCAGCAGCAGATCCCGTACGAGCAGATCACCGAAGCAGCCGTCGGGCCGCGCACCGAGTGGTGGCGCATCGGCCGGCGCCGAATGGACGACGGGGCCACCGGCTACCTGATGGGCGGGCCCAGCGTTCGCATCAGCACCGGGTTGGAGTCGGTGGTGGTCTCGGCCCAGGAGTCCTACCGGGTGGTCGGGGCGATCCAGCGGAAGCGCGAGCACGTCATCGCCGAGCGAGCATCAGGCACGGAACCGACCGGGCGCTGAGACAACCGCGCCGGCGCCACAGCAAGGGAGAACAACGAGATGAGACCACTTCGATACTCGATCAACGTCACGCTCGACGGCTGCTGCCATCACGAGGCCGGGCTTCCCCCGGACGAGGAGTCGATGCGCTACTGGACCGCTGAGATGGAGCGAGCCGATGCCCTGCTGTTCGGCCGGGTGACCTACGAGATGATGGAGTCGGCGTGGCGGAGGCCGGCCACGGGCACGTGGCCTGACTGGATGGAGGAGTGGGAGATCCCGTTCGCCGAGGCCATCGACCGGGTGAAGAAGTACGTCGTGTCGAGCACGCTGAGCGAGGTCGATTGGAACGCCGAGCTGGTGCGAGGCGACCTGGGCCAAGCGGTTCAGCGGCTCAAGCAGGAGCCGGGCGAGGGTCTGTGGGTGGGTGGCGTGACGCTGCCGACGGCGTTGGCGGACCTGGGGCTGATTGACGAGTACGAGTTCGTGGTGCAGCCGGTCCTTGCCGGACACGAACCGACGCTGCTCGCCGGTCTGCGCGAGCGCGTCCAGCTCGAGCTCGTGGACCGCCATGAGTTCCGGTCGGGGGCGGTCGCCCAGCGATACCGGCCCGCGCGAGTCACGGCCTGACGACCCGGACGAGGACAGCGGCCGGCCGATACCCGGGTACTGGGAGGAGCACCACGACCGGACACCCGAGCACGTGCCGCACCTGCCGGTCACCGGCGTCGTGCGCTCCGTCCAGGCGCTGCACTACGCCTTCGACGAGGGCGCGGACCCCGGCGAGCTGATCATCCGCCCCGACAGCGAAGTGGCCGTGGAGCTCGACGCCGTTCCCGGCGCCGCGACGCAGCTGCCGGGGCGCACGCGGGAGCACGAGGTGCTGGCCTACCGGGTGCAGCTGGAGGTCGCCGACGACGCGGAGCTGCCGGCCTACGTGCCGGACGAGCAGGCCTTGCTCGTTCCGGTCATCGGGTCGTCGACCGGTGCGGCAGGTGCGCTATTCGGGTGCAGTCGTTGGTGCGGCGGACACGCCCCAGAAGGCCTCGTAGCCCTCGGCTTCAGCTGCCACCGTGACCGTCTCCGGCGTCGTGTCGTCGGGGGCGCCGAGCTGCACGGTCGTGGTCACCGGTGAGCCCGCGCAGTCCCCTTCGCCGTAGGACCCGTGTTCCCCGCTCAGACTGATCCGTCCGGAGGATAGACCGGCGTCAGCCCCCCGGTCAGCCGGTGCGCACGCCATCGTGACCGCGTACCACCCGGGCTCCACATCGGTCGTCGAACCGGTGGCGCGACTGCCGTCGGTGCCGGTGCTGCCGGCGATGGAGAATCCTCCCTCGGCGACAGCAGGAAGGGTGTTGGCCGCCCACGTTTCGAGGTCGACCGAGGGAGCCGATGAGGACTCCGTTGACGGGCCGCAGGCTGTGATCATCAGCAGCACAGCGGCGGCAGCCAGGGCTGCGGACGTACGGCTTGTCATGTCCGTCACCCTAGTGCCCCGCCGGGGCAGCAGGCCGTCAGCCGGTGCGCTCGGCGGCGTGCAGGGCGTCCAGGTAGGCCCAGCCGCGGCGGGCGCGGAGGACCGGGACCACTGCGATCAGCATCATCAGGACGGCGGTCACCGCCCACCACGTCTCGGTGCGCAGGATCCAGACGGCGACGACGCCGGCGATCCCAGCCACGATCGTGGTCGCCGACTCCAGCTGAGTGCAAGCCAGCACCCCGGCGGCGACGCGGGTGCCCGGATCGTCCGGGACCAGACCGGAGGAGGCGGTGATCCCGATCGATCGGCGCAGCGCTCCCTTGTCCTGGTGGACGTCGAGGCGGGCACGGGGCGCCTGGACGAGGCGCTGCACGATGAGCGCCAGTCCCAGGAGCAGAGCCGGTCCGAAGGTGACCCAGGGGCTGCGTGCGGTACCGCTGTCGTCCAGTCCCCAGTGGACCAGGGCTGGGAACCCGACCGTGAGCACGGCGGCCGCCGGCACGGCGCGGGCGAGGACCTGGCCGCCGGTCGGCACGGGCACCTCGGCGGTCTGCTGGGCGGACTCGTTCATGGTGCCGAGGCTACCGGCCCCGTCCGGGCGCCGGCGCGCACGGCCACGAGGCCGGCGGCGGAGATCGTGACGCCGGCGGGTCATCGCAGGAGGTTCCGCTGCAGCCACAGGGTGCACCACATCTTCAGGCGCAGCTCGTCCCAGCCGGGGACGTCGACGATCAGGGCGGCGGGTCCGTACCGGTGGACCGATACGACGCCGTCGCGATTGCACAGCTCGGAGATCAGCAGGGGCACGATCTCCGGGCGCTCGGCCGGGATGTCTTCGCGCAGGCCCAGGTCGAAGCAGTCGAGCTCGGCGACGACCGTCACCAGCGGCTCGTCGACGGCAGCGGCCTCCGGTCCTCGCCCGTTCAGAGCGTCGACGGTCCGCTGGACGTGGGTGCGCATCTCGGTGCCGGACATCGGATCGCGGCCGTGGGCCGACTGGTAGACGCTGTAGAGCGGCAGGGCCGGCAGGAAGATCTGGTGGTGGTCCGAGGCGAGCACCGGGTAGTTCAGCAGCGGGTGGTCACTGATGCGGTGCTCACCGACCTGCCAGGACGCAGCGGGGACCGCGGCGGTCAGGAGCTGGCCGAGGTAGGTGGCGAAGCCGTCGACGAGTGCGATCGTGGCGGCCGGTGGGTGCGGGTCCACGAGTCGTCCGTGGCGTGCCCAGGACGGCCAGGAGGGGCGGGTGGCATCGTCTTCCAGTGACCGCGGGTCGACGCCGAGCCGCGCGGCTCGAGCGGTGAGCCATGCCCACAGCGGGGAGACGGAGTAGAGGGACCCGTCGAGCGTCTCGCGCGTGTCCAAGCCGGCGCCGGTCAGTGCTGCGCGAAGCCTCTCCAGGGCCGGTTCGCGTTCGGCGAGGTAGACGTCGAGGGCGTCGGCGGTCTGGCGCGCGTCCATCGATTCGTACGGCTGGTCTCCCATGGGCGTGACCCTACTGCCGGGTTCGCAAGCTGCGGAACCTCTGGTGCGCTTCGCGGCCAGCCGACCCGGCGGATCGTGCTGAAGGCCTCCCGGCTGCCACCCTCCGTGTGCGTGACAGCCCGGGGGTGCGGGGACAACGGCGGGTGGGAGGATAGCTTGAGACCATGGCCGACCCCCGACGAGCCCTCTGCTGCGCTCCCTGCGTCCTCGACTCCGGTCAGGCGTCGACGATGCCCGCCGCCCCGCTGGTGCGCGGCGGTTCTGGGATGCCCGGGTGAGCACCGTGCTGTACGCGGTCTGGGCGCTGTTCGTCGCCG
Source organism: Kocuria salina (assembly GCF_013368965.1). Classification (NCBI taxonomy): domain Bacteria; kingdom Bacillati; phylum Actinomycetota; class Actinomycetes; order Micrococcales; family Micrococcaceae; genus Kocuria; species Kocuria salina. The sequence continues at coordinate 174,010 of NZ_SSSF01000007.1, forward strand.
GGGCCGCCGGCTCCGTCGTCCACACGGTCCGGAAGAACAGGCGGCACGAGCGGCTGACCGCCCACTGGCCGAGGGCGGAGGCCACCGTGACCGGCAGCCGGGCCGGCTGGACCAGCGGCGTCGGCAGCACCAGCCGGTCACGCCGCTTCTGGCCCACGTACCGGTTCGCCGACCTGCACGGCACGGCGTTCACCGGGGCGTCGGAGATCTCCTGCGGCGCACGGCCTGTGCCGGGGACGGTCGTGGAGGTGGCCTACAACCCGGAGGACCCGATGGAGTCCTTCCAGGTCTCGAACCAGACGAGGGTCGCGTTGGGCTGCCTCATCCCGTTCTTCGTCGTCTTCGCCGCCGTTCTGTTCTGGTTCATCACCGTCCTCCCGCTGCCATGACCGCAACCTGTCCCTCGTGGAGGGGGCCGCTCTCCGGTCGATGGCGGCCCCGGCCGCCGAACCGATGAGCAGACGCGGGCGTCATGCCCGGGCAGCGGCGACCGGGGGAGAAGTAGTCGCTGCGCTTGCGCGCCCCACCGTTCATCCGATCCATCAGCGAGGACAGGCCATGATGCAGGACCGCCAGCGGCGTGATGACGCCATACGGGCAGAGCACCAGCGGGCGCTGGCGAGAGGTGAGAAGCGGGTGCTCCGCACGACGGCCACCGGCGCGCTGCACAGCTACGCGGGTGACGAGATCGGGTTCACCCCGGGCCGCGGCCATGTGCAGGTCAGCACCTGGTGGGGCATGGGCATCGTGACGACGGTGCTCTGGATCGGCGTCGTCTTCTCCTTGGTGCTGCTCGTCGCCCCCGTGGCGCAGGGCGATCCGCCGATGTGGAGTGCCTTGTTCCTCACCGGGATCGGGGAACTCCTCGGCTGGTACACCTTCAGGATGGCCAGGGACGAGCACCGCGCGTCCAGGGTGCGCAAGCAACGCGGCGTCCCCGCGCCCGGCACCAGCGGGAGCCTGCCCTCGTAGCGGATGACCGCAGGCCGCGGCATCTGCCGGCGCCGTCGAAGCTGTCGGGACCCGAGCGGACCACCTCGAGCACACGAGGCGCGGGCGCTCTAGTGGATCGACAGACGCCGGCCGGCCGGCACGCGCAGGGGCGGGCCGTGGCCCGGTGCCAGGACGTCGAAGTCCGTGTCGGAGAGCAGCCGGACCGCGGTCCGCGATGCGGTCGGCAGATCGTGGTGGAACGGGTCGGCGAGAAGCTGCGGGACACCGTGCTTCTCGGCGACCATGTGGTCGGTGATCACCGCGTCGCCGGAGGCGAGCACCCCGGTGCCACCGATGAGGTAGGAGGTGTGCCCGGAGGTGTGTCCGGTGGTCGCCACCGGGCGCGGGCTCCCGGGGACGTCCAGGGCGGTCGCGTCGGGGGTGAAAGGAGTGAGCGCCTCGGGGTCCACGGTGACGTCCTTGAGGCCGCCGACCCGGATGGCGTGGATGCTCCAGGTGAGCCACTTCCACGAGCGGGCAGCGCGGGGGAGGGACTCCCTGGGCCCGATCTGCTCGCGGGCGGTGCCGGCCATGTTCGGCACCTCGGCGGCCGAGCAGTGCACCGGGACGCCGGCGGCGACGAAGCGGCCCAGGGTGCCGATGTGGTCGGCGTGGGCGTGGGTGATGACCACGGCGTCGGGCAGGCCGGGCACCCCGGCCGCCCGCAGGGAGGCGTCGACGAGCGTGCGGTCACCGGGGTAGCCGCAGTCGATCAGGGTGCAGCTGCTGCCTTCGCGCAGGATCAGCCAGTTGGCGGCGGGGCCGGTCACCAGGGTGGTGCCGGAGCCCAGGTCGTGCAGGTTCTCCGCGGTGGTCCATCGGGTCATGCGGCTCGAAGCTCCTGGGGGAAGGCGGTGGCGGCGCTGTGCAACGAGCCTACCTGGATGGTTGCCCGCGGTCGGTGGGCCACCATGGCCGTGCCCGGACGGCGTACCCGGGCCGCCGGCTGCTCTGCCGGCCGGCACCGACCGGAACTGAGCGCCTGCTCGTGCGAGCACAGGACGATCATGGCGACCCCCAGTGGGCCGACCACGGGCAGCCGCCGCACCATGCGCCGGAAACACTCCGCCGCGACGACCTCGCCGGTCCTGCGTCATCGGGACGCCTCCATCCCCGGGTCGCGGCGGGGACGGGCGTCCCAGGCCATCCGGGCCCCCAGGAACACGGCGCCGATGCCCGTGATGAGCCAGTCCCACTCGCCGAGAATCAGACGGATCCCGATGACCCAGGCGATGAGGACGACGACGTCCAGCGTCAGCAGCCTGGCCCGTCTCGACAAGGTGGACCTCCCGGATCGCCGTCGTGGTCCTCGCATCGTGCCACGCAGCAACCAGGACGGTCTGACCCCTCATTCGGGGGCGGCCGGCGCCGGCGGGATCCCGCGGAGGAGTCCATCGTCCTGGCGTGAGCGGACTCCGTCCGAGCACCCAGGATGAACGCCGTCCCGATGATGGGTCCGGTCACCCAGGCCGAGTCGGTGACCGCGGTGTGCAGCGTCAGCGGGTCCAATTCCTCCCCGGTGGGGGAACGGGCGGTCCAGGCGGCCGAGCACCTGCCCGGAGGTGTGTCTCAGCGCGGCAGGTGGCGCTGCAGCCACAGCGTGCACCACAGCTTCAGCCGCAGCTCGTCCCAGCCGGAGACGTCCACGACCAGCGCGGCGGGCCCGTACCGGTGCACCGACTCGACGCCGTCGCGGTCGCACAGCTCGTCGATGAGCTGCTCCACGACCTGCGGGTGCAGGGCCGGGATGTCCTCGCGCAGCCCCACGTCGAAGCAGTCGACCTCGGCGACCACCGTCACCAGCGGCTCTTCGACGGCGGCGGCCTCCGGGCCCCCGCCGTGGAGGGCGTCCACGGTCCGGCGGATGTGGGCGAGCATCTCGGTCCCGGTCATCGGGGCGCGCCCGTGGGCGGACTGGTAGGCGCTGTAGAGCGGGATGCCGGGGAGGAAGACCTGGTGGTGCTCCGAGCCCAGCACCGGGTAGTTGAGCAGCGGGTGGTCGGCGATCAGGTGCTCGCCGACCTGCCAGGTCGCCTCCGGTGCCGCGTCGCCGACGAGCTGCCCGAGGTAGGAGACGAAGCCGTCCAGCAGCGCGATGGTGGCGGCCGGCGGGTGCGGGTCCACGAGCTTGCCGTGCCGGGCCCAGCTCGGCCACGCGGGGCGGGTGGGGTCCTCGGCGAGCGGACGCGGGTCCACGCCGAGCCCGGAGGCCCGGGCGCTGATCCAGGCCCACAGCGGGGACACGGAGTAGAGGGAGCCGTCGAGCATCTCGTCGGACTCCAGGCCGTGCTCGGCCAGTGCCGCGCGCAGGCGCTCGAGTGCCGGACCGCGCTCGGCGAGGTACGCGTCGAGCGCGTCCGCGGCCTGGCGCGCCGTCATCCACTCGTACAGCAGAGTCCCCATGGGCGTGACTCTACTGCGGGGACGCCGGTGGCGGGACCGGTGGGGCGGCCGGCGCGTGGACTCCAGGACCTCGGCGCGTACGGTGCCCAGCAGGGCGCCGGACGCGCCGCGGCCCCGCTCCGACAGGACGGAGCGGGGCCGCGGCGGGACCGGTGCCGGGTCAGCGGTAGTCGATCCGGATGGATCCTCCCGGGCGCCAGGTGATGGAACCGCCCTGGTAGTACTGCACCACGGAGCGGTCGGCGCGGGTGATCTCACCCGTCCGGGGGAAGCCCAGGCGGCTCTTCGTGCCGCCGAGCGCCACGTAGGCGTTGCCGATCGAGCCCTTGGTCTCCTGGGCGTAGGTCCTGGGGCTCCAGTAGATCCGGCCCTTCTGGAACACCTGGTAGACGCCGCCCGTGCCGGTGGACGCCTCGTCGGTGGTGGGGTAGCCCAGGGCACCGGCCGTGCCGCCGGAGCGGTTGTGCTGGGCGCCGATCGAGCCCTTGAGGGCGTGCGCCCCGCCGGCGGCGCTCCAGACGATCCGGCCCTTCTGGAAGGACTGGGAGGTGCCACCCCGTCCGTCGGCGACGGCCCCGGACGTGGGGTAGCCCAGCGACCCGCGCTCGCTGCCGGCCCGTGAGTAGGCCGCGCTGGTGGCGCCGGTGATCGGGTGGGCGCCGTGGGCGGAGCTCCAGAGGATGCGGCCCTTCTGGAAGGTCTGGTAGAACCCCCCGATGCCGTTGCTCCGCCGGTCCGCGGTGGGGTAGCCCAGGGCGCCCTTCTCGTTGCCCGCCGCGGCGAAGACCGTCTCGATGTCCCCGGTCAAAGCGTGGGCCCCGGTGCGGGAGGACCAGAGGATCCGGCCGTTCTGGAACAGCTGGTAGGCCCCGCCGATGCCGTTGGACTTCTCGTCCGAACGGGGGAAGCGCAGGACGCCGGCGGCGGTGCCGTTGCGCTTGTAGGCGGTCTCGACGCCGCCCCGCACCCAGTAGGCGCCGGTGGCCGAGGACCAGTAGATGGTGCCCTTGGCGAAGCTCTGGCGGACCCCGCCGGCGACGGCCTGCTCGTGGGAGGTCGGGGCCCCGGTCTGGCTCTTGATCCGCTGGTACAGGGCCCCGATCGCGCCCTTGGTGGTGTAGGTCGGGGTGGGCGCGGCCGGTGCGGCGGTGTCGGCGGCCTTCGTGATCCACAGCGCGTCGTGGGAGTTCAGCGTCTTGCCCCCGGGGAGGCTGTCCCAGGCGTCCCCGGAGTCGAGGATCAGCTGCTTGTACTGGTCGGAGCTCAACGTCGGGTTCTTCTGCTTGAGCAGGGCCAGGGTCCCGGCCACGTGCGGGGTGGCCATCGACGTGCCGTAGTCGAAGCGGCTGTTGGGCGCGACCGGTCCCCGGGTGCCCGTGTTGCCCGCGGACAGGATGTGGTGGCCCGGGGCGTAGATGTCCACGGCGCCGCCGTGGTTGGAGTAGCTGGCCCGCACCCGGTCCGAGCCGATGGCCCCGACCGTGATGACGTTGTAGCAGTTGCCCGGGGCGTACTCGATCGCCGGGCGGCCGCTGTTGCCCGCGGCCACGGCCACCGGGATGTTCCGGAACCAGGCGGTGTTGATGGCGTTCTGCAGCGTGGCCGGGCACCCCCCGCCCATGGACAGGGACATGTTGATCACGTCGGCGCGCTTGCGCGGGGCGGGGGCCCCGGCCACGGCGTCGCCGGCCAGCCAGCGCACGGCGTCGGCCATGTCGGAGACGTAGCCGAAGCCGCACGCGCCCAGGGCCCGGGCGTTGAGCAGGGTGGCGTCGGGGGCGATGCCCACGGTGCCGTAGCTGTCCCGCTTGGCTGCGACGGTGCCGGCCACGTGCGTGCCGTGCCAGATGGAGTTGGTGGCCGCGGAGCCGGCGTAGCACTGGCCGGCCGTGGAGTAGGTGCCCGGGTCCCGCGGGTCCGAGTCCCGGCCGTTGCCGTCGTTGCCGAGGGCGGCCGTGGAGACGAAGTCGTAGCCGCCGATGGTCTGGGAGTCCAGGTCGGGGTGGTTGGCGAAGCCGGTGTCGACGACCCCGACGGTCACGCCCTTGCCGGTGGCGGTGTCCCACGCCTCGAAGGCGCGCAGGTTGGTGAGGGCCCACAGGGACGGGACGTCCGGGTCCGCGGCGGTCGCGGCGACGGAGCCCATGTCCTCCGGTTCCCCCTCGTCCGAGCCCGGGATCCGGGCGGTCGAGACGAGCCGGTCGGGCTCGGCGTAGGCCACGGCCGGGTCCTTGGTGAGCTCCTCGGCCAGCTTCTCGGCCTGGTCGGTCGAGACCTCGCCGGCCAGCTCGACGACGGCCGCACCGTCGCCGGTGGTCCGGACCTCGGTGGTGTCCTCGGCCTCCGGGACGTGGGCCTCGGCGGCGGCGTCCTCGACGACCTGCTCCGACTCGGCGTCGGTCACGGGGGTGCGGTACTTGACGATCATCCGGTCGGTGATCTCGGGCGGGGCCTCGGCGCTGACCTGCTGGGCGGACAGGGTCGTGGCGTTCTCGGCGGGGGCGGCGGTCGCGGGCGTGAGAGGAGCCAGCACGAGGGCCAGGGAGAGGGCGGACAGGGTGGGGGCGAGCATGGATCGTTGCATGGGCGAACTCCTGGGGGCTGGGGGGATCCCGGAAAAGGTTCTCACATGCAAATCAATGCGGACAGATCTAAAACAAGATCACGGCTTCATCACGAAGTGTGACGCCAGCCCCGTCGGCCCACGGTCCCGTCGGGGCGGTTCAGGCCGTCCCCACCAGCACGGCGAGCCACTCGAGATGGCGCAGCAGCGAGGGGACGCCCGCGGTCAGCAGGGCCACGGCGGTCGCGGACGTCGCGCGGCCCAGGTGCCTCCGCGCGGAGGCGCGGGCGCCGCGGGACCGGCGGCGGGCGGCCGGGGCCAGGTCGAGCGCGACCTGGACGAGGCTCCACAGGGCAGTGGCGCCCGCCCCGGCGACGACGAGGCAGCCGTAGAGGAGGACGGCTCCGGGCAGCGGGACCACGGGGCATGCCGCCGCTCAGCCCGCGAGGACGGCGGCGGTCAGACCCACGGCGAGCACCGCGGCCACCGCCCAGGTGAGCCTGTAGGCCCGGCGGTAGTGCTCCTCGCTGCGGAGCTCGAGCCAGGCGGCGGTCGCCGGGGCGGCGTCCGGAGAGGTCCGCGCGCGATCCAGCCGGCCGATCGCCCCGAGGTAGCGGCTCCAGTGCAGGACGGCCAGGGCCCCGACGGCGAGCAGCACCGGGATCGCGGCCAGCGGCACCCAGTGGGCGGGGGACTCGGGCATGAGGGGCCTCCGGATCGGGACAGCGGTCGTTCTCCCCAGCATGTGTGCACCAGCAAAGACCTGTCTGTCCGCTCTCCTGGGGGCCGGGGCCCGCGCCGGCCGGGCCGCCCGCACGCCCTCGGCTTAAGCACAGCAGTTCTCATGCTTTCGTCAGGCAGGCCTTGCTACGCTGGTCGCACATCTCGCACATCAGTGCCACGGAAGGACCCCTCAATGGCCGGCGGTAACCCGCTTCTCCGCGATCTCTCGAAGCCGGGCGCAGGCAGCGCCCAGTCCCACGGGAACCAGTACGGACAGACCTCCTACGGAACCCCCTACCAGCAGCAGCCCGGCTACGGACGGACCGGCTACCAGCAGGGCGCCCCGTACTCGGCCGAGCGCCTGGACTCGATGTACAACGCCCCGGCCGCCGGGACGAACCAGACCGGCCGGATGACCTACGACGACGTCATCATGCGCACCGCCACGGTGCTCGGTGCCGTGGTCGTCGGCGCGCTCGCCGGCTGGATCATGCCGATCCTCACCATCCCCGGCGCCCTCGTCGGTCTCGTCCTCGGCCTGGTCAACGCCTTCAAGCGCGAGCCCTCGCCCGCGCTGATCCTCGCCTACGGCCTGTTCCAGGGCATGTTCCTGGGCGGCATCTCGGGGATGTTCGAGGCCATGTACCCGGGCATCGTGGTGCAGGCCGTCATCGGCACCATCGCCGTGTTCGTCTCGGTGCTCGTGCTCTTCCGCTCCGGCAAGGTCCGGGCCTCCCCGCGCGCCACCAAGATCTTCATGGTCGCGCTCATGGCCTACGCCGTCTTCGCGCTGGTCAACCTGGGCGCGGTGCTGCTATTCGGCTTCAACATCCGCACGGACAGCCCGCTCGGCCCCTGGCTGGGCCTGCTCATCGGCGCCGTGGCCATCCTGCTCGCGGCCTACAGCTTCGTGCTGGACTTCGACAACATCAAGCGCGGTGTCGAGGTCGGCGTCCCCGAGAAGATGGCCTGGTCCGCGGCCTTCGGCCTGACGGTCACGCTGATCTGGACCTACGTCGAGATCCTGCGCATCCTGGCGATCATCCGGGAGATGACCTCGAACTAGGTCCCCGCCCCGCCTGCACCACCCACGACGGCCCGGCACCCGCGCACCGCGGGTCCCCCGGGCCGTCGTCGTGCCGTGACCCGCGGGCGGACGCGGGGGAGGGGCTCAGTGGTACGAGATCCGAGGCCCGGGCGTGGGACGGGTGGCCGTGTGCTCGGCGGCCACGGCGCGGGGCGGGCGGCCCACGAACAGCCAGCCGAGCAGCTTCTCCTCCTCCGTCAGCCCGTAGAACGCGCGGACCGCGTCCTCGCCCTCGCCGTCCCGGTGGGCCCACACGGTGCCCCAGCCGGCGGCCCAGAACGCGGCCTCGAGCAGGGGGCGGGCCCCGTGCGCCGCGTTCAGCTGCTCCTTCCGCGGGATGCCCAGGGTGTCGTCGGGGCTGAAGACGAGCGCGCACCCCAGGCCGCCCGTGCTCGCCCACTTCAGGGCGCCCCGGAAGGCCGCGAGCCGGCGCAGCTGCTTGCCCTTGAGCCGGGGGAAGGGCGCCGACATGTTGGGCACCCGGGTCAGCCCCGCCAGCGCGGCCGCGAGCTCCGGCGCGGAGCGGCGGGTGGTCACGGCCACCCGCCAGCTCAGGCCCGGATCGGCCGCCGCGGTCCCCGCGGCGGCGCGGAGCACGGCCTCCAGCTCCTCCCGCGGCGGAGCGTCCGGGGTCAGGCCGGGAGCCGGCCGGCGCTGGGCGAGAACGCGGAGGAAAGTGCGTGACATCCCGCCAGTCTTCCACCGCGCGCGCCCCGCGTGCCGGACCGGCCCGCGGAATCGTCGTCCGGCCCCGGCCGGGGGGGCGCCCGGCGGTCGGACCGCCGTGCCAAGATGGCTCCATGCCTTCGACATCGCACGACGCCGAGCGGCCGCTGCGGCCGGGACCCGGCACCGAGCTCCCCCCGCTGCACGGCAACGCCGCGGGTGGCGTCGCGGTCCCGGTGCGGGTGGCCGCGGCGTGGTCGTGGCGGCTCATCATAATCCTCGCGGCCGTGGGGCTGCTCGGGTACATGCTGTCGACGATCACGGTGGTCATCATCCCCGTGCTCATCGCCGGCCTGCTCGCCGGGCTCCTGTTCCCGCTGGTGAAGTGGCTGCGCGGACAGCACGTGCCGGCGGGCCTGGCCTCGGGCACGGCGGTGCTCGTGCTCATCGGCCTCGTGACGGGTCTGCTCGTGCTCGCCGGCCGGCAGATCGTGCTGGGCTTCGCGCAGCTGTCCGAGAACGTGGTGGTCGGCACCCAGCAGCTGCTGGGCTGGCTCGAGGACGGGCCGCTGAACCTCAGCGCCGACAGCGTGAACGACTGGATCGACGACCTCGGCACCACGATCCAGGACAACAGCGAGGCCATCCTCTCGGGCGCCATGTCCTTCGGCTCGACGGCGGGCAACGTGCTGACCGGCATCATCATCATGCTCTTCACCCTGCTGTTCTTCCTCATGGACGGCGAGCGGATCTGGCTCTTCCTCGTCCGGCTGTTCCCGGTCAGCGCGCGGCGGGCCGTCAACGGCGCCGGCCGCCGGGGTTGGACCTCGCTCGTGCAGTACGCCCGCATCCAGGGCTTCGTGGCGTTCGTGGACGCCGTGGGCATCGGGCTCGGCGCGGCGCTGCTCGGCGTCCCCCTCGCCCTGCCCATCGGCATCCTCGTGTTCCTGGGCTCCTTCATCCCGATCGTGGGCGCCGTGCTCACCGGCGCGGTCGCCGTGCTCGTCGCCCTCGTGGCCAACGGCTTCGGCACCGCCCTGGCCATGCTCGCCGTGGTGCTGCTGGTGCAGCAGATCGAGTCCAACGTCCTGCAGCCGCTCGTGATGGGCCGGGCCGTGTCCCTGCACCCCCTCGCGGTCTTCCTCGCCGTCGCGTCCGGCACCATCCTCTTCGGCATCGCGGGCGCCCTGTTCGCGGTGCCCGTGATGGCCTTCCTCAACACGGTGGTGCGCTACCTCGTGGGCGGGACGTGGAAGGCGGACGACGAGATCCCGTGGGAGCCGTACTACTTCCCGTGGGAGATCAAGAAGCACGCGCGCAAGAACGATCTCACCCGCGACCAGGTCATGGCCCAGCTCCAGCGCTTCCGCCGGACCCGCGCGAAGGAACGGCTGCAGGCCGCGCTCAAGCGCGGCCGACGGGACGACCGCGCCCTGGCCGCCGCCGGCACGGGTCAGGGCCGCGGCCGCAGCGACGAGCAGGGGGGCGGCCAGGGGGAGGGTTCCGGTGCTCCCGCCTCGCCGGAGCGCAGACCGGACAGCGACTAGGATGAGGACCGCGCCCGCCGCCGGCGGGCGCTCACCGTGGCACGACCCAGCGGGTCCCGCACGGCCCCGCACCGACGCACCGACCGGGAAAGAAGACGCACTGTGAGCCTGGCCGAACTGCCCGTCCGTCTCGCCGACATCCAGGACGCCGCCACGCTCCTCGAGGGCGTGATCGACCGGACCCCGGTGACCCACTCCCGGGCGCTCTCGCGGCTCATCGGCTCCGAGGTCAACCTCAAGGCCGAGAACCTGCAGCGCGCGGGCTCCTTCAAGGTCCGCGGCGCCTACGTGCGGATGGCCAAGCTCACCGACGAGGAGAAGGCCCGCGGTGTCGTGGCGGCCTCCGCCGGCAACCACGCGCAGGGGGTCGCCCTCGCCGCCGCCAAGCTGGGCATCACCGCCCGCATCTACATGCCGCTGGGCGCGGCCCTGCCCAAGATCGCCGCGACCCAGGACCACGGCGCCGAGGTGATCCTGCACGGCACCAGCGTGGACGAGGCCCTCGCCGAGGCCCAGCGCCACGCCACCGCGACCGGGGCGGTGTTCGTCCACCCCTTCGACCACCCGGACATCGTGGCCGGGCAGGGCACGCTCGGCCTCGAGGTGCTCGAGCAGGTGCCCGACGTCGACACCGTCATCACCGGGGTGGGCGGCGGGGGGCTGCTCGCCGGCATGGCCGTGGCGGTCAAGGCCCGCGCCGAGCAGCTCGGCCGGCCGATCCGGCTCATCGGCGTGCAGGCGGAGAACGCCGCCGCCTACCCGCCGTCCCTCGCGGGGGACGCGCTCGTGACCCTCGACCGGGTCTCGACCATCGCCGACGGCATCGCCGTGGGCAAGCCCGGGCAGCTGCCGTTCAGCATCATCAAGGAGCTCACCGACGACGTCGTGACGGTCTCCGAGGACTCCCTCGCCCAGGCGCTGATCTTCCTGCTCGAGCGCAACAAGCTCGTGGTGGAGCCGGCCGGCGCCGTCGGCGTCGCGGCCCTCCTGGACGGCCGCCTGCAGGCCGCGTACCCGGACCTCGGCAACACCGTGGTGGTGCTCTCGGGCGGCAACGTCGACCCCATGCTCATGCTCAAGGTCATCCAGCGGGGGCTCTCCGCCGCCGGCCGGTACATGACCATCAAGATGATGCTCACCGACCGCCCGGGCGAGCTCGCCCGCATCTCCGAGCTCATCGCCGTCCAGGACGCCAACGTCACCGGCGTGGACCACACCCGGATCGGCGGCTCGCTCAGCCTGGGGGACGTGTCCATCACCATCGACATGGAGACCAAGGGGCACGAGCACTGCCGCCAGATCCTCCGGGCGCTCGAGGCGGAGGGCTACCACCCCGTCGTCGTGCACTGACCGCCGCCGGGCACCGGTCCCGGCCCCCGACGACGACGGCGCCGGTCCCCGCGGGGACCGGCGCCGGTGTCGTCCGGGGGCGGCGTCAGGTGCGGCGCCGGCCGGTGAGGTAGGTGACGAACGCGCTGACGAACGTCGCGAAGACGAAGACGTTGCGCAGGCTGCCGGGGGCGCTCGCGGCGGGGTCGCCCTGACCCGCGAAGTGCAGCACCACGGCCACGACCCCGAGCACCGCCGTCAGGACCATCAGCGCCTTGGTGCCGGGGCCGGGGCTGCGCAACCAGTGGGTCGTCACGGGAGACTCAGACCTTGAACGGCTTGGCGTCCAGGATCTTGACCGGGATCTCCTTGCCGTTGGGGGCGGTGTAGGACAGCTCGTCACCGACCCGGTGGCCGGAGATCGCGGAGCCCATCGGGGACTTCTCGGAGAAGACCTCCAGCTCGCTGCCGGCGGCCAGGTCCTCGGCCACCTCGCGGGAGCCGATGAGGAAGGTCATCGCCTCGCCGGCGATCTCCGCGGTGACGACCATGCCGGCCTCCACGACCCCGTCGTCGGCAGGGGCCTCGCCGACCTGGGCGTTCTCGAGCAGGTTCTTGAGGTGGACGATGCGCCCCTCGTTCTTGCTCTGCTCCTCGCGGGCGGCGTGGTAGCCGCCGTTCTCCTTGAGGTCGCCCTCCGAGCGCGCCTGGTCGATGCGCTCCACGATCTCGTGCCGGTACGGGCCGGAGATGTGGTCGAGCTCCTTCTTCAGGCGGTCGTAGGCCTCCTGGGTCAGCCAGGCGCCGGTCTTGTTCGTGGTGGTCACAATCTCTCCTCGGTGAACGGGCGGTCGGGCCGCGGCTGTCCTCCCGGGGTCCGGGCGGGTCCGCGGCGGACCGGGACGACGGCGTGGGGGCCGCCGGCGGTGCGGGGGTCCGCTACGCAAAGACCCCGCCCCGGTGCGGGTCGTCCGTTTCGGACGGTGTCCGGCTGCCGGGGACGGGGAGTCCTGCTGCCCAGTCTAGGCGGGGCGGGCGGACAAGCCCAAAGGCTCGACGGCGGCGGCGACACACGGGCGGGACGACCGCCGGGGGCTCAGTCCTCGAGCCAGCAGGAGTCCACGACCGCGGTGGTCGCCAGGTTGGTGGTGCGCACGGCCGCGCGGTGGGAGCTCGTCCCGCCGTCGCCCAGGCGGTCCTCGGGCACGGCCCCGATGGTCACCTCGGACCAGCCCACCACGGCGTACTCCTGGTTGAGGGCCTGCACCGCGCACGTGACGACGTCCTCGGGACGCTTGGTGAGCTCGAAGTCCGCCGTGGCCCGCGCCTCCGAGACCACCTCGAAGCCGATGTCCTTGAACGTGGGGGCGCTCTGCCGCGCCGTGACCACCCAGACGACGAAGACGGCGGTGACCAGGGTGGCCGCCAGGGCGAGACCGATCCAGCCGCGCGTCCCGATCCGGCGCTCGCGGCGGGGGGCTCCGTAGCGGTCGCGGAGCAGGTCTGGGGAGTCGGTGGACACGGCGGCCTCGGGTCTCGGGGGCAAGGGGGCGGCGCCGGGCCCGGCGACCGCCCGACCACTGTAGCCGAGGCCCCTGGGAGCACCCCGGGCGCAGGACCGCCCGGCGAACGCGTAAAATGGGCCGCGGCCCGTGCCCGCACCGGCCGCTTCCCCGACTCCCCGACCGTTCCCGAGAGGACCCCCCGAGTGACCTCCCTGTCAGAGATGCGCCTGCTGGCCGTCCACGCCCACCCCGACGACGAGTCGAGCAAGGGCGCCGCGACCATGGCCCACTACGTCCGGCAGGGGGTCGAGGTCATGGTGGCCACGTGCACCGGTGGGGAGCGGGGCTCGATCCTCAACGCCGAGATGGAGGGCCACCCGCACGCCGAGCGGGACCTGACCGGTCTGCGGCGGCACGAGATGGCGCAGGCGGCCGCCGCGCTGGACGTCGACCACCGCTGGCTCGGCTTCATGGACTCGGGGCTGCCCGAGGGGGACCCCCTGCCTCCGCTGCCGTGGGGCTGCTTCGCCCTGCAGCCGCTCGAGCGCGCCGCCGCGCCCCTGGTCCGGCTCGTGCGCCGGTTCCGCCCGCACGTGATCCTGACCTACGACGAGAACGGCGGCTACCCGCACCCGGACCACATCCAGACGCACAACGTCTCCGTCGAGGCGTTCCGCGCCGCCGGCGACCCCGAGCGGTACCCCGGCCTCGGCGAGCCGTGGACCCCGCAGAAGCTCTACTACGACCGGGCCTTCAACCTGGAGCGCTTCGTGGCCCTGCACGAGGCCCTCGAGGAGCGCGGCCTGCAGTCCCCGTACGCGGCCCGGATCGCGATGCTGCAGGAGAGCGACCCGGAGGGCCACCGCCCGCCGGCCCCCCGGCACGAGACCACCACCAAGGTGCGCTGCCCGGACACGTTCGCGCTGCGGGACGAGGCGCTGCGCAGCCACCGGACCCAGGTGGCGCCGGACGGGATGTTCTTCGCCGTCTCCGCCGAGCTGCAGTCCCAGGTGTGGCCGTGGGAGGACTACGTCCTGGCGGAGTCCCGGGTGCCGACCGACCTGCCGGAGCACGACCTGTTCGCCGGGATCGTGGGCTGAGCGCCGGGATGACCACCGTGCTGAACGTGCTCGCCCTGCTGCCGGCGATGGCGCCCAACCCGATCGACGAGGGCACGCTGCGCCCCGGCCTGGACCCGAGCCAGGTGACCCCCGGGATGCTGGGGTTCCTCATGACGCTGCTGCTGGCCGTGGCCGTCATCTTCCTCGTGCGCGACTTCAACCGCCGCAACCGGCGGCTGCGCTACCGCGCGGAGTACGCCGAGCGCCGCGCCGCGGAGGAGCGGGCCGGCGGCCCCGCCGGGACCGACAGCGCCGGGACGGGCGGCGCCGACGCCAGGACCGGCGCCGACGGCGACCGGGCCGGGGGAGGGCCGGCGGCGCGGGCCGAGGAGCCGGAGGGGCCCGACCCGCGCGGCTGAGGCAAGAGCCCGGCCTCGCGGGCGCGGCCCCGGGGCCCGCGGAGCTCGGTGAGCGGGTGGGCGGGGCGGAGCCGCTCAGCGGAGCATCGCGAGCATGATCGCCACGTAGTGCAGCACGAAGCCCAGCACCGTGAAGGCGTGGAAGACCTCGTGGAAGCTGAACACCTCGGGGAGCAGGCGCGGCCGCCGGGTGCCGTAGACCACGGCGCCGGTGATGTAGGCGATGCCGCCGGCGGCGGTCAGCGCGGCCGCCGGGGGGCTGGTCTGCCAGAACTGCGGCAGGTAGAACAGCGCCAGGCAGCCCATCACCACGTACAGCGGCGTGTACAGCCAGCGGGGCGCCAGGGTCCACAGCAGCCGGAAGAGCACCAGACCGGCGGCGCAGGACCAGATCACGACCAGCAGCAGCCGGGACTGCGGCGGGTCCAGCAGCGCGACCGCCAGCGGGGTGTAGGTGCCGGCGATCAGCAGCGCGATGTTCGAGTGGTCCATCCGGCGCAGGACCATGTGCAGCCGCCGGGGCCAGTAGGCGCGGTGGTAGATCGCCGACACGCCGAACAGCAGGATGCCCGTCACGCCGTACACGGCGCACGCGATCCGCAGCTCGGTGCTGGGCGCCAGCAGGATCGCCACGAGACCCAGGGCGACGACGACGGGCGTGAAACTCGCGTGGATCCAGCCCCGCCACGCGGGCTTGCGCTCCACGAGTCCCTCGATCCCGTGCTCGACCGCCTCCTCGACGCGGCCGGCGGCCCGGCGGGCGGCGCTGTGCGTGTGCTCCATCATGTTCCTCCCGGCGTGCTGTGCGTGAGTCCGTCCGGTCTCCCACCGGGTAGTTTAGGAGGCGTCGCCGAGAGCCGGCCGGGTCCGTGATCACCACCACGCCCGGCACCGTGGCCCCCACCACGTCCGGCCCAACCCCCGACACCGTGCGCGAGAACCCGGGAGGAAGCACAGATGCCCAAGCCACGGCCGCTCTACCGGTTCTACGAGCGCCGGCTCTCCGCCGAGCTCGACCCCCGGCGGCTGCCCAAGCACGTCGGCGTCCTCGTGGACGGCAACCGGCGGTGGGCCAAGCAGTTCGGCGCCTCGACCGCGGACGGGCACAAGGCGGGCGCGCAGAAGATCGTCGAGTTCCTCGGCTGGTGCCGGGAGCTGGACATCGAGGTGGTCACCCTCTACATCCTCTCGACCGAGAACCTCAAGCGCCCGGCCGCGGAGCTGGAACCCCTGCTCGAGATCATCTCCGACCTCATGGACACGCTCACCGAGACGGGCATCTGCCGGGTCCAGCCCGTCGGCGCCCTCGAGATGCTGCCGCCGCGGCTCGCGGCGTGCCTGGCCGACCTCACGGAGCGCACCGCGGGCAACGCCGGCCCGCACCTGAACATCGCGGTCGGCTACGGGGGCCGGCAGGAGATCGTGGACGCCGTGCGGGAGGTCCTCACCGATGCCCTCGACGCCGGCGCGGACGTCCGGGAGCTCGCGCAGAGCCTGTCCGTGGAGGACATCTCCCAGCACCTCTACACGCGCGGGCAGCCGGACCCGGACCTGCTGATCCGCACCTCGGGCGAGCAGCGGCTGTCCGGGTTCCTCATGTGGCAGTCCGCCTACAGCGAGTACTACTTCTGCGAGGCGCTGTGGCCGGACTTCCGGCGCGTCGACTTCCTGCGGGCGCTGCGCGACTACGCCTCGCGGCAGCGGCGCTTCGGCGGCTGAGCCCACCGGACCCCGCCCGTCGTCGTCCCGGACGCCGTCCCCGGGCGCGGCGCCGGGCACGCCCGGGGCGGTCGCCGGCAATTTGCGCGCCGTTCACCGTTTCTGCTCGCGCGGCGGGTCCGGTCCGCATACGTTGTCCTCAGGCGGACGGCGCTGACGCCGCCCGCCGGACCGAGGAGGAAGGGCCACCATGAGCATCTCCAAGAAGCAGGAGCGCATCACCGACATCTCCGCCCCCCTGGGCGCCGGGGTGCGCTCCTACGTGATCGACACCTCGGTGCTGCTGTCCGACCCCCGGGCGATCCTGCGCTTCGCCGAGCACCAGGTGGTGCTGCCCGTCATCGTCATCACCGAGCTGGAGGGCAAGCGGCACGACCCGGAGCTGGGCTACTTCGCCCGGCAGGCCCTGCGGCTGCTCGACGACCTGCGCGTGGAGCACGGCGGGCTCAACCGGCCCGTGCCCCTCGGGGACCAGGGCGGGAGCCTGGTGGTGGAGCTCAACCACGTCTCGGACACCGTCCTGCCGGTGAGCTTCCGGCTCAAGGACAACGACTCCCTGATCCTGGCGGTGGCGCTGAGCCTCGCCAACGAGGGCAAGGACGTGTGCATCGTCTCCAAGGACCTGCCCATGCGGGTCAAGGCCTCCGCCCTGGGCCTGGAGGCCGAGGAGTACCGGGCCGAGTGGGTCGGCTCCGACGTCGAGTGGTCCGGGACCGCGGCCCTCGAGGTCCCCGACGACGTGGTGGACCGGCTCTACGGCGGCGAGGCCGTCGTGGTCCCGGGCGCCGAGGGGCTGCCGGCCAACACGGGCCTGACCCTGCACTCCGTGCGCGGCAGCGCCCTGGCCCGGGTCCGCGCCGACGGCTCCGCCCGGGTGGTGCGCGGGGACCGGGACGTCTTCGGCGTGCACGGGCGCTCCGCCGAGCAGCGGCTCGCCATCGACCTCCTGCTGGACCCCGAGGTGGGCATCGTGTCGCTGGGCGGGCGCGCCGGCACCGGCAAGTCCGCCCTGGCCCTGTGCGCGGGCCTGGAGACGGTGATGGAGCGCCGGGAGCACCGCAAGGTCATGGTCTTCCGTCCCCTCTACGCCGTGGGCGGCCAGGAGCTCGGCTACCTGCCCGGCTCCGAGGAGGAGAAGATGAACCCGTGGGGCCAGGCGGTGTTCGACACCCTCGGGGCGCTGGTCTCGCAGGAGGTCGTCGAGGAGGTGCTCGACCGGGGCATGCTCGAGGTGCTGCCCCTGACGCACATCCGCGGCCGGTCCCTGCACGACGCCTTCGTGATCGTGGACGAGGCGCAGTCCCTCGAGAAGAACGTGCTGCTCACCGTGCTGTCCCGGATCGGGCAGAACTCCAAGGTGGTCATGACCCACGACGTCGCCCAGCGCGACAACCTCCGGGTCGGCCGCCACGACGGCGTGACCGCCGTGGTCGAGGCGCTCAAGGGCCACCCGCTCTTCGGCCACGTCACGCTGACCCGTTCGGAGCGCTCGCCGATCGCCGCCCTGGTCACGGAGGTGCTGGGCGACCTGGACAGCTGAACCGGGGGCCTCAGGGGCCGACGGGCCAGGGCAGGTGCCTGCTCACGTCCGTGAGGTCCAGGGGCACCGAGCGGAAGAGGTCGTCGATGAAGTACTCGTCCACGGCCTCGATCCGCAGGTCGTGGCCCGTGCCGGCCAGCGGGCCCTCGAGCACCTCGGAGCGGACGCAGACGGCCGTCCGCTCGTCGAGGAGCACCCGGGTGCGGGCCGGGGCGAGGGGGTGCCCCGGCGTCGTCGGGGTGTAGGCATGGCCGGGGACCACCACGGCGCCGCGCACGGGCCGCCCGTGGTGGGTGCCGGTGCCGACGTCCTCGACCGTGCAGGGCCGCCGCTCCGGCAGGTAGGGCGGCACGGGGGCGTCCCCGGCCAGCTCGACGGGGTCGAGGATGGCCTGCCAGCGGCCGCCGCCGAAGACGGGGTCCCCGTAGGCCGCCTCGGGCCGGCGCTCGACGAGCCCGGAGTCCGTGAACACCGGGGCCACCAGTTGCGGCGCGAGCAGCCACGAGGCCGAGGTCGAGGCGACGTAGAAGTCGTCGCGCGACTGCTCCCGCGTGGTGGCCGTATAGAGGGGGGTGCCGTCCAGGGCCTCGACGCGCAGGCCGTCCGGGCGGCGGACCCAGGCCCGGACGGGCCGGCGGGGCGCGGCGTCCGCGGGTCCCGGCCAGGACAGCACGAACCGCAGGGTGTCCCAGCGCCACGGGGAGGAGCGGCTGAGCGCGCAGAACTCGTCCTGGTCGGTGGGCGCAGGGACGGGGGAGCGGTGCATGACCCCAGTCTAGGGAGGGCCTCGCGCGTCCACAGGCGCCACGTCCCGGCGGGGGCCGGGGCTACGATGCCCGGTGTGGGCACCTTCCTGACCGAGCAGTTCACCCCCGGGGACGCCGCCGGGTGGGTCGCCGGGGCCCTCGCGCTGCTCGGCACCGCCGTGCTCGTGGTCGCGTGCGCGTGGCTGTGGCGCACCGACGTGCGGGAGCACCGGCTGCCCGGCCGCGTGGTGCGCCCGCTGTACCCCGTGTGCGGGGTGCTGCTGGGCGGGGCGGCGGTGGTGGCCGGCGAGCCGGTCCGGCTGCTGTGGATGCTGTGGGGCCTGGTGGTCGTGGGCGGGCTCTACGTCCTGCTCCGCATGCTCCACCCGGCCGGGATGGGCATGGGCGACGTCCGGCTCTCCGGTCTGCTCGGCATGTGCCTGGGCTTCGTCTCCGTCTGGCACGCCGTGCTGGGGGCGGCGGCCGGGTTCGTGCTCGGCGGTCTGGCGGGGGCGGTGCTCGTGGTGCTCGGCCGGGTCGACGCCCGCTCCCGGGTGGCGTTCGGTCCCGCCATGATCACCGGGGCCCTCGGGGTCCTCCTGCTGCTGTGATGCGCGCCGGCCTGCCAGAATGGGCCGGACCCCACCCCGAGACGCCGCACGAGGAGCCCGCATGCCCACCCCCGAGTTCATCCTGTCCCTGCGGGAGAAGATCGGCCACGACCTCCTGTGGCTGCCCGCCGTCACCGCCGTGGTGCTGCGCGAGGACGGCCGGGTGCTGCTGGCCCGGCGCAGCGACAACGGCAACTGGGGACTGGTGAGCGGGATCGTGGAGCCCGGCGAGGAGCCGGCGGTCACGGCGGTGCGCGAGTGCCTGGAGGAGACCGGCGTCGTCGCCGTCGTGGAGGAGCTCGTGGCGGTCAGGGCGGGGGAGCCCGTGCAGTACCCCAACGGGGACCGCTGCCAGTTCCTGGACCACACCTTCCGCTGCCGCTGGGTGTCCGGCGAGGCCCGCGTCAACGACGACGAGTCGCTCGAGGTCGGCTGGTACTCCATGGACGAGCTCCCGCCGATGCCGACCCACCAGCTCGAGCGCCTGCGGGCCGCGCGGGCGCACAGCGGCCCGCCCCGCTTCGTGGTCTGAGCCCCCGGATGCCGCGAGGGGTCGCGAACTGAGCCCGGACACAGCGAGGGGTCGCGTCCGGAGGGAATGCCGCAGCATTTCCGTCCGGACGCGACCCCTCGGTGCGCCGGGAGCGCAGGGTCAGGCGTTGGGGCCCGTCATGGTGGTGACGTCCAGCGCCCGGTCCAGCTGCTCCTCGGTGAGCTGGCCGTTCTCGACGTAGCCGAGGGCGATGGTCGCCTCGCGCACCGTCATCTTGTTCGCCACGGAGTGCTTGGCGATCTTCGCGGCGGCCTCGTAGCCGATGGCCTTGTTCAGCGGGGTCACGATGGACGGGGACGCCTCGGCGAGGAAGCGGCAGCGCTCCGTGTTCGCCTCGAGCCCGTCGATCATCTTCTCCGCCATCACGCGCGAGGAGTTCGCGAGCAGGCGGATGGACTCCAGCAGGGCCGAGGCCATGACCGGGATGCCCACGTTGAGCTCGAACGCCCCGTTGGTGGAGGACAGCGAGACGGTGGTGTCGTTGCCGATCACCTGCGCGCAGACCTGGATCGTGGACTCGCAGATCACCGGGTTGACCTTGCCGGGCATGATCGAGGAGCCGGGCTGGAGGTCGGGGATGAGGATCTCGCCGAGGCCGGTGTTGGGGCCGGAGCCCATCCAGCGCAGGTCGTTGTTGATCTTCATGTAGCTGTAGGCGACGTTGCGCAGCTGCCCGGAGGCCTCGACCAGGCCGTCCCGGTTGGCCTGGGCCTCGAAGTGGTTGCGGGCCTCGGTGATCGGCAGCCCGGTCTCCTCGGCGAGCAGCTCGATGACGCGGGCGGAGAAGCCGGCGGGGGTGTTGATGCCGGTGCCCACGGCGGTGCCGCCCAGCGGGACCTCGGCCACCCGCGGCAGCGAGGACTCGACCCGCTCGATGCCGTAGCGGACCTGCGCGGCGTAGCCGCCGAACTCCTGGCCCAGGGTCACGGGGGTGGCGTCCATGAGGTGCGTGCGCCCGGACTTCACGACGTCCTGGAACTCCGCGGCCTTCCGCTCGAGCGACTCGGCGAGCTGCGTCATGGCCGGGACCAGGTCGTTGATCAGCGCGCCCGTGACGGCGACGTGCACGGAGGTCGGGAAGACGTCGTTGGAGGACTGGGAGGCGTTGACGTGGTCGTTGGGGTGGACCTCGACGTCCGTGCCCTCGAGCGCCTGGTTGGCGAGGGTCGCCAGCACCTCGTTGGTGTTCATGTTGGAGGACGTCCCGGAGCCGGTCTGGAAGACGTCGATCGGGAAGTGCTCGTCGTACTGCCCCGTGGCGACCTTGTCCGCGGCGTCCGCGATGGCCCGGGCGCGCTCGTCGTCGAGCACCCCCAGCTCCGCGTTCGCCTTGGCGGCGGCCTTCTTGATCTGCGCCAGCGCGACGATGTGCTGGGGCTCGAGGGGCTTGCCCGAGATGGGGAAGTTCTCGACCGCACGCTGGGTCTGGGCGCGGTACAGGGCGTTCGCGGGAACGCGGACCTCGCCCATGGTGTCGTGCTCGATGCGGTACTCGGTGGTCTCTGCGGTGGTATCAGCCATGGCGCCAGTCTAGGACAGCGCCGGGTGACGCCCGGCACGGCGACCCGGGGTGACGGCCGCCGTGCCGGGCGCCCGGTTCAGCGGCCCGGCAGCCAGGTGCCGTGCCCGTGGACGAGCTCCGCCTCGCCGTCCTCGAGGTGGTAGAAGACGCCGACCACGGCGACGTCGCCGTTGGAGACCGCGTCCGCGATCACCCGGGACTGCTCCATGAGGCGGGACGCCGTCTGCTTGGTGTGCTCCACGACCGCCGCGTTGACGTCCTGGTGGCCGAGGCGCTGGGTCTCGAGCACGGAGGGCATGATCCGCTCGATGAGGTCCCGCTGGAAGCCGCGGGGCATCTGCCCGGAGCCGGCGACGCTGTGCGCGGCGGTCACGGCCCCGCACGAGTCGTGGCCGAGGACCATGATCAGCGGTGTGCCGAGGTTCGCGACCGAGTACTCGATCGAGCCGAGCACGGCGTCGTCGATGACCTGCCCGGCGGTGCGCACCACGAACGCGTCGCCCAGGCCGAGGTCGAAGATGATCTCGGCGGCCAGCCGCGAGTCCGAGCAGCCGAAGATCACGGCGAACGGGTTCTGCCCGCCGGCCACGGACTGCCGCCGGGAGGCGTCCTGGTTGGGGTGCATGGACTCGCCCGCCACGAAGCGGGCGTTGCCCTCGCGCAGGCGCTGCCAGGCGGCGGCCGGGGTGCGGGGCGAGGTGTCGTCGGGGCGGGTGTCCGGGGTCATGGCATCTCCGTGGTTCGCGGGGCAGGGGCGTCGGTGAGGTCCTCGGCGACGGCGGCGGCCAGTCGGTCCAGCTCGGCGCCGGGCGCGTCGCCCTTGAGCACCACCGTGGAGCCGTTGATCTCACCGGTGTACACGGTCAGCGCGTCCTGGTTCCGGGACTCCTCCCGGACGTGGACGTCCCACGGCACGCCGCCCACGTCGACCGTCGCGGTGGCGGGGACGGCCTCGGCCTGCTGGGCGAGCCACGTGGGATTGGCCATGGACGTCTGCACCAGGCCGATGAAGCTGCCCTGCGGGGTGGCCCAGCCGATCTCCCAGAAGGGCACCCCCTCGGCGGCGCCGCCGTTCCACCGGGCGTAGTTCGCGGTCCAGTCCTCGCCCGGCTCCGGCACCACCGGGGTGAAGGGCGCCTCGTCCGCGACGTAGGCCGCCTCCTGGGCGACGTCGACGTCGGGGCGGTACGGCTGGGCGTCGGGGCGCGGCTGGAGCCACACGAACGGCAGGACCAGCAGGAGGAGGACCGCCATGGAGATGATCATCCCCTGCACCGGGGCGTTGAGCCGCCGGGCCTGCTTCTCCGTGATCTGCGGGAGCGGCTGCTCCGGGGCCGCGGCGGCCTCAGAGCCGGCCGCGGGGTGCTCTGCCGCGGGGTGCTCGGCGGGACGGTCGGGGGTCGAGGAACTCACCCGTCCATTGTGCCCTGTCCGCCGGCCGCTGTCCGCCGCGCCGGCTCCCTCCGCCGCGGACCCGCCCGGGCGGACCAGGACGCACCCGGCCGCAATGTGGCACAGGTCGCGGTCCGCGCGGACGCGGGCGATATGCTGGGCGGGACGTGGACCGCGCCCGCGGCCGAGCCCGGCCCGGGGGTCCCGAAGAACGTGAACTCGAAGGTGAGGAACAACGTGGCCGAAGAATCCACCGGAACGATCCCCGCGCGCACCAACAACGTGGCCGACCGCAACCTGGCGATGGAGCTGGTGCGGACCACCGAGGCGGCGGCGATCGCCGGCGGCCAGTGGGTCGGCGCAGGCGACAAGAACGCCGCCGACGGGGCCGCGGTCGACGCCATGCGGTCCCTGCTCTCCACCGTGCACTTCAACGGCACCGTGGTCATCGGGGAGGGCGAGAAGGACGAGGCCCCGATGCTGTTCAACGGGGAGCAGGTGGGCGACGGCTCCGGGCCGGCCTCCGACGTCGCCGTGGACCCGATCGACGGCACCCGCCTCACCGCGCTCGGCATGAACAACGCCCTCGCCGTCATCGCGGTGGCCGACGGCGGGTCGATGTTCGACCCCTCGGCCGTCTTCTACATGGACAAGCTCGTGGTGGGCCCGGAGGCCGCGGACTTCGTGGACCTGCGCCTGCCCGTCAAGCAGAACCTGCACCTCGTGGCCCGGGCCAAGGGCGTCAACATCAACCAGCTCACCGTGTGCGTGCTGGACCGCCCGCGCCACCAGCAGCTCGTCGACGAGATCCGCGCCACCGGCGCCCGCACCCGGATGATCCTCGACGGGGACGTGGCGGGGGCGATCGCGGCCTGCCGCGAGGGCACCGGCGTGGACGTCATGATGGGCATCGGGGGCACCCCGGAGGGCATCGTCACCGCGTGCGCCGTCAAGGCCACCGGCGGCATCATCCAGGGCCGGCTCGCCCCGGTCGACGACGACGAGCGCCAGAAGGCCCTCGACGCCGGACTGGACCTGGACGCGGTGCTGACCACCGACGACCTCGTCACCTCGGACAACTGCTTCTTCTCCGCCACGGGCATCACCGACGGGGACCTGCTGCGCGGCGTGCGCTACCGCGGCCGCCGCATCACCACCCAGTCCATCGTGATGCGCTCCCGCTCCGGGACCGTGCGGATGGTCGAGGCCGAGCACCTGGCCTCCAAGTGGGAGAAGTACGCGCGCCACTGAGCCTGCCGCTGAGCCTGACACCGGGCCGGCGCCGGGCCCGGCCCGCACGGCCGTGACAGGACCCCCGCACCGACCTCCGGTGCGGGGGTCCTCCCGTCCCCGTCGCACCGTGTCCGGCCCCTCTCCCAGCCCGTCCCGGCCCTAGACTGGAGGCCGAACTGCGGGCGCCGACCGCGGTCCCCCAGCCGGGGCGGAGCGCCCGGGTGACGAGGAGGATCCCCACGTGAGCACCACGGTCAGCCCCTGTCCCAACCGCAAGACCTGGGACGCCACCGTCCGGGTGACCGGCGGGCACCCGCAGCAGCTGTGGGGCATCGGCGAGGCCCAGGTCTCCGCCGAGGGCCCCGGTCTCCGGGTCGACCGCGTCATGGTCCACGACGCCGAGCAGCGCACCGTGGGCTACGCGCAGCTCTACCTGCGCTCCGAGGCCGAGCGCGTGGTCGCCGGGACCGTGCACTGCCACGTCCACCGGCCCGAGGACCTGCCCGTGGTCGCCGCCGCCCTCGCCGACTGGGCCCGGGAGGAGCACTCGGCCGTCCTGCTGCGCTTCCAGGCCGACACCCTGCGCGCGCCCGGCACCCCGGAGGCGCTGGAGGCCGCCGGGTTCACCAGGCCCGCCGCGGGCGCCGGGCCGGAGGAGCCCCGGCGGCTGGAGGTGGTGCTCGGGGAGACCGAGTGGGACCTCTCGCGGCGGCTCTCGGAGGCCACCCTGGACCGCTGCCGCACGGCACTGCGCACCCCGGGCGTGACGGTGCGGGAGGTCACGGCGGGCAGCCGGGTCCTCGCGAACATCGGGCTGCGGACCCGGCTCATCACCCAGCTGCTGGAGGACCTGGGCGAGGACTCGCTGCTGCTCGTGGCCACCGAGGCCGCCGAGGACGGCCGCGAGGCCGCCCTGGGCTACCTGTGGTTCGTGCACACGCGCGGTCTGGCGATGATCTACCGGCTCGGCTTCACCCGCCGGGGCCGGGACCTGGGCGTGGACGACGCCCTGCTGCTGACCGGGATCGTCGAGCTGCAGAAGCGGCGCGTGCAGCGTCTCGACGGCGGCGACCCGGACGAGACGGAGGTGCCGCTCGTGGTCCGCGAGCTGGCGGCGACGGAGCGCCCGGTGCTGGGCCCCTGGGAGAAGGCCCTGGGCCGTGGCCCGGCGGGGGAGTTCTCGGAGGACGTCGCCGAGGCCGCCGCCGAGGCCTCGGGGACCGCGGTCGCCGCGGAGCTGGGCCTGGGCGAACCGGCCCCGGCGTGGTCCCCCGACCTCGGGGAGCCGGACGACGTGCCCGAGGACGACGACGGCGCGTCGCGTCCCGCGCGGGGGCGTGCCCGGCGGGCCCGGGACCTCACCCGCCGCGTGGTCGGCGAGAGCATCTCCGCCCTCCGGGACGCGGCGGGGCGCTGAGACCGGGCGCTCAGGACTCCCGGCGGCGCATCCCGGCGACGGACTCCCGGAGTCGGCCGGTCAGGCCCGGGAGGCTCTTGCGGGCCGAGACGGCGGCCTCCCGGGCGGCGCGCACACCGGTGTACGCGGCGTACCTCCCGCGGCTCAGCGGCAGGTCCCAGGTCCCGGGATAGGACTCCGGGCGGCCGCCGAAGGACTTCTTGAACTTCGTGAAGCCGTGCCACGGGTGATCCGGGCCGGCGTCCTCGGGCGCGGTGCCGAAGAGGTCGAAACGGCTCAGGCCCTTCTGCTTGGCGTCCAGGAGCATCCGCACGACCAGGGGAATCCCCGCCGAGAGCCTGCGGTGCTCGAAGTCCATCGCGGCGTGGGCATAGGTGCGGGTGTCGTCGGAGTCGTAGACGAGGGAGGCGCCGATGGGCTCCCCGTCCAGCCGGGCCACGTAGAGGGCCGCCGCGCCCACGGGCATGAGGCTGCGGGCGGCCTCGCGCAGATAGGCGTCCTGCTGCCGGGCGAAGTCCTTGCGCTCGGCCGTGGCCTCGAGGAAGCCCAGCAGTACGTCGACGTCCTCGGGGTCGGCCGAGGTCGTGAAGGTCACGCCCTTCTTGGCGATGTTGCGGTGCAGGTTGCGGTTGGTGGACTTCATGTCCTTGAGGATCGCGTCCTCGTCCTGGGTGAGGTCGATGACCTGGGTGTGCCCCGGCTGCACCTGCCGGGGGGCGGGGCGCAGCCCGCGCCGGCGCAGCGAGGCCTCGGGCGTCTCGAGCCCGTCCGTCACCGCGGCGTCGACGGGCTCCACCCGCACGAACCAGCAGCGCTCGGACCGGGCGGTGCGGGCGAGGTCGTCGAGCGCGGCCTCGAAGGCCTGCGGGGTCCGCGCCTCGGGACCGTACGGGCAGTAGAGGTAGCGGCCCGTCCGGCCGCCCTCGAGGATCGCGAGGTAGCGCCATCCGTCCCCGGAGGCCTGGAACACCTTGTGCCCCAGGTTCCGCTGGAATCCGGCCCATGCGTTCGACTGCAGTATGTTCGCCACGCCCCCACTGTACCGGGGCGTCAGGGCGCCGCCGGCGCCCCGCGGTCCGGGCCGGTCAGGGCACCGAGCAGGTGCCGTTGGGCGTGAGCTCCTGCGTCCCCACGAGGGGCTTCGCCGCCGCGAGGGGGGCGGCCATCGCGATCCCGGAGCCCACCGGGGTGCCGGCCGGCAGCGCCTGCGCGTCCCGCGCGCCGCGGTCCGTGGCCTCCTCGAGCACCCGGTCGAGGTCCTCGTGCAGCAGATCGAAGTCCGGGTAGGTGGGGAAGGACGGGTCGTAGTACGGCGGGCCGGCGGCGTACTGCACGAGCTCGTGCTCCTTGGCCTTGAGCGCCACGTCCACGAACGAGCCGATCTGGCTCTGCGGGATGTCGGTCTCGACGACCTGTGTGCCCGAGTTGGCGAGGTCCTCGAACCGGGTCAGCACGTTGACGGGGTTGAGCTGCTTGAGCATCGCGGCCTGTACGCAGCGCTGGCGCGCCTGGCGGTCGTAGTCCGTGGCCCCCTCGCGGGACCGGGCGTACCAGAGGGCGTGGTAGCCGTCCAGGCGCTGGACGCCGGGCTCGATGTACCCGAAGATCTCGTTCGGCAGGCCCGTCACCAGGTCGGTGCCGCCGCCGATCGGGACGCGCCCGCCGACGTCGATGGTGATCCCGCCGAGGGCGTCGACGAGCTGCTCGAAACCGTTCATCTCGACGATCGCGTAGGCCTGGACCTCGATGCCGAGGACGCCCGAGGCGGCGTCCTTCATGGCCTCGGCGCCGGGGTCCGCGGCGTCGGGGTAGAGCTCGGCGTGGTTGTTCGTGACGTCGGTGTAGAGGGCGTTGAGGATGCACTCGTCGCCGCAGTCGAAGCCCTCGGGATAGACGTCGGCCAGCGGCGAGTCCGAAGGGAAGGGCGCGTTCTGCAGGTTGCGCGGCAGGGAGACGGTCACGGTCCGCCCGGAGTCGGCGTCCACGCTGAGCACCGTCATCGAGTCGGGGCGGCGGCCCGAGCGGTCCTCCCCGGAGTCGGTGCCCATGAGCAGGATGTTGTACCGCCCGTCCGCGGGCCGGAAGGGCAGCCCGCCCCCGAAGACGTCCGAGACCGCGCCGCGCGTCACGGACAGCAGGTAGGCGGACCAGGCCAGTCCGCCGGAGGTCACGAGCATGAGCGCCACGGTGGCCGCGGCCACCGCGCGGCGGGTCCGCTGCACGAGCAGGCCGGGCCGGACGAGCCGGAGCGTGTCGAAGAAGAGCAGCGCCCATCCCACCGCCAGGGCCACGAGCCCGGCGATCAGCAGCAGGGACGTGAACGAGTTCGTCAGGAACCAGACCAGGGGAGTGCGCCACAGCACCAGGGACAGGAGCGCCAGCGCCGCCGCGGCCCAGACCACCACGTCGACCTTGAGGGCCGCCCGGCCGACGGCCCGCCGGCCCGCGACGAGCTGCGCGCTGCCGGGGACCACGAGCGTGGACAGCAGCAGCGTCCACGCGCGCCGGGCCCGGGTGCCGTCCCCGGCGTGCTGCGGGTGGCGCAGCGGATCCGTGAGCCGGGGCGGGCTCGCCGCGTCGTCGTCGACGCCCCGCACGGCCGTCACGGCGTCGGGCGGGAGGTCCCGGGACCGGGAACCCTCGGCGGACGGGTCGTGGGGCGGGCGGGGATCGTGCTCAGCGCGGGGGGTGTGGCCGTTCACGGGCAGCTCCGGCGAGGAAGGGCGGGCAGGGGGAAGGACGGGAGGGCGGGAGCGCGGGCGCCCGGGTCAGCCGTCGAGGCGGGTGCGCAGGGCGGCGCCCTTGGCGTGGGCGGTCTCCCGGAGCTCGTCGGCGAAGCGCAGGAGCTGCCCGCGCAGGACCTCGGCCTGCGGGTCCGCGCCGGCGGCGAGGATCCGGGCGGCCAGCAGCCCGGCGTTGCGCGCCCCGCCGATGGACACGGTGGCCACCGGGACGCCGGCGGGCATCTGCACGATCGACAGCAGCGAGTCCATGCCGTCGAGGGTCTTCAGGGGGACGGGGACGCCGATCACGGGCAGGGGCGTCACCGAGGCGAGCATCCCCGGCAGGTGGGCGGCGCCGCCGGCCCCGGCGATGATCACCCGCAGCCCCCGCTCGTGCGCCCGCCGACCGTACTCGATCATCTCGGTGGGCATCCGGTGGGCGGAGACGACGTCGGCCTCGTACGCGATCCCGAACTCCTCGAGGGCGGTGGCGGCGGCCTCCATCACGGGCCAGTCGGAGTCCGAGCCCATCACGACGCCGACGACGGGCTGCTGCTTCTCGTTCACTGGTGCTCCTGGGCTGCTCGGCGGGTGGGGGCCGCCATCGCGGTCCGGTCTGGGGCTACGCTATCCGTCCCGGCTGGACGGGCCGTGGGAGGCACGCGGGTCAGGCCTGCCCGTCGCGCAGCACGGCGGCCACGCGGGTGGCCCGCCGGCGCAGCTCCGGGATCTCGTCCGCGGTGCCGGTGAGGTTGACATGGCCGATCTTGCGCCCGGGCCGCACGGCCTTGCCGTAGTTGTGGATCTTGGCGCGGGGCTCTGCGCCCATGGCCGCCCGGTAGGCGCCGAAGAGGTCCTGGTTCGCCCCGCCCAGGTAGTTCTTCATCACCGCGGACCCGCCGATCAGCCCGGTGTCCCCGAGCGGGAGGTCCAGCACGGCGCGCAGGTGCTGCTCGAACTGGCTGGTCACGGATCCGTCCATGGTCCAGTGCCCGGAGTTGTGCGGGCGCATGGCGAGCTCATTGACCAGGAACCCGGTGCCGCGGCCGGGGGTCTCGAAGAGCTCCACGGCCATCACGCCGGTCACGCCCAGCTCGGTGGCCAGCGTCCGGGCGGCGTCCGCGGCCGCGGACGCGACCTCGGGACGCAGATGCGGGGCGGGCGCGAGCACCTCGTCGCAGACGCCGTCCACCTGGATGGACTCCACCACCGGCCACGCCCGCACCTCGCCGGAGGGGGTCCGGGCCACGAGCGCGGAGAGCTCGCGGGAGAACCCGACCTTCTCCTCCGCCAGCAGGGGCCCGTCCGTGCGGGCGAACCACTGCGCCGGCTCGGCGCCGCGGGCGTCCTCGGCGGTGCCGAGCACCATGACGCCCTTGCCGTCGTAGCCGCCGCGCGGGGTCTTGAGCACCACCGGCCAGCCCGTGCGCTCCCCGAAGGCGATCAGCTCCTCGACGTCGGCGACCGCCTCCCACCGCGGGTTCGGCAGCCCGAGGCGCTCCACGGCCGCGCGCATCCACAGCTTGTCCTGGGCGTGCACCAGCGCGTCCGGGCCCGGGCGGACGTCCACGCCCTCGGCGAGCAGGGTCTGCAGGTGCTCGGTGGGCACGTGCTCGTGGTCGAAGGTCAGCACGTCGACGCCCGCGGCGAACCGGCGCAGCACGTCGAGGTCGGTGTAGTCGCCCACGGGGGCGGTGGGCACGGCGGCGACCGCCGAGACGTCGGGGCCCTCGGCGAGCACGCGCAGCTCGATCCCCAGGGCGGTGGCGGAGGGCGCCATCATGCGGGCGAGCTGCCCGCCTCCGACGACGCCGACGACAGGGGCGGTCACAGAAGAATTCACCCGACCAGGGTATCCCGGTCCGCCGGGACCGCTCGGCGGGCCGGGATGCCCTGCCTCCGGGGCCGCCCGCCGCCCGGTCTCCGGCGTCGTGCTCCCGCCTCGGCCCCGGCACCTGCCCGGCACGGGCCCCGCGACGGCCAGGGGACTGTGCTGTAACTCTCCGGTGCCGTGCAGGAGGGGCGGGGTAGGATGTGCCGAGGTCCGCCGCGGGTGCTCTCCCGTGCGCGTCGACCGCCGCGCCGGCCGGCGCCCACCGCCTCACCACCTGGGAGACCTGAAGCCGCGTGAACCGCCTCGTCGACCGTTTCGATGCCCTGTGGCACCTCTTCGTCAAGGAACTCATGAAGTTCGGCGTCGTGGGCGCCCTCGCGTTCGTGATCAACGCGTCGCTCACCTGGATCCTGATGCACACGGTGTTCGAGGACGGCCACCTCAAGGCCAAGTTCGTGGCGACCGCCGTGGCCATCGTCTTCGCGTGGGTCGCCAACCGGCTGTGGACCTTCCGGCACAAGCGCCAGTCGGACAAGCGCCGCGAGCTGGTCCAGTTCCTCGTGGCCAACGGCATCGGCATGGCCATCGAGCTCGGCTGCCTCGGCTTCAGCTACTACGTGCTGGGTCTCACCAGCGCCTACGCGTCCTTCGTGTCCGGCACGATCATCGGGACCATCCTCGGCACCGTCTTCCGGTACTTCGCCTACCGCTTCTGGGTGTTCACCGAGGAGCTCGACGAGGACCCCAACTTCGCGGACACCGCGGCCCTCGAGATCGCCCTGATCACGGGTCACCAGCCCGCGGAGGGCGCCGAGCACCCCCACCGCGCGCACCAGCACCCCCACCGGGAGGGCGCCCGCCACCGCGCGGGGAGCGCGGCGGCCCCCGGCTCGGACACCCACGAGAGCCACGAGAGCCACGGGAGCACGGAGCCGGCGGAGGGGCGCTGAGCCGTTCCGCTCAGAACGCGACGGCGTTCTCGGCCGCCAGCACGGACCGCCAGCCGTCGTCGGCCGCGTCCGCCGGACGGTCCGTGACGACCGCGGCCCGGCCCCCGGCCAGCACGGCCAGCACGCGCAGCAGGAACTCGGCGTCCATCCGCCGGCCCGGCACGTGCACGGCCGACGCCGTCCCCCACACGTCCTCCCGCCCGGCCGCGAGCTCGCCCGCGGCCGGCATCAGCCGGTCGTGCGGCAGGAAGCCGTCGTCGGTGCCCGCGGCCCGGAGCGCGGCACCGTCCGGCGCCGGCTCCTCGAGGCCGTCGTAGACGTCCGCGTGAGAGCGGACCTCGGCGCAGTAGTCGAGGACGTCCCCGTCCGGCAGCTCGCCGCGGTGGCCGAGCGAGAGCGCCGGCCGGTCCAGGACCACGGCCCGCGCCCCGGCGGGCACCCGGTCCAGCAGCGGGGGCGTCGCCCCCTGCGGGTCGACGAGGCCCACCACGGCCCGGTCCCCGGGCTCCGCCGCGTCCTCGCGGGGATCGACCACCCGCACCGCGGCCCCCATGGTCCACGACCCGAGGACGGCCGCGAGACTGCGCCAGTGCACCTCGTCGCCGACGGCCACGACGTCGCCCGCCTCGAGGTCGAGCTCGTCCACCCACAGGTTCGCGGTCTTGGCCACCCAGTTGTCGAGGACCCGCCCCGAGAGCTCCACGCGCTCGCCGTCCCGGCCGTACCAGATCAGGGCCGGGCGGCTGCTGCTGCGCAGCTTGTCCACCAAGCGGGGGACAGATCGGGGGGTCGGGGTGTCCATGGTTCCTCCTCGTGGCTGCCGTGCCCGCGGCGGCGGTTCGGCATATGCGTAGGGCCGCATTCTTCGCCCTCTGCGGCATTCCTGTCGAAAATCGGGCCGTGACGTGGAAAAACGTCTACTCCCAAAGACATTCTTCCCGGATATCGTGGCATGGGCGGTCACCCGGGACGGGTTGACTCCGTACTAGTTACACACGTGTAATTGGGAAGTCCGGCAGACGATCAGCAAGGATACGTTCTCCGGGATGCACAGGGTCGGCGACCCCCGTACTGCGCCGCACCCGAGCAATCGTGTCGGATGGAAGGAAAGTCATGGGAGAGGCCGCACGACAGCAGGTCGTGGAATCCAGCCCCCTCGAGGCCCGTCGGCTGAGCATGCGCTCGGTGCCGGAGGACTGGTTCGTCGATCCCGTCGACCCCCGGGCCGCCGAGCGGCACGCCCGCCGGGCGGCCGGGAGCATGGAGGACCAGGCCACGGCCTACCTCCGGGCCCACGAGGCCGTCCAGAACCTCTCCGGCGCCGGCGCGGCACCCGCTCTCGACCTGCTCGAGGCACCGGCGGCCGACGAGGGCTCCGACTGGAGCGCCGTGGCCGGGCTGTACGCCGTGGACGAGGACGAGGGCGAGCTCGCGTGGCAGACCGACGCACTGTGCGCCCAGACCGACCCGGAGGCCTTCTTCCCCGAGAAGGGCGGGTCCACGCGTGACGCCAAGCGCGTGTGCGAGGCCTGCCCCGTGCAGGCGGAGTGCCTCGACTACGCGATGAGCAAGGACGAGAAGTTCGGCATCTGGGGCGGGCTCTCCGAGCGCGAGCGCCGCCGCCTCCGCCGTCTCGCCCGCTGAGGTAGTTTCGGGCCATGAGCTCCTCCGGCAGTCCCACCCGCCTCTGCTCCCGCCAGACCTGCAGGCGGGACGCCGTCACGACTCTGACCTACGTGTACTCGGACTCGACCGCCGTCGTCGGCCCGCTCGCCGGGCACGCGGAGCCCCACGCCTACGACCTGTGCGCCGTGCACGCCGACCGGCTCACGGTGCCCCGGGGCTGGCGCGTGGTCCGGCTGGAGCCGCCGGAGGCGAGGGCCCGGCGCGAGGACATCGGCGCCGTGGCGGAGGCGGTCCGGGAGGGCGAGCCCCCGGCGCCCGTCCGCGACCGCCCGCGGACGGTGCTACGCGACGTCTCCCTGCCGCGACCCTCCTCCCCGGCATCCCCGGCACCGCACGCGCCGCGTCCTGAGAGCCCCCGCACGAGCCCCCGGACCGGCGGCCGGGCGGGTGCCCCGGAGCGTGCCGCACCGGGCGGCCCGACGACGGCCCCGCAGCGCCCCTCGGTGCCCGCCCCGGAGAACCCCCGGGCTGCCGGCGCGGAGGACCCCCGGGGCCCCGCCACCGGCATCTCCCGCCCGGCCGTGCCCGAGCGCGCTCCGCGGCCGGCCCCGGAGCCGGCCCCCGAGGTGCCGTGGAACGACGTCCCGGTGCCCGCGGCCCTGCACCGGGCGCACCTGCGCCGGCCCGCCGTGCCCGGGGGCTCCGCCCGGCCCGAGGCCTGAACCGCGCGTCCCCGGCCGGTTCCGCACCGTGCCCGTGCTCCGCCCCTAGGATGAGCCGCAGACCGCACCTGTCCGGTGCGGAAGGCTCTTCCCCCCGGAGCACCAGGAGTCCCCCCATGACTGTCCCTGCAACGACGCAGCCGGCTCACGAACTCCACACCGAGTTCCACACCGGTCTCCGCACCGAGACCCGCCACGAGAGCCGGCCGGCGCGGCACCACGAGGCACCGGCCGACCGCCGCCCCGCCCCCTGGGCGCTGCCGGTGCCCGAGCCGGAGCCGGTGCCCCCCGTGGCGGTCGCCCTGGCGCCCGGTCTGCTCGAGCTCCTGCGGTGCCCCCTCACGGGCGGGACGCTGATCCCCGTGGACGCCGACCGGCTGATGAGCGACCGCCCGTTCCGGGACGGCGTGCACCCGGTCTATCCGATCGCCCACGGCATCGCCTGCCTGACCCCCGGGTGATGACGCACCGGCCACGTCGCCGGGGGTCACGAAGGCGTTAACATTCGTGACCGAGGGGCGGCGGGTGCGGTCCTGCGCGGCCGGCGGACCTATCGTGGGAAGCAGTTCCCCAGCGTTCCCCCCACCCCCCAGACGCCCGAGGTGCCGCTTCCCATGCCCCTGTCCTCCTGCCCGGTTCCCGCGCCCCCCGCCCCGCGAGCGCTGCCGTCCCCCCGGCGCCTGGTCGCGCTGGGGGCCGTGACGGTCCTGCTCGCCACGGGCTGCGCGCAGGCCTCCGGGACCCCCGCGGCAGAGCCGGCCGCCACCGCCCCGGCCGCCACCGCCCCGACTACCACCGCCTCGGCCACGCCGTCCCCGAGCGGGCGGGCCACGGCCGCACCGGCCGAGGTCACCGTCGCCCCCGCGGACGCGGCGGTCGAGCACAACCCCGTGGAACCGGTCGTGGTGCGCGCCGACGGGGGCGAGCTGACCGACGTCGTGCTGGTGCCCGCCGCCGGCGGGGATCCGGTGCCCGGGGAGCTCTCCGCCGACGGCCGCACCTGGACCAGCACCGCGGTCCTGGCCTTCGACACCCCCTACGTCGTGCACTGGAGCACCGCCTCCGGGACGGGACCGACCACGGGCACCAGCACGTTCACGACCGTCCTCGCGGCGAACGAGGTCGACGCGCGCCTCAACGTGGCCGAGGGCGGGGTCTACGGCACCGGTCAGGTCCTGGAGTTCACCTTCTCCGAGCCCGTCGTGCACAAGGAGCAGGTCGAGGAGGCCGTCACCGTGGACGGCGGCGGCGACCGGGCGGGCGCCTTCCGGTGGTACTCGGACACGATGCTGCGCTACCGCCCCGCCGAGAAGTGGGCGCCGCGCTCGGAGATCACGGTCTCCCTGGACCTCCTCGGACTCGACGTGGGCCACGGCATGGTGGGCAACCACGACCTGCGCCGGAGCTTCTCGACCGGCGCCGAGCACTACGCCCGGGTGGACAACGAGACCAAGACGCTGACCGCCTGGGTGGACGGCGAGGTCGCGGGGACGTTCCCCGTGACCCTGGGCAATCCGGACTGGCCCTCGACCACCGGGCAGAAGGTCATCATGGAGCAGGCCCCGACGTACCTGTTCAAGGCCTCCTCGCTGGAACTGGAGCCGGGGGACCCGCACTGGTACGACACGTTCTGGGCCTCCAACGTGTCCCGGCTGACCGCCAGCGGCGAGTTCGTGCACCAGGCGCTGCCCTCCGCGCTGCCCGTCCTGGGGATCGCCAACGTCTCCCACGGATGCGTGGGCATGCCGCCCGAGGGCGCGAAGTTCATCCACGACGTGTTCCGGCCCGGGGACGTCGTGGAGGTCGTGGGCACCGGCTACCCGCAGGCCGATCCCGACGACGGGTACGGCGACTGGAACATCCCGCTCGAGCACTACGCGGACGAGGAGTGGAAGGGCGACTGGTGAGCCCCCGCAGGTGAGGGAGGGGGCCGGCGGTGGGTAGGATCGGGACCGGCCGGAGCGGACCCGCCCGCCCCGGACCACCGACCCCCTCCGACCGAAGGACCCGCCCGTGGCCACCCCCAGCAACGACAAGGCGCCCTGGCAGCAGGCAGACCCGCCCGCGGACGACCGGCAGCGCGAGGAGCCCGTGTGGACGGGCCTGCTCCCCGCCGTCGTCCCCGCGGAGAGCGCGTCCGAGGACGCGCACGACGACGACCGCCCCGGTGGGCGCGGCGGGAGCCGCGGCGCCGGGACGGGCCGCACGGGGGGCGGCGCCCGCGCCGTCGGGGCCGACGAGGCCGCGGGGGACGAGGACCCGGACGCGGAGGCGCGCCGCCGATCCGCGCTGCGCCGGGACGCGCTGGCGGACGAGCCGCGGCTGCCGCGGCTGCAGCAGGTCCTCCTGGCGCTCGTGCTCCCGCTCGCGCTGCTCGCCGCGGCCGTGCGCGTGGTGGCCACGCCGCTGTTCCTGTGGGCGGAGTACCACCGCCCGGGCTTCCCGGCGGACTCCTACGGCTTCTCCACCGAGGAGCGGATGGTCTTCGGCTCCTACGGGCTGGACTACGTCATGAACTGGGCCCCGGCCGGGTTCCTCGGCGGGCTGCAGGACGCGGACGGCGCCCCGCTGTTCCTGGGCTCCGAGGTCGCGCACATGACCGACGTGAAGATCGTGCTGCAGGCCGCGCTCGCGGTGGTCGCGGTCCTCGCGCTGCTCGGCCTCGTCTCGTGCCTGTACCTGCGGGCGAAGGCCCCGGGGGCCGCCTCCGGCGCCCTGTTCTTCGGCTCGTGGCTGACCGTGGCGCTGCTGGTGGCGCTGGCCGTCGCCGCGGTGCTCGGCTGGCAGCAGTTCTTCGCGCTGTTCCACTCCCTGTTCTTCGCGGACGGGTCCTGGACCTTCCGGGCCTCGGACACCCTCATCCGGCTGTACCCCACCCAGTTCTGGATGGACGCCGCGATCGCCGTGGCCGGCCTCGCCCTCCTGGGGGCGCTCGCGGTCATGGCCGCCACCTGGCCCACGGCCTTCCGCCGGCACCGGGCCCTCGACCGGGTGCGCCGGCGGCAGGAGCTCAAGCGGCGGCTGGCCGGTCGCTGAGCCGGCGGGTCAGATCCAGGCGGTGAACCACATCCGCTCCCGCCACTGGGCGTACTCGACGGTCTCCGCGTACCAGACGGGGGCGAAGTGCGCGCTGAGCAGGAGCACCGCGGCCGTGAACACCCCCACCACCGCGAGACCCGCGCGCCGGCGCCGCACGGTGTCCCCGGGACGGCCCAGGACCAGGCCGAGCATGCCGGCGAGCATGAGCATCAGGGCCGGCTGCACGGGCAGCGCGTAGAAGTAGTACATGGTGCGCTCGGGGTACAGGAACCAGGGCAGGTACCCGGCGGCGAACACACCGGTCAGCGCCCCGAAGCGCCAGTCCCGCCGCACGGCCCACAGCCACGCGGCCACGAGCACGGCGGCGATCGCCGTCCACCACAGGAGCGGGTTGCCGATGTTGAGGATCGCCTGCGAGCAGTGCTCCACCGCGCACCCGGACCTGCCCCGCTCCGGGTCCTCGTAGAAGTAGGAGGTGGGCCGGCCCAGGGTCAGCCACAGCCACGGCAGCGCCTCGTAGGCGTGCTCGGTGCCCAGGCCGCTGTGGAAGCCGTAGGCGGAGGAGTGGTAGGCCCACAGCGAGCGCAGGGGCGCGGGCAGCCACTGGGGGCCCTCGCCCGGGTGCTGCTGCGCCCAGGTGCGGTCGTAGGCGTCCGTCGAGGCGAACCAGCCCGCCCAGGTGGACACGTAGACCACCAGGCCCGTCCCGACGACCGCGAAGAACGCGGGCACGCCGTCCTTGAGCACCCCGGCGGGCAACCAGCGCCGCACCCCGGCCACCCGGCGGGCGTTGAGGTCCCACAGCACCGTGAGCACGCCCAGCCCGGCCACCAGGAACAGGGCGCTCCACTTCACGCCCACCGCGAGCCCGCAGGCCGCGCCCGCCGCGATCCGCCACCAGCGCACGCCCAGCCACGGCCCCCACTCCAGGCGGCGCCGCAGCTCCGCCTCCGGGACGTCGCGGCCCGGGGCCACCCCCAGCCGGGCGACCAGGCGGCGGCGCCCGTGCTCCCGGTCCAGCAGGAGCAGGACGAACGCGAGCAGCACGAAGAACATCAGGAACACGTCCAGCATCGCGAGCCGCGACTGCACCAGGTGCAGCCCGTCCACCGCGGTGAACAGCCCCGCGAGCGTGGCCACCGTGACCGAGCGGAAGAGCAGCCACCCGGCGGCGCACACCAGTGCGATGGACAGCGTCCCGACCAGGGCCGCGGAGAAGCGCCAGCCCAGCGGGTCCTCGGTGCCGAAGAGCCACATGCCGAACGCGATGAGCCACTTCCCGGCCGGCGGGTGCACCACGTAGGAGGGGGTGGCCAGGGCCTCCGGCGGGGTGCCGGCCACGAACAGCTCGTCGGCGCCCTCCGGCCACTGCCGCTCGTAGCCGTGCAGCAGCAGCGAGTAGGAGTCCTTCACGTAGTAGGTCTCGTCGAAGACGATCGCGTCCGGGTGGGAGAGCCGGTGGAAGCGCAGCAGCCCGCCGAGCAGGACCACCAGCAGCGGCCCCAGCCACGCGAGCCGGGCCACCGCCGCGGGGGCCGGCAGCAGCCGCTCCCGCAGGGCGGCGGGGGCCAGGGACCGGCGCAGGGTGCCCACCGGTGCCGCCGGCCGAGGCTCCGGCGCCAGGAGTGGGGCGCGCACCGAGGAACTCACGGTGTCATCGTAGGGGACGCGTCCCGGCGCCCGCTGAGCCGCGGGGGAGGCCCGCGGAGCGCGCCGTAGAGTGGACCCGTGCACACGGAACCCCACGACGACACTCCTGCCGACGCCCCCACTGACGCCGCCGACGCCCGGAACGGCGCCCCCACCGACGCCGCCGACGCCCGGAACGGCGCCTCCGACGGCGCCGCCGCGGGCCCCGGGCAGGTGGTCCTGGCGGGCACCCCGATCGGCAACCTCGGGGACGCGCCGCCCCGGCTGCGGGCGGCCCTCGAGACCGCGGACGTGCTCGCCGTGGAGGACACCCGGCGGCTGCGCCGGCTCACCGCCGGGCTCGGGGTCACCACGCGCGGCCGGGTGCTCACCCACCACGAGCACAACGAGGCCGGACGGGTCGCCGAGCTGCTCGACGCCGTCCGGTCGGGAAGCACCGTGCTGGTCCTCTCCGACGCCGGGATGCCCACCGTCTCCGACCCCGGCTACCGGCTCGCGGAGGCCGCGGCCGCCGAGGGCCTGACCGTGACCGCGATCCCCGGCCCCTCGGCGGTGCTCATGGCACTGGCCGTGTCCGGCCTGCCCACGGACCGGTTCACGTTCGAGGGCTTCCTGCCGCGGAAGTCCTCGGAGCGTGCCGCTCGGCTGGCGGAGCTCGACGGCGAGCGGCGCACCATGGTCTTCTACGAGGCCCCGCACCGGCTCGAGGTCATGCTCGCCGCGCTGCGGGACGCGTTCGGCCCGGGCCGCCGGGCGGTCGTCGCCCGGGAGCTCACCAAGCTGCACGAGGAGGTCGTGCGGGGCTCGCTCACCGAGCTCGTGGACTGGTGCGGGCAGGGGCAGGTGCGCGGGGAGATCGCCGTCGTCGTCGCCGGTGCCCCCGCCCCCGAGGCCGCGCGACCCGAGGACCTCGTGGCCGAGGTGGAGGCGCTCGTGGCCGCCGGGACCCGGCTCAAGGACGCCGCCGGCCGCGTGGCCGAGCGCACGGGCGTGGGCAAGCGGCAGCTCTACGAGACGGTGCTGGCGGCCCGCAAGGCATAGGGGCGGTCCGGCCCGGGCGTCGCCTCACAGGCTCGCCGCGCCCCGGTGAGGCCGAGTTGACCCCCGGGAGCGGACGGGGACACGGTGCGGAAACACGGCCCGTCCAGACTGGGACGTGCCGGGAGCGGGGCACGTGCCGCGCGGGACCCGGCATCCTCCTGTCCGTCCAGCAACGGAGCCATGCCATGTCCTATGTGATGCCCGCCGACTTCGTCACGAAGATGATCGACGCCGGAGCGGCGAAGGTCGCCATGTCCACCCGCGACACCCTGATCCGTGCGTTCATGGCCGGTGCGATCCTCGCGCTCGCCGCGGCCTTCGCCGTCACCGTCACCGTGCGGACGGGCGAGCCCCTGCTCGGGGCCGTGCTCTTCCCGGTCGGGTTCTGCCTGCTGTACCTGCTGGGCTTCGACCTCCTGACCGGCGTGTTCACCCTCGTGCCGCTCGCGCTCATCGACAGGCGCCCCGGCGTCACCGTCCGCTCGATGCTGCGCAACTGGGGCCTGGTGTTCGCCGGCAACTTCGCCGGGGCGTTCGTCGTGGCCGTGCTGATGGCGATCATCTTCACCTACGGCTTCTCCCTGCCCCCGGACGAGGTCGGCCGCCAGATCGGCGAGATCGGCGAGGGCCGGACCGTCGGCTACGCCGAGTTCGGCGCCGCCGGGATGCTGACGCTGTTCGTCCGCGCCGTCCTGTGCAACTGGATGGTCTCCACCGGGGTGGTCGCCGCGATGATGTCCACCAGCGTCTCCGGCAAGGTGATCGCGATGTGGATGCCCATCATGCTGTTCTTCTACATGGGCTTCGAGCACTCGATCGTCAACATGTTCCTGTTCCCCTCCGGTCTGCTCCTCGGCGGCGACTTCTCGGTCATGGACTACCTCGTGTGGAACGAGATCCCCACCGTGCTCGGCAACCTGGTGGGCGGGCTGACGTTCGTGGGGCTCACCCTCTACGCCACCCACGCCCGCACCGGGGCGCCCCGCATCCGGCCGGCGGCGCAGGAGGACCGCGTCCCGGTCGCGTGAGCGCCGGATCCGGCCGACCCGCCCCCACCAGCTCGCCGACTCCCGAGGAGCCCCGCATGACCCCGATCCTGACCAAGTCCGACGCCGCCGACCTCGTGGTCGCCGCCCGGGTGCGCCGCGGCCTGTCCTGGCGCGAGATCGCCGACGAGATCCGCGCCCCGCACGTCTGGACGACCGCCGCGCTGCTGGGCCAGCACCCGATGACCCCGGAGCAGGCCCGGCAGGTGTGCGACCTGCTGGGCCTGGACGGGACGGTCGCCGAGAGCCTGCAGCAGCAGCCGTCCCGCGGCAGCGACCCGGCGCGGATGACGGACCCCACGGTCTACCGCTTCGTCGAGGCTCTCTCCGTGTACGGGCCGGCCCTGAAGGAGCTCATCCACGAGGAGTTCGGCGACGGGATCATGAGCGCCATCAACTTCCGGGTCGACGTCTCCCGCCGGCCCGACCCGGACGGCGACCGCGTGGTGGTCACCTTCGACGGGAAGTTCCTCGACTACAAGTGGTGACGCCCCGCCCCTGACCCCGTGGCCCGCCGAGTCCCCCCGATGCTCGCAGTTCCCCCGGATCGATCGGGGGGAACTGCGAGCACCGGGGGGACTCGGCGGTCGGGCCGCTCAGCGGCGGGGCGTCGCCGAGCGGGTCGTCACCGAGCGGGGGAGCCACCGGGCGCGCCGTGCGCCGGGGCCGCCGCGCTCGGCGAGACCCGTCCGCAGCGCCGTGACGTCCTCCGGGCCGGCCTCGGGGGTCCATTCCGCGGTGCCCGGCGCGTAGAGGGCCCGCTCCACGTCCCGGCCGAGCCGCCCCAGCGCCGGCGCGGCGGCCGGGACCACGGCGCCGAGCCGGTCCACGTAGGCCCGGGGCGTCTCCGCGGCGGCGCGGCCCAGCCCGTGGTCGACACCCAGGTCCTCGACCTCCGCCCACCCCGCCAGGGCCCGATCGGCCGCCGGCGCCTGCGCGTCGCCCAGCACCCGCATCCGGCGCCGGCGCCGCCGGGACCGGAGGAGCCGGGGGAGGGCGGCCAGCAGGGCGAGCAGCGCGGCGGTCAGGATCCCGGCTAGCCAGGGCAGCCACCCGGCCGGTCCGGCGTCGTCGTCGGCCTCCGGCGCGGCGGGGGCCTCCGGGGTGGGCACGGCGGTCGGCTCGGCGGAGGGGGCGTCCTCGTCGGGGCTGTCCGCCGTGCTCGCCGGGGTGGGGGCGTCGGTCGGGGCGCCGGTGGGCTCCGCGGTGCCCTCGCCCTCCTGCGACTGCCCGTCCCCGTCCTGCGGCCCCTCGGCGGCGTAGCCGGGGAGGTCGCCGGTGCCGGGGGTCGGCTCGAAGCGCACCCACCCGGAGCCCTCGAACCACAGCTCCGGCCACGCGTGCGCGTCGCGGGGCAGGACCGTGAAGGCGCCCGCCTCCGCCGCGTCCCCGAACGGCTCGTCGGCGTCCGCCGACCCGTCCGGGGCGGCGCCGGTGGCTGGGAGGTAGCCGACCGCCACGCGGGCGGGGATGCCGAGCTCCCGGGCCATGACGGCCATCGCCGGGGCGAAGTGACCGGCGTAGCCCGTGCGCACTGCCAGGAACTCCTCGAGGGAGGCCATGCCGCCGGCGTCGTAGCCCTGCGCGAGCGGGGCGTCCACGTCGTAGCGGAACTCGTCCGAGCGCAGCCACTCCTGCAGGGCCAGGGCCTGGTCGAAGGCGGTGGGGGCGTCCCCCGCCCGCTCCCGGGCCGCGTCCCGGAGGGCGGCCGGGGTCCCGCCCGGCAGCTCGCGGAACGGGGCGAGCTCCGGGGAGTCCGGCGCGGCGGGGGCCTCGCGCAGCCGCGCGGACGTGGGCTCGGGCACGATCGAGCGGACCTCGTAGGCGGTGCCCTCCGGCGGGACCTGCGCCCCGTGCACGGTGAGGTCGAGCGGGCTCCAGGCCCAGCCGCCGTCCTCGAGCCCCGCCACGTCCACGGGCGCCCACGGCAGCGGAAGCCAGCGCTCGGACCAGTCCCGCAGCTCCACGGAGGTGCTGCGCTCGGGGCCCCCGCCCACCGGGTGCAGCGGCGTGGGCCCGAGGTCGTCGAGCTCGGGGTCCAGCCCGGTGGTGTCCGGGAACCACTCCGCCCCGGAGAAGTCGGAGAGCGTGAGGACCCGCAGCAGCTCCGGCTCGTCCGTGCTCGTCGTGTACTCGAGGCGCGGCAGCTGCTGCGCGGAGCGCAGGTCCTGTCCCACGGCCCGCAGCGGGCCCACCCCGGAGGCGCGCTCGCCGGCGAGACCGCTGCCCTGGGGGAACGCGCCGTTGACGAAGCCGGGCACCAGGCCCGGGACCAGCAGCGTCACTGCGAGCACACCGGCGCCCACCACGAGGGCCCGCGGCCAGCTGCCCGGCGCCGCGGCGGTGCGGGGCTCGCGGACCGCGCCGAAGCGCCGTCCGCCGCCGAGCAGGACCAGAGCCGCGACCACCGCGGCCGCCGTCCCGGCCGCGCCCACGCTCCCGGGCAGCACCAGGGCGGGCACCACCAGCAGCGCCAGCACGCCGAGCGCGCTGACCCCCGGCAGCCGCAGCGCCACGAGCACCGTGTCCACGAACAGGGTCACGAGACCGGTGGCGAGGGCGGCGACGAACGCGAGCGCCGCGCCCCCCGGGTACGGGGCCGGCCGCTCCGCGACGATCCCGGCCGCCTCCCGCCACAGCTCCGCGCCGAGGGACAGGCTCCCGGGGGTGGGCACGAGGCCGAGTAGCGCGGGCTCGCGCAGGAACAGCAGCGTGAGCACGAGCGTCAGGGCGCCGGCGCCGAACAGGGGCGCCAGCAGGCCCGGCAGCCGCAGCAGGCGGGACGTCGTGGTCGCCACGACCACGGCGAGGGCCGCGAGCAGCGCGCCGGGGACCCAGCCCGCGCCGTCGAGGACCCCGGTCAGCGCCACGAGGGACAGCCCGACCGCCACGAGGACCGTGCCGGCCAGGCCCAGCACGGCGCGCACCGGGCGGCGGCCCGTCCTGGTGTCCTCCGGCGGTCCGGCGGTCTCCGGCGGGCGGGTGGGCGCAGGGGCGCGGACGGCGGCGCTCACCGGACGGCCCCGGCCGCGCGGGTCCCGGAGCCCAGCTGCGCCCACGCGTCCTCGGGCGCGGCGGACGCCGGCACGACGACGACGGACCAGCCCGCCGTCTCGAGCACCCCCGCCCCGTCCGGGACGTGGTCGGGAGAGGAGGTCACCAGCACGGCGCTGCCGGCGGCCGCCCGCTGCGTGCCGCCCAGGACCCGCTCGGCGGCCGCGGCGGAGAGGTCCCCCGAGACCAGCAGCACGGGGTGGACCATGCCGTCGCGGTCGAACCGCTCGGCCAGCGCGTCCTCCGCGGTCCCGCCGGGCCCCGTCTCCCGGGGCGCGGGCTCGGGGCGGACGCGCGCGAGCCCGTGCCGGGCGTCCTCGGCGCCGTCGTCGGTGACGGCGGTGGCGCGGGTGCGGGCGGGAGCGTCGTCGTCGTCCTCGCCGCCGCGGGGGAGCGGGCGGCCGAAGGTGTCGAGGGCGTGCAGGGCGGTCTCGCGCTGGGTGAGGTGCTCGAGCACGGCGGCGGTGAAGGACACGGCCCACTCGAACTCGGCGGTGCTGGGGAGCACGCCGGCCCACAGGCGCTCCCCGGGCCAGGAGGCCTCGTCGCGGTCCAGGACCAGGGTCAGGCGGCGGGTGCTGCGGGGGTCCTCCTGGCGGACCATCAGCCGGCCCTGCTTCGCGGAGGCGGCCCAGTGCACCCGGCGCATCGGGTCGCCGTGCCGGTACTCGCGGGTGGTCACGTTGTCCGGGCCCGGCTGCGGCTGCGCCGTCCGGGACGGGTCGGTGCCGGACTCCCGCAGCCGGTCGGCGCTGATCTCCGGCAGCTCCACGGCGTCCGGCGCCACGTGCAGGGACGTGCGCTCGGAGGCGTCGAGCAGCTCGGCGGCGAGGCCGAACGGGTCGGCCACCCGCACGGTGGCCGGCCCCAGGGCGTACACGCCCCGGCGGCGGGGGCGCACGGTGTAGGCGGCGGGCTCCCCGCCGGCCTCCACGACCAGCTCGCGGTCCCCGCCCAGCGGCTCCGGGACCGTCTCGTGCACGGCGACCGCCCCGGTGACCGTCCCGCCGCGCCGGGTCCGGTGCCGCACGCGCAGCCGGACCATGGCGGAGTCCCCGGCCGTCACCAGCGCCGGGTCCACGCCGCGCTTGAGCAGCACCCTGGGCTTCACCACGTACAGGGACAGGGCCGCGAACAGGGGGGCGCCGCCGAGGAACAGGGCCAGCGCCAGCACGTCCTTGCGGCCCAGCCAGGTGGCCAGCAGAAGGCACAGGGCGCCGGCCCCCAGGAAGGCCCAGCCGCGCCCCGTGAACCGGGCGCGGGAGTC
This sequence comes from Kocuria salina, assembly GCF_013368965.1. NCBI lineage: Bacteria > Bacillati > Actinomycetota > Actinomycetes > Micrococcales > Micrococcaceae > Kocuria > Kocuria salina. The sequence goes on from NZ_SSSF01000007.1 coordinate 217,991, forward strand.
CACGGGCTGCTCCGCCCGCTCGCCCTCCGCCGTGCGTCCCGGCGCCGGCCGGCGCCTCATCGGGTCCGGGGGGTGTGCTCGGCCGGGACCCGCACCTCGTCCAGCACCGCTCGCACCAGCTCCTCCGCGGAGTCGGTGCCGGCGCGCCGGTCCAGGATCAGGCGGTGGGCGAGCACCGGCACCGCGACCGCCCGCACGTCGTCGGGCAGCACGTACTCGCGCCCGCTCAGGGCGGCCTCCGCGCGGGCCGCGGCCTGCAGCTGGAGCAGGGCCCGCGGGCTGGCGCCCAGCCGGATCTGCGGGTGCGAGCGCGTGGCCTGGCCCAGCGCCACGATGTAGGCGCGCACCGCGTCCGAGACGTGGATGCCGCGCACGTGCGCCACCAGGCGGGCCGCGTCCTCGAGGGAGACCACCGGCTGCAGGCCCTCCAGCGGGGAGCCGCCGCCGTGGTCGGTGAGCATCGTCATCTCCGCCGCGGTGTCCGGGTAGCCCATCGAGATCCGGGCCGTGAACCGGTCCCGCTGCGCCTCCGGCAGCGGGAACGTGCCGTCCATCTCCACGGGGTTCTGCGTGGCCACCACCATGAACGGGGTCGACAGCCGGTAGGTCGTGCCGTCCGCCGTGACCTGGCCCTCCGCCATGCACTCGAGCAGCGCGGACTGCGTCTTGGCCGAGGCCCGGTTGATCTCGTCCCCGATCACCACGTTGGCGAACACCGGGCCGGGCTTGAACTCGAACTCGCGCCGGGCCTGGTCGTAGACCGAGACGCCCGTGATGTCCGTGGGCAGCAGGTCCGGGGTGAACTGCACGCGCGAGACCGTCCCGCCGATCGCGGTGGCCAGCGTGCGCGCCAGCATCGTCTTGCCCACGCCCGGCACGTCCTCGACCAGCAGGTGCCCGCCGGCCAGCAGCACGCTCAGGGCCGTGCGCGCCGCCTCCGGCTTGCCGTCGATCACCGCGTTGATCCGGTCCAGGATCGCCTGCGTGTACTGGGGGAAGGACTCCATGGTCTCCTCGGCTTCCTGCTCGCGTCTGCAGCTCCCAGTATGTCTGCCCGGGCCCAGCTCGTAGATTGGTCGGTGCCCGCGTGTTTCCCGTCGGCTCTCCTGTCCGCTGTCCCGTCCTCTTTCCCGATCCGCTCCCCGAGACCTCCTGAGGTGCCGCCCGTGACCGACCCCAACGCCACCCTCCTCGCCGCCTCCCTGTGGCCCGACCCCGCCGCCCGCCCCGCTCCCGCCCCCGGCGCGGCCCCCGCCGCCTACGAGCCCGAGCACTACGCCGTGCCCGAGGACGTCCCCGCGGGGGAGGGCACCCGGCGCCGTTCCGCCCAGGCCGACGACGGGCGCCGCCGCAACCTCTCCTACCCGCCGGCGCCGGAGCCGCTGCCGCACCCGGTGGCCGACAACCACACCCACCTCGACCTGCAGGACGGCCGGGTCCAGGTCTCGGTCCGGGACGCCGCGGACGCCGCCGCCCTCGCCGGGGTGGGCGGGCTCGTCCAGGTCGGCTGCGACGTCCCCTCCTCCCGCTTCGCCGTGGCCGCCGCCGAGGCCGACCCCCGGGTTCTGGCCGCCGTGGCGCTGCACCCCAACGAGGCGCCGAAGCTCGCGGCCGCCGGGACCCTCGACGAGGCGCTCGCCGCGATCCGTTCCCTGGGGGAGCACGAGCGGGTCCGGGCCTTCGGCGAGACAGGTCTCGACTACTACCGCACCGAGGGGGAGGGGCGGGAGCACCAGAAGCGGTCCTTCCGGGAGCACATCCGCTTCGCCCAGGAGACCGGCAAGGCGCTGCAGATCCACGACCGGGACGCCCACGCCGACGTCGTCGCCGTCCTGCTGGAGGAGGGCGCCCCCGAGCGCACCGTGTTCCACTGCTTCTCCGGGGACGAGGAGCTCGCGCGCACCTGCAACGAGCACGGCTGGTACATGTCCTTCTCCGGGACCGTCACCTTCAAGAACAGCCACGACCTCAAGGCCGCGCTGCGCACCGCCCGCCCCGAACTGGTGCTCACCGAGACCGACGCGCCGTTCCTCACCCCCCACCCGTACCGGGGCCGGCCCAACGCCAGCTACGTGGTCAACTACACGGTGCGCGGGATGGCGGGCATCCTCGAGCAGGAGCTCGAGCCGCTGTGCGAGCGCCTCTGGGCGAACACCCTCGGGGTGTACGGCCCCTTCTGACCCGCGGCGCCCCCGTTTCCCCTCCCCGACCCGCCGAGTCCCCACAGCTTGGCCCCTTTACGCGGCGAGTCCCCAAAGTGCTCGCATTTCCCCAGAAACTCTCTGGGGAAATGCGAGCACTTTGGGGACTCGGCGGGCCAGTGGCGGGTACGCGGCGGGCCGGGAGGGATGGAGCCTGGGTCAGCGGGGCGTTGCCGTGCGGCGCAGTGCGGCCGAGATCCGGTCGACGGTCGCGGCCGGGGTACGGACGACGTCGTGCCAACCGACCCGGATGACGGTCCACCCGAGCTCTTGGATCTCGACCTCGCGCCGCCGTTCGTTGCGGATCACCGTGGCCGCGGAGTCGCTGTACTTGCTCTCGCCGTCGAACTCGAGCACCAGCCACTGCGCGGGCCACGCGAAGTCGGCCCGGTAGGTCCCCGTCCGGCCCACGATCACCCACTGCAGCTCCGGCGCCGGCAGGACGGACTCCGCCAGCATGAGGCGGGTAAGGGTCTCACCCACGGATTCAGAGCGCGTGTCCATCGCGGCGAGCACGCGCCGAGCTCTGCGCACGCCGCGTCGGCCGGCCCACTCCGGCAGTCGTTGCTCCAATCGGGCCCGCGTGAGACCGAAACGGTGCGCCTGGTCCGCCAGGACCACGGCGTCCGTGAAAGGCAGCAGGCGGGCGCAGTCCAGCAGAGTTCGTTCACCTGTGGTCGCGCGCAGCCCGCCGACCGTGACGATGTCGGACGCCGGCAGGGGCTCCTGGTGCCTCACGATGCCGGCGTATCCGTTGTGGGTTCCCTGCCCCGGCCGGGTGAGCGTGTGCAGACGGGCCGGGACGCGCCGAAGATCCAGGCCGTGCACCAGGGCCGCCGAGGCGAGACAGAAGATCGGCGGCACGGAGGCGGCCCGGCTGAGCGCCCGGTGCCGGAGCAGCGCCTGCTCCTCGGGTCTGAGTCGCAGATAGGCGTCCGACGCCGTGAAGTAGCCAGGGTGGACCCGGTGGAGATCTCCGTCGCGGAGGCGGCGCCGGATCCCTCGGCTGCTGAGGCCGGTCTCGTGCAGCTGGTGGAGGCTCATGGGCTCGGTCATGACTCCGTGATAGGTCCGGCGCCGGCCGGGCGGGCCGGTGCCGCCGCAACGGGGAACAACAATCCGGAGGGACCGCGCCGCAGGGAAATGGGGAGTGCGAATGCGGTGCTCGCCGAGCCCCCACTGCGGCTGCATATCCCCAGAGGAATGCTGGGGATATGCAGCCGCAGTGGGGGCTCGGCGGCGAGGGGGCCGGAATGTGTGGGCTCGGCGTCAGGAGGGGGCGAGGGGTGCCAGGGCACCGGGCCGATACGATGGGGCGGTGACAGAATCCACCGCGCCAGAGCCCGCCGCCCGCGCCCTGCTGGGGCCCGCGGAGATCCGGGCGCTCGCCGAGCAGCTCGGGATCCGGCCGACCAAGACGCTGGGGCAGAACTTCGTGATCGACCCCAACACGATCCGGCGGATCATCGCCGCCGCGCGGCTGGGGGAGCACGAGACGGTGCTCGAGGTGGGACCGGGCCTCGGCTCGCTGACCCTGGGGCTGCTGGACGCCGCCGATCAGGTCGTGGCGGTGGAGATCGACCCCCCGCTGGCGGCGCAGCTGCCGCACACGGTGGAGCGGCTGCGCCCCGAGCGGGCGGGGCGGCTGACCGTGCTCGAGCAGGACGCCATGCGCGTGCAGGAGCTGCCCGCCGAGCCGACCGCCCTGGTGGCGAACCTGCCCTACAACGTGGCCGTCCCGGTGCTGCTGCACCTGCTGGCCCGCTTCCCCTCGATCCGCCGCGGGCTGGTCATGGTGCAGGAGGAGGTCGCGGACCGGCTGGCCGCGGCGCCGGGCTCCAAGGTGTACGGGGTGCCGTCGGTCAAGGCCTCCTGGTACGCGGAGGTCACCAAGGCCGGGACGATCGGGAAGAACGTGTTCTGGCCGGCGCCGAAGATCGCCTCGGGGCTGGTGCGCTTCGTCCGCCGCGAGCAGCCGGTGGCGGACGTGGACCGGGAGCTGGTCTTCGCCGCGGTGGACGCCGCCTTTGCCCAGCGGCGCAAGACCCTGCGGGCCGCCCTCGCCGGCTGGGCGGGCTCCGCCGCGGCGGCCGGCGAGATCCTCGAGGCCGCCGGGATCGACCCCGGGGAGCGCGGGGAGAAGCTGGACGTCCACGAGTTCGCCCGGATCGCGCGGGCCGGCGCCGCCGCGGGCCTGACCGCCGGGGTGTGCGGGGCATGACCGCGGTGCTGCTCACGGAGCGCGCCGGCGCGCCCGGCAAGGTCAACCTGTTCTTCGCCGCGGGCCCGCCGCGACCGGACGGCTACCACGACGTCGCGAGCTTGTACTGCGCGGTGAGCACGGGGGAGACCCTGACGGCCACGCTGACCCGGGGCACCGGCACCACCGTGGGCGTGGCGGCGGTCCCGGGCTCGCTCGTGGCCCAGCAGCTCGACCGCGGGACGTTCTCCCTGGACGCCGTGCCCACCGACGGGTCCAACCTGGCCGTCCGGGCCGCCGAGGCCGTGCTCGCCCGCTTCCCGCCCCTGGCGGGCGGGCTGCACCTGCAGCTCGACAAGGCCGTGCCCGTGGCCGGCGGCATGGGCGGGGGCTCCGCGGACGCCGCGGCGGCCCTGGTCGCCGTGAACCGGCTCGCCGCCCGCGTCTCGGGGGAGCCCGAGCTCGACGACGACGCGCTGCTGGAGCTCGCGGCCGGTCTCGGCGCCGACGTGCCGTTCGCGCTGACGGGCGGGGCCGCGGTCGGCACCGGGACGGGATCCCGGCTGCGCCCGGTGGCGGTCGGGGCGGCGCTGCACCTGGTGCTGGTGGCGGCCGAGGCTGGGCTGTCGACGCCCGCCGTCTACGCGGAGCTGGACCGGCTGCGCGCGGACGAGGACGTCCCCGCGCCGCGGCTGCCGGGCGACCTCGAGGCGGTCCTGGGCACCGGGGCGGCCGGCGAGCTGGCCCCGCTGCTGGCCAACGACCTGCAGGCCGCGGCCCTGTCCCTCGCGCCGCAGCTGGGGCCGGTGCTGGCCGCGGGCGCGGCCGCCGGCGCGCTGGCGAGCTTCGTATCCGGGTCCGGGCCCACGGTGGCGCACCTGGTGGCGGACGCCGCCGCGGCCGAGGACCTCGCGGACGTGCTCAGGGGCCAGGGAGCGCCCGCTCTCGCGGTGCGTGCTCCCTGACCCCTGGCCTCCGACCGCCGGCGCCTGGATCTGACCTGACCTCCCGGGTTCAGGCGGCGCCGGCGGACGATCAGCGGTGCTGCGGCGCGGCGTCCGTGCCCGGGCGCACCTGGCGCTGCACCACGAACGCGGGGACCACGGCGGCGCCGCGGCCGCTGAGCCGCTCGAAGCGCTCCTGGAACCGGCGCAGCCGGCCCCGGGGCTCCACGGCCAGCACCACGCCGTCCACCCGGTCGGTCAGGGCGGCGAGCTCGGCGGCACCCGCGCGGGGCGGGACCGTGGCCACGAGCAGCGAGGGCGTGGTGTCGTCCATGCCCAGCCAGTCGGTGTCGCCCAGCGGGCCCACGGCGTCCGTGAGGGTGCGGGTGTCCACGACCTCCACGGTGCCGCCCCACGAGGAGACGACGGCGTCCAGTGCCTGGACGACCACGGTGGCCTGTCCGGGCAGGGCCGAGTGCACGGCGATCCGGGAGCCGGGCCGCGGCACCGCGCGGTCCTCGTCCTGGGAGAGCCGGCGCAGCAGCTCGAGTGCGCCGTCCTCGTCATCCACGGAGTTCAGCACCACGGCGGGCGAACCGGTCCCGTCGGCGAGCCGGTCGGGCCGGCGCACGCTGCGGTCGGCGCGCTCCCGGAACGCCCCGGCGAGGGCGCCGAGGACCAGGCCGCCCACCACGCCGCCGGCCACGAAGAGCGGGATGCCGGCCGAGGAGGGCTCCTGCGGCGGCGTGGCCTCGCTGATCACGCGGCCCGGCGTCGGGGCGATGAGGGCGAGGGCGGTGCGCTGCTCGCGCAGCTGCCGCAGGCTGGAGGAGTCGTCGTCGCTGCGCTCGAGGCCGGCGATGGACTCGTCGATGCGCTTCAGCGTGTCGTCGGCGGTGGTCTGCACGTCCTCGCCGCGGTCGGCGAGGTAGGCGGTGGCCAGGGCGTTGGCGCGCTCGGCGGCCTGGTTCGGGTCGTCGCCGGTCACCGTCACGCGGAGCACCTGGGTGTCGTCCGGGGCAGTGGTCGAGAGCCGCTCGAGCAGGTCCTCGGCCAGCGCGGGGTCGGCCTCCTCGACGGGGACGTCCTGCAGCAGGGCGGCGGCCCGCAGGGTGATGCGCTGCGAGGCCATCGTGGCCATCTCGGTCTGCATCTCGACCTCCTCGAAACCGGAGTCGCCGGTGAGCGGGTTCACCGCGCTCGGCGTGACGGTCATCGAGGCGGTCGCCTGGTAGGTCGGCGGCCACAGCAGACCCGCCACGAGGGCGGCGGCCAGCACGACGAGCCAGGTGCTGAGGATCGTGGGCCACCGGTGCAGGACGCGGCGCCACGCGGGCGTCGGGTCCGCCGGCTCCGGCCGGTTCGGCCGGGCCCGGACGGTGTCGTCCCGGGTTCGGCGCCGTTCGGCGCCGATGGTGTTCAGAGTCTCGCTCATGTGGATTTCCCCCCTGGTGGATCGCGGGTCGTCTCGGATGGAGCAGCCGCGCCCGGCGTCCGCCCCCCGGCGGATCGCCGACCCCGGCCCCGGGAAGCGCTGCCGGGTCCAGCCCGGTCGGCCACGTCCTGATTCCGATGTCGATCGATTGAAATGTTACAGATGCAAACTCATCGGGACCACAGCAGGACCCGGTGATCCCGTGGTCTCTTCGGACCACACGCCTCGGCGTCCGTCCCCCGGACGGCGGCGCGGCCCCGGAGCACGAGGACCGCCCCGGCGCCGGCCACGAGCAGGCCGGTCAGCGCGAGGTGGACGAGCAGGCCGGTGGTGGTGATGCCGAGCAGGGCGCGGACGGCCAGCCCGCCCCCGCCCGTGAGCACGGCCGCGGCCGCGGCGATGGCGCCGACCACGGACCAGCGCGGGGCGATGCCGAGCAGCCGCACGGACTGGAACAGGGCCAGCCCCGTGTCGGTGAGCACCGACGCCGCCCACGCCGTGGCGGCTCCCACGAGGCCCCACTGCGGGATCAGCCACAGGTTCAGGGCCACGGCCACGGCCAGGGCCGCGGACTTGTTCATCAGCTGCCACCGGCTGCGCCCGGCCATCAGCAGCAGGGACTGCACGCCGCCGGCCGAGACGGCCAGGAGCATGGCGGTGGCGATGACGAGCATCGCGGGGTAGCCGGACTCGAAGCCCTCGCCGAAGAAGGACAGGACCACCGGCCCGAACAGCAGCAGGGTGAGGTAGAAGGGCCAGGCGCCGGCCACGAGCACGGCGGTGGTGCGGGTGAACACGGAGCGGGCGGTGGCGAGGTCGTCGACCGCCAGCGCGGCGCTGATGGACGGGCCGGTGACCATGCGCGCGGTGTGGTCGAGCATGGCGCCCACCCGGATGCACCGGTTGACCACGCCGTAGACGCCCGCCGCGGCGGGGCCCAGGAACGCGGCCACGAGCAGCACGTCGAGCCACTCGAGCAGCGCCTCGACCACCGCGGTCACGCCGCGGGCGGAGGAGAAGGACCAGAACGCCCGCCGCTGCTGGTCCGGCTCCGGCGGGGGAGCGGCCCCGGGTCGGTCGCGCAGGTCCCGGAGACAGCGGCGCAGCAGCAGGAGGGCGAGCACGGCGACCACGGCGACCGGTGCCGTCCACGCCGCCGTGAGGGCGAGCAGCCCGCCGCCGGCGACGACGACGGCGAGGACGCCGAGCACCCGCAGCGAGGGCAGCACCACGTTCTGCAGGAAGGAGAAGGTCGGCACCCGGTGCAGCCCGCGCAGGGCGCCGAAGGCGAGGTTGAGCACGGCGCCCAGCACGAGGAAGGGCGCCGCGAGCAGCACGGCGGGGCCCACGCCGTCGGGCAGGGTCCCGGGCACGGCCGTGAGCACGGCCGCGGTGGCGGCGACGCCCGCGGCGAGCACGAGCACCGGCCGGGCCGCGATCCGCAGCACCCCGGGCACCGCGGCGCCCTGGCCCCGGGCGGTGAGGGCGGGGACCGCCCGCACCAGCCCGGTGTCGGCGCCGAAAGTGGACAGGGTGGTGGCGATCGCCAGCACGGCCACCACCTGGAAGAACTGACCGGCCGCCGCCGCGCCCGAGGCGTTGGAGACCACCAGCGTGGCGGCGAAGGCGAGGCCCGCACCGGTGACCACGAAGGCGAAGGTCAGCGAGCCCGAGCGCGCCAGCGGCTGCGCGCTCACAGCCCCTCCCCGTAGCGCCGGGAGCGCAGCAGCACGGCCAGGCTCAGGCTGATCAGGATGAACTGCACCGCGTCGAGGCCGTAGTAGGTGAAGAACAGGCACGCGGCCACGGGCGCGGAGTGCACGAGCAGCCCGGTGGTGGTGCGGACCTTGAGCGTCAGCAGCGTGGTCCCGTGCAGGTAGGCCACGAACAGGCCCAGCCCCACGAGCCCGTAGCAGAACATGAGGGTCCAGACGTAGCCCTGGGTGCCCATCTCGATGCCGACGGTCTCGTCGTACAGCGGCGCCCCGTAGCCGAGCAGCGGGGAGTCCAGGGTGGCCAGGAACGTGTCCCGGTACAGGTCGGAGCGGGTGCCCGTGCTGTCGCTGTACTCCTGGCGGCCCAGGATCCGTTCCACGGCGCCGCTGGCCACGAGCCACCCGCCGACGGCGGCCGTGCCGGCGACCCCGGCCAGGGCCACCCCGATCCGGCCCCGCAGGACCATCCGGACCATCACGTAGCCGAGCGCCACCGCGATGCCGAGGAACATGCCCCGGTTGGTGGTCGCCACGGCCGGGGCGAGCGAGGCCACCAGCCCGGCCACGATCAGCAGGTGCCGGGCGCGGAAGCGGACGGTGGTGAGGTAGGCGAGGACCAGGGGCGTGAGGAGCACGAACCCGGAGCCCCACCCGTTGGTGTACGGGAACGGGGCGGCCGGCCGGTTGTACGGCTCGGGCGCGCCCCAGGGGAGCTGGACCTCCGCCAGGGGCGGGAAGAAGAAGTTCTGCACCAGCGCGTTGGAGGTGATGCCCTCCGGCAGCAGCAGGCCGATCGGGGTGGTCAGCCGCGCCTCGGGGATCACGAACGTCAGCAGGCCCAGTCCCACGAGCGTGGCCCATGCGACCACGGCGGCCCGCAGGAACCGCCGGTGGTCCAGGGTCTCGCGGGCGTTCCAGTAGTAGACGAAGTAGATCAGCGCGGCGCAGATGTTGACCCAGCGCAGCGCGAAGCCCATCCAGGAGCCGAACCCCTCGATCTGCACCGAGCTCGCCGCCATCCACAGCAGGAACACCACGAGCAGCCAGGCCGGCCACGGGACCGTCACCGAGCGGTGGAGCACGAGCAGGAAGAGCATGACCACGGCGAGCAGCGCCGGGGCGAACTGCAGGGCGCCGGAGGCCCAGATCAGCGGCAGCCCCCAGAACAGGACCAGCAGCGGCCAGGCGGGCAGGACGCCGGTGGTGCGACGGACCGGGGCCGGCCGCACCACCGAGGGGCTCAGGAGCGCCACGGCCGCCTCACACCCCTCTGCCGAAGAAGGACACGGCGTTCTGCAGCCGCTCGGCGCTGACCGCGCCGGTCGCCACGGCCAGGGCGCCCCACGCCCGCAGCTGGCTGCGGTCCCGGCGCAGCGCCGCCCGCGCCCACCGGACCGCCTCCCGGCGGTCGCCGCGGGCGGCGTGGGCGAACGCGACCTGGCCGGCCATCAGGGCCGTGCCCTGGTCGGAGGTCTCGAACTCGGGGAACTTGCGCAGCATGTAGGTCAGGGCGTCTGCCATGTCCCCCCACTGCTGGCGGAAGAAGGAGGGCCGGTCCCAGCGCACGGTCAGCACGGTCTCGGGCACGGAGTGCACCGGGGCGTGCCGGGCCAGGCGCAGCAACAGGTCGTAGTCCTCGCCGTAGGAGGACGGCAGGTCCTCGTCGACGAGGCCCACGGGCCCGTACAGGTCGGCGCGGCGGCAGATCAGCGCCGAGGGGTGGATCTCCATCATCCGGTCGGCCAGCAGCTCCGGGAAGGTGGCCACGGCCTGCGGGACGCGCCGGATGGTGCGCTCGTGGGAGACGATGTCGATCGCGCCGGCGATCGCGGAGGCCTCCGGGTGCCGGTGCCAGTGCGCCACCTGCCGGGTGAGCTTGCGCGGGGCCCACACGTCGTCGTCGTCGCAGAAGGCGATGATCTCCCCGGTGGCCGCGTGGATGCCCGTGTTGCGGGCGCCCACCAGGCCCGGGGACCGGGTGTTGGGCACGGTGCGCAGCTCCACGCCGGCCGGGACCTCCACGTCCGTGAGCGGGTCGACCTCGATCCGGTCGAAGACCACGACGACCTGCAGCGGGCCGGCGTAGTCCTGCTCGACGATCGCGCGGACCGCCTCGCGGAGCATCTCGGGCCGCCCGGCGGTGGCGATCAGGACGGACACGGACGGGTGGGCGGTGCGGAACCCTGCGGCGGTGGCGGTGGCGGTGGCGGCTGCCGGGGCCGGGGCGAGGACGTCAGCGGACATGGCGGGTGCTCCTGTCGGTCGGGAGGGCGCCGACGGCGTCGGCGTCCGGGGCGGTGGCGGCGGGCCGTGCGGTCAGCCCCAGATACTTGCGCCGCATGGAGACCGCGCTGATCGCCGCGAGGGCGGCCAGCAGGATCGCGTAGGCGGGCAGGAAGAGTACGGGGAACCCCCACAGGAGGAAGATCCAGCAGGTGACCCCCGCGTCGGTGGGCAGGTTGAGGAAGGAGCGCAGCGTCCCGCCCGCGGGCGGCCCGGCGATCCCGCCCTTGCGCCGTAGCTGCTCGGCGAGGATCTGGCTCATGAACTGGCCGACCTCCACGAGCACGAACAGCGCGGCGAGCACCGCGAGGGCCGCTGCCGGGAACGCCTCGGGCCGGGGGTGCAGCAGGGCGGCGGCCGCCACGGCCAGGTGCAGCGCGGGGGTCCGGATCGAGTCGACCACGTGGTCGAGCCACTCCCCGGCCGGCGAGCCGGTGCCGGTGAGCCGGGCCACCTGCCCGTCGGCGGAGTCCAGGACGTAGCCGGCGGCGAGGAGCAGGGCGACGACGACGCCCGTGGCCGGGGTGGGCGGAGCCGCCACGAGCACGACCAGCCCCGCCGCGGAGAGGACCGCGCTGAGGGCGGTCACCCCGTTGGGGGTCAGCCCCGCCGCGGCGGCCCGCGCGGCGGCGTAGCGGGCCAGCGGGCGGTTCACCCACCGGGTGTACGCCGGGACCCCCTGGCCGGGCTTCTGCGCGGCGCGCAGCCCGGCCAGGGCCTCCTCGTAGCTCGGACGGCGCCGCGGGGCGGCGGTGTCGGTGGTGCTCATCAGGCGTTCGCCTCCGTGCTGGGCACGAGCTCGAGGTCGAAGGTCGTGTCGGTGGTGTTCGTCCAGTTGGAGTGCACCTCGGCGGCGATCACGTTCCTGCCGTTGCGCAGCGCCGACGCGGGGATCTCGACCACGACCGGGGCGGCCATCGCGGTGGCCGTCCGGCGCGGCGCCAGCGCGTAGGTCCCGGGGCCCAGGTTGCCGTCCGGCAGGTTGTCCCGGACGACCTCCTTGCCGTTGACGTAGACCGCCACGGCGTCGTCGGCCCGGGTGGTGAGCGTGAGCTTCCCGTACTTGGAGGCGTCGGCCACGTCCAGGGACCGGCGGTAGTACGTGGTCAGCGGACGCGTGCCGTCGGCCACGAGCGTGGTCTTCACCGAAGCGTCGCCCCAGCCGAGCACGGCCGAGCCCTGCTTCCACGCGGCGTCGTCGAACGCCGTGCCGGCCCAGTCGCCGGCCGGCGGGTTCGCCCGGTCGTGGTGGTACCGCCAGGTGGCGCCCTCGGCGACCAGCGCGTCCGGCTCCTCGGCCGGGGACTCCTCCGCGGGCGGCGCCGGCTGCGTGCCGGGGGTGACGACCGCGGAGAGCTCGAAGGTCGCGTCGGTGGTGTTCGTCCAGTTGGAGTGCACCTCGGCGGCGATCACGTTCTTGCCGGTCTTCAGCGCCGATCCGGGCACCTCGACCACGACCGGGTCGGCCACCGCGGTGGCCGTCCGGCGCGGGGCCGTCGCGTAGGTGCCGGGGCCGAGGTCGCCGTCGGGCAGGTTGTCCCGGGCGACCTCCTTGCCGTTGACGTAGACCGCCACGGCGTCGTCGGCGCGGGTGGTGAGGGTCAGCTTCGCCACCTCGGAGGCGTCCGCCACGTCCACCTCCTTGCGGTAGTAGGTGGTGAGCGGGCGGGTGCCGTCGGCCACGAGCGTGGTCTTCACCGAGGCGTCGCCCCAACCGAGCACGGCCGAGCCCTGCTTCCACGCGGCGTCGTCGAAGCCGGTGCCGGCCCAGTCGCCGGCCGGCGGGTTGGCGCGGTCGTGGTGGTACTTCCACGTGGCGCCCTCGGCGACCAGCGTGTTGGGACCGGCCGGCTCGTCGGCCGGGGGCTCCTCCGCCGGGGGCTCCTCCGCGGGCGGCTCCTCGGCCGGCGGCTCCTCCTCCGCCGGGGGCGCCGGCTGCGTGCCGGCGGTGACCACCGCGGAGAGGTCGAAGGTGGCGTCGGTGGTGTTCGTCCAGCTGGAGTGCATCTGGGCGGAGATCACGTTCTTGCCGGTCTTCAGCGCCGATCCGGGCACCTCGACCACGACCGGCTCGGCCACCGCGGTGGCGGTCCGGCGCGCGGACAGCGCCCACGGCGTGTCCTCGAGCGAGCCCTCGGCGACGTTGGAGCGGACCACTTCCTTGCCGTTGACGAAGACGACCACACCGTCGTCGGCGCGGGTGGTGAGGGTCAGCTTGGCCACCTTGGAGGCGTCGGCCACGTCCACGGTCTTGCGGAACTGGGTGACGATCGGGCGGGTGCCGTCGGCCACGAGCGTGGTCTTCACCGAGGCGTCGTTCCAGCCGAGCACGGCCGAGCCCTGCTTCCAGGAGGAGTCGTCGTAGTCGGCGGCCGTCCAGTTCGCCCCGGGCGAGACGTCGCGGTTGTGGTGGTACTTCCACGTGGCGCCCTCGGCGATCAGGGTGCTCGTGCCGGGTTCGGGCTCGGGCTGCGGCTCCGGGGCAGGCTGCGAGCCGGCCACCACCACCGGGGTGGAGGCGGAGACGTTGCCCGCGGCGTCCGCCGCGCGCACCGCGTACCGGGCGGCGTCCACGTGCGGGACCTTGAGGCTGGTGCCCGTGGCGGTGCCGATGGGCCGGTCGTTGCGCAGCACCTGGTAGGTCACGCCGGACTCGGGGGCCGCCGTCCAGGAGAGGGCGGCGGAGTCGCCGTCCCGGGCGACCTTCAGGCCGGTGGGCGCGGCAGGGGCCTTGGCGTCGCGCGGGGCGAAGCGGAGGAAGCCACCGGACCACTGCGCGGAGCCGGAGGTGGCGACGCTGCGGTTGATGTCGCCGCCGGTCCACAGGACCCCGTTGCTGTCCACGAGGGTGGCCCACACGCCCCAGCCGCCGAAGCCCTTGATCTCCGGGTTGAAGCCGGGCAGGTACTTGCCGCCGGCGGCGTCCCACGCGCCGATCGCGTTGATCCGGTCGGCGACGGTCACGGGGCGGGTGTTGCCCCCGGCCTTGATCCACTTGGTGGCGCCGGCGTTGAACCAGTGGAAGCAGTGGCAGGCGCCGTAGACGGTGTCGTCGGTGGAAGTGATCGCCTGGATGTCGCCGCCCAGGGACGTGATGCCCCAGGAGGTGCGCTGGAAGGTGGAGCGGTCGTAGCCGAACATCGAGTGCTCGGCGCCGCCGGCCCACACGGTGTTCCCCTGCTCGCGCACGGCGAGCTGGAAGGCGGTCTGGCCGGGGTTGGCGTAGTCCACGGGCACGGACGGCTCCCAGGTCCAGGTGTCCAGCGGGGCGCCGGCGGTGGTGCGCACCGAGGCCAGGCGGAACGCCGAGGCGCCCCGGGACTGGTTGAAGTAGCCGGCGGCGTAGAGCCGGTCGCCCTTGGACGAGGCGTCGATGCTGGCCACGGTGCCGTTGAACTCGGGGTTCCAGCTCGCGTCCGGGGTGCGCGTGGAGATCTTCACGCGGGCGCCGGAGCGGGCGTAGACCTTGCCGGTGGCCTGCCCGCCGCTCAGGTGGGTGAAGGCACCGCCCAGGTACAGGTGGTCGCCCTGCACGTCCAGCGCCCGGACCTGCAGCACGCCGCCGGTCAGCAGGTTCTCCACCTTGAGGTTCCAGGCGGTGTCGATCTTGCCGGTCGTGGCGTCGAGCACCACGAAGCCGGGGGAGCTCACGCCGTTGACGGTGCTGAAGCGCCCGCCCACGGCCAGCCGGTTGTTCGGCAGCTCGGCGAGGGCCTTGACCTGGCCGTTGAAGACCGGGCGGAAGTCGGTGCGCAGCTCGCCGGTGTTGACGTCGAAGGCCGCCAGGTAGGACTGGGCCACGCGCCCCGTGCCGGCCTGGTTGCGCTGCATCGCCTTGAAGTTGCCGCCGGTGAACACCGTGCTCCCGATCTGCTCGAGGGCCTGCACCTCGGAGTTCATCTCGCCGTCCTGCCCGTCGGCGCGCTCCACGGCGCCCCACTTCGTGGGCTCGGCGCCGTTGTTGGGCAGGGCCCGCTGGGCGGCCGCGGCGGTGCCGGAGTCGGGGATCGCCTTGCCGGTGAAGGCCTGCTGGGTGAGCTTGGGCCGCAGGTACATCTGGGTGAAGGGGATGGCGCCCTTCCCGCCGGCGGCCGGTGTCCACAGGTGGGTGGTGCTGGTGTTGCTGCCGGTCACGTCGTCGCCGTAGCGGAAGCCGCGCTGCCAGCTGGTCTCGGTGACGTCCTGGAAGCGCACGCGGGCGGTGCCGGTGTTCGTGCCGAAGTCGTTGGTGGTGCCGGTGGTCCCGGAGGCCACGCCGGTGCCGTAGACCAGGGAGAAGGAGGTCACCGGGGTGCGGGAGCCGAACGTCCAGTTCCAGTACGGCTTGGCAGAGATCTTCATCCGCCCCTCCTGCCAGGTGGTGCCCGCGGCGTCACGGGCCCGGCGGATCCGGATGCCGTCCTCGAGGGAGTCGGGCCGCTGCCCGTTCAGGAGCTCGTCGACCGTCTTCGAGGGCAGCTGCTTGGGCGCGAAGGCCGCGGTGCCCGTGACCGTGGAGGAGACGTCCTTGGGCGTGCCCACGCCCTGGTAGTACTCCTTCCAGTCGTTGCGGCCGCGGCCCACGAGGACCCAGCCGCCGCCGTCGGTCACCTGGTCGCAGTAGAACTGCTCGGGTGCGGTCATGGCCGGGGTGACCAGCCAGTAGACGCCGGAGGCGGACTTCGGGTCCTTCTGCTTGATCTCCCAGCAGGACGCGGCGGCCGAGGCCGCGGACTTGCCGTCCACCGGCGGCGCCTCCGCGGCGCCCACCGGGACGGAGGTCAGCAGCGTCGCGGCGACGGCCAGCACGGTGCCGATGCCCAGGGACGCCCTGGTGCGGGCCGTGCGCGCGCGGCGCCGGCTCCTGTCCGCCCGGGGCGGGGTGTTCGTGTTTCCCATGGTGTGGTTCCTCAACAGGTTCGTGCGGACGGATCAGCAGGTCGGGTCGTCGGGGAAGCCGTGCTGGACGACTTGCCAGGACTGGCCCGGTTGGCGGAAGAGGTCGTAGTTGTGCAGGGCCCTGCGGTCCTTCTGCTTGCCGCTGACGACCACGCCGTCGCGGTCCACGACGGTGACCTCGGAGGAGTCCAGGCAGACGGTGACGCGCACGGCCTCGCCGTCGTCCACGGGCAGCGGGGCGGAGACGGGATCGCCGACGACGACGGGTGCTCCGCGCTGCTCCCAGCCCTGGTGCTCGAACTCGGCCAGGGACGCGATGACCTCCTGGAGGGCGGTGCCCGCGGCGGACTCCTCGGCCGCCTCGACGACGGCCAGGTCCAGCTCGGCGGCGGGCTCGTCCCCGCCGCCGAGCTCGGCGGAGGACTCCGGGTTGGCCGGGTCCGCCGGGGCCGGCCGGTCGGACGGGACGAAGGCCTCCTGGGCTTCGAGCACCGCCTCGATCTGCTCGACCTCGGGCGCGTCCGCGGCCACGGGCGCCGCCGAGGGCAGGTCCTTGGCGCGGACCTCCTGCGGCGTCTCCAGCTCCACCACGGTGGACGCCTCGAGGGCGTCGGCCGCGGGGTCGTCCGTGGCGCCGGCGGCGCCGCAGCCGGTCAGGACGCCGGCGAGCAGGAGCCCGCCCAGCACCGTGCGGGCTGTTCGGGCAGTGGGACCTCGAGTGCTCGATGTGCACGACAGGTCAAGGATCATGTCAGCTCCCCCCAGATCTGAACTTCCGGCGCCGAGTGGCCGGCGCCGCGGTGATCCGCCGCAGGTTGTGGGTCGAGGGACCCCCGCGGCGTTCCGGGCGACCCCCCGCCCGGATTCATTGGATCGCATGGAGTCTAACCCCGGCGTTAACGATCGGGAACGGAATCCGATGTCCCCTTTTGTGACCCGGATTATCAGATGCAAACGCAGGTTTCTCCGCAGTAGGGTGAGGCGATCACCGGAATTCCCTCAAGCAAACGGGGGGTCCGGACGCAGCAGGGGACGGCCGCGGCTCGGGGGAGCGCGGCGTCCGGCGAACGCAGGGAGACGTTGTGGCGGGGGAGACAGCAGGACCGGTTCCGGCAGGGGCGCGCCGGCGTCCGAGGGCGCAGCTGCCCGTGCGGCAGTTCGCGCACCTCGACGCGATGCGGGCCGCCGCGGTGATGCTCGTGGTGCTAGCGCACGCGGGGCTCGAGGTGGTGCCGGGGGGCAGCGGGGTGACGATCTTCTTCGTCATCTCCGGGTTCATCATCACGCACCTGGTGCTCAAGGAGCACCGGCGCACCGGGGGCTTCGACATCGCGGGGTTCTACCGCCGGCGGGCCCTGAAGCTGGCCCCGCCGCTGCTGGTGGCCCTGGTGCTGCCCACCGCCCTGTACGCGTGGCTGGTGCGGCCGGTGAGCCTCGGGGACTTCCTGGGGCAGGTCTTCTTCTTCTTCAACTGGCGCTACACCGACTCCCAGGTGGACGTCCTGCCCGGCTCGATCGTGGTGTGGAGCCTGTCCATCGAGGAGCAGTTCTACGTGGCGTTCGCGCTGATCTGGCTGCTGCTCGTGGGCCGGCGCCGCCCGGCCACCGCGCTGGCGGTGCTGGCGGGGACCGCCGCGCTCGCCTCGGCGGGCGCGCGGGTGGCCCTGCACCTGGGCGGCGCGAGTGCTGATCGGATCTACTTCGGCACGGACACCCGGCTCGAGGCCATCGCGATCGGGGTGCTCGCCGCCGTCTGGTACGCCCGTGCCACCGGGGAGCGTGCGTCCGGGGAGCCTGCTGCCGGCGCCCCGGCGTGGTGGGGCCGGGACCGGGTCCTGGTGCTGGCGGTGCTGCTCTACCTGGCCTCGCTGCTGATCCGGGACGAGCTCTTCCGCGAGACCGTCCGCTACACGGCCCAGGCGGTGGCTGCCTGCCTGGTGGTGCTCTGGGGCCTGCACGGGCCCACCGGCCGGATCGGGACCCGGGTCCTGGCGGGGATGCGGTGGAAGCCGATCCAGCTGCTGGGGCTGGCTAGCTACAGCATCTACCTGCTCCACCTGGGCGCCGGGCACGCGCTGAGCGCGGTGTTCGGGGAGCTGCCGGGTCCGGCCGGGGTGGCCCTGCGCGTGGTGGTGGGCACCGTGGCCGGCATCGCCTGCTGGTGGTGCGTCGAGGAGCCCGTGGCCCGCTGGCACCACCGCCGCCGCACAGGTCGCCGCCCCGCGGCGGCCGCCGCCCCGGTGCCCGCCGGGCAGACGTCCGGCTAGACCGACACCTGCCCGTCCGCTGTGGACGGGCGGGCCCACAGATTTCCGCCGCGCACCCGAGGTGCCCGCGGCGAGCAGACCGAGAGGGGCCTCCGGCGCAGTCCGGGCGGTCCACCGGGCCGGGGCTGAGGAGGCCCTGGCAGGATCCCGAGGGGGGAATGACTGACATGAGCACCGACAAGCACGCACCGCGCGTGGGGTACGCGGCCGGGGCGTTCGACCTGTTCCACGTGGGGCACCTGAACATCCTGCGTCAGGCCAAGATGCACTGCGACCACCTGATCGCCGGGGTCGTCTCGGACGACCTGATCGAGATCACCAAGGGCCACCGGCCCGTGGTCTCCCTGCGCGAGCGGATGGAGATCGTCGAGCACATCCGCTACGTGGACCAGGTCCACGCCGAGGTGCTGCTGGACAAGCTGGACACCTGGCGGCAGCTGCGCTTCGACGTGTTCTTCAAGGGCGACGACTGGCGCGGCACCCCGAAGGGGGAGCGGCTCGAGCGGGAGTTCGCGGCGGTGGGCGTGGAGGTCGTGTACTTCCCGTACACGGTCCACACGTCCTCCACGAAGCTGCGGGCCGCCCTCGAGGTGCTCTCGCTCCCGGTGGGCTGAGGCTCAGCGCGGCGGCTCCGGGGGGTGCTGCCGCCCGGAGCCCTCGCCCGCCCACGGCGGCCGATGCTGCTCCGGCGGTCCCGGCGGCTCGTGCCCGGGACCGGCCTGCCCGGAACCGGTGCGGCCGGGGCCGTCCTGCCACGAACCGGCGGACGGGGAGCCGTCCCGCTGGGAGCCGTCCCGCCACGCACCGGGGGACTGCGGGCCGCCGTGCCGGGGATCGGTGTGCTGGGGACCGCCGGGCCACGACCCGGCGTCGCCGCTCCGGCCCCGGTCGAGTCCGTGGTCCCGGTCCCGGTCCGCGCGCCGGCGCGCCCGGGAGCGGCGGGCGGCGTCCCAGGCCCCCACCACGAGGGCGCCGAGGCCGAGCAGCGCCACGAGCAGGCCGACGACGGGACCCAGGAAGGGCACGGCCCTCAGCAGCACGTAGACCAGCAGGCCGAGGGCCAGGGCGAGCACGCGCTTGCCGAAGCTCACCGGTGCCCGGTCCCGGAGCAGGAGCCCGCCCGCGGTGAAGCCCACCACGACCGGGGCCAGCAGGGCCACGGCGAGCACCAGGCCCAGGACCAGCACGAGGTCCAGCACCACGGCCGTGGTCACGACCGCGGCGGCCAGCCCGGCGAGGGTCATCCAGCCCAGGGCGACGGCCAGCAGGATCGACACGACGAGCACGGCGAGCACGGCCACGGCCGTCCCCGCGATCGTCAGCGCGCCCCAGCCGAGGCTGAGCCAGGGCCGGGCCCGGAGCGTGCGCGCCGCCCCGCTCACGGCCCGGGGCAGCAGCCACAGGGCGAGCAGCCCGACCAGGAACAGGGTCACGAACAGGCGCAGCCCGGCGAGCAGCAGCGCGAGCGGCCCGGCGGGCCCGGCCGGCTCCTCCTCGACCACGACCTGCTCGTAGACGACCTCCCCGGCGATCTCGGCGCCCGGGGCGATCGCGGCCTCCGTCCCGGACCGGTAGGACAGGCTCCCGTCCAGGCGGGCCTCGTCGGTCAGGGTCAGCCCGGGCTCCACCCGCGGCACGGCCACCCCGGTGGTGGGCGCCCAGGCGGCCCCCACCTCGTCTGCGGAACCCACGTCCGCCTGCACGTCCCCGCCGATCGCCCCGGCCAGGGCGAGCGCGGCGGCCCCGGCGGTCACCTCGCCCTCGACCGTGCCGGCCAGCAGGGCCTGGTACGCGCCGAGCAGGACGTCCCCGCCGATCTCGGCGCCGGGGCGGGCCTCCACGCTGTAGCCGGCCGTGACCAGGTCGTCGGCCACCCGGGCCTGCTCGCCGAGGAGGAGCACCTGGCCGGCCACGCGGGCGTCGTCGCCCACGGTGCCCTCGATCACCACGGTCTGGGCCGCGGCCATCAGGTCCCCCTCCACCGTGCCGTTGATCGTCACCGTCCCGGCGGCCACCAGCAGGTCGCCGCGCACGGTGCCGTCGACCACCACGTCCCCGCCGGTCACGTAGAGGTCGTCGTCCACGACCTCGTCGGCCGCCACCACCACGTTCTCCTCGCCGCGGATCTCGGCGGCCCCGGCGGCGGGGGCGGTGAGCAGGAGGCCCGCGAGCGCGGTGGCCAGCAGGGTCAGGAGGGTCAGCAGGATCGGCAGGCGGCGGAGGAACGGGACGGGCGAGGTGCGGGGCACCGGCAGGGTCTCCATGGTCCCGAGTCCACGCCCGAGCCGGGACGGAGTCAAGGCGCGGCCCAGTGTGACGGCGGTCCGCCATGTACCCGCGCGTAGGTGAAGAGGTGGTCACGGTTGCGGACCATTTCCCGTGGGAGCCGGATCGCGGTCCTAGCCTGGGGCTGTCGCGTGGCGGGCGCGCGGAAAGATTCCGACCGGGGGTGGGTCATGACAGGACAGGGACTCGGAGCAGGCGTGGTCACGGCGGTGGTGGTGCTGGCGGGGCCGGTGCCCGCGGCGTTCGCGCACGGGGACGACCGGCCGGATGGGCCGCGCGTGGTCGCGGAGGGCCTGGACAACCCGCGTCAGCTGAACTGGGACCAGGACGAGAACCTGGTGGTGGTCGAGGCCGGCCGCGGCGGCCCGGACTGCGTCGGCGAGCGGTGTGCGGGGCCGACCGGCGCCGTCACCCTGATCGAGGATCCGCACCGGGACGCGCCCGCGGTGTCGACCGTGGTCGAGGGCCTGCTGTCCGTGGCGGCGCCGGACGCGTCCTTCGCGGAAGGCCCCGGCGGCGCGGACGCCACGGACGTGGACGGCCAGTACATCGTCGCGGGCTACGACCCCGAGCGGCTCGACCTGTCGGTGTTCGAGGCGCGCGGCGCGTCGATGCTCGTCGCGGGCACCGAGGAGAACGGGGAAGAATACCTGCTCGCGTACGCCGATCTGCAGGCGGCCGAGGAGGAGCTCAACCCCGACGGCGCGCAGATCGACTCCAACCCGTACGCGGTCCTGTACGTGGACGAGGACGACGAGGTCTCGCCGGACGGGTACGCGCTCGTGGCCGACGCCGGCGCGAACACCGTGTGGAAGGTGGAGCCGGACTTCTCCACCGCCACGGAGGACGCGCCGCCGGAGTACGAGATCACCGCGTGGGCCACCTGGCCGACCACCGCCCTGCCCGACGGCACGGACGACCCGGAGGGCCCGGCCGAGTTCGTGCCCACGTCCCTCACCGCCGACGAGCACGGCAACGTCTACGTGGGCGGGCTGGGATCGGTCCGACCGGGGGAGGGCGCGGTCGTGCAGTTCTCCGCGGACGGCACCGAGCTCGGCCGCTGGGACGGCTTCACCGCGGTGACCGGCGTGGCCGTGGACCGCGGCCACCTGTACGTCTCGCAGCTGTTCGGGCCCACGCCGCCCATGCCTCCGGGGGAGACCCCGGCGGCGGAGGCGCCGCCGAGCCCGGGGCAGGTCCCCGGCCAGGTGGTGGTCGTGCACCGGCACCACGAGGACGCGGCGCGGTACGCGATCGACGTGCCCCTGCCGGCCGGTCTGGCGACCGGGCGGCACGGGCAGGTCTACGCCTCGGTCAACAGCGTGGCTCCGGCCGAGGGGATCGCGGAGGGCCCGCAGAACCCGTTCGGCGCCGTCGGCGGCGGAGCGGTCTGGGAGCTGGACTTCTCCGACGCCTACCGCCTGGAGGACACCAGGGAGTAGGCCCCGGCGCCGGAGGAACGACGACGACAGCGGTGGCGCGGCGCCGGCCCGCCACCGCCGCCGGACCGCCGCCGGACCGCACCGACCGGCCTCCGGGGGCCGGAGGCACGCAGGACCACCCGGGAACGACGTTCGAGGCGAGGAAGAGCCATGGCACCGACGACCGAAGATCTGGTCCACCTCATCGCGGAGGGGTTCGTCTGCGCCACCGAGGGGAGGGGGCACGCCACGCCGGGAGGGCGGCCCCCGAGCAGGATCGTGGTCGACGCCACCGAGGGGTTCATCCCTCTGTGGCAGCCGGGGTCGATGCTGAAGTGGCGCTTCCAGGAGCGCAGCTTCGCGCTCGCCCCCGACCCGCAGGAGAGCCGGTCGATCGTCGGTGGGCTCATGAGCGAGGCCCTGGTGCGGTGGAGCTCGGCCGCGCCGGTCCGGTTCACCCACGACCCCGACCTGTGGGACTTCGAGGTGGTGCTGCGCAACGCCGCGGACTGCACCCCGGAGGGCTGCGTCCTGGCCAGCGCGTTCTTCCCTGACGGGGGGCGGCACGAGCTGACCGTCTACCCCACGATGTTCGAGCAGTCCCACGAGGAGCAGATCGAGACGATGATCCACGAGTTCGGCCACGTCTTCGGGCTTCGGCACTTCTTCGCGGCGAACCTCGAGAAGCCGTGGCCCTCGGAGGTCTTCGGGACGCACAGCCCGTTCTCGATCATGAACTACGGGCCGATGAGCAAGCTCACGGACGAGGACCTCGGCGACCTGCGGGAGCTCTACCGGTTGGCCTGGGCCGGCCACCTCACCGACATCAACGGGACCCCGGTCCGGTTCGTGCGGCCCTACAGCGCCTCCGGGTCACCGGTCGCGGAGGCCGCCGGGGCACTGCCGGTCACGGCCCGGACGGACGCCCGCTCCACCCGGTACTGACCGGGACCGGCCGCCTCCTCGCCCCGGGTCAGCCGTCCGTGCCGAGGAACTCCTCCGCGATCTCCAGCCGGCGCCGGGCCCGGTCCGGCGGGCCGCCCGAGCGGCGGGCGCCGGCCACCAGGGACAGGGCCACCCCGGCGCAGCGCACCCGCAGCGCGGCCGGGTCCACGGCCGCGTCGAAGCCGGCGAGCAGGCGCCGCGCGGCGGCCGGCGCGTGCCCGTAGCTGTCGTGGACCGTGGGCAGGACCGCCAGGTGGGCCACCAGGCAGGCGAGGTCGTCCACCCGGTGGCCGGGGCCCACAGCGTCGACGTCGAGCACCCCGGTCACCGGGCCGAACGTCCCGCGGACGGCCGGGCCGACGAGCAGGTTCGCCTCGTAGAGGTCCCCGTGCACGGGCACCACCGGGCCGGGGTCCGTGGCCCGGCGGGCCTCGTCGATCGCCGCGGCGAGCCGTTCGATCCGTCCGCGCTCCTCCGGCAGGGCCACCGCGGCCGCGGGCCCGTAGTCCAGGACCCGGTCCGTCCAGGAGGCGCGGGCGGGGAGCTCCAGCGCGGCGGCGGGCAGGGCCTCGAGCAGCGCCAGCACGTGCTCGGGGTGCAGCGCGGCGGCGCCGTCCTGGCGCACGGACGCGGCCAGCGGGGTGCCGGGCAGCTGCCGGAGCACCACCACGTCCCGGACCGGGTCCTCCACGGGCGCCGGCACGGGCAGCCCGGCCTCGAGCAGCATCCGGTGCCGGGCGTGCAGCGCCGCGGCCCGGTCCCGCCGCAGCACCTTGAGGTAGCGCACCCGGGACCCGTGGGCCGCCCGCAGCACCGCTCGCCGGGTGGGCCGGTAGGAGACCTCGGTGAGCTCCGCGGGCTCGGCGGAGCCGAAGACCTCCCGGCCCACCGCCCCGGGCGAGGACGCCCAGGCGAGCCCGGGCAGCCACGGGTCCTGCGGGTGCCGCCACGCCACGAGGTCCACGCCCTCGTGCCGGGTCCGCACCACCGCCGGGGACGTGCCGGCGGGCGGGGACGTGCCGGCGGGCGGGGAGGCGGTGCTCACGCACACCACCTCGGCGCCCCGCCGTGCCCCGGCCAGGGCCACGACGTCGAAGACCGCGGTCACCCCGGCGCCCGGCCGGTGGTGGACACGCCGCCGGGTCCAGCGCTGCACGGACAGCCCGGCCGGGCTCAATGCAGCCGCCAGGACCGGGCCCATCCCGGTGCCCGAGAGCAGGGCCACGGCCTCCTGCTCCGGGCCCGCCACGGGGCTAGACCAGGTCCTCGGACAGCTCGAGCCAGCGCATTTCGAGCTCCTCGATCTCGTCCTGGACCGCGGTGAGCCGGGCGGTGATCTCGCCCAGGCCGGTGTAGTCGGACTGGTCGTGCGCCGCCATCTCCGCGTGCAGGGCGTCGACCCTGGCGGACAGCTTCTCCAGCTTCCGCTCGATCGCGCCCACCTCCTTCTGCGCGGTGCGGGCCTGCGCACCGGAGAGCTTCGGCCCGCCCTGCGCCGTCGTCGTCCCGTTCGAGGACGCCGCCCCCGTGGCCGCCAGCGGGTTCGAGGCGTTCGCGGAGCCGGCGGCCGTGCCGGTGCGGGACTGTGAGGCGAGCTCCAGGTACTGCTCCACGCCGCGGGGCAGGTGCCGGAAGCGGCCGTCGATCACGGCGTACTGCTGGTCGGTGACCCGCTCCAGGAGATAACGGTCGTGCGAGACCACCAGCAGGGTGCCCGGCCAGGTGTCGAGCAGGTCCTCCATCGCGGTGAGCATGTCGGTGTCGAGGTCGTTGGACGGCTCGTCGAGGATCAGCACGTTCGGCTCGTCGAGCAGGATCATCAGCAGCTGCAGCCGCCGCTTCTGCCCGCCGGAGAGGTCCTTGACCGGGGTGGCGAGCTGCTCGTTGGTGAAGCCGAGCCGCTCCAGCAGCTGGCCCGGCGTCATCTCCTTGCCGTCGGCCAGGTAGGTGGTGCGCTTCGAGGCGACCACGTCCGAGACCCGGTCCTCGGCCACGTCCTCCAGCTCGGACAGCTGCTGGGTGAGGGTCGCGATCTTCACGGTCTTCCCGCGCTTGACCCGCCCGCTCGTGGGCTGCACCTCGCCGGTGACCAGGCCCAGCAGCGTGGACTTGCCCGCCCCGTTGACGCCCAGGATGCCGGTGCGCTCACCCGGGGCGATCAGCCACGTGACGTCCCGGAGCACCTCCCGCGGTCCGTCGTCCTCGGTGGGGTAGGAGACGGAGACCTTCTCGAGGTCCACCACGTCCTTGCCCAGCCGGGAGACCGCCAGCTGGGACAGGGCCACGGTGTCGCGCGGCGGCGGGACGTCGTTGATCAGCTGGTTCGCGGCCTCGATCCGGAACTTGGGCTTGGCCGTGCGGGCGGGCGCGCCGCGGCGCAGCCACGCCAGCTCCTTCTTCATGAGGTTCTGCCGCTTCGACTCGATGGTGGAGGCCTGACGGTCCCGCTCCACGCGCTGCAGGACGTACGCCGCGTAGCCGCCCTCGAAGGGCTCCACCATCCGGTCGTGCACCTCCCAGGTGTCGGTGCACACGGCGTCCAGGAACCACCGGTCGTGGGTGACCACGGCCAGGCCGCCCTGGTTCTTCGGCCAGCGGTTGTTCAGGTGGCGGGCCAGCCAGGTGATGCCGTCCACGTCCAGGTGGTTGGTGGGCTCGTCCAGGAAGATGACGTCCCAGTCGCCGGCCAGCAGCGCGGCGAGCGCCACGCGGCGCTTCTGGCCGCCGGAGAGCTCGCCCAGCTTCGCGTCCCAGTCCAGGTCCTTGACCAGCCCCGAGACCACGTCCCGCACCTTCGCGTCCCCGGCCCACTCGTGCTCCTCGCGGTCCCCGACGACGGCGTGCCCCACGGTCAGCTCCGGGTCCAGCACGTCGGCCTGGTCGAGCATGCCCACGCGCACGCCCGAGCGTACGGTCACGCGGCCCCCGTCCGGCTTCAGCCGTCCGGCGAGCAGCTTCATGAGCGTGGACTTGCCGTCGCCGTTGCGGCCCACGATGCCGATCCGGTCGCCCTCGTCGATGCCGAGACTGACGGCGTCGAAGACCGTCTTGGTGGGGAATTCCAGGTGCAGGTTCTCGCCGCCGAGTAGATGTGCCACCCGTCAAGGGTACTCGCGCCCCCGCCCCGCCGAGTCCCCCCTCTCTGGGCCCCTGGGCGCACCGAGCCCCCATGATGGGCCCCCTCGGCGCGCCGACTCCCCAGTGACTGGACCCTTGCCGCGTCGAGCCCCCAATGATTGGGGCTCTGCCGCGTCGAGTCCCCCATCTCGTCGCAATCCCCCCAGCAGGATCGGGGGGATTTGCGAGGACATGGGGGGCTCGGCGGAATGGGGGGGCGGAAATGGGGGCGGGGGAGGCACATGAGCGGACAGGAATTTCTCAGCGGCGGCTCAAGCTCGGGTGAGAGCATGGAGTGCATGGAGCAGAATCCGACGGAGCGATCCTCCGCGTCCCCGAGCACCCGTCCGCTGGGCACCAGGCTGGACGGGATCACGGACCTGGAGACCGCCGTCCGTGCCGTGACGGAGCACCCCGGACCCGTGGAGATCCCGGCGGGCCCCGGCCAGCTGGTCGGGCGCCACCTCGGCTCGGTGCCGCAGCGGCAGGTCGGGGAGGCGCTGCGCGGAGCCGGCGCCGACCCGCTGATGATGCGGGCGGACATCTCGATCGACGAGGACATCCCGGACGAGGGCGTCATCGCGGTCCTGGACGACCACCTCTCGCTGGCCGCCGGCGTGGGCGCCGAGTACCTCGTGGTGCCCCGGGCCGGGATGGGCGGGCGGGGGCGCAGCGAGGAGCGGATCTTCTCGATGCTGGCCGCCCTCGACGAGGCGGCCTCGGCCCACCAGGTGCACCTGCTCCTCGAGACGGAGGGCGCCACCGCGGACGAGGTGGAGCTGGTCGAGTACCTGGAGCGCGCCCGGGAGGCGGGGACCCTGGACGTGGACCCGCACTACGTGGCGTCGGTGGCCTGGAACGTGGCCGCGTCCTCCGCTGCGGGGGAGGGCCCGGCCGCCGCGTTCGAGCGGATGCGGCCCCTGCTGGACCGTGCGCCGCTGATCGTCTGCGGGGTGGACGAGGACACCGTGGAGGACCTGTTCGCCGCCGTCCCGGAGCTGCGGGAGGCCGCCGCCACGGCCCGGATCATCGTGATCCTGGGGCGCCCGGGAGCGGCGGGGGCCTGACCCCCGAGTGGTAGGGTGACTGCCTGTGCACTGCGTGCACCACTGCCGTTCCACGGCGGTGCTCCGCCTTGGTGTAATCGGCAGCACCCCGGCCTTTGGAGCCGTGGAGTCTAGGTTCGAGTCCTAGAGGCGGAACGTCCGCATCCCGCCGGAGAGCCCGGAAGCTCGAGATCCCCAGAGCCGAAGAGCCGACAAGCTAGTGAGACGGAACAGAGCCGGAGCCGGTGAGCCCACCGGCTCCTCTCTCAGATCGACGACCGAGGAGCTGCATCCCGCCGTGAGCACCCCCCAGACCCCTGCACATCGTCCGGGGGCGGCCGTCGGGCCCGCCGCCGTCATCGTCCTGGCCGCCGGCAAGGGCACGCGCATGAAGTCCAAGACCCCCAAGATCCTGCACCGGATCGGGGGTCGTTCCATGGTCGGGCACTGCCTGGTGGCCGCCCGGAGCCTGCACCCGCGCCGGCTGGCGGCCGTGGTGCGCTTCGAGCGGGACCTGGTGGCCCCGCACGTCCTCGAGCAGGACCCCGAGGCGATCGTCGTGGACCAGGACGAGGTGCCCGGCACGGGCCGCGCCGTCCAGGTGGCCGTGGAGGCGCTCGACGCCCAGGAGCGGCTGGCCGGCACCGTGGTGGTCACCTACGGCGACGTCCCGCTGCTGACCCCGGAGGTCCTGCAGCGGCTGGTCGCCCACCACGAGGAGTGCCGCAACGCGGTGACGGTGCTGACCGCGGACCACGAGCAGCCCGGGGGCTACGGCCGGATCCTGCGGGACTCCGACGGCTCGTTCCGCGAGATCAAGGAGGCCAAGGACGCCACCGAGGCCGAGCTCGCGGTCGCCGAGATCAACTCCGGCATCTTCGCCTTCGACGCCGACGTGCTGCGCGACAGCCTCGCGAAGGTCACCTCGGACAACGCGCAGGGCGAGATGTACCTGACCGACGTCCCGCTGCTGGCCCGCGAGGCCGGCCACGCGGTGGACGCGCTGAAGATCGAGGACCGCTGGGAGGTCGAGGGCGCGAACGACCGCGTGCAGCTCGCCCAGCTCGGCGCGCACCTCAACCGCCGGGTCCTCGAGGCGCACATGCGCAACGGCGTGACGGTCGTGGACCCCGCCAGCACCTGGATCGACGTGCAGGTGCGGATCGCCGCGGACGCCACGATCCTGCCGGGCACCCAGCTGCACGGGGGCACGCGGGTGGGCGAGGACGCCGTCGTCGGCCCGGACACCACCCTCACGGACGTGGAGGTCGGCCCGGGCGCCCACGTGGTGCGCACGCACGGCTCCGGCTCCGTGATCGGCCCCCGGGCCAGCGTGGGCCCGTTCGCCTACCTGCGCCCCGGCACGGTGCTCGCGGACGAGGGCAAGATCGGCACGTTCGTGGAGACCAAGAACTCCCGGATCGGCACCGGCTCGAAGGTCCCGCACCTGTCCTACGTGGGGGACGCCACGATCGGTGAGCACTCCAACATCGGGGCGGCCTCCGTGTTCGTCAACTACGACGGCGTGCGCAAGCACCGCACCGTGATCGGCGACCACGTCCGGATGGGCTCCGACAACATGTACGTGGCGCCCGTGCAGGTCGGGGACGGCGCCTACTCCGGGGCGGGCACCACGATCCGCAAGGACGTGCCGCCGGGGGCCCTGGCCCTCACCGAGGGCGCGCAGCGGGTCGTCGAGAACTGGGTCGTGGAGCACCGTCCCGGCACCGCCGCGGCCGAGGCCGCGTCCCGGGCCCTGGGCAACGGCGCCGCGACCGCGGCCGGGACCGTTCCGTCCGGAACCACCGAGCACTCCACGGCAGGGACCGGCGCCGGCACCACGGCGCACGGCGCGGCCGGGGACACCACCGAGGAAAGCGAGTAGCAATGACCACTGCCATCACCAACGAGGGCGCCAAGCAGCTGGTCCTGGTCTCGGGACGGGCCCACCCCGAACTCGCCGAGCGCATCGCCACGGAGCTGGGCACGGAGCTGATCCCCACGGACGCCTACGACTTCGCCAACGGCGAGACCTACGTGCGGTTCGGGGAGTCGGTGCGCGGCACGGACGCCTTCCTCATCCAGTCCCACCCGGCCCCGATCAACCAGTGGATCATGGAGCAGCTGCTCATGATCGACTCCCTGAAGCGGGCGTCCGCCAAGTCCATCACCGTGGTGTCCCCGTTCTACCCCTACGCCCGGCAGGACAAGAAGCACCGCGGCCGTGAGCCCATCTCGGCCCGCCTCATCTCGGACCTGTACAAGACCGCCGGCGCGGACCGGCTGATGTCCGTGGACCTGCACACGGCCCAGATCCAGGGCTTCTTCGACGGCCCGGTCGACCACCTGATGGCCATCCCGCTGCTGGCGGAGCACGTGCGCTCCGTCGTCGACGTCGAGAACGTCACCGTGGTCTCCCCGGACACCGGGCGCGTGCGCGTGGCGGAGCAGTGGACCGAGCTGCTGGGCGGCTGCCCGCTCGCCTTCGTGCACAAGACCCGCGACATCACCCGGCCGAACCAGGCCACCTCGAAGGAGGTTGTGGGGCAGATCGAGGGCCGCACCTGCGTGCTGATCGACGACATGATCGACACGGGCGGGACGATCTCCGGCGCCGTGCAGGTGCTGCGCGAGCGCGGCGCCAAGGACGTCATCATCGCCGCGACCCACGCCGTGTTCTCCGATCCCGCCGTGGAGCGGCTGTCCACGTGCGGCGCCCTCGAGGTGGTCGTCACGGACACCCTGCCCGTGCCCCCGGAGCACCAGTTCGAGAACCTCACGGTCCTCTCGATCGCCCCGCTCATCGCGCGCGCCATCCAGGAGGTCTTCGAGGACGGCTCCGTGACCAGCCTGTTCGACGGCAGGTCCTGACCCGCTCCCGGGAACGGTCGACGACGACGACGCAGCCCCTCGCCACCCGGCGGGGGGCTGCTCCGCCACCGGGGCCCTACAGCTGGGGCCTCCGCTGCGGAGCCCGGCACCGCAGGAACCACCGTCCCGGGCGGCACCGTCCGGGGAACCTTCGCGCCGACAAGGACAGCCCGCACCCCATGACCCGACGACGACACCGCCTCCTCGGCCCGCTGCTGCTGTGCGGCGCCGCCGGGCTGGTCCTCACCGGCTGCGGCCCCGACCTGCGCGAGCCCTGGTCCGGCGGCTACGTCAACACCACGTCCTACCCGTACTTCGACTTCGGGGCGGAGGCCGCGGGGCAGTCCCGCACGGTGCTGGGGTTCGTGGTGGCCGATCCCGAGGACCCCTGCACGCCCTCGTGGGGCGGCTACTACGGGCTGGACGAGGCGGAGGACGTGCTGCGGATGGAGGAGCAGATCGCGTCCCTGCGGGAGCAGGGCGGGGAGGTGGCGGTCTCCTTCGGCGGCGCCGCCGGGGCCGAGCTGGCCACCGTGTGCACCGATCCGGACCGGCTGCTCGCGGCGTACCGGACGGTGCTCGAGCGCTACGACGTGGGCATCGCGGACTTCGACATCGAGCTGGACGACCTCGAGGACCGGGAGGCCAACCGCCGGCGGGCCGAGGTGCTGGTGCGCCTGCAGGAGGAGCGGGACGAGCCGCTCGAGGTGTGGGCCACGCTGCCGGTGGCCCCGCACGGCCTGGACCAGGACCCGGTGGAGGTCGTGGCGCAGCTGCTCGCGGCGGAGGTGGACCTCGCCGGCGTCAACCTCATGACCATGAACTACAGCGAGAGCAAGCCCGCGGGGCAGTCGATGGCGGCGGCCTCGGAGGAGGCGGCCCGCTCGGCGCACGGCCAGCTCACCGCGCTGTGGGAGGCGGCGGGCCAGGACCTCTCCGCCGAGGAGGTGTGGAACCGGATCGGGCTCACCCCGATGATCGGGGTCAACGACGTCCCCGGGGAGGTCCTGGACCTGGACGCGGCCGCCGAGCTCGCCGGGTTCGCCCGGGAGCAGGGCGTGGGGCGGCTCTCCTACTGGTCGGTCAACCGGGACCGGCCGTGCACGGCGGAGGACGGGGCCCCGGACGAGGCGAA
Source organism: Kocuria salina (assembly GCF_013368965.1). Lineage (NCBI taxonomy): Bacteria > Bacillati > Actinomycetota > Actinomycetes > Micrococcales > Micrococcaceae > Kocuria > Kocuria salina. The sequence goes on from NZ_SSSF01000007.1 coordinate 248,735, forward strand.
CGACTTCTGCAGCGGCCTCGAGGAGGAGGCAGGGGAGTTCACCCGGGTCCTCCGCGAGGGCTTCGCGGGCTGAGCTCCGCCGGCGGGGCCGGCTCCCGCACGGAGCGGGGGTAGAGCCAGGACCGGCCGGGGCGGCCGGTGCCGGCAGCTCCCTGTCCCGCGGAGGCGGCAGCAGCGGGGGCAGGCACGGGAGCGGGAGCGGTGGCGGGGGCGGCCGCGGGCCGGACCGGCCACAGCCGCGGCCGCCGACCCGCGGCGAGGTCCTCCGCCCAGCCCACCGCGAGCACGACCACGGCGAGCAGCGGCCAGACCAGCACGAAGGACAGCCACGGGCTCGCCAGCAGCCCGGGCACGGCCGTGGCCAGGACGTCGCTCTCCCACAGCAGGTCGACGAGCAGGACGGCGCCGACCAGCAGGAGGTTGTGCCACAGGTAGACGGTCATCGCCCGGGCGTTGAGCAGGGTCACGGCCCCGTCCAGGAACCGCAGCGGCCGGGGCAGCTCCCGCCAGGCCGGGGAGACGCGCAGCAGCACGGCGCTGAAGCCGAAGGACCACAGGGCCTGGGCGAACGGGATCTCGTTGAGGTCCCACCCCGCCTCGCCGCGGTGCCCGGCGGCCCACCACAGGCCCAGGCCCATCACCGCGGGCCCCGCCGCGAGGACGGCGCCGCGGGGGAGGCGGCGCAGCAGCCCGCTCTGGTGGGCGAAGCCCAGGATCCAGCAGGAGCCGTAGGTCGCGAGGTCCGTCACCGGGGCGTCCGCCCAGGAGGGCAGCGGCACGAGCCCGAGGGCGAGCAGTCCGCTCAGGGCGAGCGGGGCGAGCAGCACCGGCCAGGGCCGGGCCCGGAACGCCCGCAGCAGCACGGGGGAGAGGAGCAGGAACCAGACGTAGGCCCGGACGTACCAGAGGATCTCCCCGGCCTGCACCGGCCAGGTGGGGTCCACCGCCCCGGACCCGGCGCTCTCCGGGAGGACCGGGTCCCCGACCGGGAGGAACCACAGGAGCACCTGCCCCCAGGACGCGTCGGCCCCCGGCGTCCAGCCCTGTGCCACGAGCAGCACCAGGACCGTGGCGGCGTAGACCCACAGCGGCACCAGCACCCGCCGGGCCCGGGAGGCGAGGACCGTGCCCGCGGGCCGGCGCAGGGACCGGGCCATCAGGAAGCCGGCCAGCGCGAACATCACGCCCATCGCGGGGAACACGAGGCTGAAGGCGGCGCCGGCGAACGTGTGGTAGGCCACGACGCGGACCAGCGCGATCGACCGCAGCAGGTCGAGGTACCGGTCCCGGCCGGGCTCAGACCCGCTCACCGCGCCGGTCCTCCTGCCACGGGGCCTCCCCCCCGGCGGGATCCGCGGCCGGGGTCAGGTCGATCACGCTGTTCGTGCGCTCGGGCTTGTACCAGCCGATCATCCGGCCCCGCAGCGCCTGGAGCAGGGAGGCGTACAGGAGGTAGGCGCGCAGGGGCTCGTAGATGATCCGGTAGACGGGCACCACCAGCAGGTGGGTCCAGGACTCGCCGACCATGCGGATGGCGAGCACGCAGATCACGGCGTGGATGGCCAGGACGAAGGCGGCGAAGGCGGCGATGGGCTGCCAGTTCCCGGCGGCCAGGTTGATCCCGGCCATGAGCACGGTCAGCGGCAGGAAGACCAACGGGATGAGGGTGGCGAGCAGGGTGTAGGGCAGGGCCACCATCCCGAGGAACCCGTAGCGGGGGCGGAAGAGCATCCCGGCGTGCTTCCACAGGGCCTGGAGGTTGCCGTAGGTCCAGCGCAGCCGCTGCTTGGCCAGGCCGCGCACGGTCATGGGGGCCTCGGTCCACGCCACGGCCCGGTTCTCCTGCACCACGGCCCAGCCCAGCTTCTGCAGGGTCATGGTGAGGTCGGCGTCCTCGGCGAGGGTGTCGTGGGAGTAGCCCCCGGCGGCCTGGAGGGCCTCCTTGCGCCAGGCGGCGCACGCCCCGGGGACGATGGAGATCGCCCCGGCCACGCCCTCGCCCATGCGGGTGACGCAGATCCCGGAGATGTACTCCAGGGACTGCCACATGGTCAGCAGTCCGGTGCGGTTGCCGACCTTCACGTGCCCGGCCACGGCTCCGACGGGGCGCTTGGCGTCCTGGGCGTAGAAGTGACGGGCGAACATCCGGACGGTCTGGGGCTCGAAGAGGGTGTCCCCGTCGAGGGTCACCACGATCTCGCCCCGGGCGGCCATGATCCCGTGGTTGGAGGCGATGGACTTCCCGCCGTTGGGCTGGGTGATGACCGTCAGCGCCGGCCAGGACGCGGCGTGCTCGCGCATGATCGCCAGGGTGCGGTCGGTGGAGCCGTCGTCGACGGCGATGACCTCGAGGTTCGGGTAGTCGCTGGCGCGCAGGGCGGCCAGGGTGCGGGCGATGACGGGCTCCTCGTTGAACACCGGCAGGATGACCGAGACCAGGGGCAGCCGGTCCTCGGGGAGCTCCGGCCAGGCCCGGCGGGTCTGGCGGCGGTGGCCGATCAGGGCCAGCACCACGTAGAGGGCGGACATGAGGGTCAGGGACCCGATGCCGAACCAGAACAGCCACGTCATGACCACGTCCGGGGCCACGGTCAGTCCGGCCACGGCCAGGGCGGTGGCGTCGTCGGCGAGCACGGGCTCGGTGTCCGCCGCCGGCAGGTAGCCCTCGGGGACGATGGGGGCCAGCGTCGAGAAGGTGTAGCCCTGCGCCTTGGCCTCGGTGATCAGCTCCTTGAGGGCGGCCACGGTGGCGGTGCGGTCCCCGCCGCCGTCGTGCATCAGCACGATGTGGCCCTCGCCGTCGAGCGCGGGCAGGTCCACGGTCTCCCCGGGCGCGGCCTCCCAGTCGTGGGTGTCGTAGTCGAAGTCCACGTGCAGGTAGCCCAGCTGCTGGGCCTCGAGGATGGGCAGGGCCTTGTTGTCCGGGTCGCCGGTGGGCAGGCGGAACAGGTGGGTCGCGTAGCTGCCGACCGAGCGCATGGCGCGGTCGGTGCCGATCAGCTCCTCGCGGTTGCGCAGGTCGTCGTCCCAGGCGGTGGTGTGGGTCATGGTGTGGTTGCCCACCATGTGCCCCTCCCGGACGATCCGGCGGAAGAGCTCCGGCTGCCCGACCACGTTGGTGCCCACGCTGAAGAACGTGGCGGGCACGCCCTCGGCCGAGAGCACGTCGAGGATCTCACCGGTGTAGGTGGCGTCGGGGCCGTCGTCGAAGGTCAGCATGAGCTGCTTCTCCGGCAGCTCACCGAAGCGCTCCATGACGTAGGGGCTGTCCCCCACGAGCTCCCGCTCCTCGTCGGTGAGCACCCGGAACACGTCCTCGCTGAACGGGCTGCGCAGCACCGTCCCGGCCTCCGTCTCCTCGACGAGCCCGATCCGGCTGAACGGGTTGGACGCGTCCCCGAGCAGCGGGATGTTCTCCTGGTCCCCGGTGGCGATCAGCTCCCGCGGATAGCCGTTCTCCTGGTGCAGCGGCCGCTCCCAGGGCTGGGCGAGCGCCTGCGGGACGATCCAGGACACGGCGCCGGCCGCGAGGGCCAGGAGCACCACGAGGGTGGCGAGGATGCGGTACCAGCGCTTGCCGCTGGGGTCGAAGAACACCGGCGGCGCGGCGCTGCTGCCGGTCCGCTCCGCGCGTCGGCGGTGCGGTGGTCGTCGGTCGTTGTCGGATGCTGCCACGGCGTGCTCGTTCCCCCGGTCGGCGGTCCGTCCCCTCGACGGACCGGCCGGCGCATCCCCCCGGACGGGCCGACCGGGCCAGCCTGCCAAGCCGCGACCCGTCTGTCACAAGTGCAAACAGGTTGCACAGGCAGCACATCTCATCGCTGTGCATGCAGGTGCGAGTGCAAACGACTGCCATCGCGGCACCTGAAGTTACGGGGTGGTACTTAATGAACGAAAACATCCGCCGATCGGGGGACGGGCGCGGCCGGACTCGTCCCCCCAAGTGGTGACACGGGAATCCACACATTCACAGATTCGCGACAGGAAACACAGCTCGATTCCGTCCTGCCTGTGAAGCGCACCACATCCTGACGTGGCCGGATGTGATCGCCCGCCCTCGTGCGGGGGACAACCGCGGCGAGCCGGTGCCCGGCCCCCGCTCGGGGGACACCGGCACCGGGACCGGGGACAAGAACGCCGGCCGGGGACGGCAGAACGCCCGGCCGGAGAACCGGCCGGGCGTTCAGCGGGTGGCGAGGGGTCAGCGGGTGACCCAGGTCCGCTTCGTGATCGAGGACCAGTGCACGGTGTAGCCGTTCGAGAACCGCTGGCGCACCTCGGAGCCGTACCGGTACTCGTCGGTGCTCGGGTAGCCGTAGCCCCGCTCGTAGCCGGCGGACTTCCAGCGCTGGCCGATCGCGCTGTTCTCCTTCACGGCCTTCGCACCGGTCCGGGGGCTCCAGAGGACCTTGTGCACGGTGGCCCCGCTGCGGAACACCTGGTAGGCGCCGCCGCCGGTGAGTCCGCCGCGCTCCGGGCTGCTGGGGTAGCCGTAGCCGCGCTCGTGCCCGGCGGCGGCGAACTTCTGGCCGATGGCGCTGTTGAAGCGCACCGGCCAAGCGCCGGTGGGGGCGCTCCAGTAGAACGTGGTGCTCCTGGCGAAGCTCTGCAGGGCGCCGCCGCCCACCAGGCCGCCGCGCTCGTTCATGGTGGGGGCGCCGAACACGGCGGCCCCGCCCAGCGCGCGGTACTGGTTGCCGATCCCGCCGCGCACCGTGTACCCGGCGGAGGTGATCGGGGCGGTGGGGGGCTTGGGCGCCGCGACCGTGCCCACCGTGGAGCGGGTGTCCGCGGGGGCCTGGCCGGCGGCGTAGCCGTAGGAGTTCACGGTGCCGACCAGCTTCCAGCCCTGCTTGTTCCCGGACAGCTGCCCGTCCACGTAGGTCAGACCGATGCCGATGACCGTCATCCTCGGGTCGGTCAGCACCTTGTTGTGCGCCTTCGAGCCCTTCCACCAGTTCATGAGCTCGGTGACGGTGCCCTGCCAGGACACGGAGTGGATCTCGCCGACGGCGTTCCAGTTCCCGGCGCGCTCGTCCTTCCAGAAGTCGTCGGTGTGGTCGATGACCTCCTCTCGGACCAGGCGGGTGGACTGCTCCTGGCCGATCTTGGAGAGCGTGGCCGAGTACTTGACCGGGGCGAGGCCCTTGGCCTTGCGGTGGGCGTTGATCAGGTCCAGCAGCCGCTGGGTGTCGGCCGAGCGGGTGCTCGTGGAGACGTTGACGATGTCCGAGGTCGCCGCGGCGGCGGGGGCCGCCGCGAGCATCCCGGTGGCGGGGACCGCCAGGGCGAGGGCCGCCGCGGTGAGCGCCAGGCGGCCGGTGGTGCGGGGGCGCGCGGGGGCGCGGTGCTTGGCGGTGTTCATCGGGTGGCCCAGGTCCTCTTCGTGGTGGTGGAGTAGTGCACGGTGAAGTTCTTGGAGAACTTCTGGCGGACCTCGGTGCCGTAGCGGTACTCGCCGGTGGTCGGGTAGCCGTAGCCGCGCTCGGAGCCGGCGGCCTTCCACTCCCGGCCGATCGCGCTGTTCTCCTTCACGGCGTGGGCGCCGGAGGCGGAGCTCCAGAGGATCTTGTGGACGTCATTGCCGCGCCGGAACAGCTGGTAGGAGCCGCCGTTGACCAGGCCGCCGATCTCGGGGGTGGAGGGGTAGCCGTAGCCGCGCTCGTAGCCGGCCCGCTTCCACGCCGCGCCGATCCCGCTGGTCTCCCGGACGGGCTGGGCGCCGGTGGCCGGGCTCCACAGGACCTTGTTCACGGCGCCGCCGCTGCGGAACACCTGGTAGGCGCCGCCGCCGGTGAGGCCCGTGATCTCGCGGGTGGACGGGTAGCCGAAGCCGTTCTCGTAGCGGTTCGCCGTGAACTTCCGGCCGATGGCGCCGTTGAAGTTCACCGGCCACGCCCCGGTGGGGGAGCTCCAGTAGAAGGTGGAGTTCTTGGAGAACCGCTGGTACACGCCGCCGTTGACCAGGCCGCCGCGCTCGTTCATGGTCGGGGTGCCGAAGACGGAGGATCCGCCGAGGGCCCGGTACTGGTTGCCGATGCCGCCCTTGACCACGTATCCGGCGGGGGACACCTGGGTGGGGGTCCCGGTCGGGGTGCCGGCCGGTGCCCGGCCGCCCATCGGCTTGTAGTAGCGGTTGCGCACCAGGTCCTGGAGCTGCGCGGTGCTGCCGCGGAAGACGTTGGCGTCGATCCGCTCGGTGAACCCGGCGTCGGTGTACTGCCAGAAGTCGTAGGTGGACCAGGCGCTGGGCACCCGGGGGGCCGTGGTCTCGTAGGCGGCGATGTGCAGGGGGTGGTCGTTGAACGCACTGGTGTTGCCGGTGCAGTCCTGCCACCAGTAGTAGTTCGTGTAGATGGCCGGCACGCGCCCGGTGCGGGCCTTGTACCGGTTGGAGAAGTCGCGGATCCAGCTGACCATCTCGGACTGGCTGAAGCCGTAGCACTGGTTGCCGTACAGGGAGGGGTACGGGTTGTTCTCGACGTCGAGCAGGCCGGGCAGGGTCCGGCCGTCCGCGGACCAGCCGCCGCCGTTGTTGATGAAGTAGTCCGCCTGCTTCGCGCCCGAGGAGTCCCGGGTGGGGATCGCGAAGTGGTACCCGCCGCGGTGCATGCCCACGGCGCCCGCGCCGGCGTACTGCTGCTGGAACAGGCTGTTGCGGATGCTGTCGCCCTCGGAGGTCTTGACGTAGGCGAAGCGCGAGCCCTGGTTCCACAGGCTCGACCAGTTCAGGGACGGCTGCCAGTTGGAGACGTCCGTGCCTTTGATGCCGCTGGGGGCCCAGGACGCGGCGGCGCCGAGGGACTCGGCCGACGCGACCCCCGCGACGGCCTCCTCCGCGGTGTCGCCGTCCGCCGCGCCGGCAGCGGCGCCGTCGTCGTCGTCGTCGGTGTCCGTGGCGCCGGAGAGCTCCTCCGCGGTGCGGGCGGAGGAGGCGGCCATCTGCTCGAAGTGGCTCTCGGACTTGGCCCACTGGCCCATCACGGCGCCGCCGTGGGGGTCGCCCGCGGCCGGCTGCGTGCCGGCGCGCGCCGGGTCGGGGAGAACGGCCTCGCCGGTGGTCGCGTCCACCAGGGTGGAGACGATCTCGCCGTCGGACTCCACGACCTTGGAGACCAGGTTGCCCTGCCGCTCCTCGGAGAGGGTGGTCGATCGGGTGGTGGCGGCCTCTTCCAGGGCCGCGACCGGGGTCAGTGTGGTGATGGCCAGCACCGCCGCCGTGAGGGCGGCAGGCAGCGTCAGTCGGGGGGTTGCTTTCACGCTGGAACGCCTAACTCGCATGGATCGTTGGGGGGAACGACTCGTGCAAGGCCATCGGGATGGGGGGAAGATCCTCAGAGCCACGACGAGTATAAAGGCGCGTTTGCATAAACAATCAATAACGATGGGCCGTGTTACGCACCCGTACCTCTCTGGCCGTAGTGATTCTGTCCGCTGGGTGCGTTGCGGGGGCCGCGCGCCGGGGAACGACGACGACGGACCCGGCGCGCCCGGATCCCGTCGGCGGCGCGATCCCGGTGGGTGGGCGAAGACCCAGCTCAGGACCCGGTGCCGGATACGATGAACCGGACTCGACCCCCCAGAGGAGAACCATGGCCCCCACGCGCATCCTGACGGTCTGCACGGGCAACGTGTGCCGCTCGCCCATGGCGGCGGTCGAGCTCGACCACGGCCTCAACGAGATCTCGCCCGGCGGCTTCGAGGTGACGAGCGCCGGGATGCACGCGCTGGTGGACGAGGGCTTCGAGCAGCGGGTGGGCAGGCTGGCCCAGGACCGCGGCCTGGAGGCCGCCGCCGCGCACCGGGCCCGGCAGGTCACCCCGGACGTGCTGAAGGACATCGACCTGGTGCTCGTGATGGCCCGGGAGCACACCCAGCCGGTGCTCCAGCAGTCACCGCGGCTGCTGAAGAAGGTCTTCACCCTGCGGGAGTTCGCCCGGATCCTGCAGTACCTCTCCACCGACCCGGAGCTCGACCGCGCGGTGCCGTCCGACCGTGCCGAGCGCTGGGCCTGGCTGGTCCAGCAGGCGCCGCGGCTGCGGCAGCGGGTGCCGGTGCGCCACCCCGAGCGCAACGACGTGATCGACCCCTACCGCCAGGAGGACGCTGTGCTCCAGCAGATGGCGGACGAGTTGTTCGAGGCCACGGACGCGATCCTCGCCTTCGAACGCCGCTACGCGGAGCCCGCGCCGGTGGCAGAGTAGTACTGCGTCAGGTGTGTTTTGCGCGGGTGCCTGTTCCACCCGGGTGGGGCGCCTTGTGGGGCGGGGAGTCCTGCACCGACCGCGCGGTCGTTCAGTCCTGACCGAACCTCTGCTGGGCCGCTTGGCGCGTCGTGTCGAGAGCGGAACCGATCAAGGCCCAGGAGTCGCCGGCCGCACGGGCGGCCTTCACCGCCTCCCGCAGTTCGTTCTCCGCCTCGGTGATGTGCTGCCGAGCGGCCAGGATGCGCCGGAAGTGCACGGCGTCACGAGCGGGGTGCGACGACACGTCGAGCTCGTCCAGTCCCGTGCGCTTACGTGCGGATCCGCGAACCTCCATGTCCTCAACGTGCCCGACCACCCCGGGCGTGTCAAGATGCACTTGACGCCAACCGCCGTGTTCGACGCGCTCCGCCGGTGCGGGGCGGTGGCGAGGAGGACGAACGGGCACGTCACACGCCTGTTCGCTGCTTGACCGATGAACGGGACCGGTTCCTTAATGGAGCTCAGGTCGGCCACGCCTGCGAGGAGAACCCGTTCCCGGTCCCGTGGACGATGACCGGGTGCTGCACTGATCATTCGCGAGGAGTTCCTGATGGCCGCTGACCGAGCACTCCCGGAGGACTTCCACGCGCTGTACGACGCCGGCGTCCGGAACGCCCGTGGCACCGCGCCGCCGGCTGCTCCGGCTCCTGGGTCGCCGGGCCACCTCCGAATGGACGCGCAGCTCGGCGACCTGGAGGTGGACTACGACCAGGCGACCGCGCTGCCGAACCGCATCGCACGGCGGGCCCCGGCCGCCGGGCTGTCGGGGGAGGCGGGCGCATCGCCGGAGGAGACCGTCCAGCGCTTCGTCACCGAGCACGGCGACCTGTGGCGGCTGTCCGAGGCGGACGCGCAGGGCGTCACCATCGTGTCGGTGAGCGGACGGGGGCTGCGCACGGTGCAGCTCGTGCAGCGGGCCGACGGCCTGGAGGTCTTCAACTCCGAGGCAACAGCCGCGATCGGACCGGACGGCGACGTGATGTCCGTGGCCGGCCAGTTCTTTCCCGGCGCCGCGCAGGCGGCCGGTGCCCGCGCGGCCAGCACCACCACCGGCGTCACCACGGCGGAGGAGGCGATCGCGGTGGCGGCGTTCGACCTGACCGGGGTCGAGTACCCCGCCACGGCCTTCACCGGGACGAGCACGGCGAGCGCGGCGAGCGCCGAGGACGCCGGGGGTACTGAGACCGGCGACACCGCCGGTGGCGGCTACCGGTTCTACCGCTTCACCGAACCGGCCGGCGCCGAGCCGACCGACACCGAATCGGCTGGCACCGAACTGGCCGGCGCCGGGCGGCCGGCGTTCGAGCGGGAGGTCCGGGTGAAGGACGTGCTGTTCCCGCTGGGGCAGGAGCAGTTCACCCCCGGCTACTACCTCGAGCTCTGGATCGAGGGCTACCCGGCGTACAGCTTTGTGATCGACGCCCTCGGGGAGCCGGAGGTGCTGTTCCGGAAGAACCTGCGGGCGGACGCCGCTTTCACCTACCGGGTGTTCAACACGGGGGACGCCCTGTTCCGCCCTGAGGACGGCCCGGCGCCCGGGTCGCCGCACCCGACCGGGCGCCCGGACGGGTTCCAGGCTCCCACCATCCCCGACCGGCTGGTCACGCTCGAGAGCCTGCTCCCGGGCGCCCCGTGGCTGCCCGAGGGCGCCTCGACCACCCGCGGCAACAACTGCATCGCCTACGCGGACGTCCGGGCCCCGGACGGGAGCAGCTCCGGTGACGTGGACGGCCGGGCCACCAGGGCGCGCACCTTCGACCACGCCTACGACCACGCCCGGCCCGCGAGCGACCCCACCAATCTGCAGGCCAGTCTCGTCGGGATGTTCTTCCACGTGAACTGGCTGCACGACCGCTGGTACGAGGCGGGCTTCGACGAGGCGGCCGGCAACGCCCAGCAGGTGAACCTCACGGGGGCGGGCCTCGGCGGGGACCCGATCCTGGCCGAGGGCAACGACTTCAGCGGCACCGACAACGCCAACATGCAGACCCCGGCCGACGGCGCCAGCCCGCGGATGCAGATGTACGAGTTCCGCGGCGTGGCCCCGCTCCCGTCCCGCACCAGCAACTTCGACGCGCTGATCACCTACCACGAGCTGGGCCACTACATCACCAACCGTCTCGTCGGCAACGCCACCGGGCTGGCCAACCAGCAGGGCCGGGCGATGGGCGAGGGCTGGGGCGACTTCTTCGCGATCACCATGACCTCCCAGGCCACCGACGACTTCGGCACCGGCGCCTTCCCCGCCGGCGGGTGGACCGACCTCACCCCCACGTTCAAGGACAACTACTACTTCTCGATCCGCCGCTACCCCTACTCCGCGGACCTGAGCAAGAACCCGCTGACGTTCAAGAACATCAGCAACGGGGTGGTGCTCCCGGCCGGCCCGCCGCGCCGTCCGCACGGCGGCGGGCCGAACAGCGAGGTGCACAATGCCGGCGAGGTCTGGTGCGCCGCCCTGTGGGAGGTGTTCGTCAACCTCGTCGCCGCCCACGGCCACGCCGAGGCCGAGCGCCGCGTGCTCGAGTACGTGGTCGGCGGGCTCAAGCTCACGCCCAGCATGCCGACCTTCACGCTGGCGCGCGACGGCATCGTCACCGCGGTCGCCGCCCTGAACCCCGCCGACCTCGGCGCGGTGTGGCGCGGTTTCGCCAAGCGCGGCCTGGGCGCCGGCGCCGTGTCCCCGCCCAGCACCTCCACGTCGCTCGCGGGCGTGGTCGAGAGCTTCAGCACGCCGTAGGAGGCGCACCATGACGGCCCTCCGCTTCGAGTCAGGAAAGACGCCGGGGAACGACGACGGGCCCCGCGTCGTGGCGCCGGACGCGCTGCGGGCACTGACCGCCGCGGCCGCGGACGCCGGCGCCACTTGGACGCGGCTCGGCGACACGCTCCTGGTGACCGGGGCGCCGGCCCAGCTGGAGCGGACGGCCGCCGGCCGCGCCCCCGCGGAGCGGATCGAGGTCCCGGCCGCCCGCCTACACCTGGTGATCCAGAACGGCCGCCAGTTCCAGCAGACCCACCCCGAGGTCCCGGTCCTGCTCGACCGGGGACGCTATCTCGTCGTCGACCTCGACCCCGCCGAGGCCGGGAGGATCGTCGAGCCGTCCGAGCGGCACCTGCCGTGCTTCGGCGTCCGCCCCCTGCCGGCGAACACCGTGGTGTTCGCGCAGCGGCCACCGGCACCGGCATCGGCAGGGACGCGGGCCGTGGCGGAGCCGCGCGCAGCCGCCGTGTCCCGGGACGCGTTCGCGGCGGACCTGCGCGCGCTCGCCGGTTTCCGGACGCGGCACTCGGCGAGCCCCGAATTTGGCACCGTCCTCGACTGGGCCGAGGGCGTGCTGCGCGGACTGGGCTTCGCGACCCGGACCCAGACGGTGGCCCTCCACGGCGGGAGCACGCAGAACCTCATCGCCGAGCGGCCGGGTCGCGGCGGCGACGGCCGCACGGTGCTCGTCACGGCGCACCTCGACTCGATCAACGTCCGGGACGGCGCCGACGCCCCTGCACCGGGCGCCGACGACAACGGCTCCGGCGCCGCCGGGGTGCTTACCGTCGCCCGGGCCCTGCGCGACCACCCCGGAGCCCGCGACCTGCGGCTCATCCTCTTCGGGGGCGAGGAGCAGGGACTGTTCGGCAGCCGCCACTACGTGGCCGAGCTGGAACAGCAGGCCCGCGACCGCATCCACTCGGTGGTGAACATGGACATGATCGCGTCCCGGAACACGCCCGCGCCCACGGTGCTGCTCGAGGGCGCCGTCGCGTCCCAGGCCGTGCTGGAGGAGCTGGCCGCCGCGGCGCAGGAGCACACCGGCTTGACCGTGCAGACCAGTCTGCTGCCCTTCAACAGCGATCACGTGCCGTTCCTCGACGCCGGCATCCCCGCCGTGCTCACGATCGAGGGGGCCGACGGCGCCAACGACCGCATCCACACCGCCGGCGACACCCTGGAGCACGTCGACCACGACCTCGCCCTCGAGATCCTGCGGATGAACGTCGCCTACCTCGTCCAGGCGCTCGGGCAGGCATGAGCCAGGGCCGGCGCTCCGGCCACCGGAGCCGCCAGACAACGGCGTGTTCAGCCCACAGTGGCGGACCGGCCCGGGACGATCATGCTGGTGCCGAAGGCGGAGACCTTCCGGCTGTCGGAGTTGTGGTTGACCGCCAGGACCCTTCCGTCGGAGAGCTTCGTGACGAGAACGCCGTTGTCGTGGATCGGCGCGGCGATCGGGTGAGCGGAGCCTGTGACGGCAGCGGTCAGCGCCGTCACCTGGGGGTCTGTGGTGTCCACGGACGCTCGAGTGACGTCTTCCCAGCGTCGGTCGTCGTCCCAGGCGTTGTCCTGGCACGCGGGTTCGGCCTGTCCGAGAGTAGCTGTCATGGTGGAGGTTTCCGGAGTGCGGTTGAGCAGGACGTTGCCCAGGGTGAGCCGGTGATCGAGGGTCCGCCGTTGGTCCGCTGCGGCCACAATCCGCTGCCGATCGTCCGAGTCGTTTTGAAGACAGACTGCAGATCCGTCGAGGGGGAGGCCACGGTCATAGGCCGTAGGGGACAACTGGCGCAGCGGGACAGAGTAGTCGTGCTGGACGATGGGCAGCCCCGCAGCGGTGATGGTTCGGAATGCTGCCGCCTCTTCGTGCAGGCGTTCCGCTGAAAAGGGGCGCCCGTCGCTTTCGGCAATGCTGTGCTCGCGCAGTGCGAAGTCGACGGCGCCGGTCGCTGCCAGCTCCAAGGCCAGGTCCACCTGGTTGCTCCAGGCAGGGTAGAGACCCAGGTTGATCGCCACGGGGACGTCGGTGCCCATGGATTCGGTGAGAACGCCGTCAATGCGTGCAACCACGTCGATCATGGCCCGCCCATAGGCGTCGTCGTCGGCCCAGGGGCCCCATTGACCGACGTCGACCATGTCCTGACCATGGGACGGTGAGAGCGCGGTGTCGTCGAGGAAGATGCCGTCGAAGCGTGCCGGCGGGGCATCGGTGGTGCCGCGTTCGGCATCGGTGGTGAGGATCCGGTGGGCGGTCTCCGCGCAGGCCTGGGCGTAGGCGGGGGAGAGGTCGGCGACGGTCAGGTACGAGAAGTCGGGGTAACCGGCATGCCCTGTGGGCGTGGTGGCCACAGCCGGGTTGTCGGTCGTGACGGCGAACTCGGTGCTGCGGGCCTTGCCCATGTCGGCGCAGGAGTTCTGGAAGATGCCGTTCCAGTGCTCCCAGGGTCGCATCGCGCCGACGTTGAGGTAGGCCAGGAACTGGGTGTCCGGGTTGGCGGCCTTCATATCGCTCAGAGTGCAGTCCCCGGGTGCGTCGGTGGTCGCCATCATGGGGTCGACGATCGCCACGGAGACTTCACCCACCAGGTCAGCGCCTGGACACAGCAGTTGGCCTTGCCGGTAGCCCTGCAGGTATGCCGGCAAGGCGCCGGACTTGCTACCGATCCCCGTGCGTGGCGACTCAGCGGTGACCAGTGGGGCGGGTCCCATGGTCAGGGTGGTGAGCAGGCCAGTGAGCAGCACCGTGGCAACGGCCATCGTTTTCATGTGCACATCATGGACTACGCATTGGCCTTAGTTGCGTAGGTGAATCCCCGGGCGGGTCAGGCGCGTCGCAGGATCCGCCCCCGGTGCGGGGGCAGCACCAGAGAGGGGCCGGCAGGTTCGCCGTGAGCATCGACCATGCCTGCCGGAACCTTGAGGCGGCGCCGCCGGCGTCCGTCCATGTTCAAGTTCACGGCGGCCCACCCTCCGGTGAACTCCCGCCACCAGCTGTGCCCTCTGCGGACCGGGTCCTGGAGGGGGCGGCCGAGGTCCCAGTCGAGCTCGGTCACGTGCTGGGTTTGGTTGTAGTCGTCGTGCGCCGTGGCCGAGTAGGCCCCGCGCCCTGCGCCGAAGATCCAGAACGCAGCAAGTCCGTAGTGGAAGTTGGGGTGCTGGTCGTTGCCGTCTGTCGGAACCCGGAGGATGCTGAGCCCCGGCCCGTCTGCCTGGGACAGCTGGGCCTCGGCGGTGTCCGGGTCAAAGAGGTCGGTGGGGCTGTACCCCAGCCACACCTCCTCGAACCCACCGCCGTAGGCAGCGTGAGCGCTCCACCGGCCGGGTTGCCGGCGGGATTCTGCGATGTTCGGGACCAGGACCTTTCCCACGGCGTTGAGAGACTCACCGGCGGCGTGGACGAGCTCGTCGAGTCCGTCGCGGATGTCGGCCATCGAGCGGGCACCATCAATGGGAAGTCGCAGTCCGTAGTAGTCGTCGAAGACGTCGTTGTCGGCCATCACACCGTCGAAAGGCGAGTCGGTGAGTTCCTCGGTGACGTTCTCCACCCACCGGGCCCGGTAGGCGGATGACCATACGGTCATCTGCCAGTGACCGCCATAGCGTTCCCACTCGATCCGTTGTCCCTCCACACGGCGGGCGAACCACTGTTCGTCCGCCTCGGCATAGGAGACACCGGAGCTGTAGAGGGGGCCGGGCTCGTAGCTGCGGGTGGAGGACAGGCACTTGTAGCAGAGTACGGTCATGTCCGGTCGGCGCTTCTTCAGCTCGGCCGCGGCCGCCAGCTCCCACGGCTGCAGGATCGCCGCGCGGTAGTGCTCCGCGGCGAAGTCAATCTGTTCGGAGGTGATCGGATCGCCGTAGCGGATCCAGGCGCCGACGCCGCTCACGAGGCCCTCTCTGGGGTCAGGTGCTCTTCGCCCCAGTATTCGAAGTTGCGCTCAGAGTTCATGTTCCCGAGCATGCGGTAGAGCTGGTTGTAGGAGGCCATGACTTCGTGAAGCTGGAAGAAGTCTTCGACCCGGCCGCGGGCGTTGGCGCAGTAGGTGCGGTAGCGCTCCGTGTCCTCGATGACGGTGCGGATCTGAAGAGCCATGTTCTCGACATCGCCGGCGGACACGAGTTCACCGCACGCCCCCCAGGTCCGCCCATCGGCGGTGTGGAGGTCCTCGGCGACGAGCTGACTCATGCCGCCCACGTTCGTGCCGACAGTGGGGATGCCGGCGGCCATGGCCTCCAGCACCACGATGGGCTGGCCTTCGTTGTAGCTGGGCAGCACCAGCAGGTCGAACTGGTCCAGCATGTCCCGGACGTTGACCGTGCCGTGGATGGTCACCATGTCTTCCAAGCCAAGGCTTTCGATCTTCGCGAGGCAGGCTTCGTAGTACTCCGGCACGTGTTCGGTAGGTCCGAGAACGTCCAGGTGCAGGTTCGGGTAACCGTGCCGCTTGAGAATCTCCATGCTCGAGAGCAGGTCCATCAGGCCCTTGATGGGCACGACCCGGGCGATGTAGACCAGCTTCCAGGTGTGGTCGTCCCGGCTCGCGGCAATTTTTTCCACGGCTGCTTGGCGCGCGTGGTACTTCTCCTCGAACTCCTCGATGGTCATGCCGTTCGGCAGCACCACCGACTTGTCGATGTCCGTGCCCAGTTCCGCGGCTTCGGTGATCGCGGTCGGATACAGATAGGTGATCACCTCGGCGCTGGGGTAGCAGAAGTGCCCCATCTCGATCCACCACGCCATCCAGGCCCTCTGCTCGGCCGTGACGTCGAAGGTGCGATAGTCCTTGGAGGTGATGGACAGTGCCATGTTCCGGTCCAACAGTGTGTTGACCGTGTCACGCACATACAGATTGTGCTCCGTGAGCAGGAAGGACGTGCCGTGGTCCCGGGCGGCGGCGGCCCCCAGCAACGAGGCGTATCCGGTGGTGTGCGCGTGGTAGACGCGGGCTCTCGGCATGGTCTCCCCGAGCACCGCATAGGCCAGGGAGAAGAATCCGCGGAGCACCCAGAAGGACTCCGACAGCGACAGGCCCAGCTGGGGCATGCGCTCGGTCAGGGCGTGCATGAACTCCCGGGAGCCGAGGATCGCCCACAGTGGGTACTGTCGGGTGCGTTCGTTGAGGCCTTCGTCGATGAGCTGCCACAGGGGCTCGGTTTCCCGCCGCTCGGACAAGGCGTACAAGGCGTCGAAGATGCGGTTCGACAGCTCGGCGCGCTGGGCGGAGCTCATGTCCAGATCCTTGGGCCGGACGGCCATGAAGTCGTGCCGGTGCTCCTGCATGCTCAGATAGACCACCCGCACCCACTTGACGTTCTCCGGCATGCCGTAGAGGTCCTCGTGCGGACTTGAGGAGTCCCAGGAGATGTGGATGATGCCGTACGTGAGATCGGGATTCCCCATGACGATGTCGTGGACAACAGCGGACACCCCACCCTTGAGATAGGGATAGGTGGATTCCATGACGATGGCAACGTCCACGTCCACGTATTGCTGTTGACGCTGCTGGGCCGGCAAGAGGCCGAGGATATCGGTGGCGGTGGCGGTGGCGGTGGGGGTGGCGGTGGCGCGGTGCTTGGCGCGAGAAATGGTGAACGGGTACATGCCAGTGGCTCCTCAGGGGCAGTTGGTCTTGGCCGGTGTAGGCACGGCCGAAAATCGCGGTGGCTGACCGGGGTCGTCGTCCAGCAACGGACGAGGACCGGCGATCCTGTCGGGTCTGCGGGAAGTGACTACCAGGAGGTGGCGTGGCGCCAGAACAGCGTGTACTCCGGCTGGACCCAGTGACGCTTGTACAGCCCCCAGGCCACGGCGACGAGCATGAGGTCAGCTACCAGCAGGACGCCGTAGGCGCCGTTGGCGCCCAGCGTTGTGAACGCCAGCACGCACACGAGCAGGTGTACGGCGCTGAGCACCTGGGCGGTGATCTTCTCTCCGATGTAGTCCAGCTCGTAGCCCAGCAGGGTGAGCATCATGAACGTCCAAGAGGCCACCGACACGGCGACGGCCAGGAGGACGTGTTCTGGTTGCAGGCCCCCCAGCAGCATTGCGGCGGCCAGGGTCAGCACCATTCCGATGGCTGCGGTGCGCAGCACCGCACGGTCCACGATGTGGCTGAGCAAAGTGGAGTGCGAGGCCAGCACCGGCAAAGGCTCGCGCTCGATCGCCCGGTGCAGCCCGGCCACGGCGTGGTCCACGTGCGGGGCGAGGTTCACGAAGTAGAAGTTGTAGGCCAGCACTGCCGGGAGCATGGCCATGAACACCACGACTACTTGGAAAGTGCCGTCGGTGACCAGGAACAGCACGAACTTGTCCGCCCACAGGACCGAGCCGAGAAGCAGGCCCCTGACGACATCGCTGGCGAAGCTGCGGTGCCCCAGGCGTTCGAAGGACCGGACGTGGACAAGGCGCTTGCCCATCGCCGCGATCTGGGTCGCAGCGGCCAGCACTGGCGGCAGGATCCACAACGTCGGCGCCAGCACCAGCGCCACGGCGTATGCGCCCCAGGCCAGAGCCCACAGGCCGCGCCGTTCCCCGACGTTGGCCAGGACCAGGGACTGCACGAACAGCACGTGCGCTCCGCACAGGACGAGGTAGGCGCCCATGGCCTGTGCCGACCATCCGGTGGCCAGCCACAGCGGCACGGCGAACAAGCCGACCAGCGGCAGCGTCTGAAGGAACATTGCCGGCCACACCTCGCAGAATCGGCGGGTGATCTGCGCCATGTCACGCTCGGCCATCAGGCCGCCGATGGCACGGTAGGCGGGCATGCACGCTGCCTGGGCCAACCAGGGAACGGTGATGGACGAGGCCAGCACGACGTAGGTCAACTGCACCCCGCCGATCGCAGACTCCGCCATGCGCGGACTGACCAGCGGGAAGACGATGTTGAGGAAGATCACCGGGGAGAGGTACAGCAGGAGGTTCACCCCGCCCCGGGAGCTGACCGGTGACTCCGCGTCGTCATCGACCGGTCCGGAGGTGCCGCCACGCATCATCACCGCTACGACACCGACGACGAGAAGGCCGCCGGCCAGAGCCAGCAAAGTCAGGCTGGGTCGGACAAGGTGCTCGACGACGGTCGGCACGAGAATCGTCAGCGACAACGCCATCGCAATGACTGCGGTGCGGCGCCGACTGTAGGCGTCGTGGATCAAGGACTGGATCGATCTCATGCTTCCCCCTGCGAATCGGGCAGCGCCTGCGACCCCCGTCACAGCAACGCCCCGATGAACTGAAATGCGATCTGACCTGGAATGTCGTCGCGGAGCCAGCATGACGGTCAATGGCGTGCAGAAGCAAAAGAAGTGATCAATCTCTCCTGAGGTCGGAGCATGGGCGGCGACCCATCTGTCGATCCGCGGTCGGAGGAACGCGTCGATGTGGGGGTTGTAGGCCCAGACCGAGCCCCTGCGGCAGGACAGTGGGTGGAACCCGCAAGAAGCATGGGCCCGATCATTTGTCCCCTTCCACGGGGACATGCACGGAGTTCCACCGGTACACATACCCGGATCACGTGTAGATCCGGGAAAGTCTGTCGTGCACCGCGAAGCGTGACGTCACGGTTTGGAAACCCTCTCCATCGCATAGCTAACTTGAGCGCATGAGTGGAAACAGCAACCCCCGGACGGTCCGGAAGGCCGTA
>NZ_SSSF01000008.1:0-249997 GCF_013368965.1 Kocuria salina
GCGCAGCACCTTGTCCCCGCGGGCGCGGTCGTATAGCTGTTCCACCGTTCGGGCGGTGCATGCAAGACCGGGGCTCGCCTTGCGCATCGAACTCCTGCCGTGGGCACAGCCGGCGGCCGTGCCCACGGTAGTGCGTCCCGCTCAGGCGCTCACATAGGCCGCGAGGTGCTCGCCTGTCAGCGTCGAGCGGGCGGCGACGAGCTCGGCGGGGGTGCCCTCGAAGACGATCCGGCCGCCGTCGTGGCCGGCGCCGGGGCCGAGGTCGATGATCCGGTCCGCGTGGGCCATGACCGCCTGGTGGTGCTCGATCACGATCACCGACTTGCCGGAGTCCACCAGCCGGTCGAGCAGACCGAGCAGCTGCTGCACGTCGGCGAGGTGCAGACCCGTGGTCGGCTCGTCGAGGACGTAGACGCCGCCCTTCTTGCCCAGGTGGGTGGCCAGCTTGAGCCGCTGGCGCTCGCCGCCGGAGAGCGTGGTGAGCGGCTGGCCGAGGCTGAGATAGCCCAGTCCCACATCCGCCAGCCGGTGCAGGATGGCGTGGGCGGCCGGGGTACGCGCGTCGCCGGCGCCGAAGAACTCCTCGGCCTCCTCGACCGGCATGGCGAGCACGTCGGCAATGTTGCGCCCGCCCAGGGTGTACTCGAGCACCGCGGCCTGGAACCGCCTGCCCTCGCACTCCTCGCACGTGGTGGCCACCCCGGCCATCATCACCAGGTCGGTGTAGATGACGCCGGCGCCGTTGCAGGCCGGGCAGGCGCCCTCCGAGTTCGCGCTGAACAGCGCCGGCTTCACCCCGTTGGCCTTGGCGAACGCCTTGCGGATCGGGTCCAGCAGGCCGGTGTACGTGGCCGGGTTGCTGCGGCGGGAGCCGCGGATGGCGCCCTGGTCGATCGAGACCACGTCCTCCCGGCCGAGCACCGACCCGGTGATCAGCGAGCTCTTGCCGGAGCCGGCCACCCCGGTCAGCACCGTGAGCACGCCGAGCGGGATGTCGACGTCGACGGACCGCAGGTTGTGGGTGTCGGCGCCGCGCACCTCCAGGGCCCCGGTGGCGGTGCGCACGGTGGTCTTCAGGGCGGCGCGGTCGTCCAGGTGCCGCCCGGTGAGGGTGTCGCCGGCGCGCAGCCCCGCCACGGTGCCCTCGTAGCAGACGGTGCCGCCGGCCGTGCCGGCGCCGGGGCCGAGGTCGACCACGTGATCGGCGATCGCGATGGTCTCCGGCTTGTGCTCCACGACCAGCACGGTGTTGCCCTTGTCCCGCAGCCGCAGCAGGAGCTGGTTCATCCGCTGGATGTCGTGGGGGTGCAGCCCGATGGTCGGCTCGTCGAAGACGTAGGTGACGTCGGTGAGCGAGGAGCCGAGGTGGCGGATCATCTTGGTGCGCTGGGACTCGCCGCCGGAGAGCGTGCCCGAGGACCGGCTGAGCGAGAGGTAGCCGAGCCCGATCTCCACGAACGAGTCGAGGGTCTCGCCGAGTGCGGTGAGCAGCGGCGCCACGGACGGCTCGTCCAGGGCGCGCACCCACGCGGCGAGGTCGCTGATCTGCATCGCGCAGGCGTCGGCGATGCTGATCCCGCGGATTGTGGAGGAGCGGGCGGCCGCGCTGAGCCGGGTGCCGCCGCACTCGGGGCACGCGGTGAACGTCACGGCCCGCTCCACGAAGGCCCGGATGTGCGGCTGGAGCGCGGCCACGTCCTTGGACAGGAAGGACTTCTGCATCCGGGGGATCAGCCCCTCGTAGGTCAGGTTGATGTTGTCGACCTTGATCTTGGTCGGCTCCCGGTGGAGCAGGTCGTGCAGCTCGGTCTCGGTGTAGTCGCGGATCGGCTTGTCCGGGTCCAGGAACCCGGAGCCGCCGTAGATCCGGCCGTACCAGCCGTCCGCGCTGTAGCCGGGGATCGTCAGCGCGCCCTCGTTGAGGGACTTGGAGGCGTCGTAGAGCTGGGTCAGGTCGAAGTCGTTGACCTGACCCATGCCCTCGCAGCGCGGGCACATGCCGCCGGTGATGGAGAAGCTGCGCCGCTCCTTGACGGTCTTCCCGCCGCGCTCCATGGTCACCGCACCGGCGCCGCTGATCGAGGCGACGTTGAAGGAGAACGCCTTGGCCGTGCCGATGTGGGGCTTGCCGAGCCGGCTGAAGAGGATCCGCAGCATCGCGTCGGCGTCGGTGGCGGTGCCCACGGTGGAGCGGACGTTGGCGCCCATCCGCTCCTGGTCCACGATGATCGCGGTGGTGAGGCCGTCGAGGACGTCGACGTCGGGCCGTGCCTGG
Organism: Kocuria salina; assembly: GCF_013368965.1. Taxonomy (NCBI): domain Bacteria; kingdom Bacillati; phylum Actinomycetota; class Actinomycetes; order Micrococcales; family Micrococcaceae; genus Kocuria; species Kocuria salina. The sequence goes on from NZ_SSSF01000008.1 coordinate 2,276, forward strand.
GTGGGCATGAAGCCCTGTACGAAGGTGCTGTAGGTCTCGTTGATCAGCCGCTGCGACTCCGCGGCGATCGTGCCGAACACCAGCGAGCTCTTGCCGGAGCCGGAGATCCCGGTGAACACGGTGAGCCGGCGCTTGGGGAGCTCCACGCTGATGTCCCGGAGGTTGTTCTCGCGCGCACCCTGGACGCGGATCAGGTCGTGGCTGTCAGCCACGTGCGGCGCGGGGGAGTGCGGGTCCTGGCTCGGGGGTGTGCTCATCGTGTCTCCATCCCTGGGGGCGCCTGCGCCGGGATTCCCGACGACGTGGCCCGGTTCGATCCGACCGCCTCCGAGCTTACGTCCGTCCAGCCGGCCGCTCGCGGATTCAGCGCCGCCGGCAGCAGAGCCGCTCAGGGCAGAGCCGCGCACAGCAGAAACGGGTTCCGCTCGAGGGAGCCCGGGTCCACGCTGGACCCATGAACACCACCACCGCACCACCCAGGACCCCGATCGACGACGAGCTCGCCTCCCGGCTGCTGGAGCAGCGCATCATCGTGCTGGGCGCCGAGCTGGACCAGGCCACCGGCAACCGGCTGTGCACGCAGCTGCTGCTGCTCTCCGCCCAGGACCCCAGGCGGGACATCAGCCTCTGGATCAACTCCCCGGGCGGCTCCGTCCCGGCCATGCTCGCGATCATGGACGTCATGCGGATCATCCCCAACGACGTGTCCACCCTGGCCATGGGCCTGGCCTGCAGCGCCGGGCAGTTCCTGCTCTCGGCGGGCACCCCGGGCAAGCGCAGCGCCCTGCCGCACGCCCGGATCCTGCTGCACCAGGGCTCGGCCGGGATCGGCGGCACGGCCGTGGACATCGCCATCCAGGCCGAGGACCTGCGCCACACCCGGGACACCGTGCTCGGGCTCATCGCCGAGCACACCGGTCAGCCGCTCGAGCGGATCGTGGCCGACTCCCAGCGGGACCGCTGGTTCGCCGCCGAGGAGGCCCTCGCCTACGGCTTCGTGGACCGGGTCATCGCCGGGCTCGACGACGTGCGGCCCCGCTCCGCCACCACGGCCGCCGCGAGGGTGGGGTCATGAGCGGCTACGCCGTGCCCTACGTCGTCGAACGCACGCCGAACGGCGAGCGCAGCATGGACGTCTTCAGCCGGCTGCTGGTGGAGCGGATCGTCTACCTCGGCACCGAGATCGACGACGGGGTCGCCAACGTCCTGATCGCCCAGCTGCTCTACCTGGACTCCTACGGGTCCGATCAGCCGATCGGCTTCTACATCAACTCCCCGGGCGGTTCCACCACGGCGATGCTCGCGGTCTACGACGCCATACAGCACGTGGGCGCGCCCGTGGAGACCACCTGTGTGGGCCAGGCGGCCTCGGCCGCGGCGGTGCTGCTGGCCGCCGGCGCCCCGGGGCGCCGCTCGGTGCTGCCCCACGCCCGGGTGGTGCTGCACCAGCCGGCCGCGCAGGGCCAGGGCACCATCCCGGACCTCATCCTCGAGGCCGAGGAGATCGCCCGCACCCGGGAGCAGCTGGAGCAGGTGCTCGCCCGGCACACCGGGCGCAGCGCTCAACAGATCCGGGAGGACACCGACCGGGACCTCGTGCTCACCGCTGAGGAAGCGGTGGCCTACGGGGTGGCCGACCGGGTCGTGACCCCGCGGGAGGCCCGGGCCCGGTGAGACCGGGGGGACCGGGGTGAGCGCTCAGACGGCCAGGGCCACCGGCCCGGCCAGGCAGACCGGACCGCCCCGGACGGCACGGGCGGCCGGGGCGCTGTCGAGCAGCACCCCGGTGGTCCCCTCGGTGAGATCAACGAGATTCAGTCCCAGGGCGCCGACCACCGCGGCGATGATCTCCGACGAGGGGTCCTTCACCCCGCGCTCGATCTCGGAGAGGTACTGCGTGGAGACCCCGGAGACGCGGGCCACCTGCGCCAGCGTCAGCCCCTGCGCCAGGCGGTGGCGGCGCAGGAACATCCCCAGCACGGACCGCCACAGCGGGTCCACGGGCGCTCGCGGGGCGGCACGCTCCTGCGGCGCGGGTGACGGGAGGTAAGCCGGCGACGAAACGGGTGTGGGGCGGACCACGCTGCTCATGGGCTCATGGTAGATCCGCCCCGGGCCGAGAGCGCCGCCGCTCTGCTGTGAGCAGACGACGCCGTGGATGTCAGGTCGGAGAGCACGCAACTTCTTGACCGGCAACCAAGAGGTTGCCTAATCTGGTGGCGTGGACATCGTGTTCCAGGCCCTGGCCCATCCCGCGCGGAGGATCCTCCTCGAGGAGCTCGCCGCGCGGAATGACCAGAGCCTCTTCGAGCTCACCGTGCGGCTCATCAACGACCACGGCCTGGCCATGACCCGGCAGGCCGTGACCAAGCACCTGGCCGTGCTGCGCGAGGCCGGCCTGGTGACCTCCACCGTTCAGGGGCGCACCACGGTGCACCACCTGGACACCTCCCCGCTCACCGACGCGCGGCAGTGGATGGACTCCCTGCCGCCCCCGCCGAAGGACACGCCGTGATCATCACCTACGCCTCCGTCTTCGTGGACGACCAGCAGAAGGCCCTGGAGTTCTACACCGACAAGCTCGGCTTCCAGCTCAAGGTCGACGTGCCGACCGGCCCCTACAGGTGGCTGACCGTCGTCTCGCCGCAGGCCCCGGACGGGGTTCAGCTGCTGCTGGAGCCCTCCGAGCACCCGGCCGTCCACCCGTTCAAGGACGCCCTGGTGGCCGACGGCATCCCGTTCAACAGCTTCGGGGTGGAGGACGTGCAAGCCGAGTACGAGCGGCTCACCGGGCTGGGCGTGCGCTTCGTGCAGGAGCCGACCGTGATGGGCCCGGTCACCACCGCGGTGCTCGATGACACCTGCGGCAACTTGATCCAGATCGCCCACCTGAACGACCCGGAGGCGGCCGGGCAGTAGGCGCGGCGCAGTCCGCACAACGCCGAAGGGGCGCCTCCCGCAGGAGGCGCCCCTTCGGCGTACGAGCCGGCGTTCGGCCGGGGTCAGTGCCCCGTCGACGTGGACCCGGTGGAGGAACCGGACCGGCCCCAGGCCTCGAGCCCGAAGGTCTCGTGCTCGGCAGAGCCCGGGACATCCGGCTGATCGGCGCTCGTCGGCGCGGGCGCCGCGTCCTCGGCCGCAGGAGCCGTGGGCTCCTGCTGCGCCCGCGGCGTGACAGGAGGCTGGGCCGCGGCCGGCTCAGGTCGCAGCTCGGTGCCCCACGGCTGGTGCTTGCCGACCGGTGCGGGGACGACCGGCTGGGCGCCGGTCTTCGGCGCCGCCTTCTCGTCCGAGTTCGCGTAGTAAGACTTACCGTAATATCCATAGTATCCAGCGTCCGCGCCGGTGGTGGGCACCCGGTTGAGCACCACGCCGAGGACGTTGCCGCGGACCTGGTGCAGGTTCTCCAGGGCCTTGCCCAGCTCGTCCGTGGTGGTCCGTTGCGCGGTGGCCACGATGAGCGCGCCGTCGGCGGAGGCCGTAAGCAGCGCGGCGTCGGTGACCGGCAGCAGCGGGGGAGCGTCCACCAGGACCAGGGCGTCCTCGGCGAGGGTCTCGAGCATGTTGTGCATGGCCTTCGAGGACAGCAGCTCCGTGGGGTTCGGCGCGGTCTTCCCGGCGCCGAGCACCTGCAGGTTTGGGAACGTGTCGTAGGTCTGGAGGACCTCCTCCACCTGGACCTGTCCGGTCAGCACGTCGGTGACGCCCACGCCGGCCACGAGGCCGAAGAGATCGGTCATCACCGGGCGGCGGAGGTCGCCGTCCACGACGACGACGTTGCGCCCCGTCGAGGCGATGGCCACCGCCAGGTTCGCCGTGATCGAGGACTTGCCCTCACCCGGCAACGACGAGGTGACCACGATCAGCTTCGGCGGGTTGTCCACCGAGACGAAGCTGAGGTTGGTGCGCAGCTCGCGCAGCGCCTCGGCGAACTCGTGGTGGCCTCGGCCGGCGGAGATGCCGGTCTCGACGATCGCGCGGTGGTCGGACAGCCGGTCGTCGGTGGGGATGACACCCAGGACCGAGACGCCGAAGCCGTCGCGGATCTCCTCGACCGACTTGATGCGGCGGTCCATCTTGTACCGGGCGAAGGCGTAGAGCAGACCCAGTCCGAGACCGCCCACGAAGCCGAGGGCCAGGTTGAGCTTCAGGTTCGGCGAGGACGGCGCCAACGGCAGGGAGGCGTTGCTCAGCGGCTGGACGGCCACGCGGTTGATCGCGTCCTCGTCGCCCTGGCTCTCGAGCTCCTGCACCTGACCGGCCAGTGCCACGACCCAGGCGTTGGCCAGGTCGGCCGCCTCCGTCGGGTCCTCGGCGTCGGCGGTGATGCGCAGCTCCGGGGTGTCCACGGGGACGTCCGTGGTGATGCGGGGCAGCACCTCTTCCGGCGTGGCGTCCAGATCGAGCTCGTCGATCACCGACTCGGCGACCGGCCGGGACGTGGCCAGGGACTCGTAGGACACCGCCTTGGACTGCGCCAGGTTGTTGCCAGCCAGGGCGCTGGCCAGGTCCTGCTCGCCGGTGGCGACGACCAGGCCGGACGCGGTGGCCGAGTAGATCTTCGGCTGGATCAGCGTCCAGCCCAGAGCCAGCAGAGTGCACAGCAGCGTGATCAGCGTGATGGCCCGCCAGTGCGTGCGCACGAGCCGGAGGAGATCCCGTGCATCGAGAGCGGGGGCTTCCCGCTCTGCGTCAAGGTGCTCCATGGTTCTCCTCGGGATCGGCTCGGGGGTGGGGGGATGGGTAGAAGTCACTCGCGGATGCCGTCCTGGTGTTCGCGGAACCAGTCGACGGTGGACCGGAGCCCCTCGCGCAAGGGGATGCGGGCGGTCCAGCCGGCGTCGGCGAGCTTGGTGACGTCCATGAGCTTGCGGGGGGTGCCGTCGGGCTTCGACGTGTCCCACTCGATGCGGCCTTCGTAGCCCACGGCCTCGGCGACGAGTCCGGCGAGTTCCTTGATGGTGACGTCGGTGCCGGTGCCCACGTTGACGTGCTCGGTCCCGTCGTAGTGCTCGAGCAGGTGCAGGCAGGCCTCTGCCATGTCGTCGACGTGCAGGAACTCGCGCAACGGGGACCCGGTGCCCCAGTTGGTCACCGACTCCGCACCACTGATGCGGGCTTCTTCGTAGCGGCGGATCATCGCCGGGAGGACGTGGGAGCCGGTGGGGGAGAAGTTGTCCCCGGGTCCGTAGAGGTTGGTGGGCATCGCAGAGATCCAGGGCAGCCCGTACTGGCGGCGCACGGCCTGGATCTGGAGGATCCCGGCGATCTTGGCGATCGCGTAGGCGTCGTTGGTGGGCTCCAGGTGCCCGGTGAGCAGGTACTCCTCCTTCAGCGGCTGCGGGGCCAGCTTCGGGTAGATGCAGGAGGACCCGAGGAACAGGACCCGTTCCACCCCGTGTTCCAGGGCGGCGTCGAGGACGTTGACCTGGATCCGCAGGTTCTCCGAGAGGAAGTCCACGGGGTAGGTGTTGTTGGCGAGGATCCCGCCGACCTTCGCCGCGGCCAGCACCACGTATCGGGGCTTGGTCTCGGCGAAGAACGCGAAGACGGCGTCGCGGTCCTTCAGATCCAGCTCGGCCGAGGTGCGGCCGATGAGGTCGGTGAACCCCTCGGCCTGGAGCCGGCGCCAGATGGCGGAGCCGACCAGGCCGCGGTGCCCGGCGACGTAGAACGGGGCGGTGCGATCCAGCGGGCCGGGGGTGAACGAAGCGGTCGCGTTGGCGGTCTTCTCGGTGGTGTCTGCCGTCATGGTGGGGCCCTCCGTCACTTGGCCCAGGAGGCGAGGTCGACGGTGTCGATCCAGGCGTCGTTCTCGAGCAGGGCGATGTCGGCGTCGACCATGAGGCGGGCGAGTTCGGGGGCCTTGACGGTGGCTTCCCAGCCGAGCTTGTCCTTGGCCTTGGCGGGATCCCCGATGAGGGCGTCGACCTCCGTGGGGCGCAGGTAGCGCTCGTCGAACTCGACGTGCTCGCGCCAGTCCAACCCGGCGTGGTCGAAGGAGATCTCCAGGAACTCCCGCACCGTGCACGGGTGGCCGGTGGCCAGGACGAAGTCCTCGGGCTCGTCGGCCTGGAGCATCCGCCACATGCCCTCGACGTACTCGGCGGCGTAGCCCCAGTCGCGGATGGCCTGCAGGTTGCCCATGTAGAGCTTCTCCTGCTGCCCGGCCTTGATCGCGGCCACGGCCCGGGTGATCTTGCGGGTCACGAAGGTCTCCCCGCGGCGGGGGGACTCGTGGTTGAAGAGGATCCCGTTGACCGCGTACATGTCGTAGGCCTCGCGGTAGTTCCTGGTGATCCAGTAGGAGTAGATCTTCGCCGCCCCATACGGGGAACGCGGGTAGAAGGGGGTGTCCTCGTGCTGCGGGGGCGGGGTGGCGCCGTAGAGCTCAGAGGTAGAGGCCTGGTAGTAGCGGGCGTCCACGTTGGCCAGGCGCATCGCCTCGAGCAGACGCACGGTGCCCAGGCCGGTGGTGTCCCCGGTGTGCTCGGGCTCCTCGAAGGAGACCTTCACGTGGGACTGGGCGGCGAGGTTGTAGACCTCGTCGGGGCGAATCTGCGCCATCAGCGTCACCAGACGGGACCCGTCCGAGAGATCCCCGTAGTGCAGGAACAGCTTGGCGTCCGATTCGTGCGGGTCGGAGTAGAGGTGGTCGATGCGGTGGGTGTTGAAGGTCGAGGCGCGACGGATCAGGCCGTGGACCTCGTAGCCCTTGGCGAGCAACAGCTCCGCCAGGTAGGAGCCGTCCTGACCGGTGATGCCCGTGATAAAGGCCTTCTTGGGGGTGGCGTGCATGATCGTCCTTCGGGGGGATAAGCCGTGGGCCGTTGAGGGGACAGCTTTATGCTAGTGAATGAATGGGCGAAGCCCGTGATCAGCGCCGGACATGTTGCGTCAAAGATCGGAGCACATCGTCCCATCGACGCATCGCGGCGTCCGCGGAGAGGTGTTCCGCGGCGTACGCCGGGCCGTTGCCGCCGAGAGCCGCCGCGGCCACGCGGTCGGTGCCGAGTTCCTCGGCCGCGCGGAGCAGTCCGGCGGGATCTCCCGACGGAATGACCCGACCGGCCCCCGAGGACTCCACCTCGCCGGCGGAGGAACTCTCGTCGTCCACCGCAGCCAGGACAGGTCGCCCGGTGACGAAATAGGACGTCAGCTTGCTGGGCACGCACATCTCCCGGAGAGCCGGCTTCTCGTTCACAAGGAGCACGTCCGCAGCGGCCAGCGTCGCCGTGTACTCGTCGTCGGGCAGGGGGTCAACGAACTGCAGTCGCTCGATTCCTGCGGCCAGTTCCTTCAGCCGGTCCAACTGGTTGCCGGCGCCCAGCAGGACGAAGCGGACGCGGGACCAGGTCTGGTCCGCCAGCCGGGCGGCCTCCACCACGTTCTCGAGGTACTGCTTCACGCCCATGTTGCCGGCGTGGAGCACGACGACATCGTCCTCCGTCCAGCCCCGGCGGGCGCGGACGGCGGCTACGTCGATGTGGTTCTGCGGGGCGATGTGAGACCAATTTCGGTGGATCAAGGCGCGGTCCGAGGGGACACCGAGCTCATCGACGGCGTGCCGGCGGAACCGGTCGTGGATGACGATCGTCCGATCCATGGCACGCAGGATCGAACTCTCAGCTCGTTGCATCAGCGGGGCCAGTCCAGCGGCCGAGGTGTGCACCTCCTCGAGCCCGCGGGAATAGAGGTCCTGCACCCAGATCGCCGTACCGGCACGAGAGCGCGAGAGCTTGGCCCGCAGGGCGCCCACTGCGGAGGAGAACAGCCCGGGCGAGACGAACAGGACCACATCGGGCTTTCCCCAATCAGCCAGCGCCGACCGGAGACCGAAGTGCAGCTCCATCAGCATCCGGTTCATCAGTCGGGGCTCGGGGGGGACATAGTGGCGCAGTCGCAGGACGTGGACGCCTTCGTGATCCTCTTCGAGTTTGCGGCCGTCGTAGCCGTCGTACACCCGCCACTGGGGGTAGCTCGGATAGCCCGTGATGACCTTGACCTGCCATCCGAGGGTTGTCATGCCTTTGGCGAGGGCTGCTGCGTACGGAGCGATGCCGCTGGACTCGGGAGCGTAGTTGATGCCGATAATCGTCAAACGAGGGGGCATAGGAGGCTTTCGTCACACTGGGAGCAACGCCGAGGCGAATCAGCGGCGCACCGGAGGGGATGGGGTATAAATCAGACGATACATGTGAGCGCATTCAGCTCTGGGACGACGCCCCACGTCGGCCCGTGGTTCAGCTCACATGACCTCCCCGCCCCCCACAAGCAGAGGTATTCATGGCCACCGGCGCTGGACGCAGCCCTGCCGATTCCGACGTTCCTGTCATCGACCTCTCCCAGGCGCCAGGCGAAGGCGAGGCCTGGAACCGCCCGAAATGGATGATTTACCTGTGGTCGGCCACGGAACTGGTCCTCGTCACCAACCCGTGGCAAATCAGTTCCGGCCTCAGAACCAAGGCCCTCCGAGCTTTCGGCGCCAAGATCGGTGACGGCGTCATCATCCGCCCCCGGACTCGCATCAAGTTCCCCTGGAACTTGGAAATCGGCGACCGCTCCTGGATCGGCGAGGGCGTATGGATCCACAATCAGGACCAGGTCACCATTGGTCACGACGCGGTCGTGTCGCAGGAAACTCTGATCACCACCGGTAGCCATGCCCACCGGAAGGATATGGGTCTCATCACCCGTCCGGTCACCATTGACGACGGCGCTTGGGTCACTTCGCGCTGCGTGGTAACGGGGGGTGTGACGGTGGGACGTTCGGCGATGGTGCAGCCCCTAACGCTGGTCAACCAAAACGTCGACCCCAACGTCATCATCGGTCCTCCTGCGGTGGAGTCCAAGGGGCGGCGCTTCGATAGTTCGCCGGTGCGACTTGAAGCGGGGCGGTAGTCATGTTCCGTATACCCGTCACCGCCATGGTTCTAACTAAAAATGAAGAAGCCGGCCTCGCCCGATGCTTGAAACAACTGCAGGACTTCGCCGAAGTGGTGGTCGTGGACTCCCACAGCGAGGACCGTACCGTGGACATCGCACGGGATCATGGCGCAACTGTAGTCGAATTTACATGGAATGGTCGGTACCCCAAGAAGAAGCAGTGGATGCTCGAGAACGTTCCAGCCCGGCATGACTGGGTGCTCTACATCGACGCGGATGAGACACCAACCTCGGACCTCGTCGAGGAGATTCGAGTCTTGTTCCTTGGCAGCGATCGTCCCGAAGCTGCCTTCGACATACCGCTGGACTATGTCTTTGCGGGCAAGGTCCTGCGGCACGGGCACACTGTTGTGAAACGCGCCCTGGTGCATCGCACTAGAGTCCATTTCCCTGAGGTCGGCGATCTCGACGCACCCGGGATCGGGGAAGTTGAGGGCCATTACCAGCCCAAGCCCACAACGCCCGATGGCATAACAAGAAAGTTGCAGGGGCGCCTCCGGCACGAAGACCACGACCCCATCCGCACGTGGTTCGACCGTCACAACAAATACTCGGACTGGGAGGCGCATCTGCGCATTCGGCCCGCGACTCGGCTGCGGACACGTCAGGCGCGAAGCATCCAGGGTCAAGTCTTCGAGCGGGTGCCGTTCAAGCCAGCCGCCTTTTTCCTCTACTCCTACATCTTGCGCCGGGGCTTTGCGGACGGCCGGGCTGGCTTCGACTATGCTCTCGCGCTCAGCATGTACTACTGGCAGATCGACCTGAAGGTCCGTGAGCTCAAAGGCTGGCAGCGATGAGGATCGCGCAGTTCGTCAATACACTGGCCGTTGCGGACGGAGGCCCCGCCCGAAACGCTTTTGAACTCAACATCACACTCAACCAGCTACCCGGTGTCCAGGCCGATTTGTACAGCGTGCGGGGCGGGCTGGAGAAGTCAGTAGTGGAGAGCTATTCCGGGGAAAGCGGGCCACTGCCTGTTCCGGGACCTCGGTGGCTGGCGGCGCGAAGCATCCCGGAAAATCGGCAGATCGGCATGAAGCGACTGAGTCAGTCACTACACAGTGTGGACGTGGCCGTTATCCACGGTTACTTCTTGCCCTGGCTGCTCCCTGTGACGTTGATGCTGCAGAGCATGAACATCCCATACGTCATCACGCCGCACGGAGCCCTCACGAAACGACAGCAGCAGTTTTCGCGAGAAAAAAAGGCCGTCTTCGACAGTCTCGTAGGAGCACGAACAGTGAGGAGATCGCTCGGCTTCGTCACGGGCTCTCCGATCGAGCGCATCGAATTGCAAGAGAAATTCCCAGGTGCGAACGTGCAGGTCGGTGGTGTCGGGACCACGTTGCCCGCGTCATTAGCCCCTCCGCTTGCCTGGAATGAACCGGTGGAATTGCTGTCTCTATCACGTATAGCACCTAAAAAGCGGATCGACATCTCGATCGACGCTGTTGCCGAGTTGGTGAAACGGGGCGTCAATGCGCGGCTCACCGTGGCTGGGGAGGGGCCGCGTGAGCTCGTCGATAGCATGCGGGAAGTCGCCGACCGCCTGGGTGTTACGGACCACGTCGAGTTCGTCGGAGAGGTCACGGGTGCCGGCAAAACCGCTACGTATCGGAGGGCTGACGTGTTCCTGCTACCGAGCGACGACGAGAACTTCGGTATCGGCTTGGCCGAATCGCTTGCCCACGGGGTGCCTGCGGTCACGACCACTGCCGTCGCGGCCGCCCGCTTTATGACGACGTCGTCAGGCCGGGTGTTGACGCGGCCCTCGGGGGCCGACGTGGCCCGCGCAGTCCAAGAGATCCTAAGTGGGGATCGTAGAAAGTACGCTGAGTGCGCGCTCGAGTGCGCGCAGGCTAACTTCGCTTGGCCAGCAGTCGGCTACCGATGGATAACCGCACTTGAGTCCATGCTCGTGCAAGCGGCCCCGATGTCGTCGCGGACTAGGTCCCCAGGACTCTCGTGAAGACGTCTCGACCCGCCATGACCCGGCGCGCGCCGGGGCCCCATCGGGCGCGAGAAATCGCTGACCTTTTGGCCCGGCACGGCTCGGTGCAACTGTTAACGCAGGGATTCGCTTTTTTGTCGGGTATCTTGATCGTTCGCTCCATGGAAAAGTCCGAGTACGCCGGATATGCGATTTGTATTGCTCTGCTGTCAGCGGTCGCCGGTATCGCGGAGGGAGGACTGAACTCGAGCCTGATGTCCATCGGCGGTCAAATCCGTGCGGACCGCGACGCATTTTCGACACTCTACTCGTCAGTGCTCAGATATCGGCTTATCATCGGTCTGCCGATCATCATCGTCGGAACGGCCGGGGTGGGAGCCGTCCTGCTGGCAAACGATTTCGACTGGTGGCGGACCAGCGCCGCCATGCTGCTGACCGGCGTCTCCATGTGGTTTGCCCTGCATTCAGGGACGGTCTACACCGTCCTCCGCCTCGACTACGCGTTCCGCTATATCCGTACGGTTAACCTCGTGGCCGCGGTCGCGCGAGTTGCGCTGATTATAGTCGTAATGCTCGCCGACCTCGGTGGCATGGAGACTGTACTGGCGATCGGACTGGTCGTCATGTTCGGAGCGAATCGCATTATCAGTCGTGACGTCCGCCGTGCTCTCCCGGCTCAACCCGCAGACGTCCCCCTCTACAAGAAGACGTTCCACTCCACTGCCCGTCGAGTGATGCCCATGAACGTCGCTCTTATCCTCTCCGAACAGGCAGTCCTCGTTTTCCTGACCATTTACGGTGCCACATCGAGTATTGCCGAAATCCAGGCCATGGCCCGTTTCGGTGCCGTTTTCGTGGTTGTTAACGGACTCCTTCTTGACCTGGCCACACCGTACATCGCCAGAATGCCGTCGGGGCCGGAACTTCTCACCAAGGGGTTGGTGCCCATCCTGGGCACCTACGCCGTACTCTGTACAGCCATCATCACCCTGGGGGCCCTATTTAACGACGTGTTGCTCGCCATTCTCGGAGATCAGTACGGCGGACTCGGTCGCCCGCTCGTGTTTGTCCTGATCGGGCTGGCCATTGCGCAGTTCTCCCGTGCGTTCGGCGTGCTGAATCAAGCCCGGGGTTGGTTGCAGCACTCGTGGATCTACATACCGTTGATCCTGGTGTGGGGAGCGGTGTCGATTTCCCATCTTGACCTGACGACGACAATGGGTGCAGCGCTGTTGATGGCCACACAGCCGCTGGCGGAGCTCATCACCCAGACCGTCCGATTCCTCTCCGGATATGTGCACGACCAGAGGGCACGGGCGCGTGAGTCGTCCTCAAGTTCAACGGTTGGTGGTTAGTTCGCCTCCGTTGCGACTTCACCTGGTCAAATCGGAATAGAGCGACTCGAGTGCACCCGTCTGGAGCTCCAAGGAGAATTCGCTGATCACTCGGGCCCTTCCCGCTGTTCCCATGGCCCGTGCCGCCTCTGGATCCAGCACAAGGCGTTCCAGGTACGAGCTCAGCTGCTCGATGTCGCCCTCCGAGGCGAGAAGGCCTGTCAGTCCGTGCGAGACGGCTTCACTGACGCCTCCGGACGCGTATGCCACTACCGGAAGCTCTTGGAGAGAGGCTTCGAGGAAAACCATGCCAAACCCTTCGCGTGTGCCCCGAGCGCTCGGAATGGAGGGCGCACAAAAAATCGAGTGCCGTGCGAGGAATCCTGGAATGTCGCCCTTTGGTAGGTGGCCAAGGAAAGTGCAGTCGAGCCCGAGTTTGGAGGCCAATCTTGTGAGCTCCGGCCGCAACGGGCCATCCCCGGCAATACTGATAGGGATGGACCGGGCGCGAGGATGCTTCATGGCCGCCACGGCCCGCAAGAGATGCTCCGCGCCCTTAATTTCGATGAGCCGTCCCACGAACGCTATGCCGTCTCTGGTGGAAGAGACCGCAGCCGGCAACACCGGTGTGCCGGTGTAGATCACGTCGATCTTCTCTGCCGGGGCCCCCGCTGCCATGAGACGGTCCGCCAAATACCGCGAAACGGCGATGAAGCGGTCGCCCCGACCGAACAGTGATGTAAGGGATCGTCGATACCAGGACTCGGCGCCGGGTATATTGCTTCCGAATTGATGCGTGTCGGATCCGTGGAACGTGGTGACATGGGGTATTCCGTGGGATTCGGAGAGCGGAAGGGAATAGATGCCGCCCGATCCGAAATGTGCGTGCATCAAGGCGGCGTCTGCTGACTCAAGATGGCGCATATACGTGTTGCGCCTGGCCTTGGTCCGGAATGCGCGGCGAAGCGCCTTACCGGATGGCGTGTTTGGGAACGGAGCGCAATCGGCGTGCATCAGGCCGTTCTCAAGATTGTGAAATCCAAGCGTGGTCACTTTCCAGTTTTTTAGTGACGACGTCTGTCCGACGATAAAAGTTTCGGAGTGCGGCAACCAAGAATTCTTCCACACGGCAACGGTGTTTTCGGACACGCGCTCGTCCTTTCTGCAATTGTCATACGGATAAGGATCCGCGTTTTACGGTGTGTCCCGGTGCATGGTTGCAGATCCGAGATCAAGATTTTCGATCAGTCTAACGGGCTTGAGGCCCCGGCGAAGCATGTCGTGGTGACTAGTCTGAAAAAAGCAAGTGGTGTCTAGTGCAAGTCGGCGGGGTGTATGACTTCAGAGCGCACGCACTCTGTGTCGCAGGGGACCGTGGCGGATTTTCACCGAGGGATTGACGGTTGATGCTCAGCGTTCGGGCTCGGATACAGATAGTTTGGGATGCAGGGCTGTAGCATCGGAGATACCGACACCGCGATCTGTACGAGGCGGAGTACGAGCTTAATTTGGACGTCCTAGAAATAAGGGTGGGTTTGGATAATGGTTAGTGACGCTCTCATCAGATTTGTGGTGCCCACGCTGGGGCGGAATCTGGAGTGGCTGGAATTGACGCTCGATTCCGTAGCGAGGCAGCAGGTCGACGTGGATCTCGTTCTCGTGGCTCCCGCTAGTGCATCCCTGGACGGGCTGGCCAAGCAATATGGCGCACGCATCGTCTCTGAGCGTGGCCAATCGCTGTCCGAGGCGCTCAACCAAGGATTCGAGGACCTTCCTGCCGCTGTCCGTTATCTCGGGTGGCTCGGCGACGACGACGTGCTCGCTCCGGGCTCCTTGGCATTGACTGTAGGTGTCCTGGAGAACGAGCCCCGGGCCTCTCTGGTCCTGGGACGAGTGCGCTATATCGACGCGAATGGAGACTCGAAGTGGGTCATTCGGTCCGGGGCGTGGGCGGCACGCTATGCGGTGTTCGGTAAGAACTTCATGAGCCAGCCGGGTTCGCTCATGCGACGGGACGCCTTCGAAAATGTCGGCGGTCTAGACATCGGACTGCGCAACTCCATGGATCAAGACCTGTTCATTAAGCTCTCAAGGGTCGGCAAGGTCGTCTACGTGAATCGAGAAGTGGCCTCGTTCAGGGTCCACGCCACGAGCATCTCGTCGACCAAGGGTGCGGGGGACGAGTCGGCCTTGGTGTCGCAACGATACGCCCCGAGGATCCCCGGAGTTCTGGTTCCTCTAGTTAAGGCGGGACTGTTGGCGTCTGACAGGTTCTTGCTTTCTGTGCTGCCCCGTATCCCTCACGCCGACGCTCCCGATGTGGGAAGCAGGCCCTACTACCGCTCAGGCCGCGACGATCGTGCCGGGTAGCCTCCAGAAGCACGTCGTATTTCGTCGGGGACGGCAACGACTCCAGGCCAGCCTCCCGCACCGGGAGAGTGGGTCTGTACGGGCGAAACCTCGTTCCTCAAGCGCATCAGTCCGTCACTCGTGGCGCATTTCCTTTGAGGATGTGTCGCCTGAAGGACAGAGCCTAGCGGAGTCCTCGGCGCCTTGGCGGTGGATGTGGCTCGAGCGTTCAACCAGACGGAGGCGGTAAGGAAGAGCGACCAGCTGACCCAATCCAGTCGGCCAGTGCTCCACGGGCGTTCCGTGATGGACAGGGTCGCCGCCGGTGCGAACAGCAGGAGAATGGTGGTGAGATGTGCCCTGTTCGAATGGACAACATGAGCGACGAAAACAGCGAAGGCCAGCAAACCAATAGCCCCTCCGACGAACAACACGTCCAGCAGTTGGTTGTGCGGCGAGTACGCGGAGGCCCGAGCAATGTCTCCCGTCGCTTGCAACGCCGGCCAGCTGTCCGGGCCTAGTCCCAGCAATGGGTAGTCCGCGATGCGCATGAGGGCCAGGTCCCATAAGCCGCTTCTCCCGGTGAACGTCACCGGGTCGAGGCCGCTGAACGGCAATACAACGCTCAGCGCTGCAGGCCCGGCGACTCCGACGACGAAGATCGGCAGCACGAGCCGCCTGTGCGCGTGGGTCGTGTATGAGTGCACTAAAATGAGTGCGAAAGTCAAGATGATCGCCAGTTGTGAGGTCCGGGATCCGCTCGACAACCCCAATATGGCGGCAATAAAGGCGACCGGTAGCCCAAACCTGCTTAGTCCGAGATAGAGCACAGGGACGGCCAGGGCGGCGAGCATGCCGAACGAATTGAAATTGTACGATGCGCCCGAAAAAAGGTGGCCTAAAGGGCCGCACTTCCGAAGATCACATTCGACCATCACTGCGTCCGGTGCAAGGATTGCGGCAATACCGCTAAGGCCCATCAGGACTCCGAGCGCGTGGGCGGACCCGAAAAGTCCAGACAGATTACGCGGCGCAAGGAGAAGCGGTGCCGCGGCGACGTACGTAAGAACGGAGGGTCCCGCAGGGAGCCCTTGCGTAGTGTGTGCGTGACCGAAAATCCCGGCCACGAGTATAACCCCCAATAACGCGGCGGCCGTATTTATGCGGACCTCGCGCCGCACTCGTGCGGCTAGATAAGTAACGGCGCTCGCCAGGACTAGAGCAGGGGTGACACTGGCCGCCGCAAGGGCTGCACCCGACATGGACACCGTCGTTGCGCCTCCGAAACCTACGGTGACTTGGCGTCCTCCGGTGAGTTGGGCGATCAGCCCGGCCAACGACGGAAGAATAGTAAGCGCCACAAAATACAGAAATGTGGAGTCCACAGCCTTCGCTCTCCAGTGCACCCGCAGGCTACTCAGTGTCAGGCCGAGAGCGAGGACGCCCAAAGTGGCGTAGAGATAAGCCATGTTTTCCTAAGCACCTGGGCCCATGCGCACTACTGCGGGGGAAGCGGTGACAGGGGTCGTCTTTCGACCCTTGCTGATTTCGTGCGGCGGGAGGCGCAGGTACATGAAAATTATCGACCTTTAGGGGGTAGGGGCAGATGGAATAATAGGGAAACGGCTTATTGCCAGGTCACCCCGGTTTTAATGACTCGTGCCGGGTTTCCGGCTACCAAGGAACCCGGCTCGAGGACGGATCGGGTCACGACCGACCCCCCGGCGACGATGCAACCTTCGGCGATTCGCACGCCTTTGTAGACTTTGACACCGCTGCCGATCCAAACTCTGTCGCCAATCTCGACTGACGACCGAAAGCTCGTGGCTGGAGGGAGCTCCACGTGCCTTCGTGCAAGCCCGTGGGCATGAAAATCCGTGTCGAGCAGCTGAACTTCCCACCCGATCGCGCACTTGGCCCCTACCGATATGCCCTTACTTGAGACGAGGAGGACATTGGGGGAGAAGTATGTTCCGTCGCCGATGCTAACGATCGACTCTGGGCCGATGTCCCACCGCGCGCCGCCACCTACGGAGACGTCCCCTTCAAGGATCAAGGTACCGCGATTCCGGATGAGGGCGGCCTCGGATCCGTCCAGAAATCCGTAGAAGCCTGTTCCGAAGCGGAGACGAGCGTTTCGGGCAACGCGCAAGTTGCCGTAATTGAGGATGCGGAAACGTCTGCCAACGAGCGCATTCCTCGCTGTGGTGCGAAGGGAGAACGTCGCGGTTCTAATCACGGACGGTCGAAAAGGACGTTCTCCGCCGGACTCGAAGAGTCGCAATGCACGTTTGAGGATCGCCATATGGTGCACTGTATCGATATGTCTGCTCATTGAGCGGTACGACTCGTCGATGACCCGGTACGTATTGGAGATTTGACGGTCAACGTATCCAGGCTCAGCTCCCAATGCATGCTCGCCGTGCCGCATTGCTCGAGCGTGTGCTCAATACGCACCTTCCTTCACCATCACGGCTTTAAGCGTTCGTCCCAAGATCAACACGTCCTGCACCGGGGACCAGTTCTCCACGTAGTAGAGATCCAAGCGCACGGACTGCTCCCAATCGAGGTTCGACCTGCCCGAAACTTGCCACAGGCCGGTGATGCCGGGCTTCACGCGCAGTCGACGGTGAACGTAGTCCTCGTACTGCTCCACCTCCGCGGGGAGCGGGGGGCGGGGGCCCACCAAGGACATTTCGCCCTTGAGTACGTTGAGGAACTGGGGGAGCTCGTCGAGGCTGTAGCGGCGCATCCACTTGCCGGGGGCGGTGACGCGGGGGTCATCCTTCATCTTGAACAGTAGGCCGGCGCCTTCGTTCTGCTTCTTGAGGCGCTGAAGGACCTGCTCAGCGTCGGTGCGCATGCTGCGGAACTTCAACATCTTGAACCGCGAGCAGTCCTGGCCGATGCGCTCCTGGGCGAAAAAGGCGGGGCCCTTGTCGTGGGCTTTGACGATCAGAGTCAGGGTGAGCAGGACGGGGGAGAGGATGAGCAAGGCGGCGCCGGAGCCGAGGATGTCCATGAGGCGCTTGGTCATGGCCCGGCTACGGCTCAGCTTGGGGGTGGCCACGTGAATGAGGGGAAGACCGGCCACCTGCTGCATGTGGATGCGGGGGCCGGCGATGTCGGTGAGGCCGGTGTCCATGACCAGTCGGATGTGGGCGTCGGCGAGCTGCCAGCTGAGGTGGCGGATCTCCGTGGTGCCCAGGGGGACGTTGGAGGACAGGACGACGGTCTCGATGTCGCGCTCGTGGCACGCGTCGACAATGCCCTCCACGGTGGGGCGTGCACCCGGGGCGAGCGCGTTGGGCGGGAGGCTCATGCGCTGCAGCTCCGCGGGGATCGGCTTGCGGGTTTCGGGGACGTAGATGGCGGCCGCGTCGAGCCCGGAGGTCGGGTGCTGGCGCAGGGACTTGATGAGGTCGCACGTTCCGGCCAGCCGGCCCACCACCATGGTCCTGGACAGCGCCTCACCCTTGTAGCGGGCCTTGACCAGCCGGTCCCGCACGAGAAAACGGCCGAGAATCAGGAAGCCCAGCCCGAGGGGGAGGGCCAGCAAAACGTAGCTTCGCGCTGTGGGGAGGTCGAAGCCGAAGGAGATGATCGCGATGGCGCCGAAGAGGATGAGGCTTGAGTGCACCACCTGCCGGGTCTCCTCGAGGCCGTGGCCGATGAGGCGGACGTCGCGGGCGCCGCGGGCGCCCAGGTGCATCCACCAGGTCAGGGCCAGGGCGATGCCCACGATCCAGTAGGGAACCGACAAGGGGCCGAGGTCGAGGCCGGCGTTCTCCAGCTGGAAGCGGAGCAGGTGGGCGCCAATGAGGGTGACGAGCAGGGCCAGTGCATCGGCCCAGCGCGTGCGGGTGAGGTAGGCGGAACGCCATCCGGAGCGGGACGCGGCGTCGCGAGCGGTGGTTCGTGTGCTGTTGAGCTGCGGACGCCGGTGGTCGTCCGCTCGGCTGATCTCGTTGACCTTGAGCATGGTGGTGCTCCCTCCCCGAAAAAGCACGCGGCCACCTGGGGTATCTCCTCCCAGCCCGTGGGAGAGACGGTGGACCGCGCGCTGCGTTGCACTTGTCGCCAGTTTAGTGGCGCAAATCGATGAAACCGGCTCTATGACGAAGGAGTTTGCGTCTGCACTTGCCTGTGCCGAGAACTCGCGGGACGGCGTCGTGCCTAGTGGTGACCGGGATCACGTCGTCGGGCGGGGAAGTCGCCCCGACGGTGACGGTGCCATTTTCTGTCCCCCACTCGGGGGACCAAGGCATTGTGGAGCCGGCCGCTCAGGCGGCGCGGGCCTCCGGTGCGGTGTGGTCGGCGGTGCGGAGGTGCTCGGCCTTGAGGCGGCGGAGGTTCAGGGCCAGGCAGCTGGGGGCGTAGGCCGGGCGGATCACCACGGGCGTGCCCTCGTGGCCGTGGGTGGCAAGGATCTCGCCCAGGGCGGCCTCGTGCCGCTCGAGGACCACGTGGCCGAAGTAGTGCTCGTTGAAGAGGTACGCCAGGTCCAGGGCGTAGGCCCAGGTGGGGGTACCGACCTCCATGGACGCCTTCGGGCAGTCCCAGTCGCTCGGGGTGCCGGCGGTGCGCAACTGGGTGCGCAGCACGCGGTCGAGGGCCTCGGGGGTGAAGGCCAGCGTGAGCTCGGCCACGTCCTCGACGATGTCGAGCTCCAGGAGGGTGAGTCCAGCGGGGGAGCAGGACTCGAGGTAGTGCTGGACGTCAGTGGCAAGGGGGGAGGTGCGCATCGGATTCTCTCTTGTCCGTCGAGGGGTACGGATCTTCGGGTCCTCCGAGCGTATCGGGGCAACGGTCCTAGTGGGGGGCGTTTCTTGTCCCCACATGGTCCCCATCGGACCGGACAAAAGTCTATTGTCAGCCTCTTGTTCCTATGCGGAGAGTGGTTCGGGATAGACCATTGTCCAGGCGGTGTGTCCGGAGTGTGTCGGGGGCCACACGGGCCGCTCTGCTGGCCGGGGCAAGACTGCGTGAATTCATACGTGTACTGATTACTTCCCGGGCGCGGATACGCTCGAACGGTGAATTCTCCTGAGCGCGCGCGGGGCGGGCCGTCGCCGTCCGGAGCAGTGCTCCTCGCCGATCTGGTGCAGGACATCGGGGGGACGCTCGCCACAGGTGACGTGCTCGACGACCCGGTGGTGCGCCGGGTGGTGGAGGACCACCGCGAGGCAGGCCCGGGCGACCTCTTCGTGGCGCGGCAGGGCGGTCGCGGGCACGGCGTCCGGCACGCCGCGGCGGCGATCGAGGCCGGTGCGGTCGCGGTGCTCACCGACCGCCGTGGGGTACAGCTCCTGGGGCAGTCGCCGGAGGTGCCGGTGGTCGTCGTCGACGATCCGCGCGCCGCGCTGGGCCCGGTGGCGGCCCGGTTGCGGGGCCACCCGGCCGCGGACCTGACCATGCTGGGGATCACGGGCACCAACGGGAAGACCACCACTGCCTATCTCCTCGAGGCGGCCCTGGCCCGCCTGGGCCGCCGGCCCGGGCTGCTGAGCTCCCCGGAGACCGTGGTGGGCGACCGGCGCCGGCCCAGCACGGTCACCACTCCCGCCGCCCCGCTCCTGCAGGAGCTGCTGGCGCAGATGCGGGACGCGGGCAAGGACGCCTGCGTCATGGAGGTCAGCAGCCACGCCCTGGACCAGCACCGGGTGGACGGCATCCGCTACAGCGTGGTCGCCTTCACCAACCTCACCCACGAGCACCTCGACTACCACGGGGACATGGCGTCCTACTTCGCCGCCAAGGCACGTCTCTTCAGCCCCGAGTTCACGTCCCGGGCGGTGGTGGTGGTCGACGACGACGCCGGGCGCCGTCTCCGCGACCTGGCCGGCCGCCGCGGGGTGCCCGTGGTGAGCCTGGCCAACGATCCCGGGTTGGACGCGCAGTGGCACATCGCGGGGGAGCGGGGCGAGGACGCGTTCCTCCTCCAAGGCCCGGCCGGCAGTCTCGCGCTGCGGACGCCGCTGCCCGGTGAGCACAACCGGACCGACACCGCGGTGGCCGCACTGATGCTGCTCGAGCTCGGGGTATCGCCCTCCGAGGTGACTGCTGCTCTCGACGGGCCGGTGAGCGTTCCCGGCCGGATGGAACACGTGGAGCTCGGGCCGGGGTGGCCGACCGTCGTCGTCGACTTCGCCCACACCCCGGACGCGCTCGCGTCCTCGGCGGCCGCACTGCGGGCGCGCACTCGCGGGCGGCTCGTGGTCACCGCAAGCTCCGGCGGGGACCGCGACCCCACGAAGCGCGAACCCGCCGGAGTCGCGGCCGTGGAGTCCGGCGCCGACGTGGTCCTGGTGACGGACGACAACCCCCGGACGGAGGACCCGGCCGCCATCCGCGCCACGGTGATGCGGGGCGTTCGCTGTGCGGTGGAGGCGCGGCGGTCCGCCGGTCTGCCCGTGCCCGAGGTCGTCGAGCTGCCGACCCGGCGGGAGGCCATCCGCTTCGCCCTCGAGACGGCCGGACCGGACGGCACGGTGGTGCTCAACGGCAGGGGGCACGAGCAGTGGATGGAGATCGGCCCGCGAGGGAGCCGGGTGCCGTTCGTGGACCGCGACGAGGTCCACGCGGCCGCCGCCGCGATCACTCTCGCCAGGAACGCTCCTCGTCCCGGCCTCTGACGGCACAGCCTGCCAGTCAGAGCGGCAGCGGCCCGGCCCGGCTCTGCGGTGGAGTTCTGTCCGCGCCTACGCGACGAAGATGCAGAACGGGTGCCCGGCGGGATCGGCGAACACGTACAGCGGTTCGTCCGGGTCGTCGGCGCGATCGAGCAGCTGCTCGGCGCCCAGCTCGAGGGCCCGTTCCCGCTGGAGCTCAAGCGCTTCCGAGTCCTGGACGGTCAGGTCCAGGTGCAGCTGCTGCGCGACGCCCGAGGCGTCGGGCCACGTCACCCGGGGCAGGGCGGGGACGGCCTGGAACGCCAGCTGCCGTGCACCGTCCGCGTTCGTGAGGACCAGCCAGTCGTGGTCGTTCGCGGAACCGTCCGCCGGCGGCTCGTCCCCGGGCCGGTACTGCAGACCCAGCAGCTGCCGATAGAACTCCGCCAGCCCCCGGACGTCCGTCGTGTCCAGCACGGTGGTCTGCAACTGCGGATAATCGGTCATCCGTACACCTCTTTTCCTGGCGTCCACCTCTCACGGTAGTCAATGGCCCGCCGGGGCGACATTCCGCCGCAGGGCGTGGAAGGCACGGGAAGCTGGCAGGTCCGGGACACGCCCCTGTTACCCAGCTCACGGAGGCTGGGGGAGGACAGGTGCTTCCGCCGGTCCGCGCAGCGTCCCGGAAGGAACCCCACGATGACCGTGACCCTCAGCATCCTCACCGCCTCCGCTCCCACCGGGGCGGTGGAGTGGGCCCGCCTGTTCTCCTACCAGCTGCCCTCCGGCCACGACCCGGGTCTCGAGGCCGTGCTCGAGTCCATGACCGAGGGCCGACGCGTCCCCGGGCACACCTACGTGTGGGCGGACTACCGGGTGCCGGTCGAGCTGGTCCCGGCCTGCCTGCTGGACACCGAGCACGAAGCGAACATCAGCCACGGACGGATCACGGATTTCCACGGCGTGGACCTCGTGTCCGTGGTGGCCGACTACGAAGTGGCTCGAGCAGCGCTGCTCGAACTCGGGACTCCCGGTGCGGCCGACGCGGCCCTGATCCCGGCCGCCTGAGCGGTTCAGCGGCGGGCCGGACGCGCTAGCATTCGCAATTTTCACCCACTCTCGGGGTGGCGCCCCCGCCGTCGGACGAGCCCTGCCGGAGACCGGCCGTCCCCTGCTCACCAACAACGGGCACCTGCACGCCCACGCCCAGCAGCGCCTGGTGCGCACGTCGTCGTCCTCGGCGATCCCGGTGCTGTACGACGGGGCAGGCGCCCCCTTTTTTTCCATGGCCCGGCCGACCGCCCGCGTCATGCGCGACGAGCACGGGCGGGCGGAGGGGGCCGTGCTTTCCTTCAGCGACGTCACCGAACTCGTGGACGCCTTGCAGGCCAAGGACGAGCTCGTGGCCGGCATCTCCCACGAGCTGCGCACCCCGTTGACGTCCATCCGCGGCTACACCGAGCTGCTGGCCATGGACGACCGGCTGCCCGGCTCTGCGCAGACCGGTCTGGAGGTGATCGAGCGCAACGCCGACCAGCTGCTGAGCCTGGTCGACGACTTCCTGAACTCCCACCGGGACGCCGCCGATCTGCACGTCGTCCCCGCGGATCTCGTGGCGCTGCTCGAGCAGTCCGCCGAGGCGGCCCAGCCCCACGCCGATCGGGCCGGGATCACCGTGAAGGCCTGGGCGCCGGACACCCTGGTGGTCGACTGCGACCCCGTGCGCATGCGCCAGGTCCTGGACAACCTCATCTCCAACGCCATCAAGTACTCGCCCGCGAACAGCACGGTGTTCGTGCTGGGCACCCAGTCGGGCGACTCCGCCCAGGTGCAGGTCATCGACCACGGCTACGGCATGTCCTCGGAGGACGTCCGCCGGGTGTTCGAGAAGTTCTACCGCGGCCCCAGCGCCCGGATGAGCACCACTCCGGGCCTGGGCATCGGGCTCGCCCTGAGCAAAGCCATCATCGAGCAGCACCGCGGAACCCTGACGTGCCACAGCACCCTGGGTGAGGGCACCGTGTTCACTCTGACGCTGCCGATGACCTCAGCGCGCGAGGGGGTCCCGGTCGCCGACGATGCCCGAACTCAGACTTTCGTCGGTGGGGCCGGGGCCTCCGGTGTGGCTACGGTGAAGTAGCCGCTTCTCCGTCGTCGAACTCCCCGAGGTGTTTCCATGTCCCGTCCCGTCACCGGTTCTCGCGCCTTCTTCGGCGGGCCGCCGTGGTGGGCGGTGCTCGCCGTGCCGGTGGGACTGGTGCTCGCGCTGTTCGTGCTCGAGGGCCTCGGCGTGCCGACGGCACCCGCGGTGCTGGGACTTTTCGCGGTGCTCTACGCCGTCTTCAGCGTGGCCACCGGCGTGCGGCGCGGCTGGCGCATCGCGCTGCGCACGGTGGTCCTGCCCGCCGTGGCCGGCCTGCTGGCCGGCGCGGCGGTGATGAGCTCCGGGGCGACGATCACCGGGGTGCAGGCCCCGTGGGCGGACGACACCTATCTGCCTGGGCTCCTCGCGCTGGTCGCGGTGATGTACGGACTGCAGCACCTGCTCTCCCGGCGTGGTCGCGCGGTGCCGACCGGACGAGCCGGCCGATGAGACGGCCCGGCGGAGGAAGGCGCGTCAGTGCGCGCCTTCCTTGGCGACCACGGCCTTGACGGTGCGCAGCATGATCACGAAGTCCTGGACCGGGGACCAGTTCTCCACGTAGTAGAGGTCCAGGCGCACGGCCTGCTCCCAGTCCAGGTCGTCCCGGCCCGAGACCTGCCACAGGCCGGTGATGCCGGGCTTGACCCGCAGCCGGCGGTGGACGTGCTCCTCGTACTGGGCGACCTCCGAGGGCAGCGGCGGGCGCGGGCCCACCAGGGACATCTCGCCCTTGAGGACGTTGAGGAACTGCGGCAGCTCGTCGAGGCTGTACTTGCGCATCCACCGGCCCGGGGTGGTGACCCGGGGGTCGTCGGCCATGAAGAACAGCACCCCGCCCTTGGCGTCGTTGGCGGCCATGAGCTCGGCCTTGCGCTCCTCGGCGTCGGTGTACATGGAGCGGAACTTCAGCATCCGGAAGCTCGTCCCGTCGAGGCCGGTGCGCTCCTGGGCGAAGAGCACGGGCCCGCCGTCGTGGGCCTTGACAATCATCGCGAGCACGAGCATCACGGGTGACAGGGCCACCAGCGCGGTGAGCGCGCCGATGATGTCGACCGAGCGCTTGAGCATCCGCCGGGAACGGCTCAGCCGCGGGGTCGAGACGTGGATCAGGGGCAGGCCGGCCATCTGCTGGGTGTGGATGCGCGGCCCGGCGATGTCGGTGAGCCCGGTGTCCAGGACCAGGCGGATGCGCTCGTCGGCCAGGTACCAGGACAGGTGCCGGACCTCCTCAGAGCTCAGCGGCGCGGACGCGGCCATCACCAGGGTCTCGATCCGGTGGGCGCGGCACGCGGCCACGATCCCCTCCACACTGGGCGCCTCACCGGCCGGCAGCATGTTCTGGGGCATCGGCACCCGGGCCAGGTGGTGCGGCAGGACCCGGGACGACGACGGCGCGTAGACCGCCACCGGGTCGAAGCCCGCGGCCGGGTTCTGCTGCAGGGACTTGAGCATCTCCACGACCCCCGGCACGCGCCCGACCACCAGGGTCCGGGACATCGCCTCGCCGGCCAGCCGGCGGCGGGTCAGCCCTCGCCGCACCAGGCCGCGGCCCGCGAGCAGCAGGAGCGTGCCCAGCGGCAGGGCGATCACCACGTAGCTGCGGGCCATCGGCACGTTCAGCACGTAGGACAGGATCGCCAGGGCGCCGAAGAGCACCAGGGTGGCGGAGACCACCTGCCGGTTCTCCTCCACGGCGTAGCCGATCAGGCGCACGTCGCGGGCGCCCCGCAGTTCCAGCCAGCCCCACCAGGCGGCGCCGAGCACGGTGCCCACCAGCCAGTAGGGCACGGTGAGCCGGCCGAGCTCCAGGGCTTCCTGGTCGAGGCCGAAGCGCATCAGCTGCGTCAGCACGAGCGTGGCCGCCAGGGCCAGCGCGTCCAGGCGACGCAGGCTGTTGATGTGAGTCTCCCGCCAGGCGGCAGGTCGCACGGACATGTTCTTCTTGAGCACGTTGGTCACTCCCCCCGAGTGTGCGGGGGCCGGAACACTCCTCCTACGCCCCCCGGCGTGGTTCCGGCCCCCATCGATGACTTTACAAGTGCACATCGATGTAAACAGGTGCTTAACAGGGGACAGTCCTGAGGGGTGGATGCTCCACTCTCTTTGCTAGCGTGAATGCAAGCGCATGTTCGCCGGTCCCCAGGGCTGGGGGTCGCGAGACGTGCGCTGCAGGGGTGCCGGTCCGCCGGCGGGATCCGGGGGGATTTCGCCGCACCACGGACGGCGCTCCCTGGTCGAGAGGCCGGCCCGGTTCCCGGGTCCCGGCGGGGGAGCGAGGCGCCGCAGAGGCGCAGCACAGGGGGAGTTCGCATGTTGAAGCACCAGTCCCGTGACCGGAGCACGGACCCGATCGAGATCCCGGTCAGCGGTGTCCGGGTGACGCCGATGGACGCCGAGGAGCTGCACCGATGGATCTCGGCCACGTGGCAGGAGCGCCGCAAGGCCGCCGTCCTCGCCCACAATCTGCACAGTCTCTACACGTGGGAGGTCAACCCGACGTTCCGCGCCTTCTACGAGAAGGCCGACGTGGTGCTGACGGACGGCTTCCCCGTCCTGAAGCTGGCCAAGTGGCGCTCCGGGCGCGACCTCAGTGCCAAGCGGCACCGCCTCGGCACCCTGGACTGGCTGCCCGGCCTGATGGGTCGCACCCCGGTGCGGCGCGTCGCCGTCGTCGGCGCGACCGCCGCCGGCAACGCCCGCACGGTGGACCTGCTCCGGCGGGACGCGTCCGCCGGGCGGATCGAGGGCTGGCCGGGGGAGGGCTGGAACCCCGTGCTCGAGGACCACGTCGTCCGGTCCCTCCAGGAGTTCCGGCCGGACTTCGTCATCGTGGGCCTGGGCATGCCGCTGCAGGAGGAGTTCCTGAGCCGGCGCTGGGAGGAGCTGCCCACGGCGATCTACGCGGCCGTCGGCGGCGGGATCGACGAGTACGCCGGCATCCAGAAGCCGCCACCGCGCTGGCTCGGCCCGATCGGGCTGGAGTGGGCGTACCGGCTGGTGACGCTGCCGAAGCGGCTGGGCCACCGGTACGTCGTCGAGCCGTGGATCCTCGCCTACCTCCTGGTGACCAAGGCCGTCCGGCGGGGTGCCGTCGCCTGAGCCGACCCATCGCGGGGGCCCGGGAGACCCGTCCAGGGCCGTCGGGTTCCGTGGCGCGTGCTAGCCTTATGCGGTTGCCAAGGCGAGGGGACCCCTGCGGGTCCCGTGATCGACGACGGCTGGTTGAACGTTCCCGCCCCCACCGGTGCGGCGCCCGCGAGGCGCGTCGCCCGGAGTCCAGACGACGGGGGAGGGTCTGCGGCCGGTATCGCCTGGCCATTCAGACGACAGACCCGACTTCGAGGAGTTCCCATGGCTGACACCATCCGCATCCCCGCGACCACGCGCAGCGACTTCGGCAAGGGCTACGCCCGCCGCATCCGCAACAACGACCAGATCCCCGCGGTCGTCTACGGCCACGGCGCCGAGCCGCAGCACGTGATCATCCCCGGCCACGAGACCATGCTCGCCGTGCGCCACTCCAACGCCGTGCTCGAGCTCGACGTCGAGGGCGCCACCCAGCTGGTCATGGTCAAGGACATCCAGCGCCACGCCACCCGCCCGGAGATCCTGCACATCGACCTGCTCGCCGTGCGCCGCGGCGAGAAGGTCGAGGTCGAGATCCCCGTCCACGTCATCGGCGAGGTCGACCCGACCGCCGTGCACAACGTCGAGGAGAACACCCTCACCGTCGAGGCCGACGCCCTGAACGTGCCGGACTCCGTCACCATCAACCTCGACGGCCACGGCGTGGGCGACCACGTCTACGCCGCCGACGTCCGCCTGCCCGAGGGCGTGGCCATGGTCTCCGACCCGGAGCTGCTGGTCATCAACGTCTCCGAGCCCCAGGCCGTCGACCTCGGCGAGGCCGAGACCGAGGGCGAGACCGAGGCCCCCGAGGGCGACGTCGTCCCCGAGAACGAGGCCTGAGCCTCACCGCTCATCTGATCCACGTGATCCTCGAAGTGCGGGGCGGCTTGCGAGCCGCCCCGCACTTCGCATGACCGCACTGTTCACCACTTCGATGGAGGCACCGATGTCCGACGCATGGCTGGTCGTGGGGCTGGGCAACCCCGGTCCCGAGTACGCCCGGACCCGGCACAACGTGGGACAGATGGTCCTCGACGAGCTGGCCTCCCGGCTCGGCGGGACCTTCAAGGTGCACAAGACCCGCGCCCAGGTCCTCGAGTCCCGGCTGCGCCCGGGCGGACCGCGGGTGGTGCTGGCCAAGCCCCTGACCTACATGAACACCTCCGGCGGGCCCGTGGCCGGCCTTGCCAAGTTCTACGACATCCCCGCCGAGCGGGTGATCGCGGTGCACGACGAGATCGACATCCCCTTCGCCGCCCTGAAGCTCAAGATCGGCGGGGGAGAGGGCGGGCACAACGGCCTGCGGGACATGTCCAAGGCCCTGTCCACCAAGGACTACTACCGCGTGCGGGTGGGCGTGGGTCGCCCGCCGGGCCGGATGGACGCCGCCTCCTACGTGCTCAAGCCCTTCTCCTCCACCGAGGGCAAGGAATTGCCCTTCCTGCTCGACGACGCCGCCGACGCGGTGGAGCACCTCGTCGAGAACGGACTGCTCGAGGCGCAGCAGAAGTTCCACGCGCGGTGATTCCCGCCCGGGTGCTGTGGGCGCGTGAGACCGCAGTGCCCCGGCCCGTGCGCATCGTCGGTGCGGTCATGGTGGTCGACGCGCTGCTGCTGACTGCGCACGTCCTCCACCGCAGCGGATCCGTCCTGGACCCGGACGGCAGCTGGTTCCGCCTCTTCCGCACGGGCGCCCTGTGGAACGGCGGGATCGACGGCTCACTGATGGAGTCCTTCGGGCTTCTCCAGCTCGGCGCCGCGGCTGTCCTCCTCCTACACCTGGGCCTGCGCGATGCGACGCACCGGGTGCTCGCCGCGTGGGGCGGCGTCTTCCTCCTGCTGATTGCCGACGACCTCTGCCGGATCCACGAGCGGGTGGGCGCCCGCCTCGCCCTGGACCGGCTGATGCCCTCGCTGGGCGCGACCACCGCCCAGGAGCTCGGCGGACTGCTGTTCTGGGCGGCGTCCGGACTCGTGCTGGTGGGTGGACTGATCTCCCTGCACCGCCGGAGCGGAGCCCGTGCGCGCACCGAGTCCTGGTCGCTGCTGACCACCGTGGTGCCCTTCGTGCTCGTCGCCTCGGGCTACGTCCTGGTGGGCGCCGTCCGCCCCGGCCTGTTCGACGGCCCCTGGGGCGAGGTCGCGGCACTGGTGCGGATCACGGTGAAGCTGCTGACCATGACGCTCCTGCTCGTCCGGACGGTGCACTGAAGCGCGGCCTCTCAGTAGCGCGCGTCCACGTTGCGCCGGACGCGTTCCGCGGTCGTGCCGAGATCAAGGACGGGACAGGAGGTGCCTGCTGCCACGGACCTTTGCTTCGGTTCGTGCGTCCGTGTTCGTCCGAGGCGCTGTTTGGTGGGCATCAGTCATCGTCCGCGAGCAGTTCGCGCCGCAGGGTCTCCTGTAGTGCGTCGTTCGGTTCACCTTCTTCGCCGTCCAGGTCCAGGTAGATGCCCATTTCCGGGCCGTGGTACTCCCAATAGGCGAAGCTGAGGTCGTACTTCCGCAGCAGGGTCAGCACGTCGCTGGCCCACTGATCGCCGCCTTTGCCGTCGATCTCGAAGACATGCCGGACCGCACCGAACTCGAGCACCGACATCGGAACCTCGTGCTCGGCGCCGAACCGGAGATTCTCCGCCATGATCTGGTCGAGATACTCGATGTCGCGCGCCATGAAGCCGTCTCCCGGCGCGTCGGGTTGTTCACCGTAGAGCTCCAACTGGAGTCCCACCCGGGGACTTCTGCCCTGGAGCCCGGTCACCTCGTCACCGCGCATGTATCCCTGAATGCGATATTGATTGCCGGGCGACACCGTGAACAGATTCTCGCTGCTGCTCCAACCAGCTCCGGACGTCACCGTTCCACTGATCGACAGGCTGGCGTCGTCCTGATGCCCCGAGGACTCCCTCGTGTGCGTCACGGACGATGCTCCACCGTCTTGGCCCGTCCAGGGGAACCACGTGGTGGTGCTGTCCTCGGTCAGTTGGTCTTGGAGGACCTCGCGGATTTCGACCCCGGAGGGGTCGTACTCCGTGACTCTGATGCTGTCGATGTGAACGGTCCCGCTCATTCCGCCCTCCACCACGATCTGAGGAGAAGCTGTGGTGGCGGCGCGTTCGTCGAGGGTGACCTTGCCGCTGTCGAACTCCGTCCAGCTGGTCGTCCCCGTCGGCAGGGGTGGCGTGCCGATGCGGTTGCCCTTCAGCACCCGTGGCGGAGTGGTCGGGACCAGGTGATCGGGATCGGGATAGCGGCCGCCGTCCCGGAGCGTCGGCACCCACGACGCGAACTGGTGCGTGTACCGGTAGGGGTCGTAGAAGTGGAAGTCGTACATGACGTTGTCATCGTCCACGAGCAGATGACGTTTCGCTCCCTCCGGGTCGAACGCGCCGTCCATACCGTAAACGGCGCCGACCACCAGAAGGTGGTTCTGGTCCACCGACCGGATCGCATCAGCGATGTCCTGTGCGAGACTCCGCCACTGCTCGCCGCTCGAATCAATCGTCACCGGCTCATTCAGCAGGTCGTAGGCCGCGACGGCAGGCTCCTCGCGGTAGCGCTTCGCGATGCTCGCCCAAAGATCGATGTTCTGCTGTCGGAGTTCGTCGTCGGTCCACATGTCGAAGTCGGCGGCGCCGGTGCTGGACCCCAGCCAATAGCCGCCGATGGGAATGTGGAGGTCGAGGATCAGCCGGACACCGTGCTGCCGTGCCCACTCCACGTTCTGGTCCAGCCACGCCCAGAACGAATCCGGGTCCTCCATGTACCAGTCACCCTTGAACGCGAAACGGATGCTGTCGAACCCCAGGTCCTTCACGCGCTCGTAGTCACGTTCGGAATGGTGGCCGGATGTCAGCAGCTCGTTGGGCACGATGTCCAGTTCGTACTCGTTGGTGAAGTTGACGGCCTTGAGACGCGTGGGCTGTCCATCGACTACCAAGCCCCGGCCTTCTGCTCGCACGAACCCTGTGCGCACATCGCTCTCTGGGGCAGGACTGCTGTTTCCCAGATCGATGGTGCATCCGGAGCACACCAGGATCACAACCCCGAGCATTATCTTCAGCCGGGTGAGCCGTACCGTCATCCCACAGGGGTGAGGCGGTCTCGATGGGGGGACAGGCACAGGAGCCTCCTGCTCAATGCGTCACAAGTCACGTCTCGCCTGACGAGCTACGGTGCCAAGTCCGCGAATACGACAAGTATGTGGCTGCTTTTCGGGCAGCCGACCCACCGGCTGGACTCAGCGCTTCGCGAGCCAGGCCTCGGCCTCCTGGGACTGCAGGGACAGGGCCTTGCCGATGAACGGCTCGGCGGCCTCGGCGACCATCTTGCCGACGAACGGGATGTTGGCCTTCACCACGCAGTGCACGTGCACCTCGGTGGAGCCGCCCTGCGGGGTGAGGGTCTGGGTGGCGGACCCGGAGACCGGCAGGGCGCCCACGGAGATCTCGGTGCGCACGATCCGGATCCCGTCGGCTTCCGGGGTGTGGTAGGTGTCCACCTGGGTGAGCTGCACCGAGGAGCCCACGAACTTCCGGGCCATCTCCGGCAGCCGGTCCGCGGCCATGGTCCGCACCGTGGTCACGGCGAACTGCGCCTCGACGTCCCCGGCGACCTCCACCGAGTCCAGGGTGGCCCCGGCGCGGTGGGTCACGTGCCGGATGAACTCCTCGTCGGTGAAGGTCACCACGACCTGGTCGAGGGGAGCGGGGACGGTGGTGGAGGCGGTGACGGCCATGGAGGACTCCTCGGTAGCGGCGGATCGGCAGGGGCGGTTGCGTGCTCCCATGGTAGGCGGGTGCCCGCGGCCAGGGCTGTGGGCGGGACGGTGGGGTCCGGACGAGGCCCTGTCGGGGCCCGGGAGTAAGCTGGGACCCGCGAACGTTGGCTCCGACAGCCTCTGTGCTCCACCAGCACCCCACTCAGCGTCCCAGGAGACTGCTCACCCATGACCTTGTCCGGACTGCTCGCCGCCCTCGGGGCGGAGCGTTCCTTCGCCAATCTCCGCACCCAGGCCGGCCTGCCGCCGGGGGAGCGCAGCGCCGAGACCGTGATCAGCGCCCCGGACGGGATGCGCGCGGTGCTCACGGCCCAGCTGCGCGGCGCCCTCGACGACGCACCCGCCCCGGCCGGCTCCCGCGCCCCGGTGCTGCTGGCCGTCACCGCGACCGGCCGCGAGTCCGAGGACCTCGCCGCCGCCCTGGGCGCGTACCTGCCGGCCGAGGAGGTCGCGGAGTTCCCGGCCTGGGAGACCCTGCCGCACGAGCGGCTCTCGCCGCGCTCGGACACTGTGGGCCGCCGCCTGGACGTGCTGCGCCGGCTGGCCGGCAAGGATGCCGAGCGCCCGCTGCGAGTGGTCACGGCCCCGGTTCGCTCCGTGCTGCAGCCCGTCGTCGAAGGCCTGGGGGACATGGCGCCGGTGCGCTTCGCCCGGGGCGAGGAGCTCGACTTCGACGCCGCCGTGACCTCCCTCGCCGAGGCCGCGTACGCCCGGGTGGACATGGTCACCCGGCGGGGGGAGTTTGCCGTGCGCGGCGGGATCATCGACGTGTTCTCGCCGGTCGAGGACCACCCGGTGCGGATCGAGTTCTTCGGGGACGAGGTGGACGAGCTGCGCTGGTTCGCCGTGGCCGACCAGCGCACCTTGACCACCGGGGACCACCCGGAGCGGCTCGTGGCCCCGCCGTGCCGCGAGGTGCTCATCACCCCGTCCGTGATGTCCCGGGCTGCGAAGCTCAAGAACTCCCTGCCCGGCGCGGAGTCCATGCTCGAGCGGATCGCCGGCGGCATCTACGTGGAGGGCATGGAGTCCCTCGCGCCGCTGCTGGTGGACGGCCTGGTGCCCATGCTGTCCCTGCTCCCGCCCGGCTCGCTCGTGGTGGTCATGGAGCCGGAGAAGGTCCGCACCCGCGCCCACGACCTCGTGGCCACCAACGAGGAGTTCCTCCTCGCCGCGTGGGACTCCGCCTCGGACGGGCAGTCCGCTCCCATCGACATCACCTCCGCCGAGCACGTCGTCCGGAACGACGACGGCGAGGGCCGCACTCTGACCTCCGGGTCCTTCCAGACCCTCGCCGAGGCCCGGGCCACCGCGCTGGGAGCAGGCCTCGGCTGGTGGGCCGTCACCGCGCTCAACGTCAACGCGGTGGCCGGCCAGGACGTGGACGCGGACACCGCCGCGGAGGACATCGCTCTCATCGACTCGGACGCCGACACCCTCACCGTGGCCGCCCGGGACCCGCTGGGCTTCCACGGGGACGTCGAGGCGATGCTCGAGTTCCTGCAGGGGCGGGTGGCGGACGGCTGGCGCGTCGTCGCCGTCACGGAAGGTCCCGGTCCGCTGGCCCGGATCGCGGAGTTGCTGCACGAGGCCGGGATCCCCGCCGCCCGCCGCGACACCCTCGCCGAGCAGCCGCAGCCCGGGATCGTGGAGCTCACCACCGCCGTGGCCGGCAAGGGCTTCGCCCTGGACGGGCCGCGGATCGTGCTGCTCACCGAGGCGGACCTGCTGGGCAAGGCCAGCCCCTACACCACCAAGGACATGCGCAAGCTCCCGGTGCGGCGCAAGCGCAACGCCGTGGACCCCCTGGCGCTGAGCCAGGGCGACTTCGTGGTGCACGAACAGCACGGCATCGGCCAGTTCGTGGAGCTCATCCAGCGGCCCATCGCCGGGGCGATGATCAAGCCCGGCCAGCCCAAGCCCGTGCGCGAGTACCTGGTGCTCGAGTACGCCCCCTCCAAGCGCAACGGCCCGCGGGACCGCCTGTTCGTGCCCACCGACCAGCTCGACCAGGTCACCAACTACGTGGGCGGCGAGACCCCCACCCTGTCCAAGATGGGCGGGACCGACTGGAACAAGACCAAGCGCGCCGCCAAGAAGGCCGTCCGGGACATCGCCAACGAGCTGATCCGCCTGTACTCGGCGCGGATGGCCTCCCGCGGGCACGCCTTCGCGGAGGACACCCCGTGGCAGCGCGAGCTCGAGGAGGCGTTCCCCTACATCGAGACCCCGGACCAGCTGACCACCATCGACGAGGTCAAGGCGGACATGGAGCGGGAGGTCCCCATGGACCGGCTGATCTCCGGGGACGTGGGCTACGGCAAGACCGAGGTGGCGGTGCGCGCGGCGTTCAAGGCCGTGCAGGACGGCAAGCAGGTCGCCGTGCTCGTGCCCACCACGCTGCTGGCCCAGCAGCACGCCGAGACGTTCACCGAGCGCTTCTCCGGCTTCCCGGTGCGCCTGGCCGCGCTCTCCCGGTTCCAGACCGCCAAGGAGACCAAGGAGACGCTCGCCGGGCTCAAGGACGGGTCCGTGGACGTGGTGATCGGCACCCACCGGCTGCTGTCCAAGGAGGTCCAGTTCAAGGACCTCGGCCTCGTGGTCATCGACGAGGAGCAGCGCTTCGGCGTGGAGCACAAGGAGAAGCTCAAGGCGATGCGGACCAACGTGGACGTCCTGGCGATGTCCGCGACCCCCATCCCGCGCACCCTGGAGATGTCGCTGACCGGCATCCGCGAGACCTCCACCCTGGCCACCCCGCCGGAGGAGCGCCACCCCGTGCTCACCTACGTGGGCGGCTACACCGACAAGCAGGTCTCCGCCGCCGTCCGGCGCGAGCTCATGCGCGAGGGCCAGGTGTTCTACATCCACAACCGGGTCTCCTCGATCGAGCGCAAGGCCAAGGAGCTCGCCGAGCTCGTGCCCGAGGCGCGGATCGCCGTGGCGCACGGGCAGATGTCCGAGTCCCGGCTGGAGCAGATCATCGTGGACTTCTGGGAGAAGAAATTCGACGTCCTGGTGTGCACCACCATCGTGGAGACCGGCCTGGACATCGCCAACGCCAACACCCTGATCGTCGACGGCGCGGACCGCTACGGTCTCTCGCAGCTCCACCAGCTGCGCGGGCGCGTGGGCCGCGGCCGGGAACGGGCCTACGCCTACTTCCTCTACCAGGCCGAGAAGCCGCTCTCCGAGACGGCGCTGGAGCGGCTCAAGGCCGTCGCCGCCCACAACGAGCTCGGCGCCGGCATGCAGCTGGCCGTCAAGGACCTCGAGATCCGCGGCGCCGGCAACCTGCTGGGCGGGGAGCAGTCCGGGCACATCGCCGGGGTGGGCTTCGACATGTACCTGCGCCTCGTGGGCGAGGCCGTCGCCGAGTACCGCGGCGAGGAGGACGAGCGGCCCACCGAGATGAAGATCGAGCTGCCGGTCAACGCCTACCTGCCGCACGACTACGTCCCGGGGGAGCGGCTGCGCCTGGAGGCCTACCGCAACCTCGCCAATGCCGCCACGGAGGAGGCGATCCAGGAGGTCGCCGACGAGCTCGTGGACCGCTACGGCGAGGTGCCCGAGCCCGTGCAGAACCTGCTCGAGGTCGCCCGCTTCCGGGTGACCGCCCGCGCCGCCGGTCTCACCGACGTCGCGGCGCAGGGCAACATGGTCCGCTTCGCCCCGGCCGACCTCCCCGAGTCCCGGCAGATGCGGCTCACCCGCCTCTACCCGGGCGCGCAGGTCAAGGCGGTGCCCGGCACCGACACCTTCCAGGTGCTCATCCCCAAGCCCAAGACCGAGCGGATCGGCGGCAAGGACCTCGTGGACGGCGCGGTGCTCGCCTGGGCCCGCGGCGTGGTCGAGGCGGTCTTCGCGAAGGAGCCGGCCACGGCCTGATCCGTCGGCGCGGCGGCCGCCGTCCGGTCCACCGGGCACGGAAAAGGTCCCCTCCCGCAGTGGGAGGGGACCTTTGCGGTGCGAGCGGTCGTCAGGTCGTCGTCGGACCCGGCGCGGCCCTACTCGACGTTCTTGCCGTACTTGTCGCCGTGGTGGACGGCCGCGGTCCTGGCGTCGCGCTCGCGGGCGTCGCGGGGGCCGTCGTCGAACGCGGCGGCGGTGCGGCCCTGGCCCATGGCGGGGACCTCGGTCGAGGAGGGGACGTCCATGAGGACCGTGCGGCCGCCGAAGGCCTTCTTAGCGGTGCTGTTCTGCAGGATGCCCACCGGGATGAGCAGGGCCAGGGCGTAGAGACCCAGGCCGAGGATCCAGATCAGCGGGCTGTTGGGGTAGCTGGCGAAAGCGATGAAGCTGCCGATCATGATGGCCATGCACAGCGCGAGGAACACGAGGTTGTTGACCGTGCGTCCTTGGCCGGAGTGCGAGCGCACGGTGGCGCCGCCGCTGCGGCCGGTCGACGCGTCCGCCGAGGCGCTGGTGGAGGACTGGGCTCTGTTGGCCATGGATCTAACCCTTCTGGCGGTGGGAGGCGGCCGGTCACGGGCGGCCGCGAAGCATTCCCGGCCAGTCTAGTCGCACCGACCGACGCCCAGATGCTCCGCGCGACCGCCTCGTCCGCAATGCCAACGGCCCCCTCCTGCGGGTGCGGGAGGGGGCCGTGCGTCGTCGTGCGGGGCGGGCTACTGGGTCGCCTTGCCCAGGGCGTCGTTCTTGTGCTCGGCGCGGACCTCGGCGTCCCGGGTGCCGATGTTGCGGGGCGGGTCCGGGAAGGCCGCCGCGGTGGTCGGCTCGCCGGCGACCTCCGTGCTCGGCGGGACGTGCATGAGGATGGTGCGCCCGCCCTCGGCCTTCTTCGCGGTGCTGTTCTGGAGGAGGCTCACGGGGATCAGCAGCGCCAGGGCGTAGAGGCCCAGGCCGATGAACCAGATCAGCGGGCTGTTCGGGTAGCTGGCGAAGGCGATGAAGCTGCCGATCATGATCGCCATGCACAGGACGAGGAAGATCAGGTTGTTGACCGTGCGTCCCTGGCCCGAGTGGGAGCGGACGGTGGCGCCGCCGCTGCGGCCGCTGGGCGTCGCGTCCGCCGCGGTGCTGGTGGACGACTGGGCTCGGTTGGCCATGGATCCAATCCTTCTGACGGTGGGAGCGGCCGGCCACGGCGGCCGCGGGGCGTTCGGGGCCAGTCTAGTCGCTCGGGCGCGGGCCGCGGCGGTGCCCGGCGGAGGGCGCGGCGGACTCAGCCGAGGAGGGCGGGACCGCTGCTGGCGCCGATCCGGGAGGCGCCGGCCTCGATCATCGCCAGGGCATCCTCGCGGGTGCGAATCCCCCCGGAGGCCTTGACCCCGATGTCCGGGCCCACGGTGGCGCGCATCAGCCGGACGTCCGCCACGGTGGCCCCGGCGGTCGAGAAGCCCGTGGAGGTCTTCACGTAGTCCGCGCCGGCGGCCACGGCGGCCTCGCAGGCGAGGACCTTCTGCTCGTCGGTCAGCAGGCACGTCTCGATGATCACCTTGAGCCGGGCCCCGCCCTGGTGGGCGGCCTCGGCGACCGCGCGCACATCGGCCTCGACCCGTTCGCGCTCGCCGGCGCGGGCGGCGGCGATGTCGATGACCATGTCGATCTCGTCGGCCCCGGCGGCCACGGCCGTCGCGGTCTCGAAGGCCTTGACCTCCGTTGCGGACGCGCCCAGCGGGAAGCCGACCACGGCGCAGGTCAGCACGTCGCTGCCCGCGAGCTGCTCCCGCACGAACGGCGTCCACAGCGGGTTGGTGCACACCGAGGCGAAGCCGTACTGCCTCGCCTCCGCGCACAGGGTGGCAATCTGCTCGCGGGACGCCTCCGGCTTGAGCAGCGTGTGGTCGACGTAGAAGGCGAGCTGGGGGGTGGTCACGGGCGGCCTTTCGACAGGGCGGGCGGGTCGCGCCCAGCCTACCGGCGATCCAACGACGCCTTGAGCTGGCTCACTTGAGTTCGGACACCTGCACGAACTCGAATCCGAGGTCATTGAGGCCCTGCACCGTCTTCTTCAAGTACTCCAGATCGAGATAGGGGTGGAAGAAGAAGCTGGCCGTTGACTCGCGCACCACCAGGTTCGCTTCGGCACGGGAGACGAGGAACTTCGGATCACGGACGGCGTGGTTGTTCTGCTCGGTCTCGGTGATGTTCCCCAAGTTCTCGGGGTAGACCTTGGCCCCGTAGATGTCATGGACGGTGTAAGGGAAATGCTGGCTGTAGGCCTTCCCGGGCTCGCTGGGCTTCTGCGACAGTATGCCCGCGAAGTAGTCCGACTGCTCGTAGCGGGCATCGTAGACCTCGGATATGGCGGCGTATGCGTTGACTGAGGCGGCGTAGTGCGGAGTTTCGAAGATCACCGGTTCACCCAGACCAGCATCCTTCATGACCTGACGACCCTGCTCAATCCGGGCGACATGCTGCTCCACGCTGTCCTCGGCCACGGGTCCGATCTGGCGGATGTAGGAGTCGTTCTTGCACTTGCCGAATTCATACGGTTCTTGTGCCGTCGTGCTGCAGCCGTATCGATAGAACTCGTAGTCCTCGCCGGTGCGCCCGCTGTAAGGGTTGTCGGCCGCCCCGAACTGATGGGTCGTTCCGTGCTGAATCAACGTCCCTCCCCGCTCCTGCATGTATTTGAGGGCGTCCACCACCTCAGGACGATCCAGCAGGCTCAGCCCGTACCAGTCGTCTCCATCCGGCGTTCGTGCGACGTGGATCGGCATCACTGCAACCTGGAAAGGCACGCCGGCCCCGTGCAGATAATCGGCCACGGCACGGAGGTCCTGCGGGTCCGCCTCCGGGCCGACATCCTCGAGCCGCACTGCGGCCTGCTTCACTTCAGGCGTCTCCGGGGCCAGAAGGTCGTAGAACAAGTCGGAGTAGATGAGGTAGACATCGTTCACGTCGATGTAGTCCAGAGGAATCTCCGCGACATAGGTGAGGTTTCCGGAGCGAATCGCCCACGGGGCTTCACTGGACGGCACACGCTGCTCCGGACTGCACTGCGTCGCTCCGTCGTCGTTCCGGCACTGGGAGGTCGCGAGAACCTCCACGGCCTCGTCAACCTCGATGACCGGGGCCGCGAGTTCCGCAACGCCCTCGGCTGTGCGGGACACCTCACGGTCCTTGTACACGACTGTCCTCACCAGACCGCTCTCCACCGTGAGGGACTTGTGCGGGTCCCAACCGTACTGATCGACGAACGCGGCCGAACTGCCGGCCTCCCACCCTGCGAGGTCGTCGATGTTCTGGTCGACCCACATCACCGGTATCCCGCCTTCACGGACATCGTCGAGGAAACCTCGAGGAGGGGAGGCCGCGAAGTCGGTCCCGATGTAGATGACGGCGTCGAATGACTCCATCGTGTTCGCCGCATAGTCAGCCACCGGCTGGATCTCTGCTTCACCGAAGTGCGTCGCCAGATTGGCCGTTGCCACGGCATACATTTCAGCGTCGTCGGACGTCTCACCGGTGTTGTCGTAGAGGACCAAGGTGGACATCTTTCCGGTCTGCCCGAATCGACGATCGAATACCGCTTCCCCAGCACGAGCATCTGGGCCCTCTTTCGCCTCGGCTGCATACTGCTGCGCCAGAGGAGAGCCTTCCCCCTCAACCAGGGTGTCGTCGG
Organism: Kocuria salina; assembly: GCF_013368965.1. Taxonomy (NCBI): domain Bacteria; kingdom Bacillati; phylum Actinomycetota; class Actinomycetes; order Micrococcales; family Micrococcaceae; genus Kocuria; species Kocuria salina. The sequence goes on from NZ_SSSF01000008.1 coordinate 41,110, forward strand.
TGAGACCGAAGACAGTTCCGACGGACACGGCCAGCAGGGCGGCCAGACCGACGAACCACTCGACTCGCCCGCGTCTCGTCAGCTGGAAGGGCTTGCTCATGAAATCTCCTCAGCGAGGCTCCCCGGGACCCCAGTGGAACGGCCCGGGGAGCTCGGCGTGCAGTATCTGATATGGATCAGCTGGTGGTTGACGCAGCGAACTGGGGTTCGTAGGTGAACTCCTCTACGAGATCGTCGAACCCAAAGTGTCGAGCCAGGGCGCGCACGGTGCGCTCCGCAGCGCGTCCGTCACCATAGGGATTGAGAGCCCTGGCCATGCGGCTGTACTCGTCCTGATCCGTGATGAGTGTCGAGACCTCTCGCACGATCACCTCTTCGTCGGTGCCCACGAGCTTGACGGCCCCGGCAACAACGGCTTCCGGACGCTCAGTGGTCTCCCTCATGACGAGAACCGGCTTGCCGAGGGACGGGCCCTCCTCCTGGACGCCTCCGCTGTCGGTGAGGATGATGGATGCCCGTTCGAGCAGGGCACAGAACTGTGCGTAAGGAAGAGGCTCTGTCATCAGGACGTTCTTCAGATCTTGAATGGCCGGCCGGATGGCGTCGCGAACCAGAGGATTACGGTGGGCGGGGAAGACGAAGTCGTGATCGGGGTGCTGCCGAGCGAGCGCTGCGATCGCTCTGCCGACGGCCTCCAAAGGCTCACCCCAGGACTCTCGCCGGTGTGCGGTCACGAGGACCACGGGTCGCCCCTCCGCGAGGCGCTGCGCCAGCTCGGGGTCCTCAATGCGTGGCTGTGAAGCCACGGTGATGAGCAGAGCATCGATGACGGAGTTCCCGGTGACCACGATGGTCGACGGATCAATGTTCTCCTTCAAAAGGTTGTCCCGGCTTGCCGCCGTCGGTGCCAGGTGCAAACTGGCGATCTGACCGGTCAGCCGCCGGTTGATCTCTTCGGGGAACGGGGAGTACTTGTTGCCCGTCCGCAGTCCTGCCTCGGTGTGCACCACGGGGATCTCCGCGTAGAAGGCGGCCAAAGCACCTACGAACGTCGTCGAAGTGTCTCCTTGTACAAGGACGGCATCGGGGCGGTCCTTTTTCAGAACTTCCGTCAGGCCTTCCAGCGTGCGGTTGCTGATCTGCATCAGGCTCTGTCCAGGCGCGTGGATGTCGAGGTCGCTATCGGGGACGATGCCGAAGTTCTGGTTCACCTGGTCGAGCATCTCGCGGTGCTGTCCCGTGACGACCACCCGTACTTCAAAGCGCGGATCGTCGCGGAGCGCGAGGACGAGAGGGGCCATCTTGATGCCCTCTGGGCGAGTGCCATAGATCGCCATGATGGTGATGGGCTTGGTGGACATGGTTGCTCCTGATTAGTCAGTGTGGTCCGCGCCGGCGCGGCGGACATCACGCGTTCGACCTGTCGTTGACTTCCAGGTCCTGGAATCGGACGCGGGCGTCCTCGGTGTACAGGCCGATGGCGCCGCCGCGATACGGCCGCTCGTCATCGACGATGGTGGTCAGCTCTCGGCCGTCGACGCGTACCGTCATGCGCGGCCAGTCCTGCTCGACCTCGACCCGGTACGCCTGACCGACAGGGAAGGTCCGGTCGTCACCGGTTGCGAGGAATCGCTGACTCCCGGGATAGGCCGGGTCCTGTTTCGAGATCTCCCACCCGTTGGGCTTGAGCGCGACGGCATAGAAGTGGTCGTTGTCCTTGAAGTTCCAGAGGACCCAGCCCACTTCCCACACATTCGGGTCGCCCTGCCGGAGTTGTTCCTCCGTCTTCATCGTGATGGCGAAATCAGCGTCCTCATAGGCCCGCGTGGTGTGCACCAACGATCCATGGGTGATGTCAGGTGATGCAGCGGCGTTCGGTTCCAGGACCACCTGCTTGTCCGAGCCCACAACACGTCCGTAGCCGGTGTAGAGAGCGGCCCACTGGCCATGGGTCTCGCCGTCGGACCACGGTTGTATACGCCACATGTTGTTGACCCCCGCCACGGCGACCAGAGCAAGTATCCCGAGTGCTAGAACGATTCGTACGGGTTTCCTCATGCGCGCACCTCGGTGGTGAGCTCCTTCGCCGACGAGTCGACCTGGGCTTTGTTCTCGACGATACGTTCAGTCTTCGACCAACCGTTGTGCCCACGCGCCGCTCTGTAGGCCGCCTTCCATCCTGCGAGATACCACAGCGTCGCGTAGAGCACGTACGCGTGCATCAGGAGCACGGCAGTCGGCGCTCGCAGGCCGTGGTGCCGTTCTTGGGACCAGTACACGAGACCGAACAGGAGGGCCGGCCCGAATGCGACGAGATAGGCCGAGATCCACCACCGTGAGACGACGGCGTCGCCCACCACGATCCCGAGGATGACGTCGAATGCCCACAGGGCGAAGGCCACACTGAGGAATGACGTGATCAGCAGGAGAAACGGACTGGTCAGGTGGTACACCAGGTCGGCCCGCCGTGTGCCGGTGAGGTCGCGGAGCACCCAGGGGACCAGGCCCCAGGACTGCAGGTGTCCCTGGAACCAGCGCGTCCGCTGCTTCACCCATCGTTTGATGTCCACGAGTCCTTGCTGGTGCACCGACGACGTCGAACAGAACTCCGTCTCCCATCCATCGATGAGGAGCCGCACACCCAGGTCGAGGTCTTCCGTGAGGCTGCGCGACCACGGTGACTCTCCCAGCCCGTTGAGGGCGGAGAGTCGGACGAATTGACCGTTGCCACCGAGTCCGACGCTCTTGAGATGACGTCGCCCACGCTGGAAGACGTGTGTGTAGAGCACGAACTCCAGATCCTGCATACGAGCCAACAGGCTTTGGTGCCGGTTGTTGATACGGACGCCGATCTGGGCCGCACCGAGCCGGTCGTCCAAGAAGAGCGGCATCACGTCACGAAGAGCATGGGAATCTAGTCGCCCGTCTGCGTCCATGACGCAGACGACCACGTCCGAGTGCGGTGTGCCGGCGATCAGATCGCTGGTCCGCAGATGTTGGATCGCGGCGTTCAAGGCCTCCCCCTTGCCTTGGCGTGCCTCGGGCAAGGTTCGCTGGAAGAGGTGTACCCGCGGGTCAGGATGTGCTTGGACAATGGCGGCTGTGTCGTCGTCGGAGCCGTCGTCGATCACCAGAATGTGCACACGCGGATGCTCGAGACTCGCGAGACGGTCGAGGCTGGCCCCGAGAACGCGATCCTCGTTCAGGCACGGAACGACGAACACGACGGTCTTGTCGTCCCGCATGTTCGACACCTGACGTCGGCGTGCCCGCGCGTGCCGGGGTTCAAAACGGGAAAGTACGAGAAGCGTCATGCCGTACAGCACGCTGAGTGAGACCAACAGGACGGCGAGAGCCAGGATCAAGTCGATCCGCTCTCCGAAGAGCATGATCATGTCGGAAAGCTCAGGCGCTCATGGCGCGCTCATCGGGGCCCGGAACCAGTCGGTTTCCCCAGCCGTCATCGAGAGGCAGCGGAAGGGACGTCACAGTAGCCCTGGGCTCGGTGGTGAGGGGACGACGCAACGCATTCACCTTGGTGATGGCGCCGGAAATCGTCACCGCACTCAGCATGAACAGCAGATAGGCCAGGAACAGCGCCATGGCGATCATGAGTAAGACACGACTTCCGCTCTGCAGGAACGACTGTGCGGATTCCGCGACGGAAATAGTACTCGTAGGCATGACAATAAAAATCGACATGGAAAGCTCCCCCTGATAAAGGCTGGCCCGTCCCCCCGACGCGCCGGTCGATCTCCTTCCCCAAGGCGACCGACCAGAATTAGCCTTTCAGAATCCCGATACCTCCGCAAAGCGACCGCGGGCGCGATGCTTGCTCTGCAAGGGTTACAATTGCAAACAATTTCCAGGAGAGGTTGAAAACGCTTCTATTAGCCCCGCTGTGATGGCTGATCGGCCTCTATCTGTGGACCACTTGGGGGACACGCCCCTGAAGGGATGCGACGAAGCCAGGTGATCGACATCAGAGGGTTCATTGGCAGATGACGGCTTGTTGCACTCCGAAAAGGTGCCAAAGGTGTCGGCGCGGCATGGGCGGTGAGTCGGCCGCCGGTGGCCGGACCGGAATGGCACTGGATGTCCGTAGAACCTGGCGACGGTCGGGCTGTGACCGTTCCGTCACCATTACATCAGGAAAGTGTTCGCTAATCCGGTGTGATCTGCTACATTCGATGCACGACGAACGAATGTCCGTCTGACCTGCGGCCTTGGCGGTTGCCGAGCGGTCGCAGGGGTGCGTCGGGATACCCCCGGTTCCCCTGACCCCCGTCCTGGCGCGCCCCCGCAATCGTCCCGCGCCCACCGGGCCGACGACCGGTCGCCGCTGGGCACGTCCACCCCGCCGCGTGCTCCCGCCGCCGCACGCTTCCGCCTTCGAACCAGCTCCGCCTCGAGACGATCGCCCATCGCGCCCGCGGTCGGAGCGGCTACCGCCCGTCGTCGTCGGGCTGCGCGCCGGACAGGGCGTCGGTGAGCTGCTTGAGCATCGCGCCCATCCGGAAGCGCTCCGGCACGAGCGGCTCGATCCCGAGCTCCAGCAGCGGCGCGGCCGTCACGGGCCCCACGGTCGCGGCGAGCATCCCGCCGCGGAACGCCGCCAGCAGCTCCTCGTGCAGGCCCAGCTCCTCGGCCGTGCTGAACAGCGCGTCCACGGCCGGGGCGGCGGTGAACGTCACGGCGTCCACCCGCCCCGCCGCGGCCTCCCGCACGAGCACGGGCACCTGCCCGGCGTCGTCGGCGGAGGCCCACCGGTAGGGCGTCACGGTGAGCACATGGGCGCCGGCGTCGGTGAGCCGGCGGCGCTGGACCACGTCGGCGATCCCGTGCAGCTGCAGGCCGATCGTGCGCCCGGTGAGGTCCCCGCCGTGCTCGGCCAGGACGAGGTCCACGAGCCCGGCGGTGGTCTCGTCCGCGGACATCCCGGCGTCCTCCAGGCCCAGGCCGCGCACCGCGCCCCGGCCCTTGGGCCCGCGCACGTAGACGGCGGCCTCGCGCAGGCACAGCAGCAGGTCGGCGTCGAAGCCCTGGGCCACGGCGGCGTCGTGCCAGCGGCGCAGGCCGTAGCCGGTGGTCAGCAGCACGAGGTCCGGGCGGGCCTCGAACATCGCCCGGGAGGCGGCCGCGAGCCCGGCGTCCTCGCCGACCGGCTCCACGCGCAGGGCGGGGGCGTGCAGCACGCGGGCGCCGCGGCGCTCCAGGGCCGCGATCTGGTCCTCGGAGCGGCGGTGCGCGGTCACGCCCACCACCCGGCCGGCCAGCGGCAGGTCCTCAGCAGCCATGGGCGGTGACCTCCGCGAGGAACGCGTCCCGCTCGGCGGTCGCCAGGCGGACCACGGGTCCGACGACGACGACGGCGGGCGAGCCGCAGCCCGCCGCCGCGGTGTCCGCGACCGCGGTGGCGAGCGTGCTGATCGTGGAGCGCTGCCGGTCGGTGAACCCACGCTCCACCACCGCCAGCGGGGTCTTCGGATCGGCGCCGTTCCGGACGAGGCCGGCCACGAGGTGGGGGAGGGTGGCCACGCCCATGAGCACCACGAGGGTGCCCCCGCCGGCGCCGAGGCCGGCGAAGTGGGCGAGCTCCGCCTCGGAGAACGGCACGTGCCCGGAGGCGACCGTGAACATCCGGGAGACCTCGCGAAAGGTCACGGGGATCCCGGCCGCGCCCGGCACCGAGACCGCGCTGGTGATCCCCGGGACCACGTCCACGGGGATGCCGTGGGCGGCGCACGCGGCGAGCTCCTCGGCGCCGCGGCCGAAGACGTAGGGGTCCCCGCCCTTGAGCCGCACCACCGAGCGGCCGGCCAGGGCGTGCTCCACCATGAGGTCCTGGATCTGCGACTGCGGGACGGGGTGGTGGCCGGGGGTCTTGCCGACCGGGATGATCTCGGCGCCGGGGGCCGCGGCGGCCACCGCGCCCGCGGGGGCGAGCCGGTCGACGAACACCACGTCGGCGTCCTGCAGGGCCGCCACGGCGCGCACGGTGAGCAGGTCGTCCGCGCCGGGGCCGCCGCCGACCAGGGTCACCCGGCCGCCGGTGCGGGCCGCGGGCTCCTGCACCACGGGCACGCGGGCGCCGGCCGCGGCCAAGGCCTCGCGCCAGCGCTGCGCCGCCGGGCCCACGACCACGGCGAGCGCGACGCCCGCGAGGTCGGCCACGCCGAGCAGCGCGGGCTCGGCCACGGAGCGCACGGCGGCACCGGCCGCCTCGTAGCGGCGCCGGGCGCGGCGGGCGTCGTCCGGGGCGCCGAGGACGAGCACCGGGACTCCGGTGAGGTCGGCGGTCAACAGCATGCGGTCCTCCAGGGGGAGAGCGGGGGTCGTGGCGGGCCGGCCGCCACTACCAGGATGCGGCACGCGTGTTACAGCACGGTTGCCCCCGTGACGTCGCGTGACGCCGGCGACCGCTGCGGGCCGTGTTTCGTAGGCTGGGATTCATGACGACCTCCGACGCCCCCGTCCTGCTCGCCTGCGCCCACGGCACCAGCTCCCCGTCCGGGCGCACTGCCGTGCAGCGCCTCGTGGACGCCGTGGCCGCCGAGCTGCCGGACGTCGAGGTGGTGCCCACCTGGGTGGACGTGCAGACCCCCGACCTGACCGAGCGCACCGAGCAGTACGCCGGGCGCCCCGCCGTGGTGGTGCCGCTGCTGCTCTCCGCCGGCTACCACGTCTACGTGGACGTGGCCGAGGCGGTCGCCGCCGACGACCTCCACCGGGTCTCGGCCGCCCTGGGCCCGGACCGGGCGCTCGCCCGGCTGCTCGCCCGGCGGGTGCACGAGGCCTGCGCGGCCGCCGGGGCCCCGCTGGCGGAGCACGACGCCGTGGTGCTGGCCACCGCCGGGTCCTCGGACCGCCGCGCGGTGGCGGACTGCGCCACGGTCGCGGAGCTGCTGGCCGAGGAGCTGGGGCGGCCCGTGACCGTGTCCTACCTGGCCGCCGCCCGCCCGCGCGTGGCCGAGGCGGTGGCCGGCGCCCGGGCCGGCCTGGCGGACGGGGGGCGCGTCGTCGTCGCCAACTACCTCCTGGCCCCCGGCTACTTCCTCGACCTCTCCCGGAAGGCCGGTGCGGACGTGGACACCGACCCCCTGGCCGTGCCGGAGGGAGAGGTCCCCGCCGAACTGGTGGACGTGGTCGTTGCTCGCTACCGCTCAGTGCCCTGAGCCCTTGGCTCGCCCTCCCGAATGCGCCGAGTCCCCAGTCCCGTCGCAGATCCCCAGATTGAGTTTGGGGAACTGCCACAGCACTGGGGACTCGGCGGAAATGGCGCCCGGAGTGTGGGGGCTCGGCGGGGCGAGTGGGGCAGGGCGGGGGTCAGTCGCGGGGGCGGGTGAGGTCGGCGTCCTCGTAGCGGACCATCGTCGAGCCGGTGACCAACTTGTGGCCCAACCACAGGGCCAGGAACAACGGCAGGCCGATGTAGGCGGTCAGGGCGGCCATGAGGTCCATGTCGCCGATGAACGCCTGGTAGTTCTGCCCGAGGATCACCACGGCGCACAGCACGAGCGCCACCAGGGGGCCCAGCGGGAAGAACCGTGCCCGGTAGGGGAGGTCGGCGAGGTCGTGGCCCTGGACGGTGTACGCCCTGCGGAACCGGTAGTGGCTCCACGCGATGCCCATCCACACAATGAACCCGGCCAGCCCCGAGGCGCTGACCAGCCACACGTACGCGTCACCGTCCCCGATGAAGGTGGTGAGGAAGGACGCCCCGCCCACCAGGGTGGTGGCGACGAGCGCGTTCATGGGCACGCCGCGGCGGTTCACCTTGGCCAGGAAGCGCGGGGCCTTGCCGCTGTCGGCGAGCGCCCACAGCATGCGGGTGGAGGCGTAGAGCCCGGAGTTGCCGGCCGAGAGGATGGCGGTGAGGATCACCGCGTTCATGACCGAGGCCGCCGCCAGCACGCCCGCGTTCTGGAAGACCAGGGTGAACGGGGAGATGGAGATGTCCTCGACGCCGCTGCCCAGCAGCTGGGGGCTGGTGTAGGGGATGAGGAAGCCGATCACGGTGATGGCGCCCACGTAGAAGAGCAGGATGCGCACGAACACGGTGCGGATGGCCTTGGGCACGTTCTTCTCGGGGTTCTCCGCCTCGCCGGCGGCCACACCGACGAGCTCGGTGCCCTGGAAGGAGAAGCCGGCCACCATGAAGATCGCCAGGATGCCGAGGCCGCCGCCCACGAAGGGCGCCTCCCCGGTGGTCCAGTTCTCGAAGCCGGGCGACTCCCCGCCCAGGATGCCGACGATCATCAGGATGCCGAGCCCCAGGAAGAGCACGATCGTGACGACCTTGACGAGGGAGAACCAGAACTCGCTCTCGCCGTAGGCCCGGGCGCTGAGCGCATTGAGGGCGAACAGGATCGCCAGGAAGGCCCCGGACCAGATCCAGGAGGGCGAGTCGGGGAACCAGTAGCGCATGATCAGCGCGGCGGCCACGAGCTCGGCGGCCACGGTGATCGCCCAGTTGTACCAGTAGTTCCAGCCGATGGCGAAGCCGAAGGACGGGCTCACGAAGCGGGTCGAGTACTCCTCGAAGGCGCCCGAGACCGGCAGGTAGGTGGCCATCTCGCCGAGGCTCTGCATCAGCAGGAAGACCATGAAGCCGATGACCACGTAGGCCAGGAGCGCCCCTCCCGGCCCGGCGGTGGCGATGGTGTTGCCCGAGGCCACGAACAGGCCGGTGCCGATGGCGCCGCCCATCGCGATCATGGTCAGGTGACGGGGCTTGAGGCTGCGGCGCAGCCTGTCCTGGGCCGGCGGCTGCTCCTGGATCTCAGGAGCGCTCTGCTCGGCCTGCGAGCGTGCGGTGATGGTCACGCGGAATCTTCTCCTCTGCTGCGGTGGACGGACCACGGAAGGAGGAAGTGAGGGGCGCCGTCCCCCCGAACGGTCCTGGCCGATTATGGGGGAACGATTGCGAAACCGAAATTCGGCGGGAGGCCGCCGCCGGTGCATGCCCCTAGGATGGACGGGTGAAAACGCATCCGGATCCGGGCCAGGCCGCGCCGCGCCGCGGATCCCGCCGGATCGTGGATGTGGCCATTCTCACCGGCGCCCTCCTGGCCCTGGTCGCCGTGACGCTCGCCGCCCGGTGGGCGTGGACGACGGCCCCGGGGCCGGACGAGCAGGTCTCCTGCGCCCCCTACGGCCTCGAGGACGTGAGCACCGCCCCGCGCGGCGGAGCCCGCCCGCTCAGCACCGGCCCGGTCCTCTCCGGCGGACTGCGCTGGGCGGAGGGGACCTCGGACCGGCTCGACGTGACCTTCGAGCACGACGACACGACGAGCAGCTACCACGTCTTCGCCGACGGCATCGACTGGAGCGAGCCCGTGGGGGTGGTCTTCCGCCTGCACGGGGACGGGGCCTACGAGTACGAGCACCCGGAGCACAAGGTCTCCTGCCTCGCGGAGGTGGCGCGCTCGCACAACGCGGTGCTCGTGGCCCCCCGCACCCCGGACCGGCAGGGCGAGCCCACCTGGTGGGAGGACCTCGACGGCAACGCCGAGTGGTTCCTGGCCCTGGCCGAGCAGCGGATCTTCGCCGAGTACGACCTCGACCGCTCCCGCACGTGGCTGCACGGCTACTCCGGGGGCGCCGAGTTCATCAGCTACGAGCTGCTGGCCGACCGTGCGGACTTCCTGCAGGGCGGCGGCGCGGTGCTCTCCGGCGGCGGCGGGGCGCCGTCCACCGGGACCTCAGAGCCGACTCAGGAGCAGCTCGAGCAGCTGGTCCTGCACTGGGACGTGGGCCTCGAGGACGACGGCACCGACCCCTACGCCCCGTTCGACGCGCTCTCCGCGGCGGCCGCCGGGCACGCCTGGTACGAGGACGCCGGCTATGCGCGGACCAGCGTGCGCTACCGCGAGGGCGTGGACCACTTCGAGCTGCCCGAGGCCCGGGTGCTCGACGCCGCGATGACCGCCGCCGAGTCCCCGGGAGAGCGCTCGGCGGAGCTCTCGCCCGACCCTTCGCCTGAATCCTCGGCGGAACCTTCGAGGGGGGCCGCGGCCGGCGGACGTGACTGATCTCTCGTCGTCGTCCCTGGTCAGCGCCCGATCCGCGGAACGGCGCGGAACGGCAGGGGAGGCGCGGGGCTGGAACCGGCCCCGAATTCCCGTTTCAGCTTGCAAACGCACATAACCGGCCGTACGGTGCAGTACAGAAGCTGGCAGGGGAGCCGGCTCAGGGGGAAGGCCGATGCGGGGGCATCACGGCCGAACACTTGCTCTCGGCACCGCGCTGATCCGCGCGCGTGCTCCCGGAGTGCCTTCCGTCCGGTCCGTCCGGTCCCTGGGCTCGTCCTTCCTGTCGGCACCGGCCGCTGTGCAGATCCGCAGCGGCGCAGAAGTCGATGGGGGATTCAATGACAGTGCGCCCAACCACGCGCAGCGGCTCGACCCGCCTGGGAGGCGGCCGGCACCTGCTCGAGGACCGCTACCCGGAGCAGGACCCGACGGGGGAGAGCGAGGTCCTCGACCGCGCGCTGCACACGCAGCCCATGCCGCAGGTCCCCGGGCGCGCGATCTTCCCCGTGGCGTCCGCACCGGCTCCGCGCACGCTCGTGGACATCGTCATGGACACCGTCTCGCGCCACCCGGACGCGGTGGCCCTCGACGACGGCACCACGGTGCTGTCCTACGCCGAGTTCCTCGAGCGCGTCGAGGCCCAGGCCCAGCGCCTGTGGGACCTCGACATCGGCCGCGGGGACCGCGTGGGCATCCGCGTCCCCTCCGGGACCGTGGACCTCTACGTGGCCGTCCTCGGCACGATCTTCGCCGGCGCCGCCTACGTCCCGGTCGACTTCGACGACCCGGACGAGCGGGCGAACACGGTCTGGGAGGAGGCCTCGGTGTGCGCCGTCTACGGCGCGGACCTGTCCCTCCGGCCCCGCACCGGCGTCCGCGCGGGCGCGGACTGCCAGCAGCCCGGCACGGGCGACGACGCCTGGATCATCTTCACCTCCGGCTCCACCGGCAAGCCCAAGGGCGTGGCGATCAGCCACCTCTCGGCCGCCGCCCTCGTGGACGCCGAGGCCGAGCTCTACCTGCCCAGGCGCCCCCTGGGCCCGGGCGACCGCGTGATGGCGGGGCTCTCCGTGGCCTTCGACGCCTCGTGCGAGGAGATGTGGCTGGCCTGGCGCTCCGGCGCCGCCCTGGTCCCCGCCCCTCGCGCCGTGGTGCGCTCGGGCACCGACCTCGGCCCGTGGCTCGTCGAGCGGGACATCACCGCCGTCTCCACGGTGCCGACGCTCGCTTCGATGTGGCCGGCCGAGGCGCTGAGCCGCATCCGCCTGCTCATCTTCGGCGGGGAGGCGTGCCCCAACGAGCTCGCCGCCCGCCTGGTGCACCCCGGCCGCGAGGTCTGGAACACCTACGGCCCCACCGAGGCCACGGTCATCGCGACCGGCGCCGTGCTCACCGGCGAGCCGCCGGTGCGCATCGGCCTGCCGCTGCCCGGGTGGGAGCTGGCGATCGTCGACACCTCCGGCAACCCCGTCCGCTGGGGCGAGGAGGGCGAGCTGATCATCGGCGGCGTGGGCCTGGGCCGCTACCTGGACCCCGCCAAGGACGCCGAGAAGTTCGCGCCCATGGACACCCTGGGCTGGGAGCGGGCCTACCGCTCCGGGGACCTCGTGCGCGCCGACCCCGAGGGCATCGTCTTCGTGGGCCGCGCCGACGACCAGGTCAAGATCTCCGGCCGGCGCGTGGAGATGGGCGAGATCGACGAGCAGATGTCGCGGCTGCCCGGCGTGCAGGCCGGCGCCGCCGCCGTGCACACCACCCCGGCCGGCAACCAGGTCCTCGTGGGCTACCTCGTGGCCGAGGCCCCGGGCTCGGTGGACCTCGCCGACGCCCGCCGCCTGCTCGCCGACCGGCTGCCGGGCCAGATGGTGCCCGCGCTGACCCTGATGGACGAGCTGCCCCTGAAGACCTCCGGCAAGGTGGACCGCAAGGCCCTGCCCTGGCCGCTGCCCTCCGCCGGCGCCGCCGCGGAGGCCTCGCAGATCGACGCCGAGCTCGAGTGGCTCGCCGCCCTGTGGGCGGACCAGCTCGGCCCCCTGCCCATCGACGAGGACAGCGACTTCTTCGTCCTCGGCGGCACGTCCGTGGCGGTGGCCAAGCTCGTCTCCGAGATCCGCCGCACCTACCCGGACGCCGCGATCGCCGAGATCTACCGGCACCCCACGCTCGCCGGGATGCACGAGTACCTGACCACGCTGGCGCCCGTCGACGTCGTCGCCCAGGACGCCGCGCGCGAGCGCCGGGTGGCGGACGTTCCCCGCTGGAACGGCCTCGTGCAGATCCCCTTCCTCACGGCCCTCTACGCCGTCTCGGGGCTGCGCTACGTCCTGGGCGCCTCGATCGTCGTGTGGCTGCTCTTCAACGTGCTGGGCGCGGGCTGGGTCCCGAACCCGCCGCTGTTGCCCCTGGTTCTCGGCTGGCTCGTGCTCTTCGCGCTGCCCGGCCGGCTGGTGCTCACCGCGCTGTTCATCCGGCTGCTGACCTTCCGGCTGCGCCCCGGCGCGCACGCCCGCGGCTCCTGGACCCACCTGCGGGTCTGGATGGCCGAGCGGGTGCTGATCTTCAACAAGTTCGAGCCCCTCATGGGCGCCCCCGTGATGGTGCTGTTCTTCCGCCTGCTCGGCAACCGGGTGGGCCGCCACGCCCACCTCGACACGATGCCCCCCGTCAGCGGCATGGCCCGCATCGGCGACGGCGCCGCGATCGAGCACGAGGTCGACCTCTCCGGCTACTGGCTCGAGGGCGATGTCTTCCACCTCGGCGGCGTGACCGTGGGCGAGAACGCCCGGGTCGGCACCCGCACGCTCCTGAGCCCGGGCGCGGTGGTCGAGGCCGGCGCGGAGGTCGACCCCGGCTCCCACGTCACCGGCACCGTCCCCGCCGGCCGCCTGCAGGGCGGCTCCCCGCTCGTGGACCTCGGCCCCGCCGGGGAGTCCTGGCTCGAGTGGGCCCCCGGCCGCAGCAACCGGTTCCTCACCGGGCTGCTGTACGCCCTGGGCCTCGGCACGGTCGGCATCCTGCCCGTGCTGGCCGTGGTCCCCGGCGCGCTGATCGTCTTCACCCAGGTGCGCGGGCTCGAGCTCTACGAGCTCGTCTTCCCCGTCATGGCCCTGTGGGTGCCCGTCTTCGCGGTGCTCACGGTCCTCGTCTACCTCGCCCTGCTCGTGCTGGTCGTGCGCGCGCTCGCCCTGCTGATCCGTCCCGGCCACCACCCCGCCGACGGCACCGTGGGCTGGGCCGTGTGGCTCACGGGCGTGCTGCTGCAGAAGAGCCTCGTCTCCACCTACCCGGTCTACGCCTCCATCGCCACGCCGTTCTTCCTGCGGCTGCTGGGCGCCCGGGTGGGCAGCCAGGTGGAGATCTCCACCGTGGAGACCCTGCCGCACCTCACCACCTTCGAGTCCGGCTCCTTCATGGCCGACCACTCGATGGTCAGCTCCGCCCGGACCGGCTTCGGCTGGATCCACGTGGGCCCCTCGACCGTGGGGGAACGCTCCTTCGTGGGCAACTCCGCGATCGTGGGCCCGGACCGGGACGTGCCTAAGGACTCCCTGGTCGCCGTGCTCTCCTCCGCCCCGGCCGACGCCGAGCGCGGCACCTCCTGGCTGGGCCGGCTCCCCGAGCCGATCAGCCGCGTCACCGACACCGCGGACGAGGCCGTCACCTACCGGCCCCGCCGGCGCCTGGTCGTGGCCCGCACGCTCGTCGAGTCCCTGCGCGCCGTGCCCTTCATGGTCACCGCGTGGATCGACCTCGCGATCGTCTTCGTGCTCACCACCGTGTACATGCGGGCCGGGGGAGGCCTCGACGGCATCGTCTCCGCGCTGCTGTGGGCCACGCCCGTGGTGCTCGCCGCCGGCGTGCTGGCCGCCCTCATCCCCGTGCTGGTCAAGTGGGCCCTCATGGGCCGCTTCCGCGAGGGCGAGCGCCCGCTGTTCAGCTCCTTCGTGTGGCGCAACGAGCTCGCCGACACCTTCGCGGAGTCCCTGGCCGTGCCCGGCCTGATCCGGCTGGCCGTCGGCTCCCCGGTGTTCAACGCCTGGGCCCGGCTCATGGGCGCGAAGATCGAGCGCGGCGTGTGGTGCGAGACCTGGTGGCTGCCCGAGTTCGACCTCGTCCACCTGGGCCGCGGCGCGTCCGTCAACCGCGGGACCGTGCTCCAGACCCACCTGTTCCACGACCGCATCATGCGGCTGCAGCCGGTGTCGATGGAGGCGGGCTCCACCCTGGGGCCCAACAGCTTCGTCCTGCCCGGCAGCACCGTGGAGGCGGGCGCCACGGTGGGCCCCGGCTCCCTGGTCATGGCCCAGGAGACCGTCCCCGCCGGCAGCACCTGGGGCGGCAACCCGATCCGCCCGCTGCACGCCGAGGCCCTTCCCGCCGGAGGTGCCACCCGTGAGCGCTGAGCACGCGGCCGCCACGCGCGGCGGGGGCACCGCGGTGCTCAACGTCCCCGGCGCCTCCGGGCGGCGCACCCGGCGGCGGCTGGTCGGCGTGGACGCCGCCCGGGGCTTCGCCCTGCTCGGGATGGTCGCCGTGCACACCCTGCCCGTCTGGGACGCGGAGAACGAACGCGCCTCCCTTGCCTGGTCCCTGTTCGCCGGGCACTCGGCCGCCCTCTTCGCGACCCTCGCCGGGGTGAGCCTCGCGTTCCTCTCCGGCGGGCGCACCCCGCACACGGGCCGGCGCCTTGCTGGGGACCGGGCGGGACTGGTGGGCCGCGCCGCGGTGATCGCCCTCGTCGGGTTCCTCGTGGGCTTCGTGGCCCTGCCCGTGGACAACATCCTCATCTACTACGGGATGTTCTTCCTGCTCGCCATCCCGTTCCTGGGCCTGCGCATCCGGCACCTGCTGATCAGCGCGGCGGCCTTCACCGTGCTGGCCCCGTTCCTCATGCAGTGGGCCGTGGACGTCCTGCCCGCCCACGTGTACGGCAACCCCACCCTGTGGAACCTGGTCACCGACCCGGTCACCGTGCTCTCCCAGCTGCTGCTGACCGGCACCTACCCGGCGCTGCCGTACATGGCCTACCTGTGCGCGGGGATCGCCCTGGGCCGGATGAACCTCACCAGCCGGCGGGTGCAGCTGTGGCTCGTGGGCGCCGGCGCGGCACTGGCCCTGCTCTCCTGGACGGTGTCCATGGGGGCGCTGCTGGCCCTCGGCGTCTACGACCGGATCTGGGAGGCCACCCCGTGGCTGACCGAGCAGCAGATCGACGAGATCCTCGTCTTCGGCCCGGACCCGTCCCTGCCGACCACCACCCTGTGGTGGCTGATGGTGCCCGCCCCGCACAGCAACACGCCCGTGGCGCTGCTCCTGAGCCTCGGCATGGCCGCATTCGCGCTCGGGGCGTTCCTGCTCCTGGCCCGGCTGATCGGCAAGGCGCTCACGCCGCTGGCGGCCGCCGGATCCATGACGTTCACGCTCTACACCCTGCACCTGCTGTTCCTCGGCACCGGGGTCTACGACCTGCACCCCGGGTTCTGGTTCTGGATGCAGGTGGCCGTGTTCGGCCTCCTGGCCGTCGCGTGGCAGCGCGCCGTGGGCCAGGGCCCGCTCGAGAAGCTGGTGGCCCGCACCTCGAAGCGCATCGCCGGGAGCGTCGCCGCCCGCTGACCTGTGACCCCGGCCCCCTCGCGGCGCCGGCCCCGCGGCCCAGCCGTGACCGTCGAGTCCCCCATGCGTGCGCAGATCCCCAGTTCGATCCTGGGGAAACGCGCACACATGGGGGACTCGGTGCGTGAGAGGGCCGGGGGCTGGGGACTCGGCGTGGCACGGGGCGCATGAGGGCGCCCGGGGACCTCACACGGGCGTCCCGGCGCTGTGAGTGGAAGTGCATCGAGGCGTTACTCCCGCCGTCGGGGACCGAAACACGGGGTTCGTAGCGTGGGAGCACCGCACGCCGCCGCCGCCGTGCTCCGCCCCGCTCGCCCAGGAGGTCCCCCGTGAGCTCAGAACTGCATCCCGACCCGGCCACCACGGCAACCGGCACCCCGGCGCCCCCGCCGCTCGCCCTCCGGGAGCGGCCCGGCCGCTGGCTGGACGGCTACCGCCCCGAGGACCCCGACTTCTGGGAGTCCACCGGCCGCCCGATCGCGCGCACCAACCTGAAGTGGTCGATCTTCGCGGAGTTCCTCGGCTTCGCCGTCTGGCAGCTGTGGGCCATCACGGTGATCTACCTGCCGGCGGCGGGCTTCGCCTTCAGCGACTCCCAGATCTTCTGGCTGATCTCCATCCCGTCCCTGGTGGGCGCCACGCTGCGCATCCCCTACACGTTCATGGTGGGCCGGTTCGGCGGCCGGAACTGGACCATCGTCTCGGCCCTGCTGCTGCTGGTCCCCACGGTGGGCCTGGCCCTGGCGGTCGGCAACCCGGAGACGCCGTTCGCGGTCATGCTGCTCCTGGCGGCCACGGCCGGCTTCGGCGGCGGCAACTTCGCCTCCTCGATGGCCAACATCACCTTCTTCTATCCCGTGCGGGAGAAGGGGTGGGCGCTGGGGCTCAACGCCGCCGGCGGCAACCTCGGCACGGCCGTGGCCCAGCTGCTCGTCCCGATCGCGGTCACCGTCCTCGCGGCCGGGGCCCTGGACCTCCCGCTCGCCGGGTGGATCTGGGTGCCGTTCATCCTGCTCGCGGCGTGGGGCGCCCGGAAGCACATGCACAACCTCTCCCACGCCAAAGGGGACGTCGCGGGGTCCCTGGCCACGGTCCGGGAGCCGCACTTCTGGATCATGTCCTTCCTCTACGTGGGCACCTTCGGCTCCTTCATCGGCTTCTCCAGCGTGTTCCCCAAGCTGATCGCGGATACCTTCCCGGAGTTCTCGTCCTTCAGCGTGGGCGCCGCGGCACTGTCCCTGGCGTTCCTCGGACCCCTGGTCGGCTCGGTCTCCCGCCCCTACGGCGGCCGGCTCGCGGACCGCTTCGGCGGCGCCCCGATGACGGTCGCGGTGTTCGCGGTGATGGCGCTGCTCGCGCTGGCCGTGGTGCTCACCCTGCCGCTGGCGAACTTCTGGCTGTTCCTGGGCCTGTTCCTGCTGCTGTTCACCGCGGCGGGCATGGGCAACGGCTCCACCTACCGGATGATCCCCTCGATCTACCGGGTGCTGGGACTGCGGCAGCAGCAGGACGCGGCGGTCTCCACCGAGCGCAAGGCCTCGGCCGCCCTCGGGCTGATCGGGGCGGTCGGCGCGTACGGCGGCTTTCTGATCCCGCAGGCGCTCAACCTCTCGAACAGCACCACCGGGGCCTACAGCGCGGCGTTCTACGGCTTCGTGGCCTTCTACGTGGTGGCGCTCGCGGTCACCTGGTGCTGCTACCTGCGCAAGGGCACCGAGATGGGCGACAGCCACATCTGAGCCCGCAGCCCCGCCCCGTCCCGCCGACCCCAGGAGGAACCGCCCGCATGAGCACCACGGCCACCCACTGCCCGTACTGCGCCCTCCAGTGCGCCATGACCCTGGACACCGGTTCGGCAGCCGCCGCGGCGCAGGGCTACCCGGAGGTCGCCGCCCGGCAGTTCCCCACCAACCGGGGCGGGATGTGCCGGAAGGGCTGGACGTCGGCGGAGCTGCTCGCCGACCCGGCACGGCTCACCGCGCCCCTTCTGCGCGGGGCGGACGGCGTCTTCCAGGAGGTGTCCTGGGCCGCGGCCCTGGACCGGATGGCCGCGGAGTTCCGGGCCGCCCAGGAGCGGCACGGCCGGGACGGGGTGGGAATCTTCGGCGGCGGGTCGCTGACCAACGAGAAGGCCTACCAGCTGGGGAAGTTCGCGCGGGTGGCCCTGCGGACCTCGCGGATCGACTACAACGGCCGGTTCTGCATGTCCTCCGCCGCGGCTGCCGCCAACCGGTCCATCGGCCTGGACCGCGGCCTGCCGTTCCCCGTGACGGACCTCGACGACGCCCACACCGTCCTGCTGCTGGGCACGAACCCCGCCGAGACTATGCCCCCGTTCGTCCAGCACCTGCAGCACGCCCGGCAGCACGGGGGCCTCGTCGTCGTCGACCCCCGCCGTTCCGCCACGGCCCGGATGACCGACGACGACGGCGGACTGCACCTGCAGCCCACCCCCGGCTCCGACCTCGTGCTGCTGCTGGGGCTGGCCCACGTGGTCCTGCACGAGGGCCTCGCCGACCGGGACTACCTCGAGCGGCGCACCACCGGCTCGGAGGCCTTCACGACGAGCGTCAACGCGTGGTGGCCCGAGCGGGTCGAGCAGGTCACCGGCGTCCCGGCGGAGCGGATCCGCCGGGCCGCCCGCCTGCTGGCCCGGGCGCGGAAGGGGACCTACGTCCTGACCGGGCGCGGCGTGGAGCAGCACGTCGACGGCACCGACACCGCGACCGCCGCGATCAACCTGGCCCTGCTCCTCGGGCTGCCCGGGCGCGAGGGCTCCGGCTGGGGCACCCTGACCGGGCAGGGCAACGGGCAGGGCGGCCGGGAGCACGGGCAGAAGGCCGACCAGCTGCCCGGCTACCGCAGCATCACGGACCCCGCCGCCCGTGCGCACGTGGCCGGGGTGTGGGGCGTGGACCCCGCCGAGCTGCCCGGCGCCGGGATCCCGGCCGCGGAGATGCTGACCAGCCTCGGCACCGACCACGGCGTCCGCTGCCTGTGGGTCAACGGCTCCAACGTGGTGATCGGCGCCCCGGACACCGACGCCGTGGTCCGCGGGCTGCAGGCCCTGGACTTCCTGGTGGTCTGCGACTTCTTCTTCTCCGAGACCGCCGAGTTCGCCGACCTCGTCCTGCCGGTGCTGCAGTGGGCCGAGGAGGAGGGCACCATGACGAACCTCGAGGGCCGGGTGCTGCGCCGCCGCCGCGCGCTCGACCCGCCGCCCGGGGCGAGGGACGAGCTGTGGATCATGGCCGAGCTCGCCCGCCGGCTCGAGGCCCCGGGCACGTTCAGCCCCGACCCGGAGGAGGTCTTCGAGGAGCTCCGCCGGGCCTCCGCCGGGGGGAAGGCCGACTACTCGGGGATCGGCTGGGCCGCCCTGGACGCGGGCGAGGCCTGCTGGTGGCCGCACCCCGCCGGGGCGTCCGCGGGCACGCCGCGGGTCTTCCTCGACCGCTTCGGCCACCCGGACGGACGGGCCGTGCTCGTCCCGGTCCGCCCGCGCGCCGCCGGCCGGACCGTGGACCCGAGCTCGCCCGGGCACCGGCGGGAGCCCCTGCACACCGCGGGGACCCTCACCCTGACCACCGGCCGCTGGCTGGAGCACTACCAGTCCGGCAACCAGACCCGCCGCGTGCCCTCGCTGCACGGAGCCCGCCCCGCGGCGCGGCTGCAGATCCACCCCGCGACCGCCGCCGCCCACGGGATCCGCGACGGCGCCGCGGTGGAGCTGACCAGCGCCCGCGGCCGGGCCGTGGCCCGCGCCGAACTGAGCACCGACATCCGCCCGGACACGGTGTTCCTGCCCTTCCACTACGCCGGGACCCAGACCGCCAACCGGCTCGTCTCCTCGACGGCCGTGGACCCGTTCTCGGCCATGCCCGAGTTCAAGGCCGGCTCCGTGACCGTCCGGGCGATCGACGCCGAGGAGACGACCCGATGACCGTGCACCGCCCCGCCCGTGCCCACGGCACTCCGATGCGGCCCGGCGAGCACGTCGTCGTCATCGGCTTCGGCCCCGTGGCCGCCCGCTTCGTCGACGACGTGGCCGACCTCGCCGCCGCGGGCACGATCCGACTCACCGTGATCGGCGGGGAGACCGACCCGGCCTACAACCGGGTGCTCGTCGGCGAGCAAGCCATGGGCCGCACCGAGCGCGCCACGATGGCCCTGGCCGACCCCGAGCTCCTGGCCCGCTCCGGGATCGACGTGCTGCTCGGCACGCAGGTCACCCGGATCGACCGCTCCCGCCGGGTCCTGCGGCTCACCGACGGCCCGACGGGGGAGACCCGGGAGCTCGGCTACGACCGCCTGGTCCTGGCCACCGGGGCCCGCCCGAACCTCCCCGTGCTGCGCGGGATCAACCCGGACCCCGGCGCCTACGAGCACCTGCCCGCCGGGGTCACGGCGCTGCGCGACCTGCGCGACGCCCGGGCCGTGCGCGCCGTCGTCGAACGGCGGGGCCGCGTGGTGGTCCTGGGCGGCGGCGTGCTCGGGCTCGAGGCCGCGCTCGCGGCGCGCGAGGCCGGGTGCCCGGTCACCGTGGTCCACCACGCGGCGTGGGTGCTGACCCGCTCCCTCGACGCCCCCGGCGGCGCGCTGCTGGGCCGCGCGCTCGCCGACGCCGGCGTGGAGGTGGTCTCCGGCGCGCAGGCGCGCGAGGTCTCCCTCGACGAGGACCGGGCCTTCCGGGGGCTCGTGCTCGAGGACGGCCGGACCCTGCCGGGCGAGCTGCTGCTGCTGTCGATCGGCGTCACGGCGCGCACGGAGCTCGCCGAGGGCGCCGGGCTGCGCACGGCCCGCGGGATCGTGGTCAACCACGAGCTCGAGGCCGACGTGGAGCGGCGGGTCTTCGCGGTGGGGGACTGCGCCGAGGTGCTGTGCAAGGACCCGTCCTGCCGGGTCTGCCCCGGCCGGGACGGCATGGGCCCGTCCGGCCTGATCGGTCCCGGCTGGCGGCAGGCCGAGTGGCTGGCCGCCCGGATCCGCGCCGAGCTGGACGCCGTGGCCGAGGGCGGGACGGCCGTGCTCGCCCCCCTCACCACCGGTCCCGCCGGCGCGGTGCGGCTCAAGGCCCACCAGGTGGAGCTCGCCTGCGCCGGGACGGTCGGGGGCCTGCCCTGGGAGCCCCGCCCGGACGGCGGGACCGTGGTGCAGTGGGCGGACGGTTCGGCCGGGACCTACGCCCAGCTCGTGCTGCGCCCCGACCGCACGCTCGAGGGCTACATCGTGCTCGGCCTGCCCCGCGCCGCCGCCGAGATCGGGCTCCTCCACGACCGCGGCGAGCCCGTGCCCGAGGACCCCGGCGTCCTGCTGCGCCTCGACGGTCCGGACGCCGGGGCGCAGCAGGAGACCCGGCTGACGCCCGAGTCCACGGTCTGCCACTGCGCCGGCGTCACGATGGGCCGGATCACCGACGCCGTGGGGCAGGGCGCCGCCACCCTCGAGGAGGTCAGCTGCGCCACCCGCGCCTCGACCGGCTGCGGGGGCTGCGCGGACACGGTGCGCCGGCTCGTCGAGGAGCACGTCGCCGCGGCGTGAGGGGTCCCCGTGCCGCCGGAGGCCACCGCACTGGCGTGTGCTTTCGCACAAGGGTGGACAGGGTCACCGGCCCGTCACGATTGGTCGGGGTGCCCCGGGGTGCGAAGATGGTCGCGCCCGCCGCCCGCCCGCGCGGGCCTGCACCGACGAACAGGACGACCATCCATGAGGGAGCGCCCCACCGAGCACCGGCCCGCGGCGGCCGCGTCCCGCGGCGCCGCACTGCGGTCCTCGAGGCGCCTCCCAGGCCTCGACGCCGCTCGCGGGCTGGCGCTCGTGGCCATCATGTGCGTGCACATCCTGCCCGTGTCCTACGCCGCCACGGGCCGGCCCACGGTGACGTGGATCCTGTTCCCCGGCGACTCCCCGGCCCTGTTCGCCCTGCTGGCCGGCACGGGGCTGGCGCTCACCTCCGGCGGGCGCCGCCCGCTCCGCGGCCGCGCGATGACGGCCGCCCGGGCCGGCATCGCGGTGCGCGCGCTGCTGCTGCTGATCCTGGGGCTGGTCATCGGCCACCTCATGCCGCCGGAGCCCCCGGCGTACAACATCCTGATCTACTTCGCCGCGTACTTCCTGCTCGCCCTGCCCTTCCTGGGGCTCGGGCCGCGGGCCTTGTTCCTCGGCGCGGGCGCCGCCCTGGTGGCCGGCCCGCTGCTGCTCCACCTCGCCGGGGACGCGCTGCCGGGCTTCTCCTCCTACAACCCGACCTTCGTCACCCTGGTCACCGAACCGCTCGCGGTGCTGGGCCAGCTGCTCCTGACGGGGACCTACCCCGCCCTGCCGTACCTGGCCTATCTGCTGGCGGGCCTGGCCATCGGCCGGCTCAACCTGCGCCGCCGCGACGTCCAGGTCCGGCTGGTCGTGGTGGGCACGGTCCTCGCGGTGACCGCGAAGCTGGTCTCGCGGCAGCTGCTCTACGCCGGGGACGTCTACACCAGGCTGCTGTTCAGCGACCCGGACCTCACCGTGGCGCAGCTCGAGAGCCTGCTGACCTACGGCCCCGAGGACACGCTGCCGACGACCTCGCCGTGGTGGCTCGTGCTCACCACCCCGGACGTCAACACCCCGTTCTCCGTGGCGTGGAGCCTCGGGGTGAGCCTGGCCGTCGTCGGGACCTGCCTGCTCATGGCCCGCCGGCACAGCTCCTGGCTGCTGCCCGTGACGGCCGTGGGCGCGATGAGCCTCACCCTGTACACGGCGCACCTCGTGTTCCTGTCCTTCGAGCTCTTCCACACCGCGCCCCTGCTCTGGCTGATCGCGAGCCTGGTGCTCTCCGTGCTGTTCGCCCTCGCCTGGGAGCGGGCCTTCGGGCGGGGCCCGCTGGAGCGGGCGATGAACGCGGTGGTCCGGCCGGTCCGCCGGGCCGTGGCTCAGGGGTCCAGCCGGTAGCCGCGCTTGATCACGGTGGCGACCAGGGGAGCGGGCAGGATCCGGCGCAGCCGGGAGATCACCATCTCCAGGGCGTGCTCGGTCTCCAGGCCCGGCACCGCGGACAGCAGCTGCCCCCGGGAGACCACCGCCCCGGGGTGCGCCGCGAGCGCCCGCAGCACCGTGACCTGGGCGTCGGAGAGCGGGACGAACACGCCCTCCAGGGCGGCGCCGGTGCTCATCAGCCGCAGCGTCCCGTGCCGGGTGGGCACCGCCAGGGTGCGCTCCTCGACCGCGTGGGTGCACACCGCCCGGACCAGGGCCCCCAGCCGGTAGCGCTCCGGGACGAGCGGCTCCACCCCGACCTCCAGCAGGGGCCCGGCGCACACGGGTCCCACCGCGGCGGCCGTGACGTCCGTGCGCAGGGCGTCCACGAGGTCCTCGCAGCGGCCCATCTCCTGGGCGGTGCTGAACAAGGAGTCCACGGCCGGAGCGGCGGTGAAGGTCAGCACGTCCAGGCGGCGCTCGCACACGTCGCGGATCAGGCCGGGCAGGCGCTCGCCGTCGTCGGCGGAGAGCCACCGGTAGGGGGAGACCGTGTCCACCTGCGCCCCGGCGGCCACGAGCCGCTCCAGCTGGATCTGGTCCGTGAGCCCGTGCAGCTGGACCGCCACGCGGGCGCCGGCCACGCCGTCGGCCAGGAGCCGGTCGACCACCGACGAGGTCCGCTCGTCCTCGGAGACCTCCGCGTCCTCGAGCTCCAGGGAGAGCACCTGGCCCCGGGCCTTCGCCCCGCGGGTGAGCACCCGGGCGGCCCGGAAGGCGTCCCGCAGGTCCTCCCCGAGACCCGCGGCGTCGGCGGCCTCGAACCACCGGCGCAGCCCGTAGGCGGTGGTCACCACGATGATCCCGGGCCGGTGGGCGAGCAGCGTGCGGGTGTCCTCGACCACCCGGGTGTCCTCGGCCACGGGGGAGATCATCAGGGCGGGCGCGTGCACCACCTGGGCGCCGCGGCGCTCCAGGGCGGCGATGAAGTCCGTGGCGCGGCGGTGGGCCGTCACGCCGACGCGGAACCCGGTCAGTTCCCCGAGCGCGCCGGGCGCGCCGTGGTCACCGGGTGCGGGGGCGGGGGGTGCGGCGGTCATGCCCCGAGCGTAGGTCGGTCGTGTGACCACGGTGTTACCCCAGGTTTCCGATTCCGCACCACCTGCCCCCCCCGGACGCGGTGCGGGGAACCGCGGCGTGCCGGACGACCCGCTGGCGTGCACGGTGGGGCCCGCAGACTTCACGGAATCGTGAGGTCCGCGCAACGGGAGCGCCACGTGCGGCAGAGATCCTGGATCCGGAAAGGTCCCGGAGCACTGGGACCTCGGATGCGGCTCGGGCCCTGGCAGTGCCGGGGCGGGCCCGCGAGGACGGGGAAGTCATGAGGTGGACGTCCGGAACGGAGCGTTTCGCCCCGGCCGATGCCACGGGCGGAGCCCGCAGGTCCCCGGCGTGGTGGGCGGGCCTCGACGCGGCCCGCGGGCTGGCGCTGATCGGGCTGATGGCGGTACAGATCCTGCCCGGCCACCACGCCGTGACCCCGGCACCGGCCTGGCCGCACCTCCTCCTCTCGCAGACCTCGGCGGCACTGTTCATCCTGCTGGCCGGGGCGGGCCTGGCGCTCGGATCCGGGGGACGGTTCCCGCACCGGGGCAGATGGCTGGCCGCCGACCGGGTGGGGCTGGCCGTGCGGGCGGTGCTGCTCGCCGTGGTGGGCCTGGGAATCGGGGCGCTGATGCCCGAGGACGCCCCGGCCGACAACCTCCTGATCTGCTGCGGGGTGCTCCTCGTGCTGGCCATCCCGTTCCTGCGCCTGTCCGCGACGGCGCTGTTCGTCTGCGCGGCGGTCCTCTGGATCGTGGGCCCGCTGCTGGTGCAGGGCGTGACGGACGTCCTCCCGACACCCGCCTCCGCCCACCCCGCGTTCGCCGACGTGCCGGCGGAGCCGGGCGGGACGGTCTCCCGGATGCTGGTGACCGGCACCTACCCGGCCCTGCCGTACCTGAGCTGTCTGCTGGCCGGGCTGGGGGTGGGGCGGATGAACCTGCGCGACCCGGGGATCCAGGTCCGTCTCCTGGCGGCGGGGGCGGGGTTGGTCGTCCTCGCCCGGACCGCCGACCCCTTCGGACCGTACGGCTTCGGCGGCCACGGCCGGGTGCCGGCGACCGGCGGGACGGGCACGGACGAGCTGGCCGAGGTGCTGGTGCGGGGCCCGGATTCGTGGCCCGTCGACGGCGTGTGGGCGATCGCCGCCGGCCTGGGCGTGGCACTGCTGGTGCTGGGGGGCTGTCTGCTGGTCTCCCGCAGGGCCGGGGCGTGGCTGCTGCGGCTGTCGGCCGTGGGGGCGACGGGCCTGAGCGTGTACACCGCCCACCTGGTGGCGCTGGCGGTCGAGGTCCGGTACGACCTCCCCGTTCTCTGGTCCGTCGCCCACCTGGGGGCGGTGGTCCTGCTCGCCGTCGGCTGGCACCGGGCGCGGGGCCGGGGACCGTTGGAGCGGGTCCTCGACGCCGGCGGGGACGCCGGCCGCCGCACCGTGCTCCACCGGCACCGCCGACTCCACCGGACGTGACCCCCGGCACCGCGGGCCCCTCCGGTCCGGTCCCGGCCGGGAGCTCGAGCCGGGCGCATCCCGTCGGCGGTCCGGGGCCGCGTCAGATCCCGGGGGCCGCGGCGCCCTCGCGCACCGGGATCCGCGGACCGGTCAGCAGCACGGGGCCGTCGCCGGCCTCGGCGGCGGCGCGCTCGGCGTCGGTCGCGGGGCGGCGCTGACCGCGCTCGAGCACGTAGTCCTGGGAGTCGTCCGGGGCGGCGTCGTTGACGAAGGAGCGGAAGCGGCGCAGCCGCTCGGGGTCCTTCAGCGTGGCGGCCCACTCGTCCTCGTAGCGGTCCACGTGCCGGGCCATCGCGGCCTCGAGCTCCTCGCCGATGCCCAGGGAGTCCTCGACGACGACGGCGCGCGCGTGGTCGATCCCGCCGTCGAGCTCCTCCTGCCACCGGGCCGTGCGCTGCATCCGGTCCGCGGTGCGGATGTAGTACATGAGGTACCGGTCGATGTACCGGACCAGGGTCTCGTCGTCCAGGCCCTGGGCCAGCAGCTGGGCGTGGGCGGGGTTCGCGCCGCCGTTGCCGCCGGTGTAGAGGTTCCAGCCGTCGGTCGTGGAGATGATGCCCACGTCCTTGCCGCGGGCCTCGGCGCACTCGCGGGCGCAGCCCGAGACGCCCATCTTGAACTTGTGGGGGGAGCGCAGCCCCCGGTAGCGCAGCTCCAGCCGCACGGCCATGCCCACGGAGTCCTGCACCCCGTAGCGGCACCACGTGGAGCCCACGCAGGACTTCACGTTGCGCAGCGCCTTGCCGTAGGCCTGCCCGGACTCGAAGCCGGCGTCCACGAGCTCCCGCCAGATCTCCGGCAGCTGCTCGAGCCGGGCCCCGAACATGTCCACGCGCAGGGCCCCGGTGATCTTGGTGTAGAGCCCGTACTTCCGGGCCACCTCGCCGAGCACGATGAGCTTCTCCGGGGTGATCTCCCCGGCCGGCACGCGCGGGACCACGGAGTACGTGCCGTCCTTCTGCATGTTGGCCAGGGCCCGGTCGTTGGTGTCCTGCAGGGCGCCCCGGCCGGAGTCGAGCACGTACTCGTCCCGCTGGGAGGCGAGCACGGAGGCGACCACGGGCTTGCAGATGTCGCAGCCCAGGCCCGTGCCGAAGCGGGCCACCACCTCGTCCCAGGAGGACAGGTCCAGGGCGCGCACGGCCTCGAAGAGCTCGGCGCGGGAGAGCTCGAAGTGCTCGCACAGCGCCCTGGAGACCTCCACGCCGGCCTTCGCCAGCTCCAGGTCCAGGGTCTTCTTGAGCATCGGGACGCAGGACCCGCACTGCGTGCCGGCCCGGGAGCACTTCTTGAGCTCGCCGATCTCGTGCACGCCGCAGGAGATCTGCTTCCGCACGGCCCCGGTGGTGACGTTGTTGCAGGAGCAGATGACGGCGTCGTCGGGCAGGTCCCCGGCGGGGGCGTCCACACCGGAGGCGGAGAGGTAGGCGCCGGGCTCGCCGGGCAGCTCCCGGCCCAGCAGCGGGCGCAGGGCGTTGTACGGCTCGGCGTCCCCCACGAACACCCCGCCCAGCAGGGTCCGCGCGTCCTGGGTGACCACGACCTTCTGGTACATCCCGCGGGCGGGGTCCGCGTAGACGACCTCGAGGCAGTCCTCGGTCTCGCCGTAGGCGTCGCCGAAGGACGCCACGTCCACGCCGGAGAGCTTGAGCTTGGTCGCGGTGTCGAAGCCGTCGAACGTGGAGCGCCCGCCGGCCAGCCGGTCGGCGACGATCTCCGCCATGGTGTTCGCGGGGGCCACGAGCCCCAGGCACTCCCCGTTCCAGGAGGCGACCTCGCCGATCGCCCACACGTGCTCCGCGGAGGTGCGGCAGGCCTCGTCGATGACCACGCCGCCGCGCGGAGCCGTCGCGACGCCCGCGTTGAAGGCCAGCCGGTCCCGGGCCCGGATGCCGGTGGCCACGATGACCAGGTCCGCCTCGAGGTCGGCGGAGTCCCGGAACTCGACGGCGCACACCTCGCCGTCGGACTGGCGCAGCCCCACGCCGGAGGGGCGCTCGCCCAGGTGCAGGCGCACGCCGCGCGCGGTGATGAGGGCGTTGAGGGAGCGGCCGGCGCCCTCGTCGAGCTGCGCGTTCATCAGCCACTTGCGGGAGTGCACCACCGTGGCCTCCGCGCCGAGCTCCTGGAGCCCGCCCGCGGCCTCGAGGCCCAGCAGACCGCCGCCGATGACCACGCCGCGCGGGGTGCGCCCGTAGCGGGCGCGCAGCCGCTCGACCTCGGCGCGGATGGCCGCGACGTCGTCGAGGGTGCGGTAGACGAAGGCGTGGTGGGCGCCGGGGACGTCCAGGCGCGCGGCGTCGGAGCCGGTGGCCAGGACGAGCTCGTCGTAGCCGGTCACGGTCCCGTCCGCCGCGGCGACCGTGCGGGCCGCGGGGTCGATCTCCCGGGCCTTCACGCCCTGGCGCAGGTCCACCCGCGGGTCCTGCCACACCGTGCCCCCGCCCAGCGTGAGGTCGACCGCGCCCGCGGGGCCCGTCAGCGCCTTGGACAGCTGGACGCGGTCGTAGGGGACCCACGGCTCGTCGGCGAACACGGTGAGGCGCACGTGGTGGTCCTCCGCGGACAGCACCGCCTCCGCGAAGCGGTGGGCGGCGGGGCCGCCGCCGACCACGACGACGTGCTGGGGGGACTGCGGGGAGAAGGGGGAGCGCGGCACGGGGACCTCCGGGAGCTGGCGGGCGGCTGGGGCGTTGCTCCGACTCTAGGGAGACGGGATTGCCCCGCCGTTGCCCCGCCGTTCCGGTCGCTTTTCGCTTCCCTCACCGGGGCCCCGGCTCCGTGTGAGCGGGCTTTGACCGGGGCGAAACGGCTCCGGAGCGCGCCCGTCATCCACCCCGCCTAACGTCGAGCACGACGTTCCGCCGAGCCGCAGGAGGCCCCTCATGACGACCCTCACCCCGACCACGACCGCGACTACGACCACGACCACGGTGGACGCGGCGAGCCCTTCCGCCGGCACCGAGTGGCACGACGTGTGCGCCCTGACGGACCTCGAGCCCCTGTGGGGCGAGGCCGCCCGGGTGGCGGGCCGCCAGGTGGCGCTGTACCGGGTGGACGCCACCACGGTGCTCGCGGCCGACCACCGCGATCCCCGCACCGGGGCCTGCGTCATGGCGCGCGGCATCCTCGGCTCCCGCGGCTCGGCCGTCACGGTCGCCTCGCCGCTGCACAAGGAGGTCTACGACCTCGCGACCGGGCGGTGCCTCACCGGGGACGGCCCCGCCCTGCCGGTGCACCCGGCCGAGGTGCGCGACGGGCGGGTGCTCGTCGGGCTGCCCCGCTGACGGCACGTCGTCGGGGTTCTCCCAGGTACTCCTTCGTAAAATGACCGGGTGACACGACAACACCCTCGGAGCGGTCCCCGGTGGCCCTGGTCCTGGCTGCCGC
Source organism: Kocuria salina (assembly GCF_013368965.1). Taxonomy (NCBI): domain Bacteria; kingdom Bacillati; phylum Actinomycetota; class Actinomycetes; order Micrococcales; family Micrococcaceae; genus Kocuria; species Kocuria salina. The sequence goes on from NZ_SSSF01000008.1 coordinate 69,712, forward strand.
ACCGGCACCGCCACCGCGGCGCGACGTCCCGGGGCGCCCGGCGGCGGCTGCGCCTGCTCGGGGCCGGCGCCCTGGCGCTGGTGCTCCTGCTCGTCACGACCGTGGCCCTCCTGGTCGGCCGGGACGAGGAGACCCCGGAGGCCGAGGCCCCCGAGACGGTCTCGTGCGCCCGCTACGGCCTCGACGGCGTCCGGGTCACGGCCCGCGGCCCCGGCGGGCCCACGGACGGGGCCGTGCTGGACGCGCGCGTGTTCGGCCCGGGGGAGGAGCGGGAGGACCGCTTCCAGCTCGAGCACGAGCACGACGGGATCACCAGCTCCTACCACGTCTTCGCCGAGGACCTGGACTGGGACCGGCCGGTGGGCGTCGTGTACCACTTCCACGGGGACGGCGCCTTCGAGTACGAGAGCCCCCAGTACACCGCCTCCTGCCTCGCGGAGGTCGCACGAGAGCACAACATGCTGCTGGTGGTCCCGCGGACCCCCGATCGTGCGGGGGAGATCACCTGGTGGGAGGAGCGGGACCTCAACGCGCAGTGGTTCCTCTCGCTCGTCGAGGAGCGGCTCGAGCCCGACTACGACATCGACCGCTCCCGCACCTGGCTGACCGGGTACTCCGGCGGGGCCCAGTTCATCAGCCAGGAGCTGCTGGCGGACCACGTGGACCTCGTCCCGGGCGGCGGCGCGATCATGATGGGCGGCGGACAGGCCCCGGACCGGCCCTCCGCGGAGCCCACCTCCGAGCAGCTGCAGGAGCTGCGCCTGCGCTGGGACGTGGGCACGGAGGACGACGGGACCGACCCGCAGGCAGAGTTCGACGCCCTGTCCGCGGCGTGGGACGGGCACCACTGGTACGAGGAGCAGGGCTTCGAGCGCGCCCGCATCCGTTACCGGGACGGCGTGGACCACTTCGGGCTGCCGTACGCCCGCATCCTCCAGCGCGCGCTGAACGCGGCCGAGGAGGACTCCCAGGAGCAGTCCTGACGTGCCCCGTCGCCCTGGGTCCTGGGTTTTTCTCGGGCCGGGGACCCGCTCCGCGTTTGCTCTAGTAAGCTCAGACGTGCACCAGTGCGCCGCGAGCCCGTCGTCCACGACAGGCGGGCGCGCGCCGGGCGCCGTGCCGGGGGGCGCGGACGGGGCCGGGACCGGCACGGGTGCCCGAACCGATCGATCCGTGGGGGAACCGCATGTCCGCAGAACGCACGCCGCCGGCCGGGACGGCCACCGCCAACGGTGTCCCGACGGAAGGACCCGGGCGCAACGCCGCCGGGGCCCCCCGGACGACCCGCCGGCTCACCGGCGTCGACGCCGCCCGCGGGTTCGCCCTCTTCGGCATGGTCGCCGTGCACACGCTTCCCCTCTTCCACGAGGACACCGGGGACCCGACCCTGACCTGGACCCTGTTCGCGGGTCACTCGTCCGCCCTGTTCGCGACCCTGGCCGGGGTGAGCCTGGCCTTCACCACGGGCGGGCGCACCCCGCACACCGGGCGCAGGCGGACCGCCTCCCGGTGGGCGCAGGTCTGCCGTGCCGCGATCATCGCCCTGGTCGGCTTCCTGCTGGGGTTCCTGGTGCTGCCGTGGGACAACATCCTCATCTACTACGGGGTGTTCTTCCTGCTGGCCATCCCCTTCCTCGGCCTGAGGATCCGGTACCTGCTCCTGAGCGCCGGTCTGTTCGCGCTGATCTCGCCCTTCGTCATGCAGTGGTCCCTGGGCTTCCTCCCGGCCCACGTCTACGACAACCCCAGTCTGCTGGACCTCGCGCAGGACCCCGGGGGCGTCGCCGCCCACCTGTTCCTCACGGGCTCCTATCCGGCCCTGCCGTGGATGACGTTCGTGTGCGCCGGCATCGCCCTGGGCCGGATGAACCTGGCGCACCGCCGCGTGCAGGCCGGCCTCGCCGCGGTGGGGGCGGCGCTCGCCGCCGTCACCTGGGCCGCCTCCGACCTCGCGCTGCGTCTGGGCGGCTACGACGCCATCGCCGGGGCCACGCCGTGGATGAGCGAAGAGGAGATCGACGAGATCCTGGTCTTCGGGGCCGACCCGGAGCTGCCGACCACCACGCTGTGGTGGCTGCTCGTGCCCGGCGCGCACTCGAACACTCCGTTCTCGCTGCTCCTGAGCCTGGGCCTCGCGGTGTTCACGCTGGGTGTCTTCCTGCTGCTCCCGCGCGCGGTGGGGAGAGTGCTCACGCCCCTGACGGCCATGGGAGCCATGACCTTCACCCTCTACGTAGCCCACCTGCTGGTCATGTGGCTGGAGCTGTTCTGGGACGCCCCCAGCCTGTGGTTCTGGGGACAGATCGTCGCCTTCGCGCTCGTGGCCGTCCTCTGGCAGCGATACCTGGGCCAGGGCCCGCTGGAGAAGGTGGTCACCCGGTCGACCAAGGCCGTCTCGCGCCGGGTCCTCGCCCGGGGCGAAGACCGGGCGCGGCCGCCGGCCGCCTGAGCCCGTGCACCGTCAGAGACCCAGCGCGGCCTCGAGCTCGGCGCGGATCCGCCCGAGCCGCTCCTGCGCCTCGTCCCGGGCTGCGGGCAGCGCGGCTCGGCCGGCCACCGGGGCGACCACCTCGAGGTAGCACTTGAGCTTCGGCTCCGTCCCGGAGGGGCGCACGATCACCCGGGTGCCGTCCGCGGTGAGCAGGCGCAGGCCCTCGGTGGGCGGCAGCCCTGTCCCCGGGGCGGCGAGGTCCGCGACCTCGACCACCGCGGAGCCGCCCAGCGCCGCGGGCGGGGCGTCCCGCAGGGCGGCCGCCATGACCGGGATGCGGCTCAGGTCCGCCACCCGGATGCTCAGCTGGTCGGTCGCGTACAGCCCGTGGGCCAGGGCGAGGTCGTCCAGCACGTCCAGCAGGGTCCGGCCCTGCGCGCGCAGCTCGTCGGCGAGCACCGCCACCGCCACGGCCGCACTGATCCCGTCCTTGTCCCGGACCACCTCCGGCGCCACGCAGTAGCCCAGCGCCTCCTCGTAGCCGAACGCGAGCCCCGGGACGCGGGCGATCCACTTGAAGCCGGTCAGCGTCTCCTGGTGCGCGATCCCCGCCGCGGCGGCGATCCGCCCCAGCAGGCGGGAGGAGACTATGGAGTTCGCGAACACGGCGCCTTCGCGGCCCGCGCACCGGGCCGCCGCGGCGTGGCCGAGCAGCACGCCCACTTCGTCGCCACGCAGCATCCGCCAGTCCTGCGCCGTGCCCCCGGCGCGGGTCCCGTTCCCTGGCACCGGGACGGCCACGGCCACCCGGTCCGCGTCGGGGTCGTTGGCCAGGACGAGGTCCGCGCCCACGGCGCGGGCGGTGGCCAGGGCCAGGTCCAGGGCGCCGGGCTCCTCGGGATTGGGGAACGCGACCGTGGGGAAGTCCGGGTCCGGCTCCGCCTGCTCCGGGACCACGTGCACGTCGGCGAGACCGGCCCGCCGCAGGGCCTCCGTCGTCGTGCGCCCGCCCACCCCGTGCAGCGGGGTGAGGACCACCCGCAGGGGACGTTCCCCGTCCGCGGACGCGGGGACCACGGCGGGGAGCACGGCGTCGAGGTAGTCCTGCTCGACGCTCGCGGGCAGGACGGTCCACCCGTCCTGCGCCCGGGGGATGTCCTCGACGGGGCCGACGGCCGCGATCCGCTCGGCGATCATCCGGTCGTGCGGGGCCACGATCTGGCAGCCGCGGGCCGCCGGCTCCACGGTCCGGCCGCCGAGGTAGACCTTGTAGCCGTTGTCCGCCGGCGGGTTGTGGCTGGCGGTGACCATGACGCCCACCTCCGCCTCGAGGGCCCGCACCGCCCACGCCAGGACGGGGGTGGGCAGCGGCGCGGGCAGCAGCAGCGTCTCGATGCCGGCGGCTGTGAACACCGCGGCGGTGTCCCGGGCGAAGACCTCGGAGCCGTGCCGGGCGTCGTAGCCGACCACCGCACGGGGGCGCCGGGCGGAGCCCGCCGCGCCGTCCGCCGGGGTCTGCACGGCCAGGACGTGGGCGGCCAGCCCCGCCGCGGCGCGCAGCACCACCACCCGGTTCATCCGCATCGGCCCGGCGCCCAGGGCCGCCCGCAGCCCGGCGGTGCCGAACTGGAGGGTGCCCGAGAAGCGGTCGGCCAGTTCCGCCCGTGCGGCGGCGTCACCGGCGGCGGCCGCCTCGACGAGGGCCTCGAGCTCGGCGCGGGTGGCGGGGTCCGGGTCGGCGGCGCCCCACGCGCGCGCGGCGTCGAGGAGCTGCGGGTCGGTGCGGGGGTCGGTGGTCATGGCGCGGCCTCCTGGGGCGTCCGGTGCGTCGGGGTGCCGGGCCGGGAACCCGTCCCGGCCCGGGGCCGGTCAGAGCTGGGCGACGATGCGGGCGAGCAGTCCGGAGATCCGGGCGCCCGCGGCGCGGCCGGCCTCGAGGACCTCCTCGTGGGAGAGCGGGGTCGCGGAGATCCCGGCGGCCTGGTTGGTCACGAGGGAGATCCCGAAGACCTCCATGCCGGCGTGCCGGGCGGCGATGGCCTCCAGAGCGGTGGACATCCCGACGAGGTCGGCGCCGAGCACCCCGGCCATCCGCACCTCCGCCGGCGTCTCGTAGTGCGGGCCGGGGAACTGCGCGTAGACCCCCTCGTCGAGAGTGGGGTCCACCCCACGGGCCAGCTCGCGCAGCCGCGGGGAGTACAGGTCGGTGAGGTCCACGAACGTGGCACCCTCGAGCGGGGACCGGCCCGTGAGGTTGAGGTGGTCGCTGATGAGCACCGGGGTGCCGGGGCCCCAGGACGGGTTCAGCCCGCCGCAGCCGTTGGTGAGGATCATGGTGTGCGCCCCGGCGGCGGCCGCGGTGCGCACGCCGTGGACCACAGGGCGCACGCCTCGGCCCTCGTAGTAGTGGGTGCGGGCGCCGATCACCAGCGCGTGCCGGCCCGCGGCGGTGCGCACGGAGCGCAGCGTGCCCACGTGGCCCTCGAGGGCGGGCGGAGTGAAGCCGGGGATCTCCGCGGCCGGGATCTCGGCGACGGTCTCGCCGATCAAATCGGCGGCCTGGCCCCAGCCGGAGCCGAGGGTCAGGGCGATCTCGTGCGTGTCGACCCCGGTGGCCCGGCGGAGGGCGTCCGCGGCCTCCTGGGCGAGCTCGAAGGGGTCGGCCCGGTCAGCGCTGTGCTCTGTGTCCACCCGCCCCAAGCTACCGCATGGTCCCGAGCCGTCCGGTGCGGCCGGGCCGGTTCCGCCGCCGGAGCGGCACCTGCAAGAATGGCCGGGTGACTGCACACAGCGAATTCTCCATCCAGAAGCTCGTCATCATCGGGGGCGGTCCGGGCGGCTACGAGGCCGCCCTGGTCGCCGCCAGCCTCGGGGCGGATGTGACCATCGTGGAGCGCCAGGGCCTGGGCGGCTCCGCGGTGCTGACGGACGTGGTTCCGTCCAAGACGCTCATCGCCTCCGCCGACGCGATGACCCGCTTCGCCGAGGCCGCGGACCTGGGGGTGCACGTGCGTGGGGGCAGCAAGGACGGGGACGAGATCAACGACCTCGCCGTGGACCTGGAGAAGGTCAACACCCGTCTCCTGCGCCTCGCGGCGTCCCAGTCCCGGGACATCAAGCGCGGGCTCGAGCGGGTGGGGGTGCGCGTGATCGCGGGCACCGGCCGGCTGCTCAGCCCCACCTGCGTGCAGGTCACCACCGACGACGGGCTGGAGTACACCCTCGACGCGCAGGCCGTGCTGCTCGCCGTCGGGGCCTACCCCCGGGAGCTGCCGTCCGCGAAGCCGGACGGGGAGCGGATCTTCAACTGGAAGCAGGTCTACCACCTCACCGAGGTCCCCGAGCACATGATCGTGGTGGGCTCCGGCGTGACCGGCGCGGAGTTCGCCTCGGCCTACCGGGGCCTCGGGGCCGAGGTCACGCTCGTCTCCTCCCGTGACCAGGTGCTGCCCGGCGAGGACGAGGACGCCGCGGCCGTGCTCGAGAGCGTCTTCGAGCGCCGCGGCATGAACGTGCTCAGCCGCTCCCGCGCCGACTCGGTGGAGCGCAGCGAGAACGGGGTGGTCGTCACGCTCTCCGACGGGCGCAAGATCGCCGGCTCGCACTGCCTCGTCGCGGTCGGCGCGATCCCGGCCACCGACGACCTCGGGCTCGAGGAGGTCGGGGTGGCCCGCGCCGAGTCCGGGCACATCAAGGTGGACGGCGTCTCCCGCACCACCGTGCCGGGCGTCTACGCCGTGGGCGACTGCACGGGCGTGCTCCCGCTCGCCTCGGTGGCCGCGATGCAGGGCCGGATCGCCGTGGCGCACCTCATGGGCGACGCCGTCAAGCCGCTGCGCACCCACCTGGTGGCCTCCAACATCTTCACGTCGCCGGAGATCGCGTCCGTGGGCGTGAGCGAGAAGTCCATCGAGGACGGCACCTACCAGGCCGACACCATCATGCTGAAGCTCTCCACCAACCCGCGCGCCAAGATGATGGCGGTCGAGGACGGGTTCGTGAAGATCTTCTCCCGCAAGGGCTCCGGCACGGTGATCGGGGGAGTGGTGGTGGGTCCCCGCGCGTCCGAGCTGATCTTCCCGATCGCCCTGGCCGTCACCCACAAGCTGCACGTCGACGACCTCGCCGACACCTTCACGATCTACCCGTCCCTCACCGGGTCGATCTCGGAGGCGGCCCGGCGCCTGCACGTGCACATCTGATCCCCGCCGGCACGCACAACGGCCGCATCCCCCGCTGCGGGGGATGCGGCCGTTGCGCGTGCGGTGCCGGCGGGAGCGGCTCAGCGGCGGGTGACGACGTTCTCCATGTCGACGTCCTTGGTCTCCGGGGAGAACCAGAGGGCCACGAGGGTCAGCACGGCGCCGAAGGCCAGGTAGAGGCCGACGGAGCCCACGCCGTAGCTCGCGTTGAGGGTGACGGCCACGTACGGGGTGATGGCGGCACCGAGGATCGACGCCGTGTTGTACGCGACGCCGGAGCCGGTGTAGCGCACGTTCGTGGGGAACAGCTCGGGCAGGATCGCCGACATCGAGCCGAAGGTCAGGCCCATCAGGGTCATGCCGACCACGAGGAAGAACAGCACGCGGCCCGTGCTGACGTCCGCACCGGTGCCGACCGCGGCCGGGTCCATGAGCAGGCCGAAGCTCAGCCCGAAGAGCAGGATCACCGAGGTGATGACCAGCTGCGAGCTGCGCCGGCCGAAGCGGTCCGCGACCCACCCGGAGACGGGCACCATGGCGGCGAACAGCAGCACGGCGAGCAGCTGCAGCACCAGGAAGTCCCGGTAGGGGATGCCGAGGCCGCCGTTGGCGGGGCTGCCGATGCCGTAGGAGAGGATCCACGCGGTCATCAGGTAGAAGAGCATGTAGGTGGCGAGCATGATGAAGGTGCCCTGGACCATCTGCAGCCACGAGCCCCGGAACGCCTCGACGAGCGGGGTCTGGACCTTCTGGCCCTGGTCCAGCGCCTTCTGGAAGACCGGGGTCTCCTCGAGCTTGAACCGCACGTACAGGCCGACGACGACCATCACCACCGACGCCAGGAACGGCACGCGCCAGCCCCAGGTGAGGAACGGGTGGTCGGTGCCCTGCTCGGCGACCGAGACGAAGCCCATCACCACGGTCAGCACCAGGAAGAAGCCGTTGGCCAGGATGAAGCCGAACGGGGCGCCGAGCTGCGGCCACATGGCGGCGCGCGCCCGCTTGCCCTCCTCGGCGTACTCGGTGGCCAGCAGGGCCGCGCCGGACCACTCGCCGCCCAGGCCCAGGCCCTGGCAGAAGCGCAGGATCGTCAGGATGAGCGGGGCCCAGATGCCGATCGAGTAGTAGGTGGGCAGCAGGCCGATGAGGAACGTGGCGACGCCCATGGTCAGCAGGGCGCCGATCAGGGTGGCCTTGCGGCCGATCCGGTCGCCGAAGTGCCCGAAGATCACGGAGCCGATCGGGCGGGCCACGAAGGCCGCGGCGAAGGTCGCCATGGAGGCGAGCAGCTTGGCCGTCTCGTCCTCGCCCGTGAAGAACAGGGCGGGGAACACGGCCACGGCCGCGGTGGCGTAGACGTAGAAGTCGTAGAACTCGATCGTGGTGCCCACGAGGGAGGCCAGGATCACCCGGCTGCGGGGCACGCGGTCGGACAGGGGGAGCGAGGGGGAGGACGCGCCGGCGGCGTCCTGCCCGGTCACCGGAGAGGACATGGGGAAACCTCGGTCGTAGCAGTGGGTGGGGACAAGATCCCGATAGTACGCCCGGCTGTCCGTATAGCGGGTGGCCCGTCTCACATCCTGGAACGACGACGAGGTCGGGGACGCGCTCGACGACGACGCCCCTCCCGGGTGTCGACCGGTCCGGCGGACCGGCCGGTCGACACCCGGGAGGCGGCCGTCACCCGTACCGACGCACCTCGTGGAAGAAGGAGTCGATGGTGTGCAGACCGCCGGTGCCGGCGACCGTGTCGTAGACGTGCTTGCCCACCGCGAGGTCGAGAACGCCCAGGCCGAACGGCGAGAAGACCACGGTCCGGTCCGCCGGCACCTCCACGGTGCCGGTCATGACGTCGTACAGCGTGCCGGCGAGGAAGTCCCGCGAGCCGGTGAGCTGCTCGGTCAGGTGCACGGACGTCTGGGCCTTGAGGCAGTGCTCCACGTCGTCGACGATGTTCGTGGCGGCGAGGATGACCTCGGGCCCGAGGTCACGCAGCGAGATGTGGAGCACGAGCGGGTGGTGCTCGAACCACGACGGGTCGGTGACGTGCGGCTCTCCCGCCGTGGTCGCGAACACGACCAGGTCGCTCGAGCGGATCAACGACTCGGCGTCCTCGTGGACGGTGACCGTGCTCTCGGGCGCGGAGCGCTCGAGGTAGCCGCGGAAGCCCTCGCAGCTGCCCGGCAGCAGGTCGAACACCCCCACCTCGTCGAAGCCCCACCCGGTGTCCGCCAGGAACGCGTGGACGAAGCGGGCGATGAGCCCGACGCCGAAGAAGCCCACCCGCGTGGGGCGCCCCCGCTCCCGGCTGAGCCAGTCCGCGGCCAGGGCCGCGGAGGCGGCGGTCCGGGAGGCGCTGATGATGGAGCTCTCCAGGCAGGCGAAAGGGTAGCCGGTGTCCGGATCGTTGAGGATCAGCACGGCGGAGGCCCTCGGGATGCCGAACTCCACGTTGGTGGGGAAGCTGGAGATCCACTTCAGGCCGTCCACGGCACGGGGTCCCCCCAGGGAGGCGGGCAGCGCGATGATCCGTCCGGTCGGGCGGTCCGGGAACCGCAGGAAGTACGACGGCGGGTTCACCGTCTGTCCGGCGCCGTGCAGCCGGTAGGTGTCCTCCACCAGCGCGACGATCTCGGCCCGGTGCCCCTGCAGCACCTGGTCGACCTCCGCGCCGGAGACGACCGCGAAGGACGGGATGGTCGGCTGCCGTCCGGGGGCGTCCTGCCTGTGGTCCGTGCCGGGTCCGCTGGTCAGTGTCATCGTCCCTCCTCCTTCGAGGCCGTGCCCTGGAGCGACACCGGGTCGCTCATGGCGACGAGGATCTCCCGCTCGCCCTCGTACGGTTCGCGGCTGTGCGCCGTCCGGACGTTGTCGACGAGCATCAGGTCGCCGGCGCGCCACGGCTCGCGCAGCGTGTGCGACTCGTAGATCTCGTTCAGCATGGCCACGACGTCCTCGCCGATGGGGTCGCCGTTGCCGAACGCCGTCGTGAACGGGAGGCCGTCCTCCTCGTACATGTCCATGAGGTACTCGCGGACCTCCGGGTCGATCGTCCACTCGCTGAGGAAGGCGACCTGGTTGAACCAGCAGCGCTCCCCGGTGACGGGGTGACGGACGATCGCGGCGCGGCGCTGACGCGTGCGCAGGCCGCCGTCGGGCTGCCACTCGAGCTCGATCCGGTTCTCCGCGCAGTAGCGTTCGACCGCGGCGCGGTCGTCCGTGCCGAAGGCGTCCGCGACGGAGGCGCCGATCTCGTCGTTGTAGTTGCGGATCAGCATCCAGCCGTCGCGCTCGAACCGCGTGACCAGGTCCGCAGGAAGGGCGCGCAGCACCGCCTGGGAGTCCGCGACACCGGTCACGCCGCCGGCGGCCGGGGCGGTGAGGCAGGCGAGGAGCAGCAGCCCGGGGGCGTGGAGCGTGTAGCTCAGCTCGTGGTGCATGCACATGGGCTGGTTCGCCGGCCAGGTGGCCGAGGAGTACACGCCGGGCGCATAGGAACTGCGGGCGGCGAAGGCCTCCCGGTCGGTCATCAGCTCCGGGCTGACGGCCCGGAAGACGGCGGCGACCTGGTCGGGGTGGGACAGCCCGAGGCCGCGCACGAGGACGGCCCCGTGCCGGACGACGGTCGCCCGCAGTGCGTCACGGTGCTGCTGGGCCCAGGACACCGGGTTGCCCGGGGGAGAGACCAGGGCGGTGGCCGGCGCACCCGGGCGCGCGTCGACGTCGAGCTCCGGAGGTGCGGAGGTGGCGGACATGGTGGTTCCTTCCGGTGGGATCACGGTTGGGCGGGTGAGCCGGCCGCGGCGGACCTGGAGTCCAGCTCCGTGGCGAGGTCGGTGAGGACCGGGTGGCTGAGGAGGTCCTTGAGCGAGACCTTCCGGTCCAGGGCGATGGCGAGGCGGACGGCGGTGAGCGACGTGCCGCCGCGCTCGAAGAAGTGGTCACGGCGGTCGATCCCGTCCTCCGGCACGGCGAGCACGCGCGACCACGCCGCCGTCAGCCACTGTTCGGTGGGGGTGCGCGGAAGCTCGAGCGAGCGGCCCTCGGGCTCGGCGTCCGCCGCCAGCGCGGTGAGGCGCTTGCGGTCGATCTTGCCGTTGGCTGTCAGCGGGAGGGCCGGCTGCCACTGGAACACCTGCGGGACCATGTACCCGGGCAGCGACTGCGCCAGTTGCTCGCGCATCGTGCCGGAGTCCAGTGGCTCGAGGGCATGGTAGAAGGCGACCAGGTGCTTGCCCCGGTCCGGTCGCTCCGCCACGACGACCGCCCCGTCGCGGACTCCGGGAACCCGCAGGAGGGCGTTCTCGATGTCGCCGATCTCGATCCGGAACCCGGAGATCTTGACCTGGTTGTCCCGCCGGCCCAGGTACTCCAGCCTGCCGTCCGGCGACCAGCGACCGAAGTCACCCGCCCGGTAGAGCCGCGCGCCGTCCACATGGGGATCGGCGGAGTACGCCTGTGCCGTCCGCTCCGGGTCGTTGACGTACCCGCGGCCCACGCACACCCCGGAGAAGGCGATCTCGCCCGGTGCTCCGAGCGGCACGAGCCGCTGCCGCTCGTCGAGGAGGTGGATCCGCACGTTCGGGACCGGCCGGCCCAGCGGCACGTGATCGCCCGCCGGCGCGGCGCTCATCACCTCGTGGTTCGTGTCGTCCGAGGTCTCCGTCAGCCCGTAGGCGTTGACGAGCTTGACGTCGGGCAGCACGTCGAACCAGCGGCGGACCAGCTCCTGCTTCAGGGCCTCCCCGGTCGCCGAGACGCTGCGTAGGGAGGGCAGGTCGCGGGGTCTGCCCTCCAGGTAGGCCACCACCGCGTCCAGGTACGAGGGGACGACCTGGAAGACCGCGACCTCGCCCTGTTCCACCGTGTCCACGAACCGCTCGACGTCGAGGATCCGGTCCTGCCCGACGATGAGGGTGCGGCCGCCGACGAGCAGGGCCGAGATCAGCTGCCACAGGGAGATGTCGAAGCACTGGGGGGCGCTCTGGGCCACGACGTCGCCGGGTCCGATCCCCAGGTCCTCGATCTTGGCGTACAGGTGGTTCAGCATCCCGTCGTGCTCGCACATCGCGCCCTTCGGCTCACCCGTGGAGCCCGAGGTGAAGTAGATGTAGGCGAGCTGGTCCGGGCGCACCTCCAGGCCGAGGTCGTGGTCGGCGTGTCCCTCGGCCTCGACAACCTCGAGGTGGAGCTTCGTCACGGCCGGCATCCCGGCCAGCGCTCCGTCCAGCGAGGCGGTGCTGCCGTCCTCGGTCAGCACCGTCCGGCACCCGGCCCGGGTGAGCGTCTTCTCGATCCGGTCGGGCGGGAAGTGCGGTTCGATCGGCAGATAGGCGCCTCCCGCCTTGAGGATGCCGACGACGGCGGCCATCCACTCCAGGTTCCGCTCGGCGACGACCGCCACGACCTCCTCCGCCCGGAGTCCGCGTGCGAGCAGGGCGCGGGCGATCCGGTTGGCGCGCGCGTTGAGCTCCGTGTAGGTCCACCGCCGAGGGTCCTGGACGGCGGCGAGGCGCTCAGGATGCAGCCGGACCCGCTCCTCGAAGATCTCGTGGAAGCGCAGCCGGGGCCGGGGCCGCACGGGCCCGGCCAGCTGCTCGAGCTGGAGGCGCCGCTCCTCCGCAGCGACCAGGTCGGCGTCCGCGGGCTCCGTCTCGGGGCGGGTGACCAGGTGGCGGAGCGCGGTCAGGTGGTAGCCGGCGATCCGAAGGGCGGCACCGGCGTCGAGGACGTCCTGCCGGTACCGCAGGTGGAGCACCTCGTCCCCGGCCGCCTGCCTGGGGGAGACACCGAGCACGACGCCCTCCGGCAGTTCGGAACCGGCGTCCTGGCGGGTGTCGAACACCACCTCGTATCCCGCAGGGGCCGCTCGGCGCGGGGCTTCTCCCTGGTCGGAGTGCCCGGTCTGCCCGGCGCGGGCCCGGACCAGCCGGTCGTGCGCCTCGCGGACCAGGACCCGCCAGGACGGCCGGTCCAGGTCGAGGGTGTACGGCCGGGTGCCCGCCGCGTCCCTGCAGCCGGTGGTGACCTCCTGCTCGCCGGACAGTGCCTGGAGCACCCTTGCGTGGGCGGCCAACCAGATCGTGTCCGGTGCCACCTCCCAGTCCCGGGCCAGGGACCGCACGGCGGTGCTCAGGTCCTCGGGCACGGTTGCCTCGACCTGCGCCTGGTACGACCGGCGGTCGTGCGTCCACCGGGGGATCCGTGTGGGGGCGGCCCCCGGGACGGCGGGACGGTCGTCGGCCGGGGCCGGCGGGTGGTCGGCGACGGCCCGGCAGGTGAGCGCACGGGTGGTGGTCATGACAAGGGCCTTTCGGGAGCGACGGGGGACGTGATGGCGGCACGGGCTTCCTCGGCCGGGTTGCCGGCCCACAGGGACCCCCGAGAGAGGGTGGTTCCCTTCATCACGAAGGAGTCGGTGGCGACGACGACGCCGTCCTCGACGGTCACGCCGTAGTGGACGAGGGCGGCGACGCCGATCGTGACGTCGTCGCCGATGACGTCCTGGTCGGACTTGAACATGCCGTCCTCCTGGGAGTGGCACTGGATGTTGGTGCCGGCGTTCAGCGTGCAGCGCGAGCCGATCGACACGAGGCTCCGCTCGGGGATCGAGCAGCCGTCGTCGAAGACCCGGCTCCCCATCCGCACTCCGAGCCGTCGCCAGATGAACGGCTTGAAGGCCGTCCCGTTGAGCATGTTCATGCGGAGGTTGACGATCTGCAGCTTCCAGTACCGCTCGTGCCACCAGAAGTACGGGTGGTAGATGGAGCAGAGCTGGGGTTGAAGTCCCCGGAACCGCGTCATGACGTTCTCGATCACGATGGGGACCAACAGCCCGACCACGAGCATCACGACGAACGACGCGGAGAGGGCCAGGACACCGAACCGGTCGGACAGCTCGAGGGCGGCGAACACGGCCAGCATGGCCAGCGACGCGTTGAGCCACCGCACCATCAGGAAGAGAGCCATCGTGCGCAGGTTGTGATTGTTCTTGGCCGAGAGGGACCGCTGGAAGCGGGCCGGGTCGGCGTACTCCTCGAGCGGGGCGTCCCGCAGGACCGAACGGGGGATCTCGAACGCCGGCGACCCGAGCAGCCCTACGTCGTGGCGCACCGGGCCGTCGACGGGGACCATCACCTTGGTCGCGAGCAGACAGTTCTCCCCGGTCCTGGCCCCGGCCGGGTAGAGCACGAAGTTCCCGAGGAAGTTGTGCGCGCCGATCGCGACCGGACTGATCTTGAAGGACGTCGCCGAGTAGTCGGTGTTCATGAACGACACCCCGTCGGCGATCATCGTGCCGGTGCCGATCGTCGACAGGTACGGGTTGTCGTGCTTGAACAGCGTGCCCAGGTTCGAGCCCGTCTGCTGCAGCTGAGGCTGCTGGTACCCGATGGCACGGACGTAGTTCACGACGTAGGAGCTGTCGCCGAAGAGGGTCCCGAGCATGGGCCTGTTGGTCAGCCTCTCCACGCCCCGCTCGGCCGCGTGCTGCAGTCCGAACAGCGGGTACACCGTGTCCGGCTTCAGCAAGAGCTGGAGCACCCGTGGAACGGTCGTCGTGACGACCAGCATCACGATCGTTCCGCCGAGGACGCCCACGCCGGCGAAGGCGACGGCGTCGGCGTAGAAGACCCAGTTGGTGAACGCGTGCGGATGCGATTCCAGGAGCGCGGCCACGCGGGGGAACGCCAGGACAGCCAGGATCAGGGTCAGCCCCACCATGACGCGGCCAAGTGCGAGCGTGGCCACCAGCTGTGCCGCGGCATACACGGCGCGCCGTCCCGGGCGGTAGGGTGCCGGGGCCACCGTGGCGAAGTCCGTCTCGGTGGGCCTGCCCGGCGAGCCGTGCCAGTGCTTGCCCTCGGGCACGGCCTGGCCGGTGTACAGCGTGGACCGGTGGCCCAGCTGGGAACCGTCCCCCATCGTCGTGCCGATGTCCAGGACGCTGCCCTCGCCGACGATCACGTCCCGGCCCAGTGTCACGGCGCCGGTCTGGATGACTCCGCCGTGGGCTCGGTAGCCGTTGGCGTACACGTCCTTGCGGATCACGGTCCCGTCCCCGATCGTGATCAAGTCGGTGCACACCGGCAGGTGAGTGGTCAGGATCGTCACGTTGCGCCCGACCTTGGCGCCCATGGCCCGCAGATAGAGAGGGGTCAGCGGGGAACCGGTCATCAGGGCGAGGGGGCAGGTGCGCATGACGGTCTTGACCGTCCAGAACCGGAAGTAGGCCAGGCTCCAGATCCGGATCTCCCCGGACCGGAAGCGCCCGAGAAGGATCCACTTCGCCGCGACCGGCAGGATGCACAGCAGCAGGAACGTCGCCGCGCCGAGGGCGACCGACCGCAGGTAGAGCTCCCCGAAGCCCATCCCATGGCCCACCCAGTGGTGGTTGCCCGGCCCTGCGGCCGGGAACACCCACAGGTACCCCAAGACCGCGACCGCGCCGGCGAGCAGGCAGTAGCCGAGATAGACGAGCACCTGCAGGGTGCCACAGGCGAGGTACTCCCACGTCCGCGCGTCCATGGGCGGCGGTGTCGTCTGCACGGAGGCCACGACGGGATCAGGCTCCTGCGGCTGGTCCTGTTCCACGGGGCCCTGCAGCACCGCGGCGAGGGCGGCGATGTTCGGATGGCTGTAGACGTCCTTCATGGACACCGCCGGCAGGTCCGGCTGCTTGCGCACCCGGGCGCAGAACCGCGCCATGACCAGGGAGTCCGCGCCCAGGTCGGCGAAGAAGTCGGCGTCCACCGGCACCCGGTCCACGCCCAGCACCCCGGTCAGCACCTCGACCAGCCGGTCTCGCACGGCCGCCGGCACCGGCTCCGGCGGAGCCAGGGCCCCGGCCAGCGCCGTGATCGTCGGATGCTGGTAGATGTCCTTCATGGACACCGCCGGCAGGTCGGACTGCTTGCGCACCCGGGCGCAGAAGCGCGCCATCACCAGGGAGTCCGCGCCCAGGTCGGCGAAGAAGTCGGCGTCCACGGGGATGTCGTCCTGCTGCACCACCGAGGCGAGGAGAGCGGCCAGCCGGCGCTCGAGCGGCAGGCCCGCACCGGTCCTCTCGAGGGCCGGTGCGGACGGAGGCTCGCGCCTGGTGGGGACCGAGATCGGGGGGAGGGGAGACGCCGGGAGGGCGTCGGCGAGCTTCTTCACTGCGAGAGACTCCTCGGGGAGGAGGTGGCCGCGGAACCGGTCACCGGTGTGGTTGCCGCCTGCCGACGCCATGACACCTGGTGGTGCGGACGGCTCAGAGCGGCTGTCGAGTCGGAGCCGGCGAGCGCCTCGGCCCCGAAGTGGTCGAGGACCCAGTCCGGCTGGTAGATGGTGTCCAGGTACGGGCGGCCCAGGTCCGGGGAGATGGCCACCGCGGTGACGTCCTCGGCGTGGTGGGCCGCGAGCCACGTCATGGCGCCGTGGACCACGGTCCCGGTGGAGCCGCCGAGCAGGAACCCTCGCCCGGCCAGGCGGTGGCAGGTGCGCACCGTGTCCAGCTCCTCGACCATCACCACGTCGTCGATCAGGGACTCGTCGAGCTGGGGCGGCCGCACGCTCATGCCGAGCCCGGGGATCAGACGGGTGGCCGGCGGGCGACCGAACGAGACCGAGCCGACGGCGTCCACCGCGACGATCCGGACGTCGGGCCGGTGCTCCTTGAAGTACCGCGCGCAGCCCATCAGCGTGCCCGTGGTTCCGGCCCCCACGAACAGCACGTCGAGCTCGGGGAACTGGGCGTCGATCTCGGGGGCGGTCCAGCGGTAGTGCGCCCCCCAGTTGCCGGGGCTGGTGTACTGGTTGAGCCAGACGTACCGCTGGTCGAAAGCGCACAGCTCCCGGACGTGGTTGAGGCGGGCGCCGAGGAAGCCGTCGACGGGATCGGGCTCGGTGACCAGGTCGACGTGCGCCCCGAGCGACTCCATGAGCTGCCGGGTCGCGGGGTTGCAGCGCGGGTCGATCACGCACACGAAGCTGTACCCCTTGCTGGCGGCGATCATGCTGAGCGCGACGCCGAGGTTGCCGGAGGAGGACTCCACGAGCACGGAGCCGGGGCCGACCCTCCCTTCCCGCTCGGCCCGCTCGACCATCTCCCTGGCGGGCTTGAGCTTGATCGAACCGGCGAAGTTGAACCCCTCGATCTTCAGGTAGAGGCGGCGGCCCAGCGCGCCCTCCAGGTCGATGAACAGACTCTCCTCGTTGAACAGGTGCGGAGCCTTGATGATGGACATGGTCTTCCTCGTTCTCTCGCCGTGCGCTCGGTCCGTGAGGAGGGCGCGGGGACGGCGTTTCGCATTCGGGTCGGCTCGTAGCTCGGCTGACGGGCACCGCAAGGACCCTCTTCTCGGCATGCCGATCGACGAGGGCTCCGTCCTGCGGGGCGCCGCCTCGACGGAACGGTGCAACGCTGCGCTGCGAGCCCGGAGCGATCGACGGCTGTGAGTCCCCCACTCGCGGCAGGAGCCGCAGGACAGTGGTGCCAGCCGCGAAAGCGGCGGTCGTGACTGCTCAGGTGGTTCTTCTCATGGGTCTGTCCCATCCGGTGGAGAAGCGAGATCCGCTCCGCGACTGGTGCTGGCTCCTGGCGCATTCCCCCGAACGCCGGTTGAGCTCTGTGTATGGTTCGACGTCACCAACGTAGGTCCAGGTCAGGGGGCCTCGACCAACATTTGCGAAGATGACGGACACGATTCGGACACGGCCCCGGCGGGGGCCCGGCCGATCGCGGAACCGGCTCTCCTGGTCAGCGCGGGAACCCGGGTGCTGACAACTGCACGTGACGGATGATCCTGACGGGCGGGAGTGCTGGGTCCGGAAGGTGCTCCGCTCCGGGATCCGGAGGAAGCACGGCACAGGGCGAGTGAGTTCTTCGCCGCTCTCGCCGGACCCTGTTCCCTGGAGGGGCCCGACATGCTTCAAGGATGACCGACGGGTCCGACGCTGTAGTCCGCCCCCGGATGGAGAAAGCCTGTCCACCGGCGGTTGTACGCGGTGACGGTCACGGGACGCGGACGGTCAGCGCCGCTCGCGACTCCGCACGGTCCGGGCCGGGGCCCGGCGGGAGCGCCAGGTCCAGGATCCGCCACCCGGCCACGGGCCGTCCCGGGACGGGGCCCGCCCCGACCTCGTCCACGGAGGGTTCGCGGAACAGCCCCGAGCCCATGGCCTTGAGCAGGGACTCCTTGCGCGCCCACACCGTGGTCACGGCGGCCGGCCGGTCCGCGGCGGGCAGGGCCCGCAGGGCGATGATCTCGGCGGGGTGGAGCAGGGGGACCACCTGCTCGGCGGCGACCGGGTCCTGGAGCAGCTCGACGTCCACCCCCACCTCGCGCCCGGCGGTGGCCACGAGCACCTGGTCGCCGCTGTGCGAGAGGGAGAAGCGCAGGGCGTGGTCCTCGAGCCGCGGCTTGGGCCGGGGCCCCGCGGCGGGGACGGGCGGTCCCAGGCGCAGCGAGGCCGGGGCCGCCCCGGTGCGGGCGGCGAGCTCGTGGCGCAGCACGCAGTGGGCGACGACGAACCGCAGCCGGTCGCTCTCGTGGCGGAACGCCGCGGCCCGGTTCCGCTCGTCCTCGTCCAGGCAGTCCCGGACCGACTCCGCCCAGCCGGCCAGCGCGGCCACGCGGGCGAGCACCACCCGCACGTCCGCGGGGGCGCCCGGCACCGGCAGCTCGACCGTGCCGGGCACGCTCGGCGGGAGCGTCGTCACGACGACGGGCTCACCGGGAGCGGCCGGGAGCGGCGCACGCCTCGAGGTCCTCGAGCAGGCGGTGCCGGTTCTCGGCGAGCGGGTGGTGGCCGCCGGGGTACTCGCGCCGCTGCACGGTCCCGGTGCTGACGGGACGCCAGGCGTCCATGCCGGCGGCGTCCACGGTGTGGTCCTCGCTGCCGCGCAGCAGCAGCACGGGTGCCGTGACCGGGGCGGGGAGCCGGTCGTGGGCCATCGAGGCCCGCAGGTCCGCGCGCAGGGCGGGCAGCTGCAGGGCCAGCAGCTCGGGGTCCGCCAGCACGGCCTCGGGGGTGCCGCCCAGCCGCCGCAGCCACCGGGCGAGCGCCTGGTCCGCGCCCGGGTCCTGCGGGTCGAGCCCGGCCCGCAGGTCCTCGTCCCCGTCGTCCGCCGCGTCCACGGCGCCCGGGGCGGTCTTCGCGGACAGCGCGAGCAGCGACACCCGGATCCCCTCCCGGTGCTCGAGGAGCGAGGCGAGCTCGGCCGCGACGGAGGCGCCCATGCTGTGCCCCAGGACCACGAGCGGGACGTCCGAGGCCGCCCACGGCGCCCCGGCGACGGCCTCGGCTGCCTCCGCGGCGAGGGCGGCGACCGAGGGCGCGGCCGGCTCCCGGAAGCGGCTCTCCCGGCCGGGGTACTGGACGCCGAGGACGTGCACGTCCTCGCGGACCAGGAACCGCCAGTAGCCGGCGGCCGCGCCCGAGGGCGGGCAGCAGAGCACCCGCAGCCGGGGCGTCCGGGCGGGGGCGCCGCTGCGCAGCCGGTCCTGCGCGGAGAGGTCCACGAGGCAGCGCCCGGGGGCGCCGGTCGGTCGGGTGCTCATCGGGGCCGGGCCGCCCGGGTCAGGAGATGGTGGCCAGGACGGCGCCGGCGGAGACGGTGTCCCCGGGGCTCACGGAGAGCCCCGAGACCGTGCCCGACTTGTGGGCGGTCAGCGGCTGCTCCATCTTCATGGCCTCCAGCACCAGCACGAGGTCGCCCTCGGCCACCTCGTCCCCGTTGTCCACCGCGATCTTCACGATGGTCCCCTGCATCGGGGAGCTCAGGCTGTCCCCGCTCGCCGCGGCGGTGCCGCCGCCGCGGGCGGAGCGGGCCTTGCGCGGCTTGGCCGCGGTCCCGTTGGGCTTGGCCGCGCCGGGCAGGGCGGGCAGGACCACCTCGAGACGCTTGCCGGAGACCTCGACGACGATCGACTGACGCTCCTCGGCCTCGGGCCCGGCCTGCGGGACGCCCTCGAAGGGCGGGATGGTGTTGTCGAACTCCGTCTCGATCCACCGCGTGTGCACGGTGAACGGGGCGCCGTCCGCGGGGGCGAACGCCGGATCGGCGACGACGGCGCGGTGGAAGGGCACCACGGTGGGCATGCCCTCGATGCGCAGCTCGGCCAGCGCCCGGCGGGAGCGCTCGAGCGCCTGCTGCCGGGTGGCCCCGGTGACGATCAGCTTGGCGAGCATGGAGTCGAAGTTCCCGCCCACGGTCTCGCCGGCCTGCACGCCGGAGTCCACGCGCACGCCGGGTCCGCCGGGCAGGTCGAGGGCGGCGATGGTGCCGGGGGAGGGCATGAAGTGCCGCCCCGGGTCCTCGCCGTTGATGCGGAACTCGATCGAGTGGCCGCGGACCTCCGGGTCGTC
Source organism: Kocuria salina (assembly GCF_013368965.1). NCBI lineage: Bacteria > Bacillati > Actinomycetota > Actinomycetes > Micrococcales > Micrococcaceae > Kocuria > Kocuria salina. Next base: position 89,695 of record NZ_SSSF01000008.1, read on the forward strand.
GTAGCCGAGGGCCTCGCCGCGGGCCAGCCGGAACTGCTCGCGCACCAGGTCGATGCCCGTGACCTCCTCGGACACCGGGTGCTCCACCTGCAGGCGGGTGTTGACCTCCAGGAACGTGATCGTGCCGTCCTGGCCCACCAGGAACTCGCACGTGCCCGCGCCCTGGTAGCCGGCCTCGCGCAGGATCGCCTTCGAGGAGGCGTAGAGCAGGCGGTTCTGCTCCTCGGACAGGAACGGCGCCGGCGCCTCCTCCACGAGCTTCTGGTTGCGCCGCTGCAGGGAGCAGTCGCGGGTGGAGACGACCACCACGTTGCCGTGGGCGTCGGCCAGGCACTGGGTCTCGACGTGCCGCGGGGCGTCCAGGAAGCGCTCCACGAAGCAGTCGCCGCGGCCGAACGCCGCGGTGGCCTCGCGCACGGCGGACTCGTAGAGCTCCGGGATGTCGTCGCGGTTGCGGACCACCTTGATGCCGCGGCCGCCGCCGCCGAACGCGGCCTTGATGGCCAGGGGCAGCCCGTGCTCGTCGGCGAACGCGAGGACCTCCTCCGCGGAGCCGACCGGGTCGGTGGTGCCGGGGACCTGCGGGGCGCCGACCTTCTCCGCGATGTGGCGGGCGGCCACCTTGTCGCCGAGCTTGGCGATGGCCGCGGGCGGGGGCCCGATCCAGGTCAGGCCGGCCTCGAGCACGGCGAGGGCGAACTCGGCGTTCTCGGACAGGAAGCCGTAGCCGGGGTGCACGGCGTCGGCGCCCGAGCGGGCGGCGACCTCGAGGATCTTGTCGATCACCAGGTACGAGTCCGCGGCGGTGGACCCGCCGAGCCCGTAGGCCTCGTCCGCCGTGCGGGCGTGCAGGGCGTCCCGGTCCGGGTCGGCGTACACGGCCACGGAGGCGATGCCCTCGTCGCGGGCGGCGCGGATCACGCGCACCGCGATCTCGCCGCGGTTGGCCACGAGCACCTTGGTGATGGGGCGGATGGCGCCGTCCGCGGGGTTCTTACCGGTCACGTCTCACTCCTTGTCGAATCCTCCGATGCACTGTATTCCCCGTCGTGAGCAATCGCCCAACCACCCGGCGGCGGACCGGAAATGCGACGCCGTTTCTGTAGGAGTCCTACAAAGCGCAGACCGGTTCCGGCGGGGAGCGGTTCTCAGCGGCCGGCGGTCCACAGCTCGGGCACGCCGACGCCCGCCCGGCCGAGCAGCGTGCGCAGGGTGCTGAGGCTCAGGCCGACGACGGCGTGCACGTCGCCCTCCACCCGCTCCACGAACGCCGCGCCGAGCGAGTCGATGGTGAAGGACCCGGCCACCTCCAGGGGCTCGCCGGTGGCCACGTAGGCCGCGACCTCGTCGTCGGACATCTGCGCGAAGAACACCTCGGCGCTGGCGGGCGCGCCGCCGCTCCAGCCGCTCCCGCCGTCCGCCGGGCTCCGCGTGTCCACGAGCCAGTGGCCCGTGTGGAGCACCCCCGAGCGCCCGCGCATGGCCCGGATCCGGGCGGTCGCCGTCGCGGCGTCCAAGGGCTTGCCGTGCACCTCGCCGTCGAGCTCGAAGACCGAGTCGCAGCCCACCACGAGGGCGCCGGCGGCCTCGGGCAGCGCCGCCACGGCCTCCGCCTTGGCCCGGGCCAGGACCATCGCGGTCTCCTCGGCGCCGGTCACCCCGCGCTCCCGGACCACGGCGTCCTCGTCCACGTCGGAGACGAGCCGGTCGTGGCCGATCCCGGCGTCGGCCAGCAGCTTGGTGCGGGCGGGGGAGCGGGAGGCGAGGACGAGGCGGGGAGTCACCGTCCCAGGATACGCAGGCCGTGCGCGCGAGGGCCGCGCTGCGCCCCTCGCCCACGCGCGAGGGGCCGCGTCCTGCTGATGAGACGTTCTCCCACCGACAGGACGCGACCCCTCACGATCGCCCGGGACGGGACGCGACACCTCGCGTCCGCCCGGATCAGTACTCGACGACCACGCGGCCCTCGATCTTGCCCTTCTCCATCTCGTCGAGGATCGCGTTGACGTCCTCGAGCGGACGGGTGCTGTAGGTCGGGTGGATCAGACCGCGAGCGTAGAAGTCGAGGGCCTCGACCATGTCCTGGCGCGTGCCCACGATGGAGCCGCGGATGGTCAGGCCCTTGAGCACGATGTCGAAGATCGGCGCCGGGAAGTCCCCGGGCGGCAGGCCGTTGAACACGATCGTCCCGCCGCGGCGGACCATGCCGATCGCCTGGCCGAACGCGGCCGGGTGCACGGCGGTCACCAGCACGGCGTCCGCACCGCCCGGGATCTGCGCGAGCACGGCCTCGGCCGGGTCCTCCGCGAACGCGTTGACGGTGATCTCCGCGCCGTGCTTGCGGGCGAGGGCCAGCTTGTCGTCGGCGACGTCGACCGCCGCGACCCGCAGGCCCATGGCCACCGCGTACTGCACGGCCAGGTGCCCCAGGCCGCCGATGCCGGAGATCACCACCCACTCCCCAGGCCGCGCCTCGGTCATCTTCAGGCCCTTGTAGACGGTGACCCCGGCGCACAGCACCGGCGCCACCTCGTACGGGTCGGCGCCCGCGGGGATCTGCGCGGCGAAGCGGGCGTCGACCAGCATGTACTGGCCGAAGGACCCGTCGATGCTGTAGCCGCCGTTGACCTGCTCCTCGCACAGCGTCTCCCAGCCGGTGCGGCAGTTGCGGCAGTGCCCGCACGCCGAGGCCAGCCAGGCGTTGCCCACGAGGTCGCCCTCCTGCACCTCCGTGACGCCCGGGCCGAGGGCCACGACCGTGCCCACGCCCTCGTGGCCCGGGACGAAGGGCGGGGTGGGCTGGACCGGCCAGTCGCCGTGGGCGGCGTGCAGGTCGGTGTGGCACACACCGGTCGAGATCAGCTTGACGAGGACCTGGCCGGGGCCGGGTTCGGGGACCGGGAGGTCCTTGACCTCCAGGGGCTGCCCGAAGGCGGTGACGACGGCGGCGGTCATGGTGCCGGGGACCGCGGTGGCCGCGGACTCCTGGACGGTCGGGGCTTGCTGGGCGTTCATGGTGCTCCTCCTGGAACGGGACGGACGGTCGGGACGGGTGAGGGTGGTTTAGAAGAAGCCCTGGGCATCCTCGGAGTAGGAGACCAGCAGGTTCTTGGTCTGCTGGTAGTGGTCCAGCATCATGAGGTGGTTCTCGCGGCCGATGCCCGAGGACTTGTAGCCGCCGAACGCGGAGTGGGCGGGGTAGTTGTGGTACTGGTTCACCCACACGCGCCCGGCCTGGATGTCGCGGCCGGCGCGGTAGGCCAGGTTTCCGTTGCGGGCCCAGACCCCGGCGCCGAGGCCGTAGAGGGTGTCGTTGGCGGTGGCCATGGCGTCGGCGTAGTCGGCGAAGCGGGTGACCGACAGGACGGGCCCGAAGATCTCCTCCTGGAAGATGCGCATCGAGTTCTCGCCCTCGAACACCGTGGGGGAGACGTAGAAGCCCTCGGCGAGGTCCCCGTCCAGGACGTTGCGCTCGCCGCCCACGAGGACCTTCGCGCCCTCCTGCCGGCCGATGTCGATGTAGGAGAGGATCTTCTGCAGCTGGTCGTTGGAGGCCTGCGCCCCGACCTGGGTGTCGAGGTCCAGCGGGTTGCCCTGGACCATTCCCTTGACCCGCTCGACGCCGTCCGCCAGCAGCCGGTCGTAGATCGAGCCCTGGATCAGGGCCCGCGAGGGGCAGGTGCAGACCTCGCCCTGGTTGAGGGCGAAGAACGCGAAGCCCTCCAGCGCCTTGTCGTAGAAGGAGTCCTGGGCCGCGGCGACGTCCTCGAAGAAGATGTTCGGGGACTTCCCGCCCAGCTCGAGGGTCACCGGGATGATGTTCTGGGACGCGTACTGCATGATGAGCCGGCCGGTGGTGGTCTCCCCGGTGAAGGCGATCTTGCGGATCCGCGGGCTCGAGGCCAGCGGCTTGCCGGCCTCCACGCCGAAGCCGTTGACCACGTTGACCACGCCCGGGGGCAGGATGTCCGCGAGCAGCTCCATGAGCACCATGATCGAGGCCGGGGTCTGCTCGGCCGGCTTGAGCACCACGGCGTTGCCCGCGGCCAGGGCCGGGGCGAGCTTCCACACGCCCATGAGGATCGGGAAGTTCCAGGGGATGATCTGCCCGACCACCCCGAGGGGCTCGTGGAAGTGGTAGGACGTGGTGTTGTCGTCGAGCTGGGAGAGGGTGCCCTCCTGGGCGCGGATCGCCCCGGCGAAGTAGCGGAAGTGGTCGATGGCCAGGGCGATGTCCGCGTTGATGGTCTCGCGCACGGGCTTGCCGTTGTCCCAGGTCTCGGCCACGGCGAGCATCTCGAGGTTCTGCTCCATCCGGTCGGCGACCCGGTGCAGCACCAGCGCCCGCTCCGCGACCGGGGTCTTGCCCCAGGCCGGGGCGGCGGCCCACGCGGCGTCGAGCGCGGCGTCGATGTCCTCGGCGGTGCCGCGGGCCACCTCCGTGAAGGGCTTGCCGTTGACCGGGGAGATGTTCTCGAAGTACCTGCCCTGCACGGGCGGGACCCACTGTCCGCCGATCCAGTGCTCGTAGCGGGGCTTGAAGGTGACCTTCGAGCCCTCGGTGCCGGGCTGCGCGTAGACGGTGGTGAGGGACTGGGTTTCAACGCTCATGGTGACCTGCTCCTGGTGCGTGACGGTGCGTGTGGCACGGGTGCGGACCGCCTCGTCCGCACCATCGTGTGATGCGGATCACGCTACGGGGGGCCACGTTGCACGCACGTTGCACGCACGGTGCGGCGGGCGCCGGGGCCGGTCAGATGCGCAGCCGCTCCAGCTCGAGCACGGCCTCGGCGCGGGCGGGGGAGCGGGCCGGCAGGAGGCGCAGCAGCAGCGCCCACGCCTCGGCGTCGTCGGCGGCCTCCGGCAGGGTGAGGTACTCGCGCACGGCCTCGGCCGAGCCGTCGGTGAGCACGGCCTCTCGCAGGAGCCCGGTGAGGCGGTGGCGCAGGGCCACGAGGGACGGCGCCTCGGAGTGGGGCAGCAGCGCCCCGGTGTACTCGCGCAGCGCCCGCCGGTGCGAGCCCCGGGCGAGCAGCTCGAGCACCCGGCCCGCGTCCGAGGGCAGCGGGGTCTCGAGCCGGTAGGGGCGGGAGGCGATCGCCGGCCCGCCCCGGGACTCGAGCAGCCGGCGCAGCCGCAGGACCTCGGCGCGCACCGTGGTCTCCTGCGCCCGGCCGGCCCACAGCTGCTCCGACAGCTCCGCGGTGCACAGGCCGTTGCCGGCGCGTGAGAGGGCCAGGAGGATCTCGGCGTGGCGCTCGGTGAGCTCCAGGGCCTGACCGTCCAGCACCAGCGCCGGCGGGGCGTCGCCGAGCACGCGCAGGAACGCGCCGTGGGCGGGGGCGGCGGCCGGCGCCGCGGCGGTCTCGGAGCGGCGGGCGGAGCGCAGGGCGAGGGCGAGCTCGGCCCGGGCGGCGCGCACCGCCGCGCCGACCAGTGCCCGGGTGGCGGGGGCCGCGGCGGCGTCCCCGCCCGTCAGGTCCACCGCCCCCAGCAGCGCCCCCGTGACGGGGTGCAGCAGCGGGGCGGCCGTGCAGGTCCAGGGCCGGGCCTCGGGGTAGAAGTGCTGCTCGCGGTGCACGGTCACGGGCCGGCGCAGGACCAGGGCGGTGCCCGGGGCGTTGGTGCCCACGGCCGGCTCGGACCAGTCGGCGCCCTCGACGAAGCCCATGGATTCGGCCCGCCGCCGGGTCGCGGCGCTGCCCCGGACCTGCAGGATCACGCCGCCGGGGTCCGTGACGGCCACGACCAGGCCGGTGTCCTCGGCCAGCGGGGTGAGCAGCTCGTCGAGCACGGGCATCAGCAGGCGCAGCGGGGAGCGGGCCTCCCGGACGTCGGGGCCGTCCAGCACGACCCGCGGGGTGCAGCGCTCGGGCGCCGAGAGGTGGTCCAGCGACCGGGCCCAGGACAGTCGCAGCAGCGGGTCCGTCGTCGTCGGTCCGTCCGCCGGTGCGCCCACGCGCCGCCTCCTGTCCCGTGCTGTGATCCAGCTCTCATGCCCGTCCCAGGGTAGCCCGTGACGCGTCCAGGAACAGCGAGGGGCGGGGAACTGCCGGAATGCGTCGAGCATTCTCGCAGTTCCCCGCCCCTCGCGGTGGGGACGGCGGCGCCGGGGCTCAGCGGGCCCCGGTCGCCGCGGTGGCCTCGGGGGTGGCGCCCTCGGGGGCGGCGTCCTCGGGTGTGAAGGGGTCGCCGGAGCGCGGGGCGTCGTAGAGCTCCCGGTCCAGCAGCCCCTCGCGGTGGGCGACGATCGTGGGCACCAGGGCCTGGCCCGCCACGTTGAGCGCGGTGCGGCCCATGTCGATGATCGGGTCCACGGCCAGCAGGAGGCCCACGCCGTCGAGCGGCAGGCCCAGCGTGGACAGCGTCAGGGTGAGCATCACGGTGGCGCCCGTGGTGCCGGCGGTCGCCGCGGAGCCCAGCACGGACACGAGCGCGATGAGCACGTAGTGCGTGACGTCCAGCTCGATCCCGTAGAACTGCGCGACGAACAGGGCGGCGATCGCGGGGTAGACCGCGGCGCAGCCGTCCATCTTGGTGGTGGCCCCGAGCGGCACGGCGAAGGACGCGTAGGCGCGGGGCACGCCGAGGCTGCGCTCGGTGACGCGCTGCGTCAGGGGCATGGTGCCGACCGAGGAGCGGGAGACGAAGCCCAGCTGCACGGCCGGCCACACGCCGGAGAAGTACTGCCGGACGGAGAGCCCGTGCGCCTTGACCAGGGCCGGGTAGACCACGAACGCCACGACCAGCAGGCCGGCGTAGACGGTGGCGACGAACGCCAGGAGCCCGCCCATCGAGGTCCAGCCGTACTCGAACACGGCCCGGCCGATGAGCCCGAGGGTGCCCAGCGGGGCGAGGCGGATGATCCACCAGACCACCTTCTGCACCACGGCGAGCGCGGCCCGGACCACGGCCAGGAAGGGCTCGGCGGGGGTGCCCACCTTGAGCGCCGCGATGCCGACGGCGGCCGAGACCACGAGCACCTGCAGCACGTTGAAGCCGAGGGAGGTCTGGACGGTCTCCGGGTCCACCACGGAGGAGGAGACCTGCAGGCCCAGGAAGTTGGCGGGGACCAGGCCGGTGAGGAAGCCCAGCCACGAGCCCTGCGTCCCGGTGTACGCCTCGGCGGGCGCGGCCGCGCCGCTGCCGGCGCCGGGCTGGACGACCAGGCCGAGCACCAGGCCGACCGTCACGGCGATCAGGGCGGTGATCCCGAACCACAGCAGCGTCTTCCACGCGAGCCGGGCGGCGTTGGAGACCTCCCGCAGGTTGGCGATCGAGGAGATCACCGCGGTCACGATGAGCGGGACCACGGCGGCCTTGAGCAGGCTGACGTAGCTGGTGCCGATGGTGTCCAGGGCGGTCATCAGCCAGTTGGGGTCCGTGTCGGGGTCGCCGCCCAGGGCGTCGGCCACGGTGCCCAGGACCACGCCCAGGAGGAGGGCGAGCACGATCTGCGGGCCGAAGGAGGTCATCCACCGGGGCAGCCGTCGAGTGCTTTCTGCGGAAATCATGTGGCCACGATAGGGCGCGGAAATATACAACACCGAATGACGGTGACGAAATGTGACGCGGGAATGACGGAGGTCACAGGGCGAGCGCGTACCGCAGGGTGTCCAGGCCCACCGAGCCGACCCGCAGCGCGCGGGTGTGGAAGTCCTTGAGCAGGAACTCCGGGCCCGCCGCGGCGCGGGCCGCCTCCCGCGCCTGCTCCCACAGCTGCTGGCCCACCTTGTAGGACGGCGCCTGCCCGGGCCAGCCCATGTAGCGCATCCACTCGAAGCGCAGCATCGGGTCCGCCATCACGATGTTCGAGCGCAGGAACTGCCAGCCGTCCTCGGGCGTCCAGACCTCGCCGGGGCGGGCCCCGCCGAGGGCGTCCCCGAGCTCCGCGGGGATCCGGTAGCCGCAGTGGAAGCCGACGTCGAACACCACCCGCGCCGCCCGCAGCCGCTGGGCGTCCAGCATCCCCATCCGGTCCCCGGGGTCCTGCAGGTGGCCCAGCTCGTCCATGAGCCGCTCGGCGTACAGCGCCCAGCCCTCCCCGTGGCCCGAGACCCACACGCCCATCCGCCGCCACCGGTTGAGCTCGCCCGAGTTGGCGAGCGCGGTGGAGAACTGCAGGTGGTGGCCGGGAACGCCCTCGTGGTAGACGGTCGTGGTCTCCTCCCACGTGGTGAAGGTCCGGGTGCCCTCGGGCACGGACCACCACATGCGCCCGGGGCGGGAGAAGTCGGCGCTGGGCATCGAGTACCAGATCCCGCCGTCGTGGGTCGGGGCGATGCGGCACTCGAGCCGGCGCATGGGACCGGTGAGCTCGAAGTGCGTGTCCGCGAGGGCGTCCACGGCGGCGTCGGAGAGGTCCTGCATCCACGCCTGCAGCGCGTCGGTGCCGTGCAGCTGCCGCGCCGGGTCGGCGTCCAGGGCCGCCATGGCCTCGGCGACCGTGGCGCCTGGGGCGATCCGGCGGGCGAGCTGCTCCTGCTCCGCCACGATCGTGCGCAGCTGCTCCACGCCCCACGCGTAGACCGTGGCCGGGTCCAGGACGGCGCCCAGGAACTCCTGCAGGCGCAGCGTGTACACGTCCGGTCCCACCGCGTCCGTGCGGGGCGCGTCCGCGGCGAGCTCCCTGCCCAGCACGGCGGCGAGGCCCCGGTAGGCGTGCCGCGCCGCCTCGGCCGCCTCCCCGACCTGCTGCCGCAGCGCCTCGGGGACGCGGGGGCTGCGCGCCAGCCGGTCGAAGAAGCCGTGGCGCGCCGCGTAGCCGGTGCACTGCCGGGCGGCGTTGCGCAGCTGCGCCGCGGAGGCCGAGCGGCCGAGGGAGCGGGCGTGCCGCAGGCCCAGGACGTAGGAGTCCACGGCGGCGGGCACGGCGCGCAGCCGGCCGGCGAGGTGCGCCCAGTCCTCGGCGGTGCTCCGGGGCAGGTCGTCGAAGACCTCCCGGATCTCCTGCACCGGGGAGGAGATGTTGTTGACCTCCCAGCCCCGCAGCCCCTCCTCGTGCAGGAGCAGGTCCAGGCCCAGGCGCTCGCGCAGGGCGTGGCCGGTGATCCGGTCGACGTCGTCGACCGGGGCCGCGAGCTCGAGCTCCGCCAGCGTCCGGCGGGCGGCGTCGGCGTGGGCCTCCAGGCCCTCGGGCCCGAAGTCGCGGTACTCGGCCTCGTGCCCGGGGAAGCCGTGCACGGTGGCCTGGGCCGGGTCCAGCTCCATGGCGCGCGCGAACCAGCGCTCGGCCACGGCGTCCACGTCCGTGGGCTCGCGCCGCCCCGCGCCGAGGGGCGCGGGGCCGGCGCCGGTCAGGGGGTCGGGCCGTTGATCGGTCATGCACGTCACAGTAGCGCCGGGCGCTCCCTAGACTGCGGAGCATGTCCGCTCCTGCGCCGCGCGCGAACTCCGCGCCCCCCGCGACCGTTCCGGCCGGGCCCTCGGGGACCGCCGGGACCGGGCCCGCCCTGCTCGTGGTGGTCGCGGGGGTGGTGGGCGCCCTGCACGTGTGGAAGCTGGCCCCGGCGCTGCCCGTGCTCTCCGCCGAGCTCGGCCTGAGCCTGGTGCAGGGCGGGTTCCTGCTCTCCACCGTGCAGGTGGCCGGCATGCTGCTGGGCGTGGTGGTGGGTCTGTCCGGGGACCGGATCGGCCTGCGCCGGGGATTGGTGCTCGGGCTGGGCCTGCTCACCGCCGGCTCCGTGACGGGCCTGCTCTCCACGGGGTACGGCCCGCTGCTGGGCTCCCGGGTGCTGGAGGGCGTGGGGTTCATGCTCGTGTCGATCTGCGCCCCGGCCCTGATCCGGCGCACCGTGGCCCCGGCCCGGGTGTCCCTGCTGGTGGGACTGTGGGGTTGCCACATCCCGGTCGCCGCGGCCCTCTCCCTGCTCCTCGGCGGGCTGCTCAGCGAGGCCCTCGGCTGGCGCAACTGGTGGGCGGCCGCCGCGGCCGGCTCCGCGCTCCTGGGCGTGCTGGTGCTCGCCGTGCTCCCGCCGGACCCGGCCCACACGGTGGTGCACGGGGTGCGGCAGCGCCTCGGGCTGACCCTGCGCGCACCGGGGCCGTGGCTCGTGGCCGCGGTCTTCGGGCTCTACACCGCCCAGTGGAACGGGGTGGTGCAGTTCCTGCCCTCCATGTACGCCGAGGCCGGGATCGCGGCGGGCGCCGCCGCGGGGCTCAGCGCGCTCGCCGCGGGGGTCAACGTGGTGGGCAACCTGGGCGCGGGCCGGGCCCTGCAGCGCGGGGTGCGCCCCGTGGTGCTGTGGTGCACGGGCTTCGCCGTGCTGGGCCTGGCCGCCGTGGTCGCGTTCGGGATCGCCCCGCTGCTGGACGAGGACGTGCGCTTCGGCGCCCGGTACGGCGCGGTCCTGGTGTTCTCCGCGGTGGGGGGAGTGGTGCCGACCACGGCGATCGCCAGCCTCATGCGCGTCGCGCCCACCCCCACCACGGTGGCCACCACGCTGGGCCTGGGCCAGCAGTTCAACGCCCTGGGCCAGTTCGCCGGCCCGCCCGCGGTCGCCTCGGTCGCGCAGGCGACCGGCTCCTGGGACCTGACGTGGGCGGTGACGGCGGTGCTCGCCCTGGCGGGCATCGCGGTGGCGCTCGTCGTCTCCCGGCGGATCCCCCGGGAGCCGTGACCGGGCGCCACCCGGGTCACGGCGTGCGGGTCACTCCTCCGGCCCGGTCACTCCTCCGGCCGGGTCCGCCGCCACGCGCCGCGGCCCGGGCGCAGCTTCAGGCCCAGCCGCATCCGGCGGAACTGGTCCCGGCGCCCCGGGGAGCCCTTCGCGTCCTCCTCGCCCGCGTGCCGGCGCGCGAGCAGGACGGCCGTGACGGCGGCGACCTCCTCCGGCGTGGGGCTGCCGGCCGTGAAGCGCAGGGACGGGGTGCCCTCGGCGGGCTCACGGGGGGTCACAGCGGGATGTTCCCGTGCTTCTTGGTGGGCATCGACGCCCGCTTGTCGCGCAGGGCCCGCAGGGCCTTGAGCACCTGCACCCGGGTCTCGGACGGGGAGATCACCGCGTCCACGTAGCCCAGCTCGGCGGCCTGGTAGGGGTTGAGCAGGCTCTCCTCGTACTTGCGCACCAGCTCGGCGCGCAGCGCCTCGACGTCCTCGTCGTTGTCCGCGGCGGCCTTGAGGTCCCGGCGGTAGAGGATCTCCACGGCGCCCTGGGCGCCCATCACACCGATCTGCGCGGTGGGCCAGGCCAGGTTGACGTCCGCGCCGAGCTTCTTGGAGCCCATCACGATGTAGGCCCCGCCATAGGCCTTGCGGGTGATCAGGGTGACCAGCGGGACGGTCGCCTCGGCGTAGGCGTAGAGCAGCTTGGCGCCGCGCCGGATGATGCCGTTGAACTCCTGATCGGTGCCGGGCAGGAACCCGGGCACGTCCACGAGGGTGAGGATCGGGACGTTGAACGCGTCGCAGTGGCGCACGAACCGGGCCGCCTTCTCGGAGGCCGCGATGTCCAGGGTGCCGGCGAACTGCATGGGCTGGTTCGCCACGACGCCCACGGTGTGCCCCTCGACCCGGGCGTAGCCGATCATCACGTTGGGGGCGTAGAGGGCCTGCATCTCCAGGAAGTGCCCGTCGTCGACGATCGCCTCGACCACCGCGCGCATGTCGTAGGGCTGGTTCGCGGAGTCGGGGACCAGCACGTCCAGGGCGAGGTCCTGGTCGGTGACCTCGTCCTCCTGGTCGTGGTCCACCAGGGGCGCCTCCTGCAGGTTGTTCGCCGGCAGGAACTCGAGCAGCTCGTGCACGAAGTCCAGCGCGTCCTGCTCGTCCTCGGCGAGGTACGTGGCCGTGCCGGTCGTCGCGTTGTGCTGGCGCGCCCCGCCCAGCGTCTCCATGTCCACCGTCTCGCCCGTGACCGTCTTGATGACGTCCGGTCCGGTGATGAACATGTGCGAGGTCTTGTCGACCATCACGATGTAGTCGGTCAGGGCGGGGGAGTAGGCCGCCCCGCCCGCGCACGGGCCCATGATCAGCGAGATCTGCGGGACCACCCCGGAGGAGCGGACGTTCATGTTGAAGATGTCCGCGAACATGGCCAGGGAGGCCACGCCCTCCTGGATCCGTGCCCCGCCGCCGTCGTTGATCCCGATGACCGGGCAGCCGTTGCGCAGGGCGAACTTCTGGACCTTGACGATCTTCTCCCCGTTGACCTGGGACAGCGACCCGCCGAAGACCGCGAAGTCCTGGGAGTAGACCGCCACCAGGCGCCCGTCCACCGTGCCGTAGCCGCTGACCACGCCGTCGCCGGGCAGCTTCTTCGACGCCATCCCGAAGGCGGTCGAGCGGTGGGTCGCGAGGGCGTCGAACTCCACGAACGAGTCCTCGTCCAGGAGCATCTCCACGCGCTCGCGGGCGGTGTTCTTCCCGCGGGCGTGCTGCTTCTCGACCGCCGCCTGCCCCGCGGGCACCTCGGAGCGGGCCCTGCGGTCGTGGAAGTCGGCGATCTTGCCGGCGGTGGTCGTCAGGTCGTGGGTCACAGGCACCTCGTGGTCTGGTACGCGGCCGGCCCGGCGGGCCGATCGGTCCGGTCCGGGGTGGTCAGGGGACCTGCTCACTCTAGTCCGCGGCCGCGGGGGCCTCCGTTGTCGAACTCCTACAAAATCCGTGCCCGGGTCCGGGGGACACGGGACGGTGCTCAGCCGACGCTGCCGAGGACCACCTTCCAGGGGCGGACGGTCCGCTCGGTGACCACCCCGTGGCGCACCAGCGGGTCCTCGTCGGTGAGCCGCTCGACCGCCCCAGCGTCCTCGGCGGCGAAGACCAGCAGCGCGCCGGGCGCGCCGTCGTCGTCGAAGGGACCGGACGCGAGCAGGTGCCCCTGCTCCACGAGCCCGCCGAGGTACTGGCGGTGCTCCGGCCGGCGCGCGGCCAGGACGTCGGCGGGCCCGCCGTAGACGTAGGTGACGGCGAAGGTCGTGCGGTTCTCGGCTGCGCTCACGGTGGCTCTCCCGGGGGTCGTGCCGCGGCCCCGCCCGGCCGGACGGGACCGTCCAGCCGGTTCCCGGGGAACGGGGCTACTACTGTGGATGTGGTCCGAACACTACGCGGACGGCGCCCGGCCGGACAGCACCGACCGCCCCGGCCCGTGCGGACCCGCCCGTGACGACCGACCCGTGACGACTGACCCGTGACGACTGACCCGAGGAGCACCGTGCCCGACCCCTGCGCCGCCGACCTGCGCGAGCCCGCCCTGCTCGCGGCCCTGGCGGACCTCGGCCTGGGGCGGATCGACGTCCTCGACGAGGTCGGCTCCACGAACGAGCACCTGACGGCCGCCGTCACCCGACAGGCGCGCGGGCCCCGCCCGGACCGGCCGTGGACCGACCTGTCCCTCGTGCTCACCGGCCACCAGAGCGCCGGGCGCGGCCGGCTGGACCGGGTGTGGACCACCGAGCCCGGCACCGCGCTGACCTTCAGCCTCCTGCTGCGCCCGGCCGACGCGCGCGGCCGCCCGCTGCCCACCCAGCACTTCCCGTGGCTGACCCTGCTGATGGCCGCGGCCGTCGTCGACGCCCTGGACGGGCTCGCGGCGGCCGGCGCGCGGATCAAGTGGCCCAACGACGTCCTGGTGGACGGACGCAAGGCGGCCGGGCTGCTCGCAGGCCTCGTGCTGGACGCGCAGCACCCGCCGGCGGTGGTCCTGGGCACGGGCATCAACGTCGCCCAGCAGGAGCTGCCCGTGGACACGGCCACGTCCGTCCGGCGCGCCACCGGCCGCGAGATCGAGCGCGCCGCCGTCCTGCAGGCCGTGCTGGGCGCGTTCGTCCCCGTCTACCGGCAGTTCTGCGCGGACCCGGAGGCCGCCGTGCGCCCGGACGGGCCGCTGCGCGCCCGGATCACCGAGCGGATGGAGACCATCGGACGCCCGGTGCGCGCCGAGCTGCCCGGCGGGGCCGCCCCCGTCACGGGCACCGCGACGGGCCTCGGCGAGCACGGGGGCCTCCTGGTGCGCGAGGACGGCGGCGCCGAGCGCGAGGTGACGGCGGGCGACGTGGTGCACCTGCGCCCGGCCCCGGACGCCCCCGGGACGGCCTGAGCGTGCCCGCCCGTCCCGCCCTGCAGCCCGGGGAGCGCGTGCTCGTGTCCACACGGGCTCACGGCGCCCGGCTGACCCGGCCCTTCCTGGTGCTGCTGCTCACGGTGTTCACGCTCTCCTTCGCCCAGCGGGCCCTCGAGCTGCGCTGGCGCCCCGTGGCGGAGCCGTGGACCACGGTGCACGCCGGGGTGGAGCTCACCCTGCTCGTCGCGGCCGGCTGGGTGGTGCTCCGCAGCTGCCTGCGCCCGCTGGTGCGGTGGTGGCGCACCCGCTACGTGCTCACCACCCGCCACCTCGTGCTGCTGCGCCCCGGCGGGGCCCGCAGGACCGTGTCGCTGCCCCTGCAGCAGCTGCGCCGGGTCTCGGTGGAGCGCCGGCGCGGTCCGGCCCTGGGCCGGCACGACGGGCGCGTCGTGGCGGACTTCGGGCCCTTCGGCGGCCTGCGCCTGGAGTACGCCCCGGAGGCACAGCGCCTGGCCGGGCTGATCCGCCGGGCCGCCGAGGACGAGTGGTCGGCGGGCGGCGGCGCCGGCCGGGCGGGGGATCCCGGTCCCGGTGGGGGTGCGCCGTGGCTCCGTCCCACTAGAGTGGACCGCGACGCGGTCGTGGCACCACGCCCGGGTCCGTCCGGCGCCCCGCGCCGACCGTGGAGCCGGCGGGCCGTCCACCAGGAACAGGAGTGACGTGTGGCGAGTGAGGACCCGGAGAACCAGGGCGAGCCGGAGCTCGGCCCCCAGACGGCACAGCTGAACCTGAACCTGCACAACCCCGTCCAGGCCAACCTGTACCGCTCGGACGAGTCCAAGGCCGCCGTGCAGGCTCTCGAGCAGACCCTCCTGGGCTCCGAGCGCGACCTGCGCCGCCGGGAGGCCGCGCGCCGGGGCGGGCTGTCCCTCCTGTCCGCGCGGAAGGTGTGGCGGGCCCTGGGCTTCCCGAACCTCACCGACGACGACCTCTGGTTCACCGAGCAGGACTCCGAGGCCCTCCGGGTGCTGTCCACCATGGTCCTCGAGGAGAAGGTCACCGAGGAGGCGGCGCTGTCCCTGGTGCGCTCGATCGGGCAGATGACCGACCGCATGGTCGTGTGGCAGGTCGAGGCGCTCGTCGAGGACATGGTCGTCCACCGGGGCATGACCGACGCCGCCGCCCGGCGGCAGCTGCTGCACCTGCTGCCCGACCTCATCGACGCGATCGAGAACCTCCTCGTCTACTCGTGGCGGCGGCAGATGAACGCCGCCGTGCAGCGGCTCGCGATGCGCGTGGAGCGCCCGGACGGCTCGACCGCCACCGGCCCCACGTCCGACGACGGGGCGTCCGCCGTCCTCCCGCTCGCTCGCGGGGTGGGCTTCGCGGACCTGGTCTCCTACACCTCGCTGTCCCGGCAGATGAACGAACGGACCCTGGCGAACCTCGTGCAGCGCTTCGAGAACCGCTGCGCCGAGGTGATCGCCGTGGGCGGCGGCCGGCTCATCAAGACCATCGGGGACGAGGTCATGTTCCTCGCCGAGACCCCCGAGGGCGGGGCCCAGATCTCCCTGGCCCTGGCCCGCGCCATCCGCGACGACCCCGAGCTGCCGCAGGCGCGCGTGGCCTTCGTCTGGGGGCGCGTGCTGCCGCGGCTCGGGGACATCTACGGGCCCACGGTGAACCTCGCCTCCCGGCTCGTGTCGCTGACCGAGCCGGGCTCCGTGCTCGTGGACGCCTCGACCGCCGCGGTGCTCTCCGGCGACGACCGCTTCATCCTCCTGCCGCAGCCCACCCGCAACGTGCGGGGCTTCGGCGACGTCCAGCCCGTCGCGCTCTCCCAGGGCGCCGGTGCCGGGCTGGAGGTCGACTTCGAATGAGCGCACCCCTCGTCATCCGCGCGGGCGCGTCCACGGACCGGGGCCTGCGCCGGGAGTCCAACGAGGACGCCCTGGTGGTCACGGCCGCGATGTGCGCCGTGGCGGACGGGATGGGCGGGCACGAGGCCGGTGAGGTGGCCAGCGCCCTGTGCGTGCGCACCCTCGGGGCATCCCCCCTGTTCCAGCTGGAGGACTTCCGCTCCTTCGAGGTCCTCGAGCCGGAGCCGCCCCAGGACATCGCCCGGTTCCGCGCCGTCGTGGAGCGCGAGCTGCGGCTGGACCCGGAGATCCCCGAGGACGCGATCGAGGCCGTCCGCCGGGTCCGCTCCGTGCTGTGGCAGGCGGACCAGCACATCCAGCACGCGGTCGAGGGCCGGGCGGGCACCACCGTCACCGGCGTGTGGCTGCTGCGCATCGACGGGCGCATGCTGTGGGTCGTGTTCAACACCGGCGACTCCCGGACCTACCGGCTGGTCTCGCCCCAGCCCGGGGGGCGGGCCGGCGAGGGTGAGGGTGGGCCGCGGATCGAGCAGCTGACCGTGGACCACTCCGAGGTGCAGTACCTCGTGTCGATCGGGCAGCTCACCGCCTCCCAGGCGCTCGTGCACCCGCGCCGCAACGTGATCACCCGCGCCCTGGGCACCGGCCAGGTGTGGGAGCCGGACGTGTGGGTGCTCCCGGCCCGGCACGGGGACCGGCTGATGCTGTGCTCGGACGGGCTGACCAACGAGCTGAGCCCCGCCCACATGGCCCGGGTGCTCGCCTCGGTGCCCCACCCGAAGGAGGCGGCCGACGTCCTGCTGCAGGCCGCGCTGCGCACCGGCGGGCGGGACAACGTCACCGTGATCGTGGCCGACGCCGTGCGGCCGGGGGAGTACGCCCCCGGCTTCTGAGCCGCGCACGCCGCGTCCCCCGAAGTGGGGGGCATCATGATCCGTCACAACGGCACCGCTCCCAGCAGGCCTGTTTACCTTTGAGAACATGGTTCTCTCGCGCCGCTCGTTCGTCCTCTCCGGCCTGGTGCTCGCCGCCTCCGGCGCCTTCGGGGGCGCCCTGACAGAGCTCCCCGCCGGCCGGCGGCCGTTCGTGCTGTGGGGCTCCTCCTCGGCGGCCAGCGCCCTCCACCGGGACCGCCCGCGGGGCTTCCCTGCGGTGCGCATCGACGACCTGCTCTCGCAGCTGCTGGAGGTGCCCGGGACCTCGCGCGCGGTCAGCGGCGACCGGTCGTGGCAGACCCTGGCGATGCGCAGCAGCGCCCACCCCTACCTGCCCCGGCTGGGCTCCGGCTACGGGGTGGGGCGGATCCCGGCCCACGGGTCGCTGGTCGTGCCCACGGTGGACGGCAGGGTGCCCAGCGTCCACCTCGCGATCCCGGGCACCGTCTCCGGTCTGCCGTGCACGATCCAGGCCGTGGGGCGGGACGAGGGGGACGTGGTGCTGCGCCGGGCGGTCCCGGGGGCCGAGCTCGAGGTGGCGCCCGCGTCGGAGGCCCGCTGGCGCACGGCGCTGGAGGAGGAGCACCGGGGCCACGTCCACCTGCTGTGGACGGGCAAGAACAACATCGAGGACCCGGAGCAGGTGCTCTCCGACACCCGTGCCGCGTGGGGGGTCGAGCCGGGCACGTCCGTGGTGATGGGCCACTGGCACACCGCGGCCGACCGTCCCGGCACCGCGGGGTGGGAGGAGGTGCGCGCGGTGAACGCGGCCCTCCGGGCCGAGTACGGCGACCGGTTCTACGACACCATGGCCGATCTGCGCGATCCCGGTCTCTGGTCCCTGGCGGCGCTGCGGGCCCACCGGATCGGGGCCTCGCCCGCGGACCGCCGGTGGCTGGGCCTGGGGCTGCCCCCGCGCTCGGTGGTCGCCGCGGACCGCCGGCACCTGAACGCGCTGGGCAACACGATCGTGGCCCACGGTCTGCACCGCCACCTGACCGGCGCGGCGGGTCTCTACTGAGCGCTGCGCGGCCCCGGAGGTCACACCCGGGTCCCGGGGCCCGGACCTCTTGCGCCGGAGCACCGGGCGCCCTAACATACAACCAAATGGTTGTACGAAATGAGCTGACGGACGACGAGGTCGACCGCATCTTCCAGGCCCTCGCGGACTCGACGCGACGGGACATCGTGGTGCGGGTGCTGCGGCAGGAGCAGTCGGTCTCCGCGCTGGCCGCGCACTACCGGATGAGCTTCGCCGCCGTGCAGAAGCACGTGGCGGTGCTCGAGCGGGCCTCGTTGGTCACCAAGGAGCGGCGCGGCCGGGAGCAGGTGGTGCACGCCGGGGTGGCCACGCTGCGCCGGGCGGCGGCGCTGCTGGCGGACTACGAGCAGATCTGGCGCGGACGGGCCCGCGCCATCGAGGACCTCCTCGCCGAGGAGACGCCCCCGGGGGACCCGGGGCCCAGGAGGAAGGGAGCATGACATGCCGGTCATCGACGTGCACAAGGACACCGAGGCACTGACCCTGACGTTCGTCGCGGAGTTCGCCGCGGACGTCGAGCGGGTCTGGGAGGTCTGGGCCGACCCGCGCCAGCTCGAGCGCTGGTGGGGCCCGCCCGAGTGGCCCGCCACCTTCGAGGAGCACGAGCTCGCCGAGGGAGGGCGGTGCCGCTACTACATGACCGGCCCCGACGGGGAGAAGGCCCGGGGCTGGTGGACGGTCACCGCCGTGGACGCCCCGCACCGGCTGGAGTTCGACGACGGCTTCGCGAGCGAGGACGGCGAGCCCGACCCCGCGTTGGGGGCCACCCACGGCGTCGTGACGTTCGAGGCCGTCGACGGCGGGACGCGGATGACCACGGTCTCGACCTTCGAGAGCGCGGACCAGCTGGAGCAGATGTCCGCGATGGGCATGGAGGAGGGCATGCGGGAGGCCATGGGCCAGATCGACGGCCTCCTCGCCGGCGCCGTCCCCCGCTGAGCCGCCGGGGTCCCGGCCGCCGACGGCGCAGCCCTCCCCGGTCCTCGCCCGCGCCGCGGGACCGGACGACGACGCCGCCCCGGGGCCTCCGGGGCGGCGTCGTCACCGCCGGGACCGCCGACGGGTGACGGCGTGCGACGGCGGGCCCGGCGGGTCAGGCGTCCTGAGTCACGGCAGCGCCCTCGGCCGGCGCGGTGCCGGAGGCGGGCTCACGGCCCTCCGCCGGCTCCCGGCCCTCCGCGGACCTGCGGCCCGGCTCGGCCGCCCGCTGCGCGGACGCCGCGGCCCGCTGCGCCGCCTTCTTCAACGGCTTCAGCTCGAGCCGGCGCTCGTGCTTGCGCTCCGCCCGGCGCTCCGTGCGCCGTTCGGCCTGCTTCTCGGCGCGGCGCTCCCGCTTCGCCTCCTCCGGGGCCTTCTCCCCCGGTGCCCCGGCGGCGGGGGTGGCGGTCTCCCGGCGGGGGGCGCGCTCCTTGACCGGGGCGCTGCCCGAGGCGCGCAGCCGCCGGTAGTGCTCGGCCGCCTCCTCCTGGCGCCGGGCCTCGATCCCCGTGGCGATCTCGGCCCGCAGGTGCTCCGGCTCGAGCTCGAACGCGGCCACGAGGTCGAGAGCGTGCGGGCGCAGGCGGGCGAGCAGCCGGTCGATGTACTCGTCGAGGCTGCGCCCGCGCCGCATGGACAGCCGGCCGTAGGAGAGGTACCACGCGAGGTTCTTCTCGATGAGCCGCAGCCCGAAGACGTCGCGCAGCCAGGTGAGCACGGTGCGGGTGCCCGGGTCCTCGACCTGCTCCAGGCCGCGGGTGAAGGCCTCCCACTGCAGCAGCTCCGCGTGGGCGCGCGCCGCGGCGATGATCTTGTGCTGGTTCTCGTTGAACAGCGCCGCGGCCTCCGCGCGGGGGAGCTTGGCGCTGGGCCGCAGGTTCTCCGCGATCTCGGCCACCATGGTCTGCACCCGGTCCGTGAGCAGCGCGCGCTGCGCCGACTCCTCGCGCAGGGCGTTGACCGAGCGGCGCACGTCCCCGGTGTCCCGGAAGGCCTGGCCGAGCTTGCGCAGCCCCGACCGGTGGTAGGTGGCCTCGGTGGCCCGGCCGGCCACGTAGCGGGCCATCACGCCCACGTCGACGTGCTTGAACTCGTCCGCCCAGTCGGAGAGCAGCCGCTTGGCCACGAGCTGCAGCAGCACCGTGTTGTCGCCCTCGAACGTCGCGTAGACGTCCAGGTCGTGGCGCAGGGAGGTGAGCCGGTTCTTGGTCAGGAACCCCGCCCCGCCGCAGGCCTCGCGGCACTCCTGGACGGTGTCGAGGGCGCTCCAGGTGGACAGCGCCTTCAGGGCCGCGGCGAGCGTCTCGAGGTCCTGCCGGTTCTCGTCGGTGTCCTCGCGGCCGGAGAAGACGTCGTCGTACTTGTGCAGCAGCTCCTGGTGGGCGAAGTGCATGGCGTAGGTCTCCGCCAGCCGCGGCAGCAGCCGCCGCTGGTGCTGCTGGTAGTCCAGCAGCACCTCCTCCTGGACGTCGGAGGACGCGTTGAACTGCCGGCGCTCGCTGCCGTAGCGGATCGCGATGCTCAGCGCGGCCTTGTTCGCCAGGACGGCCGCGCCGTCGAGGGAGACCCGGCCCTGCACCAGGGTGCCGATCATCGTGAAGAACCGGCGGCCCGGGCTCGCGATGGGCGAGCTGTAGGTGCCGTCCGGAGCCACGGCCCCGTACTTGTCCAGCAGGTGCGTGCGCGGGACCCGCACCCGGGTGAAGTGCAGCCGCCCGTTGTCGATCCCGTTGAGCCCGCCCTTGTGGCCGTCGTCCTCGCCGCCCACGCCGGGCAGGAAGTTCCCGTCCGCGTCCCGCAGGTCCACCCAGAACGCGTGCACGCCGTGGTTCACGCCGAGCGTCACCAGCTGGGCGAAGACCACGGCGGCGCGCCCGTGCACGGCGGCGTTGCCGAGGTAGTCCTTCCACGCCGCCGTGAAGGGGGTGTGGATCTCGAACTCCTCCGTGGCGGGGTCGTACGTGGCGGTGGTGCCGATCGAGGCGACGTCGGAGCCGTGGCCGATCTCGGTCATCGCGAACACGCCCGGGATCTTCAGGTCCCGGATGTCCGCGAGCCAGCGCCGGTGGTGCTCCTCGGTGCCGAGGTTGAGCACCGCGGAGCCGAACAGGCCCCACTGCACCCCGGCCTTGATCTGCATCGAGGGGTCCCCGAGCAGCAGCTCCTCGAAGCCCGAGACGTTGCCGCCCGGGTCGTTGTGCCCGCCGTACTCCTCCGGCAGCCCGCGGCTCATCGCCCCGTGCTCCACCAGCAGGTGCAGCTGGCCCAGGACCCGCTCGCGGTGCTCGTGGTGGGTGAGGCCCGGCTGCTGGTGCAGCCGCTCGTCGAGCAGCATCCGGCGGGTCTCGCGCCGGACCTCGGCCCAGCGCCCGAGCAGCACCTCGCCGAGGGCGGCGACGTCCACGGCGGGCCCCGGGAGCCCGGCGCCGTCCGCGGTGGCGGGCCCGGCGGCGGAGCCGGCTGCGGCGGTGGTCGGTCGGTCGATGGTGGTGGTCATGTTCGCTCCTGTCGTGGGTGACCGGCGGTGGCCGGTGCGGTCACGGGGTGGTGGGGCCGGCCGGGGTCCGTGCCGGCCCGGGCGGTGGTCAGGTCGAGGGGGGCTCCGGCACGGGTGCGCCGGGCGGGCGCAGGCCGTCGACGGCCCAGCCCACGATCAGCTCCGTCATCCGCTCGCGGGACGGTCGCCGCGTGCCCTCGGGGGTGTTCATCCAGGCCTCGCCGGCGCCGCGGACCATGCCGATCGTGGACGCGGCCCAGTAGCTGAGCACCGGCTCCTCGAGCCGGCGCTCGGCGGGGGTGTGGTGCACGTGGGCCTCCGCGAGCAGCCCGCTGACGGACTCGGCGAACTCCTGGATCAGCCAGCGCTCGCCGCCGTCCCCGGCCGGGGCGTCCTCCTTGCCGGAGCGCTCGCCGCGGGCCCGCTCGGCCCGGTGCCGGTCGTGCCGCGAGCGC
Organism: Kocuria salina; assembly: GCF_013368965.1. Taxonomy (NCBI): domain Bacteria; kingdom Bacillati; phylum Actinomycetota; class Actinomycetes; order Micrococcales; family Micrococcaceae; genus Kocuria; species Kocuria salina. The sequence continues at coordinate 111,482 of NZ_SSSF01000008.1, forward strand.
CCGGGGTCGGGGGAGAGGGCCACGACGAAGCGGTACACCGACGCCGAGCGCTCGATGCTGAGCAGGTACTCCGCGACCATCGCCTCGACCGAGTCCTCGAAGGAGCCGGCCGCGCGGGCCGCCTCCTCGAGCCGGTCGCGCATCCGCGTCACGGTGTACTCGCCGACCGCCCGCTGCAGTCCCGCCTTGTCCCCGAAGTACCGGTAGTAGACGGACTTGGAGGTCTGGCACGCGGTGGCGATCTCCTCCATGGACGCCTGCGCGCCGAGCTCGTCCACGGCGCTGCGCGCCGTGCGGATGAGCTCGATCCGGCGCTGCGCGCGGTGCCGGGCCCAGCGGGAGGAGCGTCCGTCCGTGGCGGGCGTGCCGCCCGGGGCGGCGGAGTCAGTGGCGTCGACCTGTTTCACGATACCCAGAGTATCAGGTATTGTCTTTCGTGACGTGATCATCATCACAACACCACCGAGGAGTTACCTGTGAGCGAGTCCACCCCCGAGCAGACCGTCGAGCCCACCGCCGAGCACACGACCCCCAGCGGCGCCGGACGCACCGGCGTGGCCCGCCGTGCGGTCGTGATCGGCGCCAACCGCATCCCCTTCGCCCGGGCGCACGGCGCCTACGCCAACGCCGGCAACCAGGACATGCTCACCGCCGCCCTGGACGGGCTGGCCGCCCGCTACGGCCTCGCCGGGGAGCGGATCGGCGAGGTCGCCGCCGGCGCCGTGCTCAAGCACCCCAAGGACTTCAACCTCACGCGCGAGTCCGTGCTCGGCTCGGTCCTGGACCCCCGCACCCCGGCCTTCGACGTGCAGCAGGCCTGCGCCACCGGCATGGAGGCCGTCTCCACGCTGGTCAACAAGATCCGGCTCGGCCAGATCGACTCGGCCGTCGCCGGCGGCGTCGACTCCGCCTCGGACGCGCCCGTCGTGGTGAGCGAGCGGCTGCGCCGGAGCCTGCTCGAGCTCAACCGGGCCAAGAGCACCCCGCAGAAGCTCAAGGCCCTCGCGGGCCTGCGCCCGGCCGACCTCAAACCGGTGGCCCCCGGCACGGGGGAGCCGCGCACGGGGCTGTCCATGGGAGAGCACCAGGCCCTCACCACCGCCCGCTGGGGGATCTCCCGCGAGGCCCAGGACGAGCTCGCCGCCGCGAGCCACCGCAACCTGGCGGCCGCCTACGAGCGCGGGTTCTTCGACGACCTCGTCACCTCCTTCCGCGGCCTGTCCCGGGACAACAACCTCCGCCCGGACAGCACGGTCGAGAAGCTCGCCGGGCTCAAGCCGGTCTTCGGGAAGTCCCTCGACGCCGGGGCCACCATGACGGCGGGCAACTCCACGCCCCTCACCGACGGCGCCTCCACCGTACTGCTCGCCTCCGAGGACTGGGCCGCGGAGCGCTCCCTGCCCGTGCTCGCCGACGTCGTGGACGTCGAGGCGGCCGCCGTCGACTTCGTGCACGGCGACGAGGGCCTGCTGATGGCCGGCGCCTACGCCGTGCCCCGCCTGCTGGCCCGCCAGGGCCTGGCGCTCGAGGACTTCGACTTCGTCGAGATCCACGAGGCGTTCGCCGCAACCGTGCTCGCGACCCTCGCCGCGTGGGAGGACGAGCAGTTCGGCCGCGAGCGGCTGGGCCTGGACGGCGCCTTCGGCACCGTGGACCGCAGCCGGCTCAACGTCACGGGCTCCTCGCTCGCGGCCGGGCACCCGTTCGCCGCGACCGGCGGGCGCATCGTCGGCACCCTCGCCAAGCTCCTGCGCGAGCGCGCCGACGAGACCGGCCGCCCCGCCCGCGGGCTCATCTCGGTGTGCGCCGCCGGCGGCCTGGGCGTCACCGCGGTCCTCGAGGCCCGCTGAGCCCGCGCCCCCGACACCCCGCCGACCCCCACAGCAAGGACCCCGACCCCATGGCAGACACCTATCTCGACCTCGTCAGCTCCGGCCCCGGCGGCCGGCTCGCCCGGCAGCTCGGCCTGCCCGCCCCCGCCCGGCTGCGCCGCCACCGCGCCGGGGACCCGCTCGTGCCCGGACCCGTCCTCGTGCTGGGGCGGGGGGAGGAGGCCGACCGGATCGCCGCGGCCCTGCTCGGCTGGGACCTCGACGTGCGCCGCCACCCCGACGACGTCCACCGCTTCGGCGCGGTCGTGCTGGCCCTGACCGAGCTCGCCCGGCCCGCCGAGCTGGCCGAGCCCGCGCTCGGCCTGGGCGGGGCGCTCCGCTCGCTCGCCCCCGGCGGCCGGGTGGTCACCGTGTCCCGGCCCGCCCCGGGCATCGGCACGGGCGCGGCCTCGGCCACGCCCGCGGCGGCGGAGCCGCTCGACCCGGCCGTCGCCGCGGCCCGCCAGGCCGTCGTCGGCCTGCTGCGCTCCACCGCCCAGGAGATGCGCGGCGGGGCCACCGCCAATGGCGTCCTGCTCGCCGAGGGCGTCGCCCCCGAGGCCCCCAGCGTGCTGGGCGCCCTGCGGTTCCTGCTCTCCGGGCGCAGCGCCTTCGTCTCCGGGCAGTTCGTGACGGTCGGGGACGACGCCGGGGCCCTGCCCGCGGACTGGGAGGCCCCCCTGCGGGGCAGGGTCGCCGCTGTCACCGGCGCCGCCCGCGGCATCGGCGCACAGATCGCCCGCACGCTCACCGGCGCCGGCGCGCGCGTCGTCGTCGTGGACGTCCCCGCCGCGGGCGAGCCCCTGGCCGCCCTCGCCAACGAGATCCACGCCGTGGCCCTCCAGCTCGACGTCACGGACGAGTACGCCGGCGAGCGGATCCTCGGGCTCGCCCGGGAGCGCTTCGGGCACCTGGACGTGGTGGTGCACAACGCCGGGATCACCCGGGACAAGCTGCTGGCCAACATGGACGAGTCCCGCTGGGCCTCGGTGCTGGCCGTGAACCTCGAGTCGCAGCTGCGGATGAACGACCAGCTCCTGGCGGGGGAGGGCCTCGGCGAGGCGCCGCGGATCGTCTGCCTGGCCTCCACGAGCGGTGTGGCGGGCAACCGCGGCCAGACCAACTACGCCGCCTCGAAGGCCGGGGTGATCGGGATGGTCGCCGCCACCGCGCCCCTGCTGGCCCGGCGCGGCGGCAGCATCAACGCCGTGGCCCCCGGGTTCATCGAGACGGAGATGACCGCCCGGATCCCGGCGGCCCGCCGCCAGGTCGCGCGCCGGCTGAACTCCCTGCAGCAGGGCGGGCTGCCGGAGGACGTGGCCCAGGCCGTGCTGTTCCTCGCCTCGGACGCCGCCGGCGGCGTCAACGGGCAGACGCTGCGCGTGTGCGGCCAGAACCTGGTGGGGGCGTGAGCATGGCCGCCGACCGGCACGAGACCGTGGTCCTGCCCGGCGTCCCCTCGCTGGGCGGGCTCTACGCCCGTGCGGCGGCGGGGGCGGCCGGGGACCTGCTGCCGCGCGCCCTCGCCGACCGGGTGCCGGGCCGGCTGTCCGGCCGGCTGCCCGGCCGGCCGGCCGGGGCGCGCCGCGGCACCGGCGACGCCCCGCTCGAGCTGCCGACGGTGGCGCACGTCGTCGAGGACGTGGTCGTCGACCCCGCCGGGCACGAGGCGTTCTGCCGCGCGGTCGGGGCGCCGCTGCGCGAGGGCCCCGGCGGCACCGAGGCCTTCTCCGGGCACCTGCACGCCCTGGCGTTCCCCGTGGCCATGAGCGTGCTCACCCGCCCGGACTTCCCGCTGCCGGTCCTCGGCATGGTGCACCTGGCCAACGAGGTCGAGCACCTCCGGGCCGCGGCGGTGGGGGAGCACCTCACGGTCACCGCCACCGCCGAGCGGCTGCGCCCGCACCGCTCCGGCGCGCAGGTGGACGTCGTCGCCCGCCTCGCGCGCCGGGACGGCGAGACCGTCTGGACGGGCCGCTCCACCTACCTCGCCCGGGACGTGCGCGTGCCCGGGGCGGCCGACGACGCCCCGCGCGCGGAGTTCGTGCCGCCGGCGCCGACCGGGCACTGGCGCCTGGCGGCCGGCACGGGGCGGGACTACGCCGCGGTGAGCGGGGACTGGAACCCCATCCACCTCTCCGGCCCGAGCGCCCGGGCGCTCGGCATGAAGGGCGCCATCGCCCACGGCATGTACTCCGCCTCGCGCGCCCTCGCCGAGGTGGGGGTGCCGCCCGGGACGCCCTTCCGCTGGACGGTCGAGTTCGCGGCCCCGGTCCTGCTCCCGGGCACGGTCGCGGTCGCGATCACCGACGACGGCCGGTGGCCCGGCTGGCGGGGCTCGCGCTTCGCCGGATGGGACCCGCGGCGCAGGCGCCCGCACTTCACGGGGACGGTGGCGCGGCTGGACGGCTGACCCGCCGCCGCGGGCCCGGTCGACGGTGGCGTCCGGCGCGTGGGCCACAATGGTCGGGTGAGCCCACAGCAGAGGACAGACGCACGACCCGTCGACGCCACCGGCCAGGACCTCAACCCCGCCCCGCCCAGCGAGGACCTCAAGGAGCAGTACGCGGAGCTCGTGGACCGGGTGCGCGCGGCACGGACCGCCTACTACGTCGAGGACGCGCCCACCATCTCGGACGCGGAGTACGACGAGCTCTACCGGCGGCTCGAGGAGGTCGAGGCGCTGCACCCCGAGCTGGTGGCCAACGACTCGCCCACCCAGGAGGTCGGCGGCGAGGTCTCCGCGGCGTTCACGCCCGTGACGCACCTCGCACGGATGTACTCCCTCGAGGACGTCTTCTCGATCGACGAGCTCACGGCCTGGCTGGCGAAGGCCTCCGCCTCCATCGAGGCGCTGCCGGACGCCCCGGAGTCCGCGTGGCTCACCGAGCTGAAGATCGACGGGCTGGCCGTGAACCTGCTCTACCGCAACGGCGAGCTCGTGCGGGCCGCGACCCGGGGGGACGGCACCACGGGCGAGGACGTCACGCACAACGTGCGCACCATCGCCACCATCCCCACCGTGCTCACGGGGGAGGACGTGCCCGAGGAGGTCGAGATCCGCGGCGAGGTGTTCATCTCCTCCCGCGACTTCCGCGCCCTCAACGACGCCATCGTGGCCGAGGGCCGGGCGCCCTTCGCCAACCCCCGCAACGCCGCGGCGGGCTCGCTGCGGCAGAAGGACCCGGCGGTCACGGCCCGGCGCCGGCTGTCCATGTACGTGCACGGGGTGGGCGCCGCCACGGGCCTGCGCGCCGACACCCAGTCCCAGGTCTACGAGCTGCTCGAGCGGTGGGGCCTGCCCGTCAGCCCGTACTACCGCGTGCTGCCGTCCACGGAGGACGTCCTCGCGTTCATCGAGGAGTACGGCCGCCGCCGCCACGACCTCATCCACGAGATCGACGGCATCGTGGTCAAGGTCGACGACCGCCGCACCCAGTTCCGGCTCGGGCACACCTCCCGGGTGCCCCGCTGGTCCGTGGCCTACAAGTACCCGCCCGAGGAGGTGCACACCCGGCTCAAGGACATCCTGGTCAACGTGGGCCGCACCGGGCGGGTCACCCCGTTCGGGCTCATGGAGCCGGTGCGGGTCGCCGGGTCCACCGTGGAGATGGCCACCCTGCACAACCAGGACGTGGTGCGGGCCAAGGGCGTGCTCATCGGGGACACCGTGGTGCTGCGCAAGGCGGGCGACGTGATCCCCGAGATCGTGGGGCCCGTGGTGGCGCTGCGGGACGGCACGGAGCGCGAGTTCGTGATGCCCACCCACTGCCCGTCCTGCGGCACGGAGCTGCGCCCGGCCAAGGAGGGCGACGTCGACATCCGCTGTCCCAACGCCCGCAGCTGCCCGTCCCAGCTGCGGGAGCGGGTCTTCCACGCCGCCGGCCGCGGCGCGTTCGACATCGAGGCCCTCGGCTACGAGGCCGCCCTCGCCCTGACCCGGCCCGACGAGCCGGAGACCCCGCCGCTGACCAGCGAGGCACACCTGTTCGACCTCACCCCCGAGGACCTGCGCGAGGTGCGGATCCGGCGGGAGAAGAAGTCGCGCGGCACGCCCACGGGCGAGACCGAGCTCGTGCCCTACTTCTGGACGAAGGGCACGGCCAAGAAGCCCTCCGAGCCCACCGCCACCACCCGCAAGCTGTTCGAGGAGCTCGAGAAGGCCAAGGCGCAGCCGCTGTGGCGCGTGCTCGTGGCCCTGTCCGTCCGGCACGTCGGCCCGACCGCGGCCCGCTCCCTGGCCACGGCCTTCGGCTCGCTGCCGGCCATCCGCGACGCCGACGAGGAGACCCTGGCCCAGGCCGACGGCGTGGGGCCCGTGATCGCCGCGGCCCTCACCGAGTGGTTCGCCGAGCCGTGGCGCCGGGAGATCGTGGAGCGCTGGGCGGCCGCGGGCGTGCGCATGGAGGACGAGGTGGACGAGTCCGTGCCGCGGACCCTCGAGGGCACCACCGTGGTGATCACCGGCACCCTCGAGCGCTTCAGCCGCGACTCCGCGAAGGAGGCGGTGCTGGTGCGCGGCGGCAAGGCCTCCGGCTCCGTGTCGAAGAAGACGCACTTCCTGGTGGCGGGCGAGAACGCCGGCACCAAGCTGGACAAGGCCGAGCAGCTGGGGGTGACCGTGCTCGACGAGGCCGGGTTCGAGCGGCTCCTCGCCGAGGGGCCGGACGCGCTCGCCGGCGCGGCCGGGAGCACCTCCGAGGACGCCGCGGCCGGCACGGAGAACGGCACGGAGAACGGTACCGACGACGAGGACGGGGCCTGAGCATGGGACGCCACGACGACGCGCTGGAGGGCCTCGGCCCGACCGGCGCCCACCTGGAGGAGCTGCTGGAGCTGGCCCTGGCGGCCGCCGAGTCCGGGGCGGAGGTCCTGCGGGGCCGCGACGCCGGCCGGCTGGGCGTCACCGGCAAGTCGGGGGAGGGGGACTGGGTCACCCGCTTCGACGTCGCCGCCGAGCAGGCCGTGCGGCGCACCATCCTGGACCGCCGCCCGCACGACACCGTCACCGGCGAGGAGTCGGGCACGCACCGCCCGGAGCACCCCTCCGGGATCCGCTGGTCGGTGGACCCGCTCGACGGCACCACCAACTTCATCCGCGGCATCGTCTACTACTGCACGTCCGTGGCCGCCGCCGACGCACAGGGCAACTGGCTCGTGGGCGCCGTCAACGCCCCCGCCCTGCGCCGCACCTACTTCGCCGTGCGCGGGGCCGGCGCGTGGGTGGAGGAGGACGGCGCGTCCCGCCGGCTCGAGGGTCCCGTGCCGGACCGGGCGGGCCGGCTCTACGGCACCGGCTTCTCCTTCGACGCCGACCGGCGCGAGCGCCAGTTCCCCGCCTTCGCCGCCACCATGCGGCAGTACACGGACATGCGGCGCCTGGGCTCGGCGGCCCTGGACCTGTGCCTGGTCGCGGACGGCGCGCTCGACGGGTACGGCGAGCAGGGTCTGCACGAGCACGACTGGGCCGCCGGCGCGCTCATCGCCGAGGAGGCCGGCGCCCTCGTGACCCGGCCGGAGCTGCCCTCCCCGGCGGCGGGCGAAGTGCCGGCCGCCGACCGCCTCGCGGCCTGGCTCACCGCACGCGAGCGCGGCATTCCGGGCTGAGTGCGGGCCGGGGCCCGGCCCGCTGAACGTGTGAGATGGCTCTCGTCACTTGACCGAGACCAAAACGTTGCCATAGCGTGACCTTCGAAGCGTTCTTCCCGAGGGCATGCCCTCCGCTTCCCGGAGTGCGAACTCCTGCGCCGGCGTCCTTCACGGGCCGGCACCCCTGCAGACCGCGAACGTGTGATACCTCACGACGGGCCGAAAGGGGTAGCGCAACAAAAATCGTTACGCTATCGTGATAATCAGCTTCCCCGAGGATTCCTCCGGGGATCCGGTGTGCCTGGAGTCCGACTCCCGGCGCGCCACCACACCATGCTGGGTGCTGCCGTAACACCGCACGTCGTCTGAAGGGCAGACACCTGTAAGCACTTACCCACCAACACCTTGACGGGTAGACGACGGCGCGAAGACATCCGGGGACGGAAACGAGCGCAGGTGGCCCAGGGAGCATCATGACCAACGCTTTCGCTGTTCGTCGCAACGTCCGTCGCGGTGCCGCCGCTCTGATCCTCGGCGGGACCGCCGTGGGCGCCATGGCCCTCCCGGCCAACGCCGCTCCGGCCTCCACCTGGGACGCCCTCGCCGAGTGCGAGTCCGGTGGCAACTGGGGCACCTCCACCGGCAACGGCTTCTCCGGCGGCCTGCAGTTCACCCCCTCCACCTGGGCCGCCTTCGGTGGCCAGGGCGCCCCGCAGGACGCCTCCCGTGAGCAGCAGATCGCCGTGGCCGAGAACGTTCTCGACGGCCAGGGCTGGGGCGCGTGGCCCGCCTGCTCCGCGAAGCTGGGCCTGTCCGGCTCCGCCGCTCCCTCCGCCAACCCGATGGGCTCCGCGTCCGTGACCCCGCAGTCCGTCGAGGCCCCGGCCCCGATCGAGGCTCCGGCCCCCGCCCCGGTCGCCGCCCCCGAGCCCGGCCCCGTGGCCGCTCCCGTCGAGGCCCCGGCCGCCGTCCAGGCCCCGGTCGTCGAGTACGTGGCTCCCGCCGCCGCCGTGGCCCCGGCCTCGGTCTCCGCCGAGACCTACACCGTGGTCGCCGGCGACACCCTCGGTTCCATCGCCGACAAGCTCGGCATCGAGAACTGGGAGGACCTGTACGCCGCGAACGAGGGCACCATCGCCGACCCGAACCTGATCTTCCCCGGCCAGGTGCTGAACATCCCCGCCTGATCCCCACCGGACAGGCACCGCGCGGCCGCGCCGCGCGAGAGCATGCGAGAGGGCCCCTCCGATCGGAGGGGCCCTCTCGCATGCTCGGCGGGCACCGGCACGGCGCCGACCGTGCGCTCAGCTCACGGCGTGCGCTCGGGCCGGCTCCACAGCCACGGCTCGGCGGGCTCGGCCCCGGCGTCGCCGAAGCTCACGGAGCGCTCCGCGCCCTTGACCCGGTACGGCTGGATCACCGTCAGGGATTCGCCCTCCCGGTGCTGGGTCTCCACGGCCACGGCCGTCTGCCCGGAGCGGTCCGGCAGGGTTACGGGGAAGGCGACCGCGGCGCAGAGGAGGTCGTCCCGCAGCTCCACCGCCCGCGCCCGCAGGGCGTCCAGGGCGGCCTCGGGGCTCAGCTCCTCCGCGTCCTCGGCCGGCAGGCTGTCGAGCTCGTACTCGCCGTCCTTGCGCGCGGTGACGAGGAAGGGGGGAAACGCCCCGTGCTGCCCCAGCTGCTGCTCGGCCACGGCCTGGACGTGGGCCATGACCGTGTCGATCGTCGCGGCGGCGTCCTTGCTGACCCGCTGGCGCCACGCGTTGGCGGCGTCCGTCGCGGAGGTCGCGCGCGCGGCCTTCCCGGAGCGGGCGCCGGGGCGCCCGCTCTTGGCGCCTCGGTCCTTCTTCGTGCGGGCGGGGGTGCTCTTGGCCATGTCCGGGTGCTCCTGTGCGGTGGTCGGTGCGTCCCTCCAGGGTATGCCCCTGCGGGGCCCCCTCCGGCCGGGAAGGAGGGGAGTGCCGCGCGGCTAGACTGGACCGGAAACCACCCCCGATCACGAGCAGGAGTGCGCATGTCTGCGATCACCCGCGAGCAGGTCGCCCACCTGGCGAAGCTCGCGCACATCGAGATGACCGAGGAGGAGCTGCGGTCCATGGCGAAGGAGCTCGACCTCGTCGTCGACTCCGTCGCGTCCGTCAGCGAGGCCGCCGGCCCGGACGTCCCGGCCACGAGCCACCCCATCCCGCTGCAGAACGTCTTCCGCGAGGACGTCGTGGGCGAGACCCTCACCGCCGAGGAGTCGCTGCTCAACGCACCGGACGCCGCCGAGGGCAAGTTCAAGGTGCCCGCGATCCTGGACGAGGAGTAGCCGCATGAGCAGCACCGGAACGCCCCAGGGACCCGTCGGTCTCTCCGCCGCCGAGCTCGCCCGCCGGCTCGCCGCCGGCGAGATCACCTCCGTCGACGCCGTCCAGGCCCACCTGGACCGCATCCGGGAGACCGACGGCGAGCCCGTCGACCCCGCCGACCGCAGCCGCGGCCGGACCGGGCTCAACGCCTTCCTGCACGTCAACACCGAGGAAGCCCTGTCCGTGGCCGCCGAGGTGGACGCCGCCCGCGCCCGCGGTGAGGAGCTGCCCGAGCTCGCCGGCGTGCCGATCGCGGTCAAGGACCTCATCGTCACCAAGGGGCAGCCCACCACCGCGGCGTCCCGCATGCTCGAGGGCTGGATGAGCCCCTACGACGCCACCGTGACCCGGCGGCTGCGCGCCGCCCGGATGCCGCTGCTGGGCAAGACGAACCTCGACGAGTTCGCGATGGGCTCCTCCAACGAGCACTCCGCCTTCGGCGACACCGCCAACCCGTGGGACCTGTCCCGCATCCCCGGCGGGTCCGGCGGCGGGTCCGCCGCCGCCGTGACCGCGTTCCAGGCGCCGCTGGCCCTGGGCACGGACACCGGCGGGTCCATCCGCCAGCCCGCGGCCCTGACCGGTTCGGTGGGCGTCAAGCCGACCTACGGCGGGGTCTCGCGCTACGGCGTGATCGCCATGGCCTCCTCGCTGGACCAGGTGGGCCCCGTGGCGCGCACGGTGCTCGACGCCGCGCTGCTGCACGAGGTGATCGGCGGGCACGACCCGCAGGACTCCACGTCCCTGCCCGACCCGGTCGGCGACCTCGCCGCCCAGGCCCGGGCCGGCGCCGCCGAGGGCGGGCTGGCGGGCCTGCGCGTGGGCGTGGTCAAGGAGCTCACGGGCGAGGGCTTCCAGCCCGGCGTCCAGCAGCGCTTCGAGGAGGCCGTGGAGCTGCTGCGCTCCGCGGGCGCCGAGGTCGTGGAGGTCTCCACCCCGAACTTCAAGTACGCCCTGGGGGCCTACTACCTCATCATGTCCTCCGAGGTCTCCTCGAACCTCGCCAAGTACGACGGCGTGCGCTTCGGCCACCGCGTGCTGCCCGAGGACGGGCCCCTGACCATCGAGCGCGTGATGGGCTCCACCCGCGCCGCCGGCTTCGGGGCCGAGGTCAAGCGCCGCATCATCCTGGGCACCTACGCGCTGTCCGCGGGCTACTACGACGCCTACTACGGCTCGGCGCAGAAGGTCCGCACCCTCGTGCAGCGCGACTTCGCGGCCGCGTTCGAGCAGGTGGACGTGCTGGTCTCCCCGACGTCCCCGACCACCGCGTTCGAGCGGGGCGCCGTGGACGAGTCCGCCGACCCCATGCAGATGTACCTCAACGACATCGCCACCATCCCCACCAACCTGGCCGGGGTCCCCGCGATCTCCGTCCCCGGCGGCCTCGCCCCCGAGGACGGGCTGCCCGTGGGCATCCAGTTCATGGCCCCCGCACGCCAGGACGCCCGGCTCTACCGCGCCGGCGCCGGCCTGGAGGCCCTGCTCGAGCAGCGCTGGGGCGGACCGCTCTGGCAGCGGCTGCCGGACACCGCCGCCCTGGTCCGGGACCTGGGCGGCGGCCCCGCCGCGTCCGATCTGTCCGCACCCGTCCGGGGAGGAGCCCGCTGATGAACCGGAGCACCGAAGAGGTCCTGTCCTTCGACGAGGCCATGGAGAAGTACGACCCCGTGCTGGGCTTCGAGGTCCACGTGGAGCTCAACACCCGGACCAAGATGTTCGACGCCGCCCCCAACGTCTTCGGGGACGAGCCGAACACCAACGTCACCCCTGTCTCGCTCGGCCTGCCCGGGGTGCTCCCCGTGGTGAACCGGGTGGCCGTGGAGTCCGCGATCAAGCTCGGGCTCGCCCTGGGCTGCGAGATCCGCCCGGTCTCCCACTTCGCCCGGAAGAACTACTTCTACCCGGACACCCCCAAGAACTTCCAGACCTCCCAGTACGACGAGCCGATCGCCGAGAACGGCTCCGTCGACGTGGAGCTGGAGGACGGGACCGTGTTCACGGTCGAGATCGAGCGCGCCCACATGGAGGAGGACGCCGGGAAGCTCACGCACATGGGCGGCGCCGCCGGGCGCATCCAGGGCGCGGACTTCTCCCTGGTCGACTACAACCGCGCCGGCGTCCCGCTCATCGAGATCGTGACGAAGCCCATCGTGGGCGCCGGCACCCGCGCGCCCGAGCTGGCCCGCGTGTACGTGGCCCTGATCCGGGAGATCGTGAAGAACCTCGGGATCTCGGACGCGAAGATGGAGCGCGGCAACGTCCGCTGCGACGCCAACGTGTCCCTCATGCCCAAGGGCAGCGCCACGTTCGGCACCCGCTCCGAGACGAAGAACGTGAACTCGCTGCGTGCCGTGGAGCGTGCCGTGCGCTTCGAGATCCAGCGCCACGCGGCGGTCCTCGACTCCGGCGGCACGATCGTGCAGGAGACCCGGCACTGGCACGAGGACACCCGCTCCACCACGAGCGGGCGCCCCAAGTCGGACGCCGACGACTACCGCTACTTCCCGGAGCCCGACCTCGTGCCGGTCGTCACCGACCACGAGTGGATCGAGCGGCTGCGGGCCGAGCTGCCCGAGCCCCCGGCCGAGCGCCGGAAGCGGCTCAAGACCGACTGGGGCTTCTCCGACGAGGAGTTCCGGGACGTCGTCAACGCGGGGGTCCTCGACGAGATCGAGCAGACCGTGTCCGCCGGCGCCGCCCCGGCCGCGGCCCGCAAGTGGTGGATGGGCGAGATCGCCCGCCTGGCCAACCAGCGGGAGGTGGAGATCGCCGAGCTCGGCGTCACCCCGCAGCACGTCGTCGAGCTCAACGGGCTCATCGACGCCGGGAAGATCAACGACAAGCTCGCCAAGAAGGTCCTCGCCCACGTCCTGGAGGGCGAGGGCTCGCCCGCGGAGGTCGTGGAGCGGCGCGGCCTGGCCGTGGTCTCCGACGACTCCGTGCTGACCGCGGCGATCGACGACGCCATGGCGCAGATGCCCGACGTCGTGGCGAAGGTGCAGGCCGGCAAGGTCCAGGCCGTCGGCGCCCTCATCGGCCCCGTCATGAAGGCCACCCGCGGCCAGGCCGACGCGGGCCGGGTGCGGGAGCTGATCCTGGAGAAGCTCGGCGTGCAGGGCTGACCGCCGCCCGCGCCCGCGCAGGACTGCGTGCGCGGAACACCGAGGGGTCGCCTCCTGTGGGAATCCGCAAAGGATTCCGGCAGGACGCGACCCCTCGCCGCGCGGCGGGGTCCGGACGCGACCCGTCGCTGCGCGGCGTGCGAGCATGGGCGCATGGACCCTGCGTGCGACGTGCTCATCATCGGCGGCGGCATCGCCGGACTGTCCCTGGCCTCGGAACTGGCCGAGCGGCGGGGGAGCGGCGCCGGGATCGTGCTCGCGGAGACCGAGCCCGTCCTGGCCCACCACACCTCCGGGCGCTCGGCCGAGCAGCTGATCCCCAGCTACGGCCCGGCCCCCGTCCGGGAGCTGACCGGGGCGACCGTGGCCCGGCTGCTCGACCCGCACCCGGCCCCGCCGCGGCCCCTGGCCTGGCCCAGCCGCATGGTCCTCGTCGGGACCGAGGCCCGGCTGCACGCCGAGGCCGCCCCGGGGACGCAACCGCTGTCCCGCGCGGAGCTCGTGGAGCTGTGCCCCGAGCTGGCCTGCTCCCCGGCGGACGCGGTCGAGGCCGGGCGCCTCGACAGCACCTCCGTGCGCACCGACGCCGCCGCGCTCGTGGCCTGGCACCGCGACCGGGCCGCGGCGGCGGGCGCCCGGCTGCTCACCGGCGCCCCGGTGACCGCGGCGGACCCCGACGGCGCCGGCTGGCGGGTCACGGCCGGCGGGGACCGGATCCGGGCCCGGCAGGTCGTCGTCGCCGCGGGCGCCTGGGCGGACGAGGTGGCGGGCCTGTTCGGCGCGGCCCCGCTGGGCCTGCGCCCGCTGCGGCGCACCGCGGCCCTCGTGCGGCTCGCGAAGCCGCTGGCCCCGGACCACCCCATGGTCGTCGCCGCGGACTCCGGCTGGTACTACCGGCGGGCCGGGGACGGCGCGCTCGTCTCCCCGTCCGAGGCCGTGCCGAGCGAGCCCTGCGACGCGCAGCCGGTGCTCGAGGACGTCGAGGACCTCCTGGGGCGGCTCAACACCGTGACCTCCCTCGGCGCCACGGGGATCGAGCGGGCCTGGACCGGTCTGCGCACCGAGGCCCCGGACGGCGTGCCCGTGTGCGGCGCCGACGCTGACGTCCCGGGGCTCCTGTGGCTGGCCGGCCAGGGCGGCTACGGGTTCCAGACGAGCACGGCCATGGCCCGCGCCGCCGCGGACCTGCTGCTCGACGGGGCCGTGGGTCCGTGGTGCTCCCGGGAGACGGCCGCCGCCCTGGACCCGGGCCGCTTCCGGCGCTGAGCCCCCGGGGGCCGGCGCGGCGGGCGCCGTGCCGTCGACCGCCGTGCCGCTCGGCCGCGGGGGCCGGCGGGGCAGACCGCGCGCGGGACCCGCCGGCCCGGGTCAGGCGCCGGCGAGGCCCATCCGGTCCAGCACCCAGGCGTACTCCCAGGCCGTGTCCTTCCACTGCGAGTACCGCCCCGAGGCGCCGCCGTGGCCCCCGGCCATCTCGCAGCGCAGCAGCACCGGCTCGCCGGAGGTCGAGGCCTCCCGCAGCGCGGCGACCCACTTGGCGGGCTCCACGTAGAGCACCCGGGTGTCGTTGAGGCTCGTGACCGCGAGGACCGGGGGGTAGGGCAGCGGCCGGACGTTCTCGTAGGGGGAGTAGTCGCGCATGTACCCGTAGACGTGCGCGTCCTCGATGGGGTTGCCCCACTCCTCCCACTCCAGGGCCGTGAGCGGCAGGGACGGGTCGAGGATGGAGGTCAGCGGGTCCACGAACGGCACCGCCGCCAGCGCGCCGCAGTACCGCTCCGGGGCGAGGTTGAGCACCGCGCCCACCAGCAGGCCGCCGGCGGAGCCCCCCATCACCAAGATCCGCCGCTCGTCGACGTCCGGCCGGGCGGCGAGGTGCTCGGTGACCGCCACGTAGTCGGTGAACGTGTTCGTCTTGTGCAGCTTCTTGCCGTGCTCGTACCAGGTCCGCCCCAGCTCCCCGCCGCCGCGCACGTGGGCCACGGCCCAGACCACGCCGCGGTCCAGCAGGGACAGCCGGGAGACCGAGAACGCGGGGTCGGTGCTGTGCTCGTAGGAGCCGTAGGCGTACTGCAGCACCGGTGCCGGCACGGAGGGGTCGAGGTCGGCGCGGCGGACCAGGGAGACGGGGATGCGGGTCCCGTCGGCCGCGGTGGCCCAGTCCCGCTCCACCGCGTAGTCGGCGGGGTCGTAGCCGCCGAGCACCGTGGCCTCGCGCCGCAGCAGCGGCTCGGCGGGCAGTGCGCCGTCGCCCCCGGTGGCGCCCGCCACGAAGAGGTCGTAGACGCGCGGGGGCGTCGTGAAGGACGTGTAGGACAGGCGCACCACGGGGGCGTCGTGCTCCGCGGCGGAGACGCTCGCGGTGTAGAGCTCCTCGGCGAAGGCCGGTTCCACGGGGGCGGCCTGGGCGTCAGTGCCCAGCCCGGCGAGCGGGAGCAGCCGGACCCGCAGCGTGGTGTCCGCCCGGACGGAGACCACCAGGTGCGTGGCCGTCACGGCGCAGCCGTTGACGCGGACGGTGTCCGAGGCCGGCACGACGTCGCGCAGGGCCACCTCCGCGACCGGACGGCCGAGGTCGGCCGGGTCCATGAGGGAGATCCGGGAGTTCGGGGCCTCGTGGTCGTGGGTCAGCAGGATCTGCTCCCGCCCGTCCAGCAGCAGGGGCTCCGCCTCGTAGAGCACCCGGTCGGTGCGGGGCAGCACCACCCGCAGCGGCGCCGCCGGGTCCGCGACCGGCTGGATGAGCTGCTCCGAGAACTCGGAGCACATGGCCTCCACCACGATCCAGCGCCGGTCCGCGGACAGGCCCGCCCCGAGCCACAGGCCGGGGTCGGCCTCCTCGTGGACGACGACGTCCTCGGCCACCGGGGTGCCCAGCTCGTGCCGGCGCAGCTGGTGGGGGCGCCAGGACTCGTCCACCACCGTGTAGTACACGGCGCGCGCGTCCGGGGTGAGGAAGGACCCGTAGAACGTCCCGGGGATCTCGTCGGCGAGCAGCGCCCCCGTGGTGAGGTCCCGGACCCGCAGGGTGAAGCGCTCGTCGCCGGTGACGTCCTCGGCCCAGGCCAGCAGCTCCCCGTCCTCGGAGACGTCGAAGCTGCCCAGGGAGTAGAACTCGTGCTTCGCGGCCTCCGCGTTGGCGTCGAGGAGCACCTGCTCCCCGGCCATGGGGGTGCCGGGCTCGACGACAGGCGGGGTCCAGTCCGCCAGCACGTCGCCGGTGGTCACGGCCGGGACCCGGCAGAACACCTGGTGCGCGCCGCCCTCCACGGTGCGGGCGAAGTACCACCAGGCGCCGCGCCGGCTGGGCACGGACAGGTCGGTCTCCTGGGTGCGGTCCTTGATCTCCCCGAAGATCGTCTCCCGCAGACCCGTGAGGTGGACGGTGGCGGACTCCGCGTACTCGTTCTCCGCGGTGAGGTGGGCCAGCACCTCGGGGGAGTCCTTGTCCCGCATCCACTCGTACGGGTCGGAGAACACGTGGCCGTGGAAGGCGCGCTCGACGGGCTGCTGGCGGATCTGCGGGGGAAGGACAGTCATGGTCCCCATCCTAGGGAAGACGCCCCGGCTGGGGAGGGGCGGTCCGGGCGGGCCCGGGGGCGCCCGGCGCGGGCTGCGCAGGGCGGCCGGCGGGCCGGTGCCAGAATGGCCGCATGAGCACCCCCGCCCACCTCGCCCCGCGACCGCCCGCCTTCGGCTCCACCCGCGCCGACCTGTGGCTGCAAGTGCTCCTCGTGCTCGGGGTGTCCCTGGGCGCCTCGGCCCTCTGGGCCGCGCTGTCCCTCGCCGAGCACCTGGCGCGCGGACCGCTGTCCGAGGCGCAGGCCACGATGAACCCGCCGCTGAGCCCGCAGCCCCTCATCGACCTGCTGCGCCAGCTCACCGGGATCGCCCTGGACCTGGTGCCGGTGCTGCTCGCGCTCTACCTGCTAGCCGGCTCCGCCGGAGCGCTGGGCACCGTCCGCCGGCGGATCGGCCTCGACGCCCGGATGCCCCTCCCGGACCTGGGCCTCGGCACCGTGCTCTTCCTGCTCATGGGCCTGGGCACGCTGGCGCTCTACGGCGCCGGCCGGGCCCTGGGCGTCACCGCGGAGGTGACCACGTCCGGGCTCGCCCCGCACTGGTGGACGGTGCCCGTGCTGCTACTCTCGGCCGTGCGCCACGCCCTGGTCGAGGAGGTCGTGGTGGTCGCGTTCCTGACCGACCGGCTGACCCGCATCGGGTGGAGCTGGCCCGTGGTGCTGGTGGTCACGGCCCTGTTCCGCGGCAGCTACCACCTCTACCAGGGGATCGGGCCCTTCCTCGGCAACGTGGTGATGGGCCTCGTCTTCGCGGAGCTCTACCGGCGCACCGGCCGGGTGATGCCCCTCGTCGTCGCGCACTTCCTGCTGGACGCCGTCGGCTTCCTCGGGGCAGCCCGGCTGCTGGGCTGAGACCCGCCCCGCGGGGCGCGGCCCAGCCGCCGGGCACTGCGGGCCCGGTCGCGGACCAGGCCGGCCTCAGATGGTGACGGCGCCGTCCGGGGTGCTGAACGAGACGGAGAGCACCCCGGGGGTGCCGTCCGGATAGCGCCAGTCGACCTCGAGGTCCTCGAGCGCGGTCTCGACGGGGGCGCCCAGCCACTCGGCGACCCGTTCCGGGGCACCGGCGATGGTCATCCCCGCGAGCCCGACGTCCGTGATCCGCGCCTGGGACGGGTGCATCTCCGGGGCGGAGTCGAAGTGGATCATGAACGGCAGCTGCGGATCGGCGATCAGGCCCTTGACGCCGATCTGGTGCCACTCCAGGCACCGGCCGTCCGGGAACACCCGGTGGCCGGGCACGGAGCGGCGCCCCAGGCGCTGCTCGAAGGGGGCGAGGTCCTCGACCTCCACGACCCAGCCCAGCCAGCCGCCGCCGGCGGCGGACCGGGCCCGCACGGCCTGCCCGAAGGGGGCCTTCTCCGCCGCCGGGTGCTGGAGGACCTCGACGACCTCCACGTACTGGTGGTTCGTGAGCGGCAGGATCATGTTGCGGGTGCCGAAACGGGGGTGCACCCCGCCCTTGACCGGTTCGATCCCGAGCTGGTCGGCGATGCGCTCGGTGGTGGTCTCCAGGCCCTCCGGGCGGCAGGCGTAGGACACGTGGTCGACTCTCATGGGCACATCGTGGCACCCTGTGAGTTTCGTCTCCAAATCGGTCCGCGACGCGCCGGGCACCGTGCGGGCGACACCCCCGGGCGGGGCGTCACGCCCGGCCCCGGCTTGACGCCGTGCGGGCCTGATCCGGAGAATGCTGTCCAGGTCATGAGCGCCAGCGTCCAAGCCCCAGCTAGCTGGCCGGCAACCCTCCACCGCGGTGGGGTGCCCTGGGTGAAGACCAGGCTCCTCGCGACCGGCGAGCGAGCAAGCGCGGGTCCCCGGCGCCCGGCCGTTCCCGGCCGCACCGCCTCGGCCGGGACGGGACCCCTGAGATCCACAAGGAGTCCCACGGCATGTCCGATCTCCCCGCCTCCAGCACCGACGCCTCCGCCGCCCGCACCGACGTGGCCGCGGCCGAGCGCCCCACCCCCGAGAACCCCGGGGGCTGGGCCTTCGAGACCCGGCAGATCCACGCGGGGCAGAGCCCCGACCCGGTCACCGGCTCGCGCGCCCTGCCGATCCACCAGACCACGTCCTTCGTCTTCCCCGACGCCCAGGCCGCCGCCGACCGCTTCGCGCTCGCCGAGCTCGGCCCGATCTACACGCGGATCGGCAACCCGACCACGGAGGTCGTGGAGAACCGGATCGCCGCCCTGGAGGGCGGCGTGGGCGCCCTCATGCTCAGCGCGGGGCAGTCGGCGACGACGTTCGCCGTGCTCAACGTCGCCGGCGCGGGAGACCACCTCGTGGCCAGCCCCAGCCTGTACGGCGGGACCTACAACCTCTTCAAGTTCACGCTGCCCAAGCTCGGCATCGAGACCACCTTCGTCTCCGACCCCGACGACCCCGAGGCGTGGCGGCAGGCGGTCCGGCCGAACACGAAGGCCTTCTTCGCCGAGACGATCCCGAACCCGCGCAACGACGTCCTCGACATCGAGACGGTCTCCGGGATCGCCCACGACCACGAGGTCCCGCTCATCGTGGACAACACCGTGGCGACCCCCTACCTCGTCCAGCCCCTGCGCTGGGGCGCGGACGTCGTGGTGCACTCGGCCACCAAGTTCCTCGGCGGGCACGGCACGGCCATCGGCGGCGTGATCGTGGACTCCGGGGCCTTCGACTACGGCCGCTACCCGGACCGCTTCCCCGGCTTCAACCAGCCGGACGAGTCCTACGGCGGCCTCGTCTACGCCGAGGCCCTGGGCGCGGAGGGGCCCTTCGGCGTCAACCTGTCCTACATCCTCAAGGCCAGGGTGCAGCTGCTGCGCGACCTCGGCTCGGCGATCTCCCCGTTCAACGCGTTCCTCATCGAGCAGGGCATCGAGACGCTGTCCCTGCGGATGGAGCGGCACGTGGCCAACGCCGGGACGGTGGCCCGCTGGCTCGAGGCCCGCGAGGACGTGCGCTCGGTGTCCTGGGCCGGGCTGGAGTCCTCCCCGTGGCACGAGCGGGCGCAGAAGTACGCGCCCCGGGGCGCCGGGTCGATCCTGGGCTTCGTCCTCGACGGCGGCCGGGAGGCCGGGGCCGCCTTCGTGGACGCCCTGACCCTGCACTCGAACGTCGCCAACATCGGCGACGTGCGCTCCCTCGTGATCCACCCCGCGTCCACCACGCACAGCCAGCTCCTGCCCGAGGAGCAGCTGGCCGCCGGCGTGGAGCCCGGCTTCGTGCGCCTGTCCGTGGGCCTGGAGCACATCGACGACATCCTGGCGGACCTGGAGCAGGGCTTCGCCGCGGCCGCGGCCGCGCAGGGAGGACAGGAGTGACCGTGACGGTCGTGAGGGGCTCCGGCGCCGGGACCGCCGTCCGCGAGGACGGCGTGCCGCGGGTCGCCGGGATCGGCGAGCTCGAGCTCGAGTCGGGCTTCCGGCTGCCCGACGTCCGGATCGCCTACGAGACGTGGGGGACGCTCGCCCCGGACGCCTCCAACGCGGTGCTCGTCGAGCACGCCCTCACCGGGGACACCCACGTGGCGGCCGGCCGGGCCCGCCCCGGCGCCCCCGAGGCCGAGCGGCGCGCCGCCGAGAGCGGCGGCTGGTGGGAGGGCCTGATCGGCCCCGGCGCCGCCATCGACACGGACCGGTGGTTCGTGGTCTGCACCAACATCGTGGGCGGCTGCTACGGGTCCACGGGCCCGGCGACCCCCGCGCCGCCGAGCGTGGACCCCGAGGGCCGCCCCTGGGGCTCCCGCTTCCCGCTCATCACCGTCCGGGACTCCGTGCACGCCGAGGCGGCGCTGGCCGACGCCCTCGGCATCGACGCCTGGCGCCTGGTCATCGGCGGCTCCATGGGCGGGGCCCGCGCCCTGGAGTGGGCCGTGACCTACCCGGACCGCGTCCGGGCGTGCGCGGTGGTCGCCGCGTGCGCCCAGTCCAGCGCCGAGCAGCTCGCGTGGGGCCAGGCGCAGAACCTCGCGATCCGCCAGGACCCGCACTTCCGCGGCGGGGACTACTACGACGGCCCGCTGCCCGTCACGGGCCTGGGACTGGCCCGGCGGATCGCCCACATCACCTACCGCTCGGCCGACGAGCTGCACCACCGGTTCGGGCGCTCGCCGCAGGCCGAGGAGCAGGTCATCGACACGCACGCCGGCGGGCGGGGGCGCTACCAGGTGGAGAGCTACCTCGACCACCAGGCGTCCAAGCTGGCGGGCCGCTTCGACGCCAACAGCTACCTCGCCGTCAACGAGACGCTCATGTCCCACGACGTCGCCCGGGGCCGCGGCACGCTCGAGGAGGCGCTGTCCGTGACCTCGTGCGAGTGGCTCGTGGCGGCGGTGGACTCCGACCGGCTCTACCTGCCCCGCGAGTCCGACGTCCTGGCCGCCGCGCTGCCCGGGGACGTCCGGCGGCACACCCTGACCTCGCCCTCGGGCCACGACGGCTTCCTCATCGAGGCTCCCCAGCTCGGCAAGCTGCTCGTGGAGACCGTGCTGCCCGAGCGCTGAGCCGGGACGGGGGTCCTCAGCCGTTCCCGCTCGCTCAGCCGTCCGCGGCACCCCGGTCGTCGCCGGGGCCCGCCCCGGGTCCCTCGCCGGGCGCGACGCCGCCCCCGGGCACGGTGGGGGTGCCGAAGTGCGGCCGCTTCGGCCGGACCTGCGCCCCGGAGCTGGTGCGCCGGATCCGGCGGGCCACCCACGGGCGCAGATAGCGGTGGGCCCAGACGAGGTCCTCGCCGCGGGCCTGCCGCCAGGACGAGGGCGGGCGGTCGGGCACCACCTCGGGCACGAGGCCGTGCGCGAGGCCCAGGGTGTCCAGGGCCTCGACCGCGATCCGGTGGTGGCCCAGGGGCGAGAAGTGCAGCCGGTCGGGGTCCCACATCGCCGGGTCCGCGAGCTCCCGCAGCCCCCACAGGTCCACCAGCACGGCGTCGTGCCGGGACGCGACCACGCGCACGTTCTCGTTGTAGACCGCGATCCGGCCCCGGATCCCGCGCAGCACGGGCGTGGCGCCGATGTCCGGGCCGCCGACCAGCACGACCGTCGCCCCGTTCGCCGCGAGCCGGCCCACGACGTCGTCCATCTCCTCGGCGATCGCGTCCGGGTCCCCGCCGGGGCGCAGCATGTCGTTGCCGCCCGCGCAGACCGTCACGAGGTCCGGGGTCAGCTCCAGGGCCGGTGCCACCTGCTCGTCGACGATCTGGCGGAAGAGCCGGCCGCGGATCGCGAGGTTGGCGTAGGACAGGCCGGGGGCGAGACGGTCCAGCTCCTCGGCGACCCGGTCCGCCCAGCCGCGGTGCCCGCCGGGGGAGCCGGGGTCCGGGTCCCCGATGCCCTCCGTGAACGAGTCGCCGATCGCCACCATGCGGCGCCACGGGTGGACGGGAGGTGCGGTGTCCGGGGGCCCCGGCGTCGTCTCGGTCATGCCTCCCGGTCTACCACCGGGCCCGGCGGGCGTCCACGCGCCCGCGCCGCGGGCCCCGGGACCGGGTGGCACACTGGTGCCATGACCGACGCCACCGTCCCGACCGGGACCGCCACCCCCTTCGCCGTGTGGAGCAGGGACGCCGACGCCCGCCCCGGCACCCCGCTGCTCGTGCTCCTGCACGGCTACGGCTCGCACGAGCAGGACCTCATGGGTCTCGTCCCGGCCCTGCCGGGCGAGTTCAGCGTGGCGTCCGTGCGCGCTCCCCAGCCCGCCGGGTCCGGCTACCAGTGGTTCCCGCTCGCCGCGGACCTCAGCTTCTCCCTCGACCGGGTGGCCGAGGCCGTGGAGCCCGTCGCGGCGTGGCTGCGGGAGCTGGCCGCGGACCACCCCAGCACCACGCTGCTGGGGTTCTCGCAGGGCATGGCCATGGCCACGTCCCTCGCCCGGCACATGCCGGGCGAGATCGCCGCCGTGGTGGGGCTCTCCGGCTTCGTGGTCCCCGGCGAGCACCCCCTGTTCGCCGACGAGCAGCTGCGGGAGCGGCCGCTGCGGATGTTCTGGGGCCGTGACCCGCAGGACCCGGTCATCCCGCAGGAGCTCGTCGACTCCACCGCCGAGTGGGCGCTGGAGCACGCCGACGTCATGAAGGTGCACTACACCGGGGTCGGCCACGGGATCAGCCCGCAGGAGGTGGGGCACGTGCGCGAGTACCTCACCCAGGTGGTGCTGGGGGACCCGGACCGCCCGGTCAGCCGCCCGCGGTGATCCGCACCGAGGCGCCCCCGGCGGAGACGACGTCCCCCGGGTGCAGCTGCCGGCCGCGCCGCGTCTCGACCTCGCCGTTGACCGAGACCTGACCGTCCTCCACCAGGCCCCGGGCGTGCGCCCCGTCCTCGGCGAGGTTCGCCAGCTTGAGCGCCTGGCCCAGCCGGATCATGTCGTCGCGGATGGGCAGTTCGTCGGGGCCGCCGGGCTGCTGGGGAGTCGTCATGCCCCCATTGTCCCAGGTCCCGTCCGGTCGGCGGGCACGGCGGGAATTGGCTACCCTGGGACGAGGACGTCGCCCGCGGCGTCCTCGTTCGTGACGGCCGACGACGGCCGGTCCCCGCCCGGCGCACCGCCGGGCCACACCACCCACCACGCGCGTCCGCAGCCGGCGGTCGGGCGAGACCCTGGAGGAATCCCACATGGCCCCCAAGTCCACGCTGGACAACGTCATCTCGCTGGCCAAGCGCCGCGGTTTCGTGTTCCAGGCGGGTGAGATCTACGGCGGTTCCCGCTCCGCCTGGGACTACGGGCCCCTCGGCGCGGAGCTCAAGGAGAACATCAAGCACGAGTGGTGGCAGACCTTCGTGCGCGGGCGCGAGGACATGGTGGGCCTCGACTCCTCGATCATCCTCCCGAAGGCCGTGTGGGAGGCCTCGGGTCACGTGGCGACCTTCACGGACCCGCTCGTGGAGTGCACCTCCTGCCACAAGCGCGCCCGCCAGGACCACCTGGTCGAGGCCTTCGAGGAGAAGAAGGGCCGCGCCCCCGAGAACGGCATGGCCGAGATCCCCTGCCCCAACTGCGGGACCAAGGGCCAGTGGACCGACCCGCAGCAGTTCTCCGGGCTGCTCAAGACGTTCCTCGGCCCGGTCGACAACCAGGAGGGCCTGCACTACCTGCGGCCCGAGACCGCCCAGGGCATCTTCGTGAACTTCAACAACGTGGTCACCGCCGCCCGGAAGAAGCCGCCGTTCGGCATCGGGCAGATCGGCAAGGCGTTCCGCAACGAGATCACCCCCGGCAACTTCATCTTCCGCACGCGCGAGTTCGAGCAGATGGAGATCGAGTACTTCACCCACCCGTCCGAGGCCGGGCACTTCTTCGACGAGTGGGTCGAGGCGTGCTGGAACTGGTTCACGGACCTCGGCATCGACCCGGACCACATGCGCCGCTACGACGTCCCCGAGGACGACCGGGCGCACTACTCCGCCGGCACCATCGACATCGAGTACCGGTTCGGCTTCCAGGGCAACCCGTGGGGCGAGCTCATGGGCGTGGCCAACCGGACCGACTACGACCTGGGCGTGCACAACGAGCACTCCAACACGGACCTCAGCTACTTCGACCAGCAGACCAACGAGCGCTACGTCCCCTACGTGATCGAGCCGTCCTTCGGCCTGACCCGGTCGATGATGGCCTTCCTCGTGGACGCGTACACCGAGGACGAGGCTCCCAACTCGAAGGGCGGGGTGGACAAGCGCACGGTCCTCAAGCTGGACCCGCGCCTGGCCCCGGTCAAGGCCGCGGTGCTGCCGCTGTCCCGCAACGAGGACCTCTCGCCGAAGGCCAAGGACCTGGCCGCCGAGCTGCGCCGGAACTGGAACATCGACTTCGACGACTCGGGGGCGATCGGGCGCCGCTACCGCCGCCAGGACGAGATCGGCACCCCGTTCTGCATCACGGTGGACTTCGACACCCTCGAGGACCAGGCCGTGACCATCCGCGAGCGGGACGCGATGACCCAGGAGCGCGTGGCCCTCGACCAGGTGAAGTCCTACCTCGCCGGGAAGCTCGTCCGCTGATGAGCGGCGCGCTGACCGGCCCCGGGCTGCGGCCCTGGCGGGACGGGGACGACCTGCGGCTGCTCGAGGTGTGGCCCGCCCCGGAGACGCCCCAGGCCGCCGCCTTCCGGGCGACGCTGCGCCCCGACGACGACGCCCCGTGGTCCCGCACGGTCGTGGCGGAGGACTCCGGCGTGCCGGTCGCCGCCGGCACGGTCTACGAGTCGGCGCTGCACCCCTCGAGGCTGTGGGCCTACGTGGAGGTCGCCCCCGACCGCCGCGGCGAAGGGCTCGGGCGCGCCCTGCTGGAGCGGCTGCGCACCGAGGCGGCGGGCTCGCCCTCGGGCGTGCAGGCCCTGCGCACGAAGGCGGCGCCCGGCTCGGCCGGCGAGCGCTTCGCCCGGGCCGCCGGCCTGGACCCCGTCCAGGACTCGCGCGTGGTCCGGGTGGCGGCCGGGGCCCTGCCCCTCCAGCCGCTGCGGGAGCACCCCGACGGGACACCGGCGCAGGCCGTCGAGGACCTGGCCACCGGCTCGGTCGAGCTGACCCGGGCGCTGTGGGCGTTCTACCGGGCCGTGCACGCCTGGGACGAGCCGGCGGACCTGTCCGTGGGACGGGTCAACCAGCTGTTCCTCTCCGACGCCGCGCACGCCTTCGGGGCGCTCGTGCTGCGCAACGGCGTGGGCCCGGGGGAGCGGGGCAGGATCTCCGCGTTCGCCGTGAGCTACCGGCCCGTCGAGCTCGACGCCGCCCCCGGCGCCCCCGTCCCGGAGAACGCGCCGGACGAGCCCGCCCACGTCGTGCTCGGCTGGACGCCGGGGGACGCCGCGGCAGGTCCCGCGCTCGAGCAGCTGCTCGCGCTGCTGGCCCACCACCACCCCGTGCAGTTCCAGGTGGACGGGTCGATGGAGCCGCTGACCGCCGTCGTCGACAACCTCCTGGCGGCCGGCGCCGCCACGGTCGTGGAGACCTCCGTCGTCCTCGCGGAGGCCGGGGACTGAGCGCACGGGCCGAGCACCGGCCCGCGGGAGGCCCCGGCACCTCGAGGTGCCGGGGCCTCCCGCGTGCCGGCGCCGGGTCCGGCCGGCGCGGGGACGGGCTCAGCCGGCCGTGCTCGCGTCGACGCGCCGGACCTCGGCCCGGTCGCCGGCCTCGGCGCCGGTGTAGTCCTGCTCCCCGTAGAGCCAGTCGGTGTAGTCCCAGATGCCGTGCCGGTCCGCGGACTTCCACAGCATGTTGCGCACGGTCCGCTCGACCGGGCCGGTGAGGTGCCAGGACTCGCCCCACACCCGCGCCGTCGTCTGGATCCGCGCGGTGCGCGGCTGGCGGACGGCGTTGTACTCCCGGAACACGGCGTTCCACCGGGAGGCGTCGTGGTGCTCCGGGTCCGCGAACACGGACCGCGCGGCGATGGCCTCCAGGGCGGCGGCGTCCTCGAGGGCCTGGCAGGCGCCCTGGGCGAGGTACTGCAGCATCGGGTGCGCGGCGTCGCCGGCCAGGGCGATGTTGCCGTCCACCCAGTTCTCGATCGGCACGCGGTCGAACATGGGCCAGCGCTGCACGTGGCTGAGGTTGTCGAGCGCCGCCCGGACCTCCGGCACGCAGTCCCGGTAGGCCTCGCGCAGCTCGGCGTCGCCCTCGTAGACGAGCTGACCGGCGGCGAAGGACGGCGAGCGGTAGACGGCCACGGTGTTGAACAGCTCTCCCTGGCGCAGCGGGTACTGCACGAGGTGGCACTCGGGGCCCATCCACACGACCACGGCCTCCATGTCCCCGGCGTGGGTGATCTGCGAGATCGGCAGCGCGCCGCGGTAGGCCACGTACTCGGAGCCGACGGGCTGGTCGTCGGAGAGCTGCGCGCGGACCACGGACCTGATCCCGTCCGCGGCGACGATCGCGTCCGCCTCGAAGACCCGGCCGTCGTCCGCGGTCGCCCGGGCCACGGCGCGCCCGTCGACCTCCACGTTCTCGGTCTTCGCGACCCGGACGTTGTTGTGCAGGTTCACGCCGAGCTCGGCGCACTCCTCCATGAGCAGGCGGTGCAGGTCCGAGCGGTGGGCCACGATGTAGGGGGCGCCGTAGCGTTCGTAGTACTCGCCGGTGACGTCCTCCCGCAGCAGCTCCTCGCCCGTGAGGGCGTCGCGGAAGACGATGTACCGGGGGGCCACGCCGGTCTCGACGGCCCGGTCGAGCACCCCCCACTCGCGCAGCAGGCGGGTGGCGTTGGGTGACATCTGCAGGCCGGCGCCGACCTCCCCGAACTCGGGGGCCTGCTCCACGAGCTCGACCTCCGCGCCGAGCCGGCGCAGGGCGAGGGCGTTGCCGAAGCCGCCGATGCCGCCTCCGATGACGAGGACCTTGGTGTGCTGTGCCATGGTGGTGATTCCTTTCGAGCTGTGCTGGACGGTGTCAGGCGACCGGCTGGGTCCGTACGACCCGGGGCGCCTGGCGGGCCTTGGTGATGACGGGCAGGAGGGCGAACTGCAGGACCGTGGCGACGGCCGCCGCACCCGCGAAGAGGAGGAACACGGGGTGGACGCCGTCGGCGGGGTCGGCGTAGGCGCCGAGCACGAGCCCCGCCGTCTGCGGGGCGAGGACGGCGCCGATGCGCCCCACGCCCAGGGCCCAGCCGAGCGCGGTGCCGCGGAGGCTGTCCGGGTAGTACAGGGTGATGGCGCCGATGATCAGGGACTGCGTGCCGTGCGTGCCGACACCGGCGAGCACGAGCATCAGGTAGATCAGCCAGACCGGCTCGTCGCCGACGACCATGATCACGAGCAGCCCGGCCGCGGCGGCGCCCGAGGCGACGGCGCCGGTGAGCACCGGACCGAACCGGTCCCCGGCCCAGGCCGTGAGCACGGAGCCCAGCACCGCGCCGAGATTGAGGACGAGCGCGAACGTCAGGGCCCCGCCGATCTGCGCGCCCTGCAGCCGCATGAGGTTCGGCAGCTCGGTGCCCAGCCCGTACCAGGCGAAGAGGGTCGCGAGGGTGGCGGCGGCGAACAGGATGCTCATGGTCAGGTGGGGCGGGCGGCGCAGGGACCCGAAGCCGGGCCCGTGCATCTGCGCGGCGGCCGCGGCGGCCCGCTGCTCCGGGCCGGGGTCGGCGGGGATCACCTTCAGGGCCACGGGCACGAGCACGACGAGGGCCAGGACGGGGAAGACGAACATCCACCGCCAGCCCTCCCAGCCGAGCCAGTCCGCCGGGATCACGGGGATGCCGGTCAGGGCGGCGAGCGAGCCGCCGATCGGCACGCCGGACATCATGAGCGTGGCCATGGCCGAGCGCCACCGGGGCGGGATGAAGTCCGCGGCGAGGGCGTTGGCCGAGGGCACGAGACCGCCCAGGCCGAGCCCCGCCACGAGGCGCAGCAGCGCGAAGACCCACTCGTCGGGGGCCACGGCGCACGCCACGGTCGCCAGGGAGAACACCACCGTGCACCAGACGACCGTCTTCTTCCGGCCCAGCCCGTCGGAGAGCCGCCCGGCGAAGACCGCCCCGATCATCATGCCGAGGAACGCCGAGGAGCCCACCGTGCCGGCGGTCGCCTGGGACATCCCCCACTCCTCCATGAGGGAGGGCTTGACCGTGCCGAAGACGATGAGGTCGTAGCCGTCGAAGACGATGAGCAGCCAGCAGACCAGCACGGCGATCCATCGGGCGCGCCGGCCCACCGGGGCGGGCGGGGCGGCGGCGGCAAGAGCCGTTGCGGACATCGGGACTCCGTTTCACAGGTGAGGGGCGCCACCGGCGTGCGGCGCGTCACACCAGGATGTGCCCGTGACCGACACGCCCCGAAACTTATTCTGCTGGATGGAACAAACGGTGTGTCGTGGATCTCCATCGGGGTGCGGCGGGCGCCTAGACTGGGCCCGTGCAGAACCAGGACCTGGAGCGGAAGCCGGCCTACTCCCTGCAGTCCGTGGACAACGTCCTGCGCCTGCTCCAGATGCTGCGCGACTCCGGCGGGGTGCGGCTCAAGGACGTGGCGCAGGAGCTGGGCGTCGCCCCCTCCACCGCGCACCGCCTCCTGTCGATGCTCGTCTACCGCGGCTTCGCCGTCCAGGACGACTCCCGCCGCTACCTCGCGGGGCCGGGGCTCGGCGTCTCGGTCCCCGAGTCCGGCTCGCACAGCCGGCTGCGCGCTCTCGTGCAGCCCTACCTGGAGCTGCTCAGCGAACGGACCCACGAGACCACGAACCTCATGGTCAGGGTCGGCACCACGGTCCGCTTCCTCAGCTCCGTGGAGGGGGCGGGGCTGCTCAAGGTCGGCGACCGGCGCGGCGCCGTCCTCCCGGCGGCCGCCACCTCCGCGGGCAAGCTCCTCCTGTCCTACCTCTCCGAGGAGGACCTCGCGCGGCTGTTCCGCACGGGCTCGGCCCGGACCGTGGGGGAGTACCTGGACGAGGCCGCCTTCGGCTCCTTCGTCCGGTCCCTGGCGATGATCCGCTCCGTGGGACTGGCCTTCAACCGCGAGGAGGCCGAGCGCGGCGTCTCCGCCGTGGCCTGCGCCGTGCGCGATCCCGAGGGGCGCCCCCTGGCCGCCCTGTCGGTGTCCGTGCCCGTGCAGCGGGCCGGCGTGATCGAGGACCGGGCGGTGATCCGGGCGCTGCGGGAGGTGTGCCGGGAGATCGAGGGCGAGATCGCCGCGGAGATCGAGTCCGGCCGGCCCCGGTGAAGCGGTCGTGGAGCACCGGAGGAAGTTTCCATCCAGCAGAATTCATTGCCGGTCCCGCCGGTGCCTGCTCTAGCGTGGCCAGTAACTCACATCACAGCGCAGGGTGGTCCGCCCCGCGACCCGCGAGCACCGAGGAGCTCACCATGAGTCACGACAACCAGATGACGGTCCCGGCCCCCACGCCTCAGGAGCAGGCCCAGCTCGACGCCCTCTACCAGGACTTCGAGTCGGGCCACATGGTCCCGCTGTGGACGGAGATCGGCAACCTCATGCCGGAGGCCCCGGCCTCGGCGGCCGTCCCGTTCGTGTGGGAGTGGAAGAACCTGCTGCCGCTGGCCGAGCGGGCCGGGGACCTGGTGCCCGTGGGCCGCGGCGGGGAGCGCAGGGCCATCGCGCTGGCGAACCCCGGTCTGGGCGGGCGCCCGTACGCCACCCCCACCCTGTGGTGCGCCATCCAGTACCTCGGCGGCCACGAGGTGGCGCCCGAGCACCGGCACTCCCAGAACGCCTTCCGCTTCGTGGTCGAGGGCGAGGGCGTGTGGACCGTGGTCAACGGCGACCCGGTGCGGATGTCCCGCGGGGACTTCCTGCTCACCCCGGGCTGGAACTTCCACGGCCACCACAACGAGCTCGATGCGCCCATGGCGTGGATCGACGGCCTCGACATCCCGTTCGTGCACTACACCGACACCGCGTTCTTCGAGTTCGGCATCGACCGGGTGACCGACGAGTCCACCCCGGAGTTCTCCCGCGGCGAGCGGCTGTGGTGCCACCCGGGCCTGCGGCCCCTGTCGGGTCTGGGCAACACCGTGTCCTCCCCGATCGGGGCCTACCGGTGGGAGCACACCGACCGGGCGCTCACCGAGCAGCTGGCGATCGAGGACGAGGGCTACCCCGCCACCGTGGAGCAGGGCCACGCCGCCGTGCGCTTCGTGAACCCCACCACCGGCGGGGACGTCATGCCCACCATCCGGGCCGAGTTCCACCGCTTCCGCCCCGGCACCGAGACCCGCACGACGCGGGAGGTCGGCTCCAGCGTCTACCAGGTCTTCGAGGGCCGCGGCCGGTTCGTGCTCGACGGCGAGGTCCGGGTCGTGGAGAAGGGCGACCTGGTGGTCGTCCCGTCCTGGACGGCCTGGCAGATCCAGGCCGAGACCGGGTTCGACCTGTTCAAGTTCGGCGACCAGCCGATCGTCGAGAAGCTGAACTTCAACCGCACCTTCGTGGAGGGCGAGGAGAAGTAGCACCGCACCTCCGGCGCGCGGAGCGGACCGCCCCGCGCGCCGGACCACGTCCGTGGCGCCCCGCCGGGCGCCGCCGCACACCGACCCCCACATCCCGACCCAGGAGACACTGACCGATGAAGCTTGCAACCCTGCGCACCAACGGGACCACCACGGCCGCCCGCCTCGACGGCGAGGTGTTCACCGAGATCGAGGGCTGCCCCGACCTCGGCGCCCTGCTCGCGGAGGAGAACTGGCAGCAGATCGCCGCCGACGCCTCCGGGCCGACGCACCCGGCCGCCGGCGCCGAGCTCGAGACGATCGTCGCCGACCCCGGCAAGGTCCTGTGCGTGGGGCTCAACTACAAGAGCCACATCCAGGAGATGGGCCGCGACCTGCCGTCCTACCCCACGATCTTCGCCAAGTTCACCGAGACCCTCACCGGCCCGAACGACGACATCGAGGCCGTCGCCGAGGACCCCCAGCTGGACTGGGAGGGCGAGCTCGTCGTCGTCGTCGGCAAGCGCGCGTACAAGGTGGACGAGGCCGACGCCGGTCAGTACATCGCCGGGTACGCCGCCGCCAACGACATCTCCATGCGCGAGTGGCAGTTCCGCACCAAGGAGTGGCTGCAGGGCAAGATCTGGGCGAAGTCCACCCCGGTGGGCCCCGTCATGGTCACCGCCGACGAGTTCGACCCGAAGCAGGCCGTCCTGCACACCCGGGTCAACGGCGAGACCATGCAGGAGCACTCGATCGGGGACCTGCTGTTCACCCCGGAGCACCTCGTGGCCTACTTCTCCACGATGCTGCCGCTGAACCCCGGGGACATCATCCTCACCGGCACCCCCGGCGGGGTGGGCCGGGCCCGCAACCCGCAGGTCTTCCTGAAGTCCGGCGACGTGGTGGAGGTCGAGATCGACGGTCTGGGCGTGCTCACCAACAAGATCGTCGACCCCGCCTGAGCGCGGGCACGAGAGGAGTCAGCCATGGTCGCCCGTCAGGACCTCACCACCGACGAGGACCTCAAGGCCCAGCTGCTGCTGGTGCGCCGCGGCACGGCGTTCTGGTCCCGCAAGGTCAACGAGCTCACGGACGACGAGCTCGACGGACCCTCGCTGCTGCCCGGCTGGTCCCGCCGGCACGTCATCGCCCACGTCGGCTACAACGCCCGCGCCCTGACCCGGCTCGTGCAGTGGGCCAACACCGGGGTGGAGACCCCGATGTACTCCTCCCCTCAGGCCCGCAACCAGGAGATCGCCTACGGGGCGACCCTGCCGGCCCGGGCGCTGCGCCACCTCAACGACCACGCCTCGGTGTCCCTGAACGTCGAGTGGCGGGACACCCCGGAGGCGGCGTGGAGCCACGAGGTGCGGACCGCCCAGGGCAGGACCGTGCCGGCCACGGAGACCGTCTGGATGCGCAACCGCGAGGTCTGGATCCACGCGGTCGACCTCGACAACGGGGCCCGCTTCTCGGACGTCCCGGCCGAGGTCCTGACCCGGCTGCTGAAGGACGTGACCGGCAACTGGGCGGGACAGGACAAGGACCCCGGGCTGCGGATCCAGGTCTGTGACGCCCCGGAGCTCGGTGAGCTCGGGGCCGGCGCCGGCCAGGACGCGGGGATCCTGGTGCGCGGGGACCTGGCCGCGGTCGCGCAGTGGGCCTCCGGGCGCGGCGGGGCCCGCCTCGAGGCCGGCGCCGACGTGGCGAACCCGCGCTGGATCTGACCCGCGCCGGCCGGCGCAGGGCCCCGGGGAGCACCCCGGGGCCCTGCGCCGCTGCCGTCCGTGAGAGAATTCCCCGGTGATGGACACCCGTACCGAGAACCACCCCGCCCGGCTCGACCTGCCGCCGCTGCACCTGGGCGCGCTCACGATCGACGTCCCCGTGGTGCTGGCGCCGATGGCCGGGGTCACCAACAAGGCGTTCCGCCGGCTGTGCCGCGAGTACGGCGGCGGCCTGTACGTCACCGAGATGGTCACGGCCCGCGCCCTCGTGGAACGCCGGCCCGAGTCGATGCGGATCATCGACCACGACCCGGACGAGACGCCCCGCTCCATCCAGATCTACGGCGTGGACGCCGTCCACGTCGGGCAGGCCGTGCGGATGGTCGTCGAGGAGGACCGGGCCGACCACATCGACCTGAACTTCGGCTGCCCCGTCCCCAAGGTCACCAAGCGCGGCGGCGGCTCCGCCCTGCCCTGGAAGACCGACCTGTTCACCGCGATCGTGCGCACCGCCGTCCAGGAGGCCTCCCGCGGGAACGTCCCCGTGACGGTCAAGATGCGCAAGGGCATCGACGACGGCCACCTCACCTTCCTCGAAGCCGGCCGGATCGCCCGCGACAGCGGCGTCGCGGCCGTGGCCCTGCACGGGCGCACCCTCGAGCAGCACTACTCGGGGACCGCGGACTGGGACGCCATCGCGCAGCTGCGCGAGGCCCTGCCGGACGTGCCCGTGCTCGGCAACGGGGACATCTGGAGCGCCGAGGACGCCGTGCGCATGGTCGAGCAGACCGGCGTGGACGGCGTGGTCGTCGGCCGCGGCTGCCAGGGCCGGCCCTGGCTCTTCGGGGACCTGCAGGCCGCCTTCGAGGGCCGCCCCGACCGCTTCCGCCCCGGGGTGGACCAGGTCGCCCGCACGATCTACCGCCACGCCGAGCTGCTCGTGGAGATGTTCGGCGACGAGGCCAAGGGGCTGCGCGACATCCGCAAGCACGTCGCGTGGTACTTCAAGGGCTACCCGGTGGGCGGTGAGCTGCGCGCCAGGATGGCCCAGGTGCCGGATCTCGCGACCCTGCGCGAGCTGCTGGACGAGCTCGACCTGTCCCTCGGCTACCCGGGCGAGGCGGTCGAGGGCCCGCGCGGCCGCGCCGGCTCCCCGAAGAAGCCGCACCTGCCGGACGGCTGGCTGGGCTCCCGCGAGCTGGGGGACGCCGAGCGGCTGGGGCTGGTCGCGGCGGAGCTCGACGTCTCCGGCGGCTGAGCCGTCCCCACCACACGGAAAGGACCGGGCATGCCCCACACGTCCATCGAGATCGACCGCACCGGCGCGCCCGCCCCGGGCTACGAGGCCCGCGACGTCGCGCGCTGGGTGGCGGAGGACCACCACAACAAGTACCGCTCCGACTTCGAGCGGGACCGCGCCCGGATCCTGCACTCCTCGGGGCTGCGGCGGCTGGCGGCCAAGACCCAGGTCGTCTCCCCGGACACCGACGACTTCGTGCGCAACCGCCTGACCCACTCCCTCGAGGTCGCCCAGATCGGCCGGGAGCTGGGCCGGATGCTCGGCTGCGACCCCGACGTCGTCGACGCCGCCTGCCTCTCCCACGACCTCGGGCACCCGCCGTTCGGGCACAACGGGGAGGCGGCCCTGCACCGGCTGACCCAGCACATCGGCGGCTTCGAGGGCAACGCGCAGACCCTGCGCCTGCTGACCCGGCTCGAGCCCAAGGTGCTCGACGACGACGGGCGGCCCGCCGGCCTGAACCTCACCCGCGCCGTGCTGGACGCCGTGTGCAAGTACCCCTGGGAGGCCCACGAGGCGCCGCTGCGCCCGGACGGGACCAGGTCCCCGAAGTTCGGGGTCTACACGGACGACCTGCCGGTGTTCGCGTGGTTGCGCGACGGCGCCCCGGCGCGCACCAAGTGCCTCGAGGCCCAGGTCATGGATCTCTCGGACGACATCTCCTACTCCGTGCACGACGTCGAGGACGCGATCGCCTCCGGGCTCGTGCAGTTGGGCTGGCTCGCCGACACCACCCAGCGGGACCGGGTGCTCGAGCTCACCCGGCGCTGGTACCTGCCCGAGGCCGCGCCGGAGTCCCTCGACGCCGCCCTGACCCGCCTCGAGGACTCGTCCCTGTGGGTCCGGGAGATGGACGGGTCCCGCAAGGACCTCGCCCGGCTGAAGAACATGACGAGCCAGCTCATCGGCCGCTTCGCGATGTCCGCGGTCGGCGCCACCCGGGACATCTACGGCGAGGACCCGCTGACCCGCTACGACGCCCAGCTCGTGGTGCCGGAGGGGACCACGGAGGAGATCGGCGTGCTCAAGGGCATCGCCACGACCTACGTCATCACGGTGCGCGACGCCCAGCCGATCTACGACAACCAGCAGGAGGTGCTCTCGATCCTGGTGGGGGCGCTGATGGACTCCGACGGCCGTTTCCTCTCGCCCGCCTTCACCGCCGACTGGCACGACCTCGGCGACGGGCCGGGCACGGAGGCCGCCCGCCTGCGCCTCGTGGTGGACCAGATCGCGTCCCTCACCGACCTGTCCGCCGTGTCCCTGCACGACCGGATCCGCGGCACCCACTGGCGGGTGGGGGACAAGCCGCTCTGGTGAGCCGTCCCACCGGAGCGGCGGCCGATCCCGTTCAATGACTGTGCGCTGGGTCGCACGCGGCGCCGCTCCCTAGACTCGGCGCGTTTGTGCTCCTCCTCACAAAGGTCTGATCGTCATGGAAAACTCCACCGGACCCGCCCCGCAGGCCGCGTCCCCCTCCTCCCCGGGCGCCCGGCCCGTCCTCCGCTCCCGGGCGTGGGTGGCGCCGCTGTGCTGGATCGCGGTGCTGCTGGACGGCTTCGACGCCGTGGTCCTGGGCGCGGTGCTGCCGTCCATGCTCGAGAACAACGAGCTCGGGATGACCACCGCGCAGGGCACCGCCGTGGCCACCGTCGGCCTCGTGGGCATGATGATCGGCGCGCTGACCATGGGCTACCTCACCGACCGGCTCGGCCGCCGCAAGATGCTCATCGGCGCCGTGGTCATGTTCTCCCTGCTGACCTTCGCCGCGGCGTTCTCCCCGAGCGTGTTCGTCTTCGGCCTCCTGCGCTTCCTCGCCGGCCTGGGCCTCGGCGGCTGCCTGCCCACCGCCATCGCGATGGTCACCGAGTTCGCCCGCCTCGGCCGGGGCTCCAACGCCACGACCCTGGTGATGACCGGCTACCACGTGGGCGCGGTGCTCACCGCGGCGCTCGCCATCGTCGTCGTCGTCCAGTTCGGCTGGCAGGAGATGTTCGTCCTGGGCTCCCTGCCGGCGCTCGTCCTCGTGCCTCTCATGCTCGTGTTCCTCCCCGAGTCCCCCTCGTTCCTCGCGTCCAAGGGGCGGATGGCCGAGGCCCGCGCCGTGGCCGAGCACTACGGCGTGCACCTCGAGCACCACACCGCCGAGGAGCAGGCCGAGAAGGTCGGCGCCACCATGCTGCTCTCCACCGGCTGGCGCCGGAACTCGATCGCCATCTGGGTCGCCTCCTTCATGGGCCTGCTGCTCGTCTACGGGCTCAACACCTGGCTGCCGCAGATCATGCGGGCGGCCGACTACGACCTCGGCAACTCCCTCGGCTTCCTGCTGATCCTCAACGTGGGCGCCATCGCGGGGCTGGCGGTCGCCGGCCGGGTGGCCGACCGGATCACCCCGCGCGCAGCGGGCATCATCTGGTTCCTCGGCTCGGCCGCGCTGCTCGCGGCCCTGGCGATCAAGCTGCCGCTGCTCGGGATCTACGCCATGGTCTTCGTCACCGGCTGCTTCGTGTTCTCCTCCCAGGTGCTCGTCTACGCGTTCACCGCCGCCAACCACCCGCCGCGCGTGCGCGCCACGGCGCTGGGCATGTCCGCCGGGGTCGGCCGGCTCGGGGCGATCTCGGGCCCGATCATCGGGGGCACCCTGCTGACGGCGGGCCTGGCCTACCCGTGGGGCTTCTTCGCCTTCGCCGCGGTGGGCGCCCTGGGCGGCCTCGCCCTGACCGGCACCCGGACCCGGCAGGACCTGCGGGAACGCTCCCGCTGAGCCGCTGACGGATCCCGCTCCACGGGCCGCCCCGGGCCGCACGGCGATCCACCGCGCGGCCCGGGGCGGCCCTCCGCCGTCCGGCCGCGCGCCTAGACTGGCGGTGTGGCAGGACTGATCAGACGCGAGGACATCGACGAGGTGCGGGCGCGCACCGACATCAAGGAGATCGTCGACGGCTACGTCACCCTCAAGAGCGCCGGCATCGGCTCCTGGAAGGGGCTCTGCCCGTTCCACGACGAGCGCACCCCGTCCTTCCACGTGCGGCCGCAGATGGGCACCTACCACTGCTTCGGCTGCGACGAGTCCGGGGACGTCATCTCCTTCCTCATGACGATGGACCACACCACCTTCTCCGAGACCGTGGAGAAGCTCGCGGCCCGGGTGGGCTACGAGCTGCACTACGAGCAGGGCTCCGGGCCGAACAAGGAGGAGGTCGGTCGTCGCCAGCGCCTGCTGGACGCGCACAAGGTCGCCGCGGAGTTCTTCCAGCGCAACCTCTACACCCGCCAGGCCGCCCCCGCCCAGCAGTTCCTGGGCGAGCGGGGCTTCGACGGCGAGGCGGCCCGGCGCTACGGCGTGGGCTACGCGCCCCGCGGCTGGGACCACCTCCTCAAGCACCTGCGGGAGCGCGGCTTCACGGACCAGGAGCTCAAGCTCACCGGGATGTTCTCCGAGGGCAACCGCGGGCTCTACGACCGGTTCCGCGGCCGGCTCGTCTGGCCCATCCGCGCGGTCGCCGGCGAGGTCATCGGCTTCGGCGCCCGCAAGCTCCACGACGACGACCAGGGCCCGAAGTACCTCAACACCCCCGAGACCGCCCTGTACAAGAAGTCCCAGGTGCTCTACGGCATCGACCTCGCGAAGCGGGAGATCGCCAGGCAGCGGCGCCTCGTCGTCGTCGAGGGCTACACCGACGTCATGGCCTGCCACCTCGCGGGCGTGACCACGGCGGTGGCCACGTGCGGCACCGCCTTCGGGGCCGAGCACATCAAGATCGTCCGGCGGTTCCTCTCCGACGACGGCGGCGGGGGAGAGGTCGTCTTCACCTTCGACGGCGACGCCGCCGGGCAGAAGGCCGCCCTGCGCGCGTTCGAGGAGGACCAGAAGTTCGTGGCGCAGACCTACGTGGCGGTCGAGCCCCACGGCATGGACCCCTGCGACCTCCGGCTCGCCCGCGGGGACGCCGCCGTGGCCGAGCTCGTGGAGAACCGCCGCCCCCTGTTCGAGTTCGCGATCCGGGCGACGCTGAAGAACTTTGACCTGGACACCATCGAGGGTCGCATCCGGGCGATGCGCGCCTGTGCGCCCATCGTGGCGCGGATCCGCGACCGCTCCCTGCGCCCCGCCTACGCGCGGCAGCTCGCGGGCTGGCTCGGGCTCGAGCCGGCGGAGGTCCAGCGGGCCGTCGACGCCGCGGGCCGCGCCCAGCGGGAGGAGGCCCCCGCGCCGCACCGGCCGGCGGAGCCGGAGGCGTCCGGGCCGGCCCCGGTCGAGCTGCCCGACCCGCGCGAGCCCGTGGCCCGGATGGAGCGCGAGGCCCTCGAGACCGTCATCCAGTGCCCGGACCTGATGCTCGCGCGGCACTGGGAGGAGTTCGGGCTCAGCGACTTCCGCTACCCCGTGCACGGGGCCGTGCACGACGCCGTGCTCGCCGCGCGCGCCGAGCTGCTCGGCGACGGCTCCGCCGTGCCGAGCGGGCAGGCCTGGGTGGACGGGGTGCGCGGACACCTGCCCGAGCCGCTGCACGGCTACCTCGCCGAGCTCGCCGTGACCCCGCTGCCGGCCACCACGCAGCAGCAGCTGGAGCGCTACACCGCGGACATCCTCAACCGCCTCTTCGAGCTGCAGATCAACCGGCGGAAGTCGGACCGGCTGGCGGAGCTCCAGCGCACGGATCCCACCGGGCAGCGCGAGCGCTACCAGGAGCTCCAGCGGGAGCTGCTGGAGCTGGAGATGCAGCGGCGCGGCCTCCGCCAGGACTGACGCCACCGGGCGGAACCGGATTTGTCGAAGCTCGGCGGGAACGGTAAAGTGATGGCTCGTTGCACGTCCGCGTGCACGGTCCCCCGTAGCTCAATTGGCAGAGCATTCGACTGTTAATCGAAGGGTTACTGGTTCGAGTCCAGTCGGGGGAGCAGCACAGGAGGTCCTCACCGGCGGAAACGCCGGTGGGGGCCTCCGTCGTCCCCGACGACGGCTGCATCCTGGGGACACCGGGACCTGGTCTCAGGACCCGGTCCGTCGTTGCTCACTCGTGTGTGAGTGGTTCACAGTGCCTGCACGACGACGAGGACGCAGTCGTGGATGGTCGATGACCGCCTGTGGGAACTGATCGCCCCGGTGCTTCAGGAGCAGGGCGAAGGAATCGGTCCTCCAGGGCGGTGGCCGCCTCCTTGGGGGCGAGTGAGGATCATCAGGGAGTCCTCTGGTGTCGGGCGGCCGCGCGCGGGTCAGGAGACCATGTGTGCTGACAGCCCGTCTCAGCCGCGCCCCTCGCGCCTTTCGCGCTCGGCCCGGCGCCGAGCCATCAGGGCGTGCTTCATGTGGCGTATCGCCTCTGTTTGCGCATCGTCGGTGAACGCTTCGGCGAGCTCGGTACTGGCCCCGACCAGGGTGATGATGTTGAACAGGTCGGCAGTGCGCTCCGCCAGCAGGCCCAGGGCCTCCAGGGAGAAGCTGCTCAGATCTGCGCAGTCCAGCAACGCCTCCTGCGGCGGCAGGTCCCGGCCGGTGAACGGCGCCAGCAGCGCGGTGACCTGCTCGGGCTCCAGCAGCCTACCCGGCATGGTGATCGTGACCGGGAGGAGGGAGTCGGGGCCCGGCTTCAGATGGGTGAGAGCCATCTTGATCATCTCGCCGAGCACCTCGATGAGCTGGTCGGCCGTCAGGGAGCTGGACAGCGGGTCGCCGACGATCTTGCCGCGGGAGGACTCCAGCTTCGGGAACCCGGAGGGCCGGTGGTCATGGACGCTCGGGGTCTGGGTGCCGGTGGGCCACACACGGAAGCGGGCGAGGTCGCCCCGGTAGGTGAAGACGAAGGGGCGACCGGACAGCACGCCGGTGGCCGTGAGCGGGATGTCACTGAAGCGGTGCAGCGCCCCGTCCTCGTCACGGCGGAACTGCAGTGCCGGATGGCGGGATTCCAGGGCGGCGGCGACCTCTGCGTCCGCGTCGTGCTCGACAGGGGGCTCGTGCTCCACGGGGGTCTCCTCGGGGTCTGACCCGGATACGGTAGCCCCGGGTCATGATTCATTTGTACGGACTGGCCCTGTGGTGATGCTGAGACAGCCCTATGGTTTCTCCAGCGCATTCGCCGCCGGTATCACTCCCGGCCGGTCGGTGACCGCCTAGGAGTGCTACCCAATGCCTCCAGTGCGCGTACTCGGCGGCGAGCTCGCGGGCTGCGGCCCGGACCTGCTCGTCCGTGGCGTTCAGGGGCACCTCGACGGTGTCGCACCCACGACGCGGCCAACCTCATGGCCGTGACGCCCCGGCGCGTCGCGCGTCAGCCGGTGACGCTGATCCGGACCCCCTCCGCAGGGGCCGGCACGTCGAAGACGGCCGTGTAGTTGAGGACGGCGGTCCAGACCGCCACCCGCACGTCGCTCTCCGACATGTCGGGCGGGTGGTGGGACACGGTCACGGCCCACTCCTGGCCGTCGAACAGCATCTCGACGGAGGTGACGGTGACGCCGCGGGCGGCGAGCGCGCCGACGACGCCGGCCCGGACGAGGGACTCGGCGGGATGGGCCCGGGGGATGGCGGTCATGGTGGTCGTCCTTCCGGCGGGAGCTCGGATCAAGCTCCCTTCCATTGACCCGCATCCAGTGGCAAAAGTAATGCCCGCTCTTTGCCCGACAGGGCGGAAGCGGCGGGGAGCGGACTGCCCGCCCCGGCCCGAGGCGCGCGCAGGTCTTATGGAATCCTTATGTTCCTCCTAGCGGGCACGGAAGTCCGGGGCGCATCATGAGTCCAGGGCGGTCCCGGACGAGCCGAGATCCTGGACGCACCGGACCGCATCCTCGGCGGGCTTCCGGACGAGGCTCGGCATCTCAGGGGGCACCATGCGCTGGTCGGCCAGGGCAGGCGGACCCGCCCCGTCCCGGGAGCGGGGCGCCGCGGGGAAGCCGTCGAGGCGTCTGACCGGAGTCGACGCGGCCCGCGGTCTGGCGCTCATCGGTCTCATGTCCGTTCACGTCCTGCCGTCCTCCGACGACGAGACCGGCGAGCCGACCTGGTCGCAGATCCTCTTCTCCGGGGACTCGGCGGCGCTGTTCGCGCTGCTGGCGGGCGTGGGACTCGCCCTGTCCACCGGTGGACCCCGCCCGCACGGTGGCCGGGAGCTGGGCGCGGACCGTGTGGCGCTCGTGGTGCGGGCGGTGCTGATCGCGGTGCTGGGACTGGCCATCGGATCCCTGCTGGCCGACGACCTGCCGGCGGACAACATCCTCATCTACTACGGCGTGTTCTTCCTCCTGGCCGTGCCCTTCCTGCGCGCGGGCCCGAAGCCGCTGTTCGGCTCGGCGGCGGTCTTCCTGCTCGTGGCTCCGGTGCTCATGCAGTCGCTGCGCGACGTACTGCCCGAGCCCGTCGCCGACAACCCCGCGTTCGGGGAGCTGCTGACGGAGCCGGGGGCGACGGCGGCCCAGCTGCTGCTGACCGGCACCTACCCGGCGCTCGCCTACCTGACCTACCTGCTGACCGGCATGGGGCTCGGCCGGCTCGATCTGCGGAGGAGGGCGACCCAGCTGCGCCTCCTGGCGGTCGGCCTGGGTCTGTCGGTCTGCGCGCAGGCGGCCTCGTACGTCCTGCTCCACGGCCTCGGCGGCTACGAACGGCTGCTGGCCTCCTCGTCGGGGGACGCGAGGCAACTGGACGAAATCCTGATCTGGGGCGAGGACTGGCTGCCCACCGACACCTGGTGGTCGCTCGCCGTCGACGCGCCGCACACCAACACCCCCCTGGCCATCGCGGTCAGCCTCGGCACGGGCATGGCCGTCCTGGGCGCCTTCCTGCTGATCTCCCGCGTGGTCGGCGCCTGGCTGCTGCCGCTGTCGGCGATGGGCTCGATGACCCTGACCCTGTACACCGCGCACCTGGTCGTCCTGTCGTTCGAGGTCCACGAGGACCGGCCCCACCTGTGGCTCGCCGTCCAGCTCGTGTCGGCGGTCCTGTTCGCCGTGACGTGGCAGCGGACCATGGGGCAGGGGCCGCTGGAGCGGGCGCTCGGCGCCGTCACGAAGGGCGCGCGGCGCCGGTCCCTCGTCGCGTCCTCCGGCCCCCGGGGCGTCGAGGAGCCCGGCACCGGTGGGAGCCGACCGCCGGGCGAACCGGACAGTAGTTCCGATCCGTGACCGTACCGCGTCCGGAACGTCACCGTTTGCTATTGAGTGCCTTGTCAGAAGCGAATTAAGCTGATCTCACCTTATTCACCAAGGGGGAACACAGTGAAAACTCTGGAAAAGCTGGTAGCGAGTGTCGCCGTGGCGGGACTGCTGATCGGGGGAGCAGGTCCGGCGCTCGCTGACGGCAAGGACGATCGCAAGGGCGACGACAAGGGGCACAGCAAGAAGGACGAGCGCAAGAACGGCGAGGTCGACGTCGTCGTCAAGTACAAGCACCGCGGCGACTGGAAGACGAAGCGCTACGAGGACAAGAGCCTCGAGAAGGCCGCGTCCATCGCCAAGGAGAAGTGCCACGGGGGCGACTGGCGCGAGTACTACAGGGACGCCCGCCAGGTCGACCGCACCGGCAAGTCGGACAAGGTCTGCCAGAAGAAGTACGTGAGGGTGTACTTCGAGCAGGACGAGGACCGGCACTGGGACAAGGACAAGGGCGACAAGGGCAAGGGCCGGGACGGGAGGAAGTAGCACCGGACCCGACTCCGACGCACCGACGGGAGGGCCCGTCCGGGGAACCGGACGGGCCCTCCCGCACGTCCCGGCAGGCTGAGCCGCGACCCCGTGCGCGCCCGCCGGCGGCGTCCCCGATGGTAGCTTGGTGCTCAGTCCACGTACTTTTCTCATCATCAACGGAGGCGGGCATGAGTCATTCGGTAGGCCCCAGCACGGGCGGAGCGTCGGGAGCGGGGTCGGAGCACTCCGATCCCGGATCGGCGTCGATCCTCGATGTCGTCAAGGTCTTCGCCAGGCTGCTGCCCAAGCAGCTCAAGGACGAGGCGCAGCTCGCCAAGCTCGAGCTCACGGAGAAGGCGAAGACGCTGGGCAAGGGCGCGGCCTTCGTCGTCGTCGGCCTCGTGTTCCTGCTGCTCGCCACGATCGCCCTGGTCGGCGCGGCGATCGCGGGTCTGTCGCAGATCATGCCGGCCTGGCTGGCCGCCCTGCTGCTCGCCGTGCTGTTCCTGATCATCCTGGCCGTCGCGGCGCTCATCGGGGTGTCCACCATCAAGAAGGCCCTTCCGCTCGTGCCGCGCAAGGCGCTCTTCGGGGTCAAGTACGACCTCGGCGTGGTCAAGGAGGGCTCCGCCTACACCGAGAGCCGCGTCCAGCGCGAGGAGCAGCTTGCCCGCGAGCGCAAGGAGCAGGAGAAGCGGGAGGCCGCGCAGGACCCGGCCCAGCAGAAGCCCCCGGCGCCCACCGAGGAGCAGCTGCGGCACCGGCTCAAGCTGCGCCGCGAGCACCTCAAGACGCTGCGCGACGACGTGCAGGGCCGTGCCGAGACCATCCAGTCCACCACCAAGGGCTTCGTGGACCGCACCAGCCGCACCGTGAAGACCACCCCGAAGGACGTGAAGGGCCTCCTCGCCCAGGGCGGCGCGAAGTCCCGCTCGACCTCTGGCTCGTCCGCCGGGTCCGGCCTCGGCGAGCGGTGGCAGCCGCTCACGGTGCTGGCCGTGGCGGGGAGCGCGTTCGTCGTCTTCCTCCGCAAGCTGTTC
Organism: Kocuria salina; assembly: GCF_013368965.1. Lineage (NCBI taxonomy): Bacteria > Bacillati > Actinomycetota > Actinomycetes > Micrococcales > Micrococcaceae > Kocuria > Kocuria salina. The sequence continues at coordinate 154,547 of NZ_SSSF01000008.1, forward strand.
CGGTGACGTCGCCGTCCATGGGTTCCCCGTGGACGAGCGCACCGGTCGAGGGCCCGGAAGCCACAGGCTTCCGGGCCTTCCCCGTGCGTTCACCGGGTGTCCACGCGCCCCGGGCCGGACGGGCGGGCCGGCTCGATAGACTCCCGGGCGTGACGACAGATCGGTGGATGCCATGAGCCAGTGGTTGGCGGTCGCCCTGGCGCTGCTCTCGGCCGTGTGCCTGGCCGTCGGGACGCAGCAGCAGGGCAGTGCCGTGGCGGACGTCGCGAAGGGACGGCTGCGCCTGCGCAGCATCGCGGTCCTGCTGCGCCGTCCCCGCTGGCTGCTGGGTCTCACCCTGCTGGGCCTCGGCACCGGCCTCAACGTCACCGCCCTGGGACTCGCCACCGTGACGGTGGTCCAGCCGATCGGCGTGGTGGCCCTGGTGATCACCACATTGCTGCACGCACGGCACCGCCGGCTGCGGATCAACCGGCGCACCTGGACGGCGATCGGACTGTGCACCGCGGGCGGGGCGGTCTTCGTGACGTGCGCCGTGGCGGCGACCGACCCCGCCCGGGGCATCTCGCGGTGGGCCGAGCACACCGTGGTGGTCATGCTCGTGGTGCTGATCTGCGTCCTGGGGGTCTCCGCGGCGATGTTCGGCCGCAGCCTGGGCGGGACGTTCTACGTGGTGGGCGCCGGCATCCTCTACGGATTCGTGGCGGTGCTCGTGCGGCTGACTCTGATCCGCATCCAGGGCAGCGCCGGGACGCCCCTGGACGACGTCAACTGGCTGGCCGCGGGCACCGCCGTCGTCGCCGCCGTGCTGGGCGGGTGGTTCGTGCAGACGGCCTTCGCGTCGGGTCCGCCGGACCTCGTGATCGCGGGGCTGACCGTGATCGACCCCATGGTGGGCGTGCTCCTGGGGCTGCTGGTGCTGGGCGAGGCGGTGCCGGGCTTCTCCGTCCCGGTCGGGATGCTGATGGCCGCGGCAGGCGGCGTTGCTATAGTCGGGGTCGCCGTGCTCTCGCAGCACCACCCGGAGGTGCTCGAGCGCCGGGCCGAACGCGCACGGCAGGACCGGGCGCAGCCCCCCTCGGGCTCCGCCGCACGGCGCCCCGCAGCATCCGACCGCCCCACGGCATCCGACCGCCCCGCACACGACCGACCGGGAAGACACGCTTGAGCGCCCACACCGCCTCCGCCGCACGCCCCCTGACCGTCCTCCTGGGCGCCGAGACCTACCCCCCGGACGTCAACGGGGCCGCGCAGTTCGGGCACCGTCTGGCCCGGGGCCTGCACGAGCAGGGCCACCGGGTGCACGTCCTGTGCGCACGGCCGGACCCCGGGCCGTCGTACCGGGCCGAGGACGACGGCGTGGTCGAGCACCGGCTCCGCTCCCACCGGGCCTTCACCCACCCGTACTTCCGCCTGTGCTTCCCGTGGCAGGTGGCCGGGGAGATCCGCCGCGTGCTGGACGAGGTGCGACCCGACGTCGTGCACGTCCAGTGCCACTACATCCTCGGCCGGATGCTGGTGCGGGAGGCCCGGCGGCGGGGCATCCGCACCGTGGCCACCAACCACTTCGTCCCCGAGAACCTTGAGCCGTTCCTGCCGTTCCCGGCATGGGTGCTGAACCGCTACCGCGCGGTGTCGTGGCGGGACATGGTGCGGGTGTTCGGCGCCTGCGACGTGGTGACCGCACCGACCCCGCTCGCGGTGGAGGCCATGCGCCGCAACGGCTTCCCCGACACGGTGCTCGCCGTGTCCAACGGGATCCGGATCGCCGACTACGAGGCCCACGACGGCGAGCGGCGGCAGCCGGCCGCGCACCCGACCGTCCTGTTCACCGGCCGGCTCGCGGTGGAGAAGAACGTGGACGTGCTCATCGAGGCGATCTCCGTGCTGCCCGCCGAGCTCGACGCCCACCTGGAGATCGTGGGCGACGGCGAGCAGCGGCCCGCGCTCGAGAAGCTGGCGCGGGCCCTGGGGGTCGCCCACCGGGTCCGTTTCCTGGGCTACGTCCCGGACGAGGGCCTGCGCGCGGCCTACCTGCGGGCCGACGTGTTCTGTCAGCCGGGCACGGCCGAGCTCCAGTCGCTGGTCACCCTGGAGGCGATGGCGGCGTCCCGGCCCGTGGTCCTGGCCGACGCACGGGCCCTGCCGCACCTGGCCGAGGACGGCGTCAACGGCTGGCTCTTCGCCCCCGGCGACGCCCAGGACCTGGCGCGCAAGCTCGCCCTCGTCCTGGGCGCCCCGCGCGAGGAGCGCGCCCGGATGGGCCGGGAGAGCCGCCGCAAGGTCGCGCAGCACAGCTTCCCGCGGACCCTGGAGACGTTCCTGCGGCTCTACCGCGGCGAGCACCCGGAGTCCGTGCGCACTCCTGCTCCGGGAGCGCGCGAGCACCAGGAGCCGGCGCGCGCCCGCGCCGCGGGGCCGCGACGGATCCGGACCAGGCTGGCCTCGCTCGTGCGGTAACGTGGTGCTGCGCCGCCGGGCCCGTCCCGGCGCGGGGCCGTAGCTCAGCTGGTCAGAGCAGAGGACTCATAATCCTTCGGTCGTGGGTTCAAGCCCCACCGGCCCTACCCGACACCCCTTCCACCGCGCGTCCCCCGGTGGGAGGGGTGCTTCCGTCCGCACGTCCCGTCCACCGGGTGCGCGTCCCCTGCGGATGTGGTGCACTGGTGGTCTGATCCGCGCACCACCCACCGAGAGGACGCCGAGATGAGCCGACGCACGCCGTGGAGCCTCCTGTCCGTCGCCGCCCTGGCGCTCGCCGCACTGACCGGCTGCGACACTTCCACCGAGGACGTAGAGGAGGGCGCTGACCAGGTCCAGCAGGAGGTCGAGGAGGGTGCCGACCAGGTCCAGCAGGAGGTCGAGGAGGGCGCCGGTCAGGTCGAGGAGGGCGCCGACCAGGTCCAGCAGGAGGTCGAGGAGGGCGCCGGCCAGGTCGAGGAGGGCGCCGACCAGGTCCAGCAGGAGGTCGAGGAGGGCGTCGACGACGCTCAGGACGACGAGGGCTGAGCGGCCGCGCGCAGCCGCTCGGGCACGGGGAGCAGCACCGACGGCTCGAGCGCGCCGACGAACTGCAGCGGGTTGACGTAGTCGCCGTCCCGGCGCACGCCCCAGTGCAGACAGGTGCCCGGCCCGCAGTGGTCCCGGCCGCGCAGCACGCCCACGACCTCGCCGCGGTGCACCCGGTCCCCGGGGACCAGGGACGACTCGACGGGCTCGAAGCTCGAGCGCAGACCCCCGCCGTGGTCGAGCGTGAGCACCGGGCGGTCCACCACGAACCCCACGAAGGCCACCGTTCCCGCGGCCGGGGCGCGCACGGCGGCGCCCGGGCCCGCGTCCAGGTCCACGCCCCGGTGGCCCCGCGCCCACCGCTGGGCGGGCGGGACCCACTCGCCCACCACGGCCGGCCGCGGCGACAGGGGCCACGCCCACCCCTGGGCCGCCGAACCGGGGGAGGGGAGCAGCACCCCCAGCACGAGCACGATCGCGAGCCCCACCACGCCGGCCGGCCCGGTCCGGGCACGGGGCCGGTGCAGGAGACGGAGGAGCGGGGAGGGTCCGGTGGGCATGTCCCGACTGTCCGCCACCGGGGCCGGGCGGAGGGCCGCCCGGCCCCGTGCTGTGGACGGTCCCGGGGCCCCTCCGGCAGCCCCCGGCCGGGTGCAGGGCGGACGAGGCCCTTGTAGTACACTCGATCCCGCAGTGTGCTCTGAGGCGCCCCTCGTGGCGCGCCCTCGCGCCCACCCGGACCCGGCCCCGACGCCGGAGCCGACGGCGCGGTGGCGAGCAGCTGACTTCGCGCGCAGCGCCGCCGGGACCTCCCGTCCCGGTCCGGCCGCCCCGGTCCGCGTTCCCCGTCCCGGCGGGGTGCGGCACGGCGGCCGGGAGACGGACCCGCAGGGTCCGCCCACCGCTGCACCAGGGGCTCGTCCGCCGGACGCAGCCGAGAACCGAACCCGCGGGCCGGGCGTCGTCGCACGCCCTCCCGCACGAGAGACCAGGAGACGACATGTCCGTCGTTACCATGCGCCAGCTCCTCGACAGCGGCGTGCACTTCGGCCACCAGACCCGCCGGTGGAACCCGAAGATGAAGCGCTTCATCTTCACCGAGCGCAACGGCATCTACATCATCGACCTCCAGCAGTCGCTGTCCTTCATCGACCGCGCCTACGAGGCCGTCAAGACCACCGTGGCCCACGGCGGCACCATCCTCTTCGTCGGCACCAAGAAGCAGGCCCAGGAGGCCATCGCCGAGCAGGCCACCCGCGTGGGCATGCCCTACGTGAACCACCGCTGGCTCGGCGGCATGCTCACGAACTTCGCCACGGTCTCCAAGCGCATCGAGCGCATGAAGGAGCTCGAGGAGATCGACTTCGACGACGTCGCGGGCTCGCAGTACACGAAGAAGGAGCTCCTGCTCCTGCGCCGCGAGAAGGAGAAGCTGGAGCGCACCCTCGGCGGCATCCGCAACCTGACCAAGGCCCCCTCCCTGATCTGGATCGTGGACACCAAGAAGGAGCACCTCGCGGTGGACGAGGCCCAGAAGCTGGGCATCCCGGTCGTCGCGATCCTCGACACCAACTGTGACCCCGACGAGGTCGCCTTCCCGATCCCGGGCAACGACGACGCCATCCGCTCCGTCAACCTCCTGACCCGCGTGATCGCCGACGCCGTGGCCGAGGGGCTCATGGAGCGCCACAACAAGAAGTCCGGCGGCGCCGACCAGGCCGCCGAGCCGATGGCCGAGTGGGAGCGCGAGCTGCTCGAGCAGCACGCCGCCGAGCAGACCGCCGCGACCGAGGCCCCGGCCGAGACCGCTGCCCCGGCCGAGACCGAGACCGCCGCCGCGACCGAAGCCCCGGCCGAGACCGAGGCTCCCGCCGAGGCCCCGGCCGAGACCGAGACCGCCGCCGAGTAGTCTCCGTCCACCGTCCGTTTCCCCCGGCGGGGCACCGTCCCCGCCCGAGGCCGGCCGGGGCGGGCCCGTGCCCGCCCCGGCCGGCACCACCGACCGAGTGAGGAGTTTCCATGGCGAACTACACCGCCACCGAGATCAAGGCCCTGCGTGAGCGCACCGGCGCCGGCATGCTGGACGTCAAGAAGGCGCTCGACGAGGCCGACGGCGACCTCCAGAAGGCGCAGGAGATCATCCGCGTCAAGGGCCTCAAGGGCGTCACCAAGCGCGAGGGCCGGGCCACGGCCGAGGGCCTCGTCGCCGCGCGCGTCGAGGGCACCGTCGGGTACATGGTCGAGGTCAACTCCGAGACCGACTTCGTGGCGAAGTCCGCCCCGTTCGTCGAGTTCGGCAACAAGGTGCTCGACGCCGCCGTGGCCGCCGACGCCACCACGCTCGAGTCCCTCATGGACGCCCAGGTCGACGGCAAGGCCGTCTCCGAGCTCGTCACCGAGACCGGTGCCCTGCTCGGCGAGAAGGTCGTCGTCCGGCGCATCGCCCGCGTCGAGGGCAACAACGTGGCCGTCTACCTGCACAAGACCTCCAAGGACCTCCCGGCGCAGGTCGGCGTGCTGCTGGCCGTGGCCGGTGCCGACGCCGGGCAGGTCGCCCACGACGTCGCCGTGCACATCGCCGCGATGTCCCCGACGTTCCTCTCCCAGGAGGACGTGCCCGCCGAGACCGTCGAGTCGGAGAAGCGCGTCGCCGAGGAGACGGCCCGCGCCGAGGGCAAGCCGGAGAAGATCCTGCCGAACATCATCAACGGCCGCCTCAAGGGTTACTTCAAGGACGTCGTCCTGCTGGACCAGGACTTCGCCAAGGACTCCAAGAAGACCGTCGGCAAGGTGCTCGAGGAGGCCGGTGCGACCGCCACGGCCTTCGCCCGCTTCCGCGTCGGCGCCTGACCGGTCCTCTCCCGGGCGCCCGGCGCCCGCTCGCGACGGAGGCGTTCCTGCACGGCAGGGACGCCTCCGTCGTCGTTCCCGGTCCCGCCTGCGACGACGCCCTCGAGGCCCCGGAGGCCGGCCCCCGGGGGCGGACGCGTTCTGTATGCTGAGGGAGGCCCGCCCCCCGCGCCAGCTGCACCCTCGCGGGGCCGAGCCGGTCCACGCAGCTCCGTCGTCGCCGGGAGGAACCATGCCCACCACTTCTGCCTCCGAGATCAAGGACGAGGCCCTGCGCCTGAGCAGGGACCCCCGGGTCGCCCCCGCCCGCCGCCGGGTGCTGCTGAAGCTCTCGGGCGAGGTCTTCGGCGGCGGCTCCATCGGGGTGGACACGCGCGTGGTCCGCGACATCGCCGAGCAGATCGCGGCCACCGTGGGCCAGGTCGAGACCGCCATCGTGGTGGGCGGCGGCAACTTCTTCCGCGGCGCGGAGCTCTCCCAGGCCGGCATGGACCGCTCCCGTGCGGACTACATGGGGATGCTCGGCACCGTCATGAACTGCCTGGCCCTGCAGGACTTCCTCGAGCAGTGCGGGGTCGACACCCGGGTGCAGTCCGCGATCAAGATGGAGCAGGTAGCCGAGGTCTACATCCCGCGCCGGGCCATCCGGCACATGGAGAAGGACCGCGTCGTGATCTTCGGCGCCGGCGCCGGGCTGCCCTACTTCTCCACCGACACCGTCGCGGCCCAGCGGGCCCTGGAGGTCCACGCGGACGAGGTCCTCATGGCGAAGAACGGGGTGGACGGCGTCTACACCGCGGACCCCCGCACGAACCCGGACGCCCAGCGGCTGTCCACCCTCACCTACGGCGAGGCCCTCGCCCGCGACATCCGCGTCATGGACCAGACGGCCTTCAGCCTGTGCCGCGACAACGACGTGACGATGCGCGTGTTCGGCATGGAGGGCGAGGGCAACGTCACCCGCGCCATCCTCGGGGAGCAGATCGGCACCCTCGTCACCGCGTGAGCCGGCGCCGGGCGGCCCCCGGTTAGACTGGGGCGAGCACGGCCGGGCGGCGTGGTTCCCGCGCGGCGACCGGCCGAACCGACCCCGCGCGGAGGACTCCGTGCGACACGACGAAGGAGCCCCTACGTGATCTCAGAGACCATGTCCGAAGCGAAGACCAAGATGGGCAAAGCCGTGGAGGGCGCCAAGGAGGACTTCGCCGCGATCCGCACCGGCCGGGCCAACCCCTCCCTCTTCTCGAGCCTGCTGGTCGAGTACTACGGCACTCCCACCCCGCTCCAGCAGCTCGCCTCCTTCCAGAACCCCGAGGCCCGCACGCTGCTCATCACGCCGTACGACCGCTCCGCCCTCAACGACATCGAGAAGGCGCTGCGCAACTCGGACATCGGGGCGAACCCCGCCAACGACGGCAACGTCATCCGCGTGGTCATGCCGGAGCTGACGCAGGAGCGGCGCAAGGAGTACGTCAAGGTCGTCGGGCACAAGGCCGAGGAGGCGCGCGTCTCCGTGCGCAACATCCGCCGGCACGCCAAGGACCAGATCGAGAAGGCCGTCAAGGACGGCGACATCGGCGAGGACGAGGGCAAGCGCGCCGAGAAGGACCTCGACGCCGCGACCAAGAAGCACATCGACCAGATCGATGAGATGCTCAAGAACAAGGAAGCGGAGCTGCTGCAGGTCTGATGCCGGACCAGCCGCGACCGCACCAGGAGACGAAGGCTTCCCCGGGAACCGCCGGGGGGGCCTTCTCCCCGCGTGCCCGGCCGGCGCCCGTCCGGGCCGGCGCCGCGACGACCCCCGGCACGCCGGGGCGCCGGCACACCGCCCCCTCCCGCGCCGGCCGGAACCTGCCGGCCGCCGTGGGCGTCGCCGTGGTGCTCATCGGGACCCTGCTCGTCGGGCTGTTCGTCCAGCCCCTCGTCCTGGCGCTCTTCGCCGGGACGGCGGCGGGGATCGGCGTCTGGGAGGTCGGCCGGTCCCTGCGCTACCGAGGCATCGTCATCCCGCGCGTCCCGGCGGTGACCGCGGGCGTGCTGATGCCGGTCGCCGCGTTCGCCGGTGGCGGCGAGGCGCTGATGATGGCCGTGATCGTGGGGCTGACGCTCGTGATCGTCTGGCGGGCCCTGGGGGGCCGGGACGGCATGATCCTGTCCATCATGGGCTCCGTGTTCGCCCTGGTCTGGGTGGGCTTCCTGCTGAGCATCGCCCTGCTGCTCTACCACACCGAGGCGGGCCCCCTGAAGGTGCTCACGGTCATCCTGCTGGCCGTCGGCTCGGACACGTGCGGCTACGCCGTGGGCGTGGTCTGGGGCCGCCACCCCATGGCGCCGCGGATCAGCCCCAAGAAGTCCTGGGAGGGCTTCGCCGGGTCGCTGGGCGGCTCGGTGCTGATCGGCGTCCTGTGCGCCGTGCTGCTGCTCGACCACGCCTGGTGGGAGGGCGCCGTGCTCGCCGCGGTGCTCGTGCTCGCCGCCACCCTCGGCGACTTCTCCGAGTCCATGGTCAAGCGCGAGCTGGGGATCAAGGACATGGGCACCCTCCTGCCCGGCCACGGGGGCGTGATGGACCGGATCGACTCCATCCTCTTCGCCGTCCCCGCCGGGTACCTGCTCTTCGAGCTCTTCGCCGCGAGCGCCTGAGCCCGGCGTCCAGGACCCTCAGCCCATGCCTCCCGACCGCCCCGGAGCCCGGCCGGCCACCGCCCGCATCCCGCGGTGCACCGAGGCCGAGCGCGGCTACGACGTCGTCCAGGTGGACGAGCTCCTGGCCGGCGTGCACGCGGCCCTGCAGGACGCGCCGCCCGGCCCCGGACCGGCGCACCGGTCCGGGGCCGTGCTGAGCACTCAGGTGCGCGCCGCCGTCTTCGCCGACGCGCGGGGCGGTTACCGGCCGGAGGCCGTCGACGGGCTGCTGGACGCGGCCGAGGACGCGCTGGCCGCGGCCGAGCGCGAGCAGTGCCTGCGCGACCGGGGCCCCGAGGCCTGGCAGGAGCACGTCGACGCCCTGACCCGGCTGCTCCGGAACCGTCTCGACCGGCCGCGCACGCAGCGCTTCCGGCGCCCCTCCCGGCCGCGGGCCCAGGGCTACTCCGCGGCCCACGTGGACGTCCTCTGCGAGCGCCTGGGCGCCCGGCTGGAGGGCGCCGCGGACCTCGCGCCGGCCGAGCTGCGCCGGGCCGTGTTCCCGCCCGCGCAGGGGGAGCGCAGCTACGAGGAGCAGCAGGTGGACGCCTTCCTGGACCGCGCCGTCCAACTTCTCCTGGCCTCTCGCTGAAACAGGCTCCCCGAAGCCTCTGTGTATACATGCTGGACCGGACCTCGTCCAGAAACGCCGTTCCGTGTTCATCATGACCCCCGAAAAGCAACTTTTGGGTGTCACGCCTTGCTCCTGTGCATACAACGGCCTAGTGTGGGCCACATCACATGAGGAGGTAGCCCATGTCCACCCAGCCACCCATCGACGCCGACGACCTCGTCGCCGACGTCGACTTCCCCGCGGCCCAGCGGTCGCCAGAGTTCCAGGAGCTGCGGAAGACCCACCGCGGCTTCGTCTTCCCGCTCGCCGTCGCCTTCCTGGTCTGGTACCTGCTGTACGTGGTGCTCGCCATGTACGCGCCGCAGCTGTTCGCCATCCAGGTCATCGGCAACGTCAACCTCGGCGTCGTCCTGGGCCTGCTCCAGTTCGTCACGACCTTTGCCATCACGGGGGCCTACGTGTCCTTCGCCAACCGCAAGCTGGACCCGAAGGCCACGGCCATCCGGGAGCGTCTCGAGCCCAGCCTCGGCACCACCGGCGGCGTCCACGGACAGGAGAACTGACCGATGCACCAGCTGCACACCGCGCTCGCGCCCATGACGGCCGCCGCCACCGAGACGGTCGGCACGCCCTGGATCAACATCTCCATCTTCGGCGCGTTCGTCGTCGTCACGATGGTGGTCGTGCTCCGGGCGTCGAAGTCCACGTCCACGGCGGCCGACTACTACGCCGGCGGCCGCGGCTTCAGCGGCACCCAGAACGGCCTGGCCATCGCGGGCGACTACCTCTCGGCGGCGTCCTTCCTCGGCATCGTGGGCGCGATCGCTCTCCAGGGCTACGACGGGTTCCTGTACTCCATCGGCTTCCTCGTGGCCTGGCTCGTGGCGCTGCTGCTGATCGCCGAGCTGCTGCGCAACACCGGCAAGTTCACGATGGCGGACGTCCTGTCCTTCCGCCTGCGCCAGCGCCCCGTGCGCGTCGCGGCGTCGATCTCGACCCTCGCGGTGTCCGCGTTCTACCTGCTGGCCCAGATGGCGGGCGCCGGCGCGCTGGTGTCGCTGCTGCTGGGCATCAGCTCGCGCACCGGGCAGTCGCTCGTGATCGTGGTCGTGGGCGTGCTCATGATCGTTTACGTCCTGGTGGGCGGGATGAAGGGCACCACCTACGTGCAGATCATTAAGGCGGTGCTCCTGGTCTCCGGCGTGGCGGTCATGACCGTCTGGATCCTGGCGCTCTACGGCTTCAACTTCTCCTCGCTGCTCGGTGACGCGGTCGCCGTCTCCGGCAACCCGGCCATCCTCGAGCCGGGCCTGCGCTACGGCGCCTCCGAGACCAGCAAGCTGGACTTCATCTCCCTGGGCCTGGCCCTCGTCTTCGGCGCGGCGGGCCTGCCGCACGTGCTGATGCGCTTCTACACGGTGCCCACGGCCAAGGAGGCACGCACCTCGGTGGTCTGGGCGATCGCCCTGATCGGCCTGTTCTACCTCTTCACCCTCATCCTGGGCTTCGGCGCGGCGGCCCTCATCGGCGCCGAGCGGATCCAGGCGGCTCCCGGCGGCGTGAACTCCGCGGCCCCGCTGCTGGCCTTCGAGCTCGGCGGATCCCTGCTGATGGGCATCATCGCGGCGGTGGCGTTCGCCACCATCCTCGCGGTCGTCGCCGGCCTGGCCATCACCGCCTCGGCCTCGTTCGCCCACGACATCTACACCAGCGTGATCAAGAAGGGGAACTCCGATCCCCGCAAGGAGCTGAAGGTCGCGAAGACCACGGTGGTGGTCATCGGCCTCGTCTCCATCGCGGGCGGCATCGGCGCCCAGGGCCAGAACGTCGCGTTCCTCGTGGCGCTCGCCTTCGCGGTCGCGGCCTCCGCGAACCTGCCGACCATCCTGTACTCCCTGTACTGGCGGCGCTTCACCACCCGGGGCGCGGTCTGGTCCATGTACGGCGGTCTGATCATCTCGGTGGGCCTCATCATCTTCTCCCCGGTCATGTCCGGCTCCGAGACGTCGATGATCCCGACGGCCGACTTCGCGTGGTTCCCGCTGCAGAACCCGGGCATCGTCTCGATCCCGGCCTCCTTCCTGCTCGGCTTCATCGGTTCCATGACGGAGCGCCGTCTCGAGGACCCGGTCAAGCAGTCCGAGATGGAGGTGCGCTCCCTCACAGGCATCGGCGCCGAGAAGCCCGTCGCCCACTGACGGCTTTCCCGCTCCCACTTGGGACGATCCACCGGCCCGCCCGAAGCCACGGCTTCCGGCGGGCCGGTCCGCGTCCGGGGGAGGGCGTCGATTGGCTAACGGAAACGGACAGGAGGCTGACCGTCGGCTAGGGTGAAGCGCAGAAGCAACCTCAGGGTATTCCTGGGATACTCGCCGGTTGCGTACAATAAAAGTCCCTCCCGGGACGGATAAGGAGCCATCATGGGAATCATCAGCTGGATCATCCTCGGCCTCATCGCCGGCGCCCTCGCCAAGCTCATCATGCCGGGCAGCCAGGGCGGTGGCATCATCATCACCATCGTCCTCGGCATCGTCGGAGCCCTCGTCGGAGGCTTCCTCGGCTCGCTGATCGGCATCGGGGACCTGGAGTCCGCGTTCGATATCGGCACCATCATCACCGCCGTCGTGGGAGCCCTCATCGTGCTCTTCATCTACGGGGCCGTCACCGGCCGCAAGGGCCGCGCCACGCGCTGACCCACCCCGTCGGTCGCCGAGGCCCCGTCCACCCTTCCCGGTGGACGGGGCCTCGGTCCGTTCCGCCCCCGCCGCGGCCACCCCGGGGCCACGGCACTGGGGGACCCGCTGGGGGATACTGGGGCCATGACGCCCCCCGCCTCCTCGCCCCGCACCCGCCCGACGCCCGAGCTGAGCGCCCTGGCCGCCGCCGGCCCCCGCCGGATCAGCGTCCTCGGCTCGACGGGCTCGATCGGCACCCAGGCGCTCGACGTCGTGCGGGCCGCCCGCGGACTCGAGGGGACGGACCCGTTCGCCGTGGTCGCCCTCGCCGCGGGAGCACGCCACCTCGAACTGCTGGCCGAGCAGGCCGTCGAGACCCGTGCCGCGCTCGTGGCGACCAGCGGCACCGGCCAGGACGCCGCCCGGCTGGCCGCCCTGATCGCGGACCGGGCCGCGTCCGCCGGGGCCGGGGGGTACCGCCCGGACGTCGTGCACGGACCCGACGCCGCGTCCGCGGCCGCCGCCCACCCCGACGCCGACCTCGTGCTCAACGGGATCACCGGCTCCATCGGGCTCGTGCCCACGCTGGCCGCGCTGCGGGCCGGGCACCGGCTCGCCCTGGCGAACAAGGAGTCCCTGATCGCCGGCGGCGCCCTCGTCAAGGCCGCCGCAGCGGCCACCGGGCACCCGGACGCCCTCATCCCCGTGGACTCCGAGCACTCCGCGCTGGCGCAGGCGCTGCGCGGCGGCACCGCCGGGGAGGTGGACCGGCTCGTGCTGACGGCCTCCGGCGGCCCGTTCCGCGGCCGGACCCGGGCGGAGCTCGAGGAGGTCACGCCCCAGGACGCGCTGCGCCACCCGACGTGGGACATGGGCCTGATGGTGACGACCAACTCCGCCACCATGGTGAACAAGGCGCTCGAGGTGCTCGAGGCCCACCTCCTCTTCGACGTGCCCCTCGAGCGCATCGACGTGGTGGTCCACCCCCAGTCGGTCGTGCACTCCATGGTCCAGTTCGTGGACGGCTCCACCCTCGCCCAGGCCTCGCCCCCGGACATGCGCCTGCCCATCGCCCTCGGCCTGGCCTGGCCGCACCGGGTGCCCGGGGCCGCCCTGCCGTGCGACTGGACGCGCGCCGCGGAGTGGACCTTCGAGCCCCTCGACCCGGTCGCGTTCCCCGCCGTCGAGCTCATCAAGGCGGCGGGGGAGCGGGGCGGGACCTTCCCCGCCGTGTTCAACGCGGCCAACGAGGAGGCGGTGCACGCCTTCCACGACGGCCGGATCCGGTTCCCCGCCGTCGTCGACACGGTCGAGGCGGTGCTGGGCGAGCACGACGACGTCGGCCCGCTGGAGCTCGAGGCCGTGCTGGCGGCCGAGCGCTGGGCCCGCGGGCGGGCCCGCGAGGTCCTCGCCCGCTGACCGGGCCGGGCCCGGCCCCGCCGCACGTGCTAGTCTGTAGGGCGGATGACGAGTCCCAGCGTGCAGCCCTGGCTTGCTGGGCGGCAACCCTCTCCCGTAGTGGGGTGCCCCAGGTGAACCATCCGGCACCGGCCGACGACGGCCGGCGGCAAGTACGGTCCGACCGCGCACGCGCCCTCCGGCGCGCCCTCGACCGTGGCCGCCGGACCCGTTGGCCCCGGTGGAGACCTCCGACACCCCGGACCCACGGAAAGGCACCACATGCGATCGCAGCGCCTCCCCTTCCTCGCCCTGGCCACGACCCTCGGCCTCGCCCTCACCGCCTGCGGCGGCTCCGCCGGGGAGTCCTCCGGCGAGGGCGTGCTGGCCGACGACAAGGTCACCATCGGCGTGGTGGGCACCGACCCGACCCACGACGCCCTCCAGCGGGTGGCCGAGGAGCAGGGCATCACCGTCGAGTACGTCGACTTCTCCGACTACAACCAGCCGAACCCCGCCACCGAGTCCGGTGACGTGGAGATGACCTGGTTCCAGCACGTCCCGTTCCTCGCCGACTACAACAACGCGGCCGGCGGCTCCATCACCCCGATCGGCTCGACCTCGATCTACCCGCTGGGCCTGTACTCCAACCAGTACGACTCCGTGGAGCAGTTCCAGGAGGGCGACGAGATCGCGGTGCCCAACGACGCCGTGAACCTCTCCCGGGCCCTGCTCGTGCTCGAGGCCGCAGGTCTCGTGGAGCTGAGCAGCGACACCCTCATCCCCACCGAGCTCGACGTCGACACCGAGGCCTCCACGGTGCGGGTCACGCCGGTCTCCGCGGAGCAGACGGTGCTCTCGCTCGACTCGGTGGCCGGCTCGGTCATCAACAACGACTTCCTCTCGCGGGCCGACATCGACCCGCAGTCCGCGCTCGCCCAGGACGACCCCGAGTCCGAGGGCTCCCGCGCCTACGTCAACCTCTTCACCACCACGGAGGAGCTCGCCGACGACGAGACCCTCCGGCAGGTCGCGGACCTTTACCACGAGCAGGCCGTGCTCGACGCCGAGATGGAGGAGACCAAGGACACCGCCGTGCCGCTGCAGCTGGAGCCGGAGGAGCTCCAGGAGCTGACCGCGCGCTACCAGCAGGAGCTGAAGGACCAGGAGCAGTGAGCGCGGCGGTCCCCGCCGGGCCGCCCGCACCCGGGCGCCCGGACGAGGTGCTCGTCTCCTTCCGCAACGTCTCCAAGACCTTCCGCACCGGCTCGGGGCGGGCGGCGCGCGAGGTGCTCGCGGTCGACGACGTCACCCTCGACGTCCGCCGCGGCGAGATCTTCGGCGTGATCGGCTACTCCGGGGCGGGCAAGTCCACCCTCGTGCGCCTGATCAACGGGCTCGAGCCCGTGTCCTCGGGCTCCCTGACCGTGGAGGGCTTCGAGGTGGCCGGCCGGCGCGAGACCGAGCTGGCGCCCGTGCGGCAGGAGATCGGGATGATCTTCCAGCAGTTCAACCTCTTCACCTCCCGCACCGTCGCCGGCAACGTCGAGTACCCGCTCAAGCGGGCCGGCTGGCCGAAGGAGAAGCGCCGGGCGCGGGTGGCCGAGCTGCTCGAGTTCGTGGGCCTCGCCGCCCGCGCCGGCAACTACCCGGAGCAGCTCTCCGGGGGGCAGAAGCAGCGCGTGGGCATCGCCCGCGCGCTGGCGACCAGCCCGAAGCTGCTCCTGGCCGACGAGTCGACGAGCGCCCTCGACCCGGAGACCACGCAGGAGGTGCTGCAGGTGCTGCAGCGGGTCAACCGGGAGCTCGGGATCACGATCGTGATCATCACCCACGAGATGGACGTGGTCCGCGCGATCGCCGACCGCGTGGCCGTGATGCAGGACGGGAAGGTCGTGGAGCACGGCTCCACCGTGGACATCTTCGCCCGGCCCCGCACCGAGACCGCCCGCCGCTTCGTCTCCTCCGTCCTGCACTCGGTGCCCGACGCCCGTGAGGTCGAGCGGCTGCGCCGCGCCCACCGGGGGCGCCTGGTGATCGTGGACGTCGGCGACGGCGTGGACATCGGCGGGGTGCTCTCGGACGGCGCCGCCCGCGGGGTCCGCTTCACCATCGCCTACGGCGGGATCAGCGTGCTCCAGGAGCAGTCGTTCGGGTCCCTGACCTTCGAGCTGACCGGTGCGGACGCGGCCGTGCAGGCCGTGGTCGACGAGATGTCCCGCATCACGACCCTGAGAGAGGTGGCCGCGTGAACGACTGGTCCGTCCTGGGACCCGAGCTGCTGTCCGCGCTCGGGGAGACCCTCTACATGGTGGCCGTCACGCTGCTGCTCGCCGGCCTGCTCGGTCTGCTCGTGGGCGTCGGCCTCTATGTCACCCGCCGGGGCAACATCCTGGAGAACCGGGCGGTGCACGAGGGCCTCAACCTCGTGGTGAACTTCGTCCGGCCGATCCCGTTCATCATCCTGCTGGCCGCGCTGGGACCGGTGACCCAGGGCGTCGTCGGGACCCGGCTGGGACCCAACGCCGCGATCTTCGCGATGACCATCGGGGCCATGTTCGCGGTGGCGCGCATCGTCGAGCAGAACCTCATGAGCGTGGACCCCGGGGTCGTGGAGGCGGCCCGCTCCATGGGCGTCTCCCGCGGCCGGATCATCACCACGGTGATCCTGCCCGAGGCGCTGGGCCCGCTGGTGCTCGGCTACACGTTCCTGGTCATCGGCATCACGGACATGTCGGCGATGGCCGGGGCCATCGGCGCCGGCGGCCTGGGCGACTTCGCCCTGCGCCTGGGCTACCAGCGGTTCAACGACGAGGTCACGTGGGCGGCGGTCGCCGTCATCGTGGTCCTGGTCCAGCTCGTGCAGGTGGTGGGCAACCGGCTGGCCCGCCGGATCCTGCGCCGTTGAGGCGCCCCGCCCCGCAGCCCACCGACGGCCGGTGCGCCTCCCTCCCGGGAGGGCACCGGCCGTCGTCGTGCCCTGGTGCGCCCGGTGCCCGACGTCCAGGATCGTGGTGCAGACTGGTCCTCGCCGTGCCGAGCGCACGGCCCCGACGTCCCCGGCGCCCGCCGGGGTCCCTCGACGATCCCGGGAGGTCCGACGGATGGGTGTCGTGCTGTTCCTCGTGGGCGTGCTGCTGGCCGCCGCCGCCATCGCGGTCTCCATCGCCCTCCACGAGATCGGCCACCTCGTGCCGGCCAAGCTCTTCGGCGTGCGCGTCACGCAGTACATGGTCGGCTTCGGGCGCACCGTGCTCTCCCGCCGGCGCGGCGAGACGGAGTACGGGCTCAAGGCGGTCCCGCTGGGCGGCTACATCTCCATGGTGGGGATGTACCCGCCGGCGCGCGTGGGCTCGACGGCCCGCGCCTCGAGCACCGGCGTGTTCCAGCAGATGGCGGCCGAGGCCCGCGGCGGCGCCGCGGACCAGCTCCTCCCCGGGGACGAGGACCGCGTGTTCTACCGGCTGCCCGTGTGGAAGCGGATCGTGATCATGCTCGGCGGCCCCGTGATGAACCTCCTGCTCGGGACCCTGTGCCTGGCCGTCCTGCTCTCCGGCTTCGGGACGGCGACGCCCACCACGACGGTCGCGTGGGTGTCCGAGTGCGTGGTGGCCGCGGAGCGCCAGGCCGCCGGGCAGACCGAGTGCCGGCCGGAGGATCCCCAGGCCCCCGCGAACGCCGCCGGGCTGCGCCCCGGGGACGTCGTCACGGCCGTCGACGGCGCCCCGGTCGGCTCCTGGGACGAGCTCACCGCCCGGATCCGGGACCGGGCCGGCGAACGGATCCCGGTGGTGGTCGAGCGGGACGGCCGGACCGTGTCCGCGGCGCTGACCCCCATCCTCTCCTCGCGGCCCGTGCTGGACGACTCCGGCGCCGCCGTGACCGGCGAGGACGGCGCCCCCCGCTACGAGGAGGTCGGTTTCATCGGCATCAGCCCCACGAGCGAGCCCGTCCGGCAGCCGCTGACCGCGGTGCCCGGGGCGGTGCTGGACGGGCTGCAGCAGATCGCCGGGGTGGTCCTGCACCTGCCCCAGCGGATCTACGAGGTGGGGGAGGCGGCGTTCTCCGACGCGCCCCGGGACCCGGACGGGCCGATCTCCGTGGTGGGGGTCGGCCGGATCTCGGGGGAGATCGCCGCGCACGAGGAGATCGCGCTGCGGGACAAGGCCGCCTCCCTCGTGGGCCTGGTCGGCTCCGTCAACCTGGCCCTGTTCGTCTTCAACCTGCTGCCGCTGCTGCCGCTCGACGGCGGGCACGTCGCCGGGGCGCTGTGGGAGGCGCTGCGCCGGGGGAGCGCCCGGCTGCTCGGCCGCCGCGACCCTGGCCCCTTCGACCCCGCCCGGCTGCTGCCGGTGACCTACGCGGTGGCCGTGCTGATGATCGGGATGTCCGTGCTGCTGATCTACGCGGACATCGTCAAACCGGTCCGGCTGTTCTGAGCCCGGGCCGGCCGGCGCGCCCCCGGGGCCGGCGGGCGTTCGGCGTGGGAGGAATCGCACCCCGGCACCGGGGGCCGCCCCGGAGCATGGGGCACAATGGGAACCGGTGACGGGCCCGGCCAGCGGGCCCCGGCGCCACCGCTCCAGCTCCTGCCCTCGATTCCTCGGAGGAACTCCTTGACCCCGGTCAGCCTCGGCATGCCCGCCGCGCCCCAGCCCGTCCTCTCCCCGCGCCGGAAGACCCGGCAGATCCGGGTCGGGTCCGTGGGCGTCGGCTCCGACTCGCCGGTGAGCGTGCAGTCCATGACGACCACCCCCACCACGGACATCAACGCCACCCTGCAGCAGATCGCGGAGCTCAACGCCACCGGGTGCGACATCGTCCGGGTGGCGTGCCCGTCCCAGGACGACGCCGACGCCCTGCCGATCATCGCCATGAAGTCCCCGATCCCGGTGATCGCCGACATCCACTTCCAGCCGAAGTACGTCTACGCGGCCATCGAGGCCGGGTGCGCGGCCGTGCGCGTCAACCCGGGCAACATCCGCAAGTTCGACGACCAGGTCGGCCAGATCGCCCGCGAGGCCAAGGCCGCCGGGGTGTCCATCCGGATCGGCGTGAACGCCGGCTCCCTCGACCAGCGGATCATGGACAGGTACGGCAAGGCCACGCCCGAGGCGCTCGTCGAGTCCGCCGTGTGGGAGGCGTCCCTGTTCGAGGAGCACGACTTCCACGACTTCAAGATCTCCGTCAAGCACAACGACCCCGTCACCATGGTCCGGGCCTACCAGCTGCTCGCCGAGCGCGGCGACTGGCCCCTGCACCTCGGCGTGACCGAGGCGGGCCCCGCCTTCCAGGGCACCATCAAGTCCGCCACGGCCTTCGGCGCCCTGCTCTCCCAGGGCATCGGGGACACCATCCGCGTCTCCCTCTCGGCGCCGCCGGTCGAGGAGGTCAAGGTCGGCAACCAGATCCTGCAGTCCCTGGGCCTGCGCCCGCGCAAGCTCGAGATCGTCTCCTGCCCCTCCTGCGGCCGCGCGCAGGTCGACGTCTACACGCTCGCGGACGAGGTGACGGCGGGCCTCGAGGGGCTCACCGTCCCGCTGCGGGTGGCCGTGATGGGCTGCGTCGTCAACGGCCCCGGCGAGGCCCGCGAGGCCGACCTCGGCGTGGCCTCCGGCAACGGCAAGGGCCAGATCTTCGTCAAGGGCGAGGTCGTGAAGACCGTCCCCGAGGACCTCATCGTGGAGACGCTGATCGAGGAGGCCAACCGCATCGCCGCCGAGATGGAGACGGACGAGAACGGGGAGACCACGGCGGGCAGCCCCGTCGTGAGCGTCAGCTGACGGGCCGGTGACGGGCGGGTGAGGACGCAGCGGAGGACGGCGCCGCGGCTGGTGCCGGCGGGGGAGGTCGATCCGGCCCAGCTGGACCGGCTGCTCGAGGCGGACCCCGTCGCCCACGCCTTCGTGGCCGCCCACGTCGAGTCGTACCGCGGGAGCAGAGGCTCGCGGATCCCGCCCGTGGTCGGCACCGCCGGGCCGGACGGTGAGCTGACCGGCGCGTGCTGGGTGGGCACGAACGTGGTGCCCGTGTCCCTGGACGCCCCGGGCCTGGACCTCGTCAGCGGGCACCTGCGGCGGGGCGGGTCCCGGCACGCCTCGCTGTTCGGGCCCGCCGAACTGGTCCTCGGGCTGTGGTCCCGGGTGGAGCGCTCGTGGCCCCGGCCCTTCGACCTGCGCCCCGTCCAGCCCCTGCTGGCCATCGACCGGGACCCGGCGCCCGCCCCGCACCCCGGCGTGCGCGTGGCACGCCCCGAGGACCTGCCCGCCGTGCTCCCGGCGAGCGCCGCCATGTTCGAGGAGGAGGTCGGGTACTCCCCGTACACGGGCGGCGACCGCGGGTACCGGGACCGGGTCTCCGCGCTCGTCGAGGCGGGGCGCTGCCTCGTGCTGACCGACGACGGGGGCCGCGTGGTGTTCAAGGCCGACCTCGGCTCGGTGGCCCGCGGCGTGGCGCAGGTGCAGGGCGTGTGGGTGGACCCGGCGCACCGCGGCCGGGGGCTGGCGGCGCCCTGCATGGCGGCGGCCGTGCGCCTCGCCCGCCGGCGCACCCCGGTGGTCAGCCTCTACGTCAACGACTACAACGTCCGGGCCCTCGCCACCTACCGGCGGGTCGGCTTCGAGCGGGTCGGGACCTTCGCCACCGTCCTGCTCTGAGCGCCCGGGGCCGCCGATCCCGGTGCGGCCGGGCCGGGCGGGGGGTGTAGATTTGACCGGAATCAGCGGCGCCGTCGGCGCCGCCCACCCTCTCGACGCCCGGGCCCGGCCGCACTGTGCCGCGCTCCCCGGGAGAAACGGAGCCCTCGTGGCGCTGCGACTCTCCTCCCTGTTCCTGCGAACCCTCCGCGAAGACCCGGTCGACGCCGAGGTGGACAGCCACAAGCTGCTCGTCCGCGCCGGCTACATCCGCCGGGCCGCCCCGGGCATCTACACCTGGCTGCCGATGGGCCTGCGGGTGCTCGGGAAGGTCGAGCAGGTGGTGCGCGAGGAGATGGATGCGATCGGCGCCCAGGAGGTGCACTTCCCGGCGCTGCTGCCGCGCGAGCCCTACGAGGTCACGAACCGCTGGACGGAGTACGGGGAGAACCTCTTCCGCCTGAAGGACCGCAAGGACGCCGACTACCTGCTCGCGCCCACGCACGAGGAGATGTTCACGCTGCTCGTCAAGGACCTGTACTCCTCCTACAAGGACCTCCCCGTCACCCTCTACCAGATCCAGGCGAAGTACCGGGACGAGGCCCGCCCCCGCGCCGGTCTCCTGCGCGGGCGCGAGTTCGTCATGAAGGACTCCTACTCCTTCGACGTCGACGACGCCGGTCTCGACGAGTCCTACGCCAGGCACCGCGAGGCCTACGTCCGGATCTTCGAGCGCCTCGGCCTGCCCGTGGTCGCCGTCTCGGCCCAGTCCGGGGCCATGGGCGGCTCCCGCTCCGAGGAGTTCCTGCACCCCACGGTCATCGGCGAGGACACGTTCGTGCGCTCGCCCGGCGGCTACGCGGCCAACGTCGAGGCGGTGACCACCGTGGTGCCCGCGGAGACCGATCCCGCCGGGGCCCCCGAGGCACGGGTGCTCGAGACCCCGGACAGCCCCACGATCGACACGCTCGTGCAGCGCTCGAACGAGCTGCACCCGCGCGCCGAGGGACCCTGGACCGCCGGCGACACCCTCAAGAACGTGGTGCTCGCCGTCGTCCTGCCCGACGGCGCCAGGCGGCTCGTGGCGGTCGGCCTGCCCGGCGACCGCGCCGTGGACCTCAAGCGCATCGAGGCCGGCATCGGCGCCGCCCTGGACGTCTCCGGCGAGGTGCTGGTGGAGCAGGCCGGCGACGAGGACCTGCGCGCCTGCCCGCTGCTGGTCAAGGGCTACATCGGGCCGGGGCTGTCCCCGGACCAGGCCGTGCTCGGCGAGAAGTCCTCGACCGGCATCCCCTTCTTCGTGGACCCGCGCGTGGTCCGCGGCACCCGGTGGGTGACCGGGGCGAACGTGGCCGGCCAGCACGTCTACGACCTCACGGCCGGGCGCGACTTCGCCTGGGACGGCGTCCTGGAGTGCGCCGAGGTCCGGGCCGGCGATCCCGCGCCGGACGGCTCCGGCCCGCTCGAGGCGGCCCGCGGCATCGAGATGGGCCACATCTTCCAGCTGGGCCGCAAGTACGCGGAGGCGCTGGGGCTGAAGGTGCTCGACCGCAACGGCAAGCTCGTCACCGTGACCATGGGCTCCTACGGGATCGGGGTCACCCGGGCGGTGGCCGCCCTCGCCGAGGCCTACCACGACGACAAGGGGCTGCTCTGGCCGCGCCAGGTCGCCCCTGCGGACGTCCACGTGGTCGCCACCGGCAAGGGCCCCGAGGTGCTGGAGGAGGCCGAGAAGGTCGTGGCCGAGCTCGAGGCGGAGGGGCTCGAGGTCCTCTTCGACGACCGGCCCAAGGTCTCCCCGGGCGTGAAGTTCGGCGACGCCGAGCTGCTCGGCGTGCCCACCGTGCTGGTGGTCGGCCGCGGCCTCAAGGACGGCGTCCTCGAGCTCAAGGACCGCGCGAGCGGCAGCAGCGAGGACGTGCCCCGGGACGGCGTCGCCGCCGTGGTCGCCGCCGCCGTGCGCGGCTGATCCCGTGCAGGGGCTCGGCGCCTGGCTCGGGGCCTCGGGCCTGGAGCAGATGGACCCCGGCGTCGTCGCCCTGCTGGTGGCGGCCGGACTCGCCGCGGGCTTCGTCGACGCCGTGGTCGGCGGCGGTGGCCTGCTGCAGCTGCCCGTGGTGCTGATGGTCCCGGGGATCAGCCCCGTCCAGGCCCTGGCCACCAACAAGATGGGCTCCGTGTTCGGCACCGCGACGAGCGCGCTGACCTTCTACCGGCGCACGTCCCCGGACCTGCGCACCGCCCTGCCCATGGCGGGCGTCGCGCTGGTCGGCAGCTTCGGCGGGGCGGCGCTGGCCGCGTCCCTGCCCGAGGCGGTGTTCCGCCCGATCATCCTCGCCGCGCTGGTGGCGGTGCTCCTGTTCACCGTGGCCCGGCCCACGGTGGGGCAGCTCACCGAGCTGCGCCACAGCGGGGCGCGGCACTACGGCACCGCGATGGTGATCGGCACCGTCATCGGCTTCTACGACGGCGTGATGGGCCCGGGCACCGGCTCGTTCCTGGTCATCGCCATGATCACGCTGCTGGGCTACAGCTTCCTGGCCGCCAGCGCCAAGGCGAAGATCGTCAATCTCGCGACCAACGTGGGCGCGCTCGTGTTCTTCTTCGGCCACGGGTCGGTGCTGTGGGGCCTGGGTCTCGTCCTGGGGCTGTCCAACATGCTGGGCGGCTACCTCGGGGCGCGCACCGCGGTGGCCCGCGGCAGCCGCTTCATCCGGGTGGTGTTCCTCACCGTGGTCGCGCTGCTCATCCTCAAGCTGTGCGTCGACGTGCTGCGGGGAGCCTGAGCCGCCCCACCGGGCGGGAGGTCACCGCGGCGGGTCGTCCCGGACCACGCCGGGCAGGGCGTCGACCTCCCCCGTGAGCGCGGCGCGCAGCCCGGTCGCGCGCTCGAGCGCCACGAGCGCCCAGCACCGGTCGCCGGCGTCCCCGCGGGCCAGCACGTGCGCGGCGGCATCCTGCACGTCCCGCGCCGCCGTGTCCGCGACCCGGCCGGGGTGCTCCCGCACGTCCTCGGGCAGGACGTAGGCGCCCGCCGGCAGCCCCGGGTCCGCCGCGAGCACCCGCCGGGCGGACGGGGACCCCAGGAGCTCCTCGACGTCCGCCCGCGCCCGGGCCGCCAGCTCGGCGGGGACGGCACCGGCCGGGGCGGCAACGTCAGGGGCGGCGGCGTCCGCGGCCGTCCCGGTGCGGGCGGCCAGCGCCTCGAAGGCGTAGCCGGCGCGGTCCAGCGCCGACCACAGGACGGCCCCGGGAGCGGTCGTCCCGCCGGGGGCCGGGTCCCCGGCGGCGTCGCACAGGTCGGCGCCGGCCGGAGCCGGGACCTGCGGCGCCGGGCCCTGCGGGACCGCGAGCTGCCGGGCCGCCGTGGCCCGCGAGACCGCCGCCGCGGCGAGCACCCGCGCCAGGGCGGGGTCCTCGGCGGCCAGGGCGTCCCCGGCGAGGGCCGTCGCCGTCGTCCGCAGCACGGCGGACGCCGTGGCGCCCGGTTCCGCGGCGTCCCCGGGGCTGACGCCGCCGGTGCCGCCGGCGGGGGAGGGACGCCCGGCCCGGGCGGCGGCGCTCGTGCGGTCGTCGGGCGCGGGACCGAGGGCCTCGAGCTGCCGGGCCAGGTCGGCGCGCACGTCCGCCCACGCGGCGGCGGGCGCCGGGGCGGGCGCCGCGAGCAGCGCCTCGGTTCCCCGCCACGCCTCGGCGCGCGCGACCTCGTCCGGGGGCACCGGCCGGGCGGAGTCCAGCCACCACGCCCCGGCCGCCCCGGTGGCGAGCAGGACCCCCAGCACCAGCGGGAGCACCCGGGGGACGGGCGTGCGGGGATCGGTCACCGGGGGCTCCTGGGGGACGCGGCGGGGGACGGCGGAGGGCCGCGTTCATCATAGGATCTCCAGGACCGACCCCGACGTCCCGACAGCACGAGGAGACCCCGTGAGCGAGCAGAGCACCCCCGGACCCGACGACCAGCGGCTGGCCGAGCTGATCGGCCCCGCGGTGGAGGAGTCGGGGCTCGTCCTTGAGCACGTCGCCCTGAAGCCCGCCGGCACCGGGCTCGTGCTGCAGGTGCTCGTGGACCTGCCGGAGGACAGCACCGACAGCGTGGACATCGACCGGATCGCCGCGGTCTCCCGGGCCGTGTCCGAGCTCCTCGACCGCACGGACCCCGTGCCGGGCTCGACCTACGAGCTGGAGGTGTCCTCCCCGGGGGCCACGAGGGAGCTCGCGGCCCCGCGGCACTGGCGCCGCTCGATCGGCCGGCTGGTGCGGGTCACCCCGGTGGAGGGCGAGAAGTTCACGGCCCGCCTGCTCGAGGTCGGCCAGGACGGCGTGGTCCTGCAGCGCAGCCACCAGGTGAAGAAGGGGATGCCGGCCCGGCTGCTCGACCCGGAGCGCTGGGCCTTCGAGGCCGTGCGCCGGGCCAGGGTGGAGGTCGAGTTCACGGACTGACGGACCCGGCCACACTCGGCACGAGTGTAAGATGTGCCGTTGACGCCGCGGCGCCCACCGGCGCCGCGGTCCGCAGTGCGACGACAACCGAGTGCGACGACGAGTGCGCGAGCACGACCCGTGGCGGCGCCCCGTCATCCCCGACGGTGCGCTGCGCCGTCCCCGGGGCCGTCAGGTGAGGAAGGCCGGACATGGACATCGATATGAGCACCCTCCGACTGCTGGAGCGTGAGCGCGACATCCCCGTGGACCTGCTCATCCCCACCATCGAGCAGGCCCTCCTGCTGGCGTACCACAAGACCGCCGGCGCGCTGCCGGGAGCGCGCGCCGAGATCGAGCGCCGGACCGGCCACGTCACCATCTGGGCCCCCGAGCTGGACGAGGACGGCGAGACGGTCGGGGAGTTCGACGACACCCCGGCCGGCTTCGGGCGGATCGCCGCCTCCACGGCCCGCCAGGTCATCCTCCAGCGGCTGCGCGACGTCGAGGACGACGCCGTCCTGGGCCACTTCAAGGGCCGGGAGGGAGAGATCGTCTCCGGGCAGATCCAGCAGGGGCACAACCCCCACATGGTCCAGGTCGACCTCGGCACCGTGGAGGGCGTGCTGCCCCCGCACGAGCAGGCCCCCGGCGAGAAGTACCCGCACGGCGCGCGCATCCGCGCCTTCGTCGTGGAGGTCAAGCGCGGCATGAAGGGCCCGTCCATCACGCTGTCCCGGTCCCACCCGGACCTGGTGCGCCGCCTGTTCGAGATGGAGGTGCCGGAGATCGCCGACGGCTCCGTGGAGATCATGGCGATCGCCCGCGAGGCCGGCCACCGCACCAAGATCGCCGTGCGCGCCACCCAGTCCGGGATCAACGCCAAGGGCGCCTGCATCGGGGAGATGGGCTCCCGCGTGCGCGCCGTGATGAACGAGCTGCACGACGAGAAGATCGACATCGTCGACTGGTCGGACGACCCCGCCCGCTGCATCGCCAACGCCCTGTCCCCGGCCAAGGTGACCCGGGTGAGCGTGCTCGACGAGCGGGCCCGCTCGTCCCGCGCCGTGGTCCCCGACACCCAGCTGTCCCTGGCCATCGGCAAGGAGGGCCAGAACGCCCGCCTGGCCGCCAAGCTCACGGGCTGGAAGATCGACATCGTGCCCGAGTCGAAGGCCGCCGAGCGCCGCTGAGCCGCGCCGCGGCGGGACCGGCGCCCCCGCCCCGGGGCGGTCCCGGGATCCCGCGCGCCCCCGGTTTCGGCCCAGGGCGGTCCCCGGGATAGACTGGACAGCGGTCAGATCGTTGGTGGTCCCTGTCCGGCGCCCGCTCCCGGCCCGCACGGGACGTCCCGACGTCCCGGCGCGAGACGAGGAGTACCGAGCGAGTGAGTGCAGACTCCCGTCGCACGTGCATCGGATGCCGGACCACCGAACACCCTGACCAGCTCGTACGTGTGGTGACCGAACCGACCGACAGCGGCCTCCGGGCCGTGGTCGACCGGGACGGCCGCCTCGGCGGTCGCGGAGCCTGGCTCCACCCCTCCCACGAGTGCCTGGACTCGGCCCTGCGCCGGCGCGCCTTCCGGCGCGCGTTCCGGGCGGTCGTGGACACGGAGGCGGTCGCCCCCGCACTGGACGCCCTGCTGTCCACGGGGGCAGCCCCGGCGACCGGACGCACGAGTGCCGACCACAGCCGTCCCCGGACGGCAGCCCGCGCGGTCCGACCGGACCGGTGACCACGTCCGTACGCGGGTGAAGAACTGGAAAGCGAGTCAGAGAACCGATGGAAAACCGATGAGTGCCCAGCGATGAGTGCTTCGTTGTGCTCTGCCAACGGCCTCCCGCGACCCCGCGCCGTCCTCGACGGCCGATGCTCCGGGAGCCTCAACGGAAAATAAGTGGTTCGTGCCTGTTTCGGTGCGGACCGAGACAGGAGAGAAGTGGCCAAGCCCCGCGTTCACGAGCTCGCGAAAGAGCTCGGAATAACGTCCAAGGAAGCGATTTCCACGCTTCAGACCCTGGGTGAGTTCGTCCGAGGCGCGTCCTCGACCGTCGAGCCGCCCGTCGCCAAGAAGCTGCGCTCCGCCCTCGCCGGCCGGGCGGAGAAGTCCGCCCCGGCGGCCCCGGCGCCCGCCGGCAAGCCCGCGTCCAAGCCCGGCGCCTCGTCCCGGCCCGGCACCTCCGCGCCCGCCCCGGGCCCGGCGGCCGCCAAGCCCGCCGAGAAGGCGCCGGAGCGCGCGCCCGAGAAGGCCGCCGAGCAGCGGCCGGCCGAGAAGGCGCCCGAGCAGCGCTCCGCCGAGCCGTCCTCGACCCCGGAGCGGTCCGCGCCGCAGCGCCCGGCGGCCCCGGGCGCCAGGACCCCCGCCCCGGGCCCGCGCCCGGGCAACAACCCGTTCGCCAGCCAGCAGGGCATGGGCCGCAGCGGAGCGCCCCGTCCGGGCTCGGCCGCGCCGCGTCCCGGTGGCACCGCGCCCCGTCCGGGCTCGGCCGCGCCGCGCCCCGGTGCTCCCCGCCCGGCGGGTCCGCGTCCGGGCAACAACCCGTTCGCCGCCCAGCAGGGCATGCGCTCGGGCCGTCCCGAGCGCCAGGGCGGACCGCGTCCCCAGGGCCAGGGCCAGGGCGGTCCCCGCCCGCAGGGCCAGGGTCAGGGCGGTCCCCGTCCGCAGGGCCAGGGCGGCCCGCGTCCCCAGGGCGGTCCCCGCCCCGGCGGCGCACGCCCCAGCCCGAACATGATGCCCGGGCACACCACCGGCGTGGCCCCGATCGGCTCCCGGCCGGCCGGCGGCGGCGCAGGTCCCCGCCGCGGCGGTCCCGGCGGCGGCGGGGGCGGGTTCTCCCGTCCCGGCGGCGGCCCCGGCCGCGGCGGCCGCGGCGGCACCCAGGGCGCCTTCGGGCGCGGCGGTGCCCGCGGCAAGCAGCGCAAGTCGAAGCGGGCGAAGCGCCAGGAGCTCGAGCAGATGAAGGCCCCGTCCGTCGGCGGCGTCTCCGTGCCCCACGGCGACGGCACCACGGTCGTCCGCCTGCGGCGCGGCGCGTCCCTCACGGACTTCGCCGAGAAGATCAACGCGAACCCGGCCTCCCTCGTCACGGTGCTCATCCACCTCGGCGAGATGGCCACGCAGACGCAGTCCCTCGACGAGGAGACCTTCCAGCTGCTGGGCGCGGAGCTCGGGTACCGGATCCAGGTCGTCTCCCCGGAGGACGAGGAGCGCGAGCTCTTCGAGTCCTTCGACATCGACCTGGAGGCCGAGGCCGCGGCCGAGGGCGAGGACGTCCTGGAGGCGCGCCCGCCGGTCGTCACCGTCATGGGCCACGTCGACCACGGCAAGACCCGCCTGCTCGACGCGATCCGCAACACGAAGGTGATCGAGGGGGAGGCCGGTGGCATCACCCAGCACATCGGCGCCTACCAGATCGACACCGAGGTCGACGGCCAGGAGCGGCAGATCACGTTCATCGACACCCCGGGCCACGAGGCGTTCACCGCCATGCGTGCCCGTGGTGCCCAGGTGACGGACATCGCCGTGCTCGTGGTCGCCGCGGACGACGGCGTCATGCCGCAGACGGTCGAGGCGCTCAACCACGCCCAGGCCGCCGGCGTGCCGATCGTGGTCGCGGTGAACAAGATCGACAAGCCCGACGCGAACCCGGAGAAGATCCGCGGCCAGCTCACCGAGTACGGCCTGGTCCCCGAGGAGTACGGCGGCGACACCATGTTCGTCGACGTCTCCGCGCGCCAGAACCTCAACATCGACGACCTGCTGGACGCGATCGTGCTGACCGCGGACGGCGCGCTCGAGCTCTCGGCGAACCCGAACAAGGACGCCCGCGGCGTGGCCATCGAGGCGAACCTGGACAAGGGCCGCGGTGCGGTCTCGACCGTGCTCGTCCAGTCCGGCACGCTGCACGTCGGCGACGCGATCGTCGCCGGTGCCGCGTACGGCCGGGTGCGCGCCATGTTCGACGAGAACGGGCAGTCCGTCGAGGAGGCGGGTCCCTCGCGTCCCGTGCAGGTGCTGGGCCTCGACTCGGTGCCCCGGGCGGGCGACACGTTCCTCTCCACCCCGGAGGAGCGCACCGCACGCCAGATCGCCGAGAAGCGCCAGGCGGCGGACCGCAACGCCCTGCTCGCCAAGCGCCGCAAGCGGATCACGCTCGAGTCCTTCGACGAGGCCGTGGCCGCCGGCAAGATCGACACGCTCAACCTCATCATCAAGGGCGACGTGTCCGGTGCCGTGGAGGCGCTCGAGGACTCGCTGCTCAAGATCGACGTGGGCGAGGAGGTCCAGCTGCGGGTCATCCACCGCGGCGTCGGCGCGATCACCCAGAACGACGTCAACCTGGCGACCGTGGACAACGCGATCATCATCGGCTTCAACGTCCGTCCCGCCGAGCGCGTGACGGAGCTGGCCGACCGCGAGGGCGTCGAGATGAAGTTCTACTCGGTGATCTACAACGCCATCGACGAGGTCGAGAGCGCGCTCAAGGGCATGCTCAAGCCGGAGTACGAGGAGGTGGAGCTCGGCACCGCCGAGATCCGCGAGGTGTACCGCTCCTCCAAGTGGGGCAACATCGCCGGTGCCTACATCACCAAGGGCACCATCCGACGCAACTCCAAGGCCCGGCTCGTCCGGGACGGCAGCGTCGTGGCGGACAACCTCACCATCGACTCGCTGCGCCGGTTCAAGGACGACGCGACCGAGGTCCGCGAGGGCTACGAGTGCGGTATCGGGCTCGGCTCCTTCAACGACATCCACGAGGGCGACCTCATCGAGACGTGGGAGATGCGCGAGAAGCCGCGCGCCTGACCCGTCCCGAGTCCCGCGCCCCGCGCGCGGGACACCCGCGGCGGCACGGGCGGGCCCAGCGCCCGCCCGTGCCGCCGCCCCCGTTCCAGCACCGTTCCCCGCCTCGTCGCCAGCACCGCGCCGAGCACCGCACCGCCCCGACCCGAGGAGCATCCACCATGGCTGACGCAGCACGCGCCGCCCGACTCGCCGACCGGATCAAGGTCGTCGTGGCCCAGGCGCTCGAGCGCCGGGTCAAGGACCCCCGGCTGGGCTTCGTGACCATCACGGACGCCCGCGTCACCAACGACCTCCAGCACGCCACCCTGTACTACACGGTGTTCGGCACCGCGGAGGAGCAGCAGAACACCCGGGCGGCCCTCGAGTCCGCCAAGGGCGTCCTGCGGAGCGAGGTGGGACGGAACATCACGGCCCGCCTGACGCCCACCCTGACCTTCGTCCCGGACGAGATCCCGGTCAACGCCTCCCACCTCGAGGAGGTGCTGCGCGCGGCCAAGGAGAAGGACGCCGAGGTTGCCGCCCAGGCCGCCGGGGCCAGCTGGGCCGCCGGCGAGGACCCCTACCGGAAGCCGGCCGAGGAGGACGACGAGTCCTCCCGGGACCGCTGAGCAGGCGGGGGCACCGGGGAAGTGACCCGCACGAAGCCTGACGTCCCGAGTCCGGACCCGTCCCTGCCGACGCCGTCCGGGCTCGTGGTCGTGGACAAGCCCGCCGGCTGGACCAGCCACGACGTCGTCGCCCGCGCCCGCCGCCTCGCGGGCACCCGCAAGGTGGGCCACGCCGGCACCCTGGACCCCATGGCCACGGGCGTGCTGGTGCTCGGCGTCGACCGGGCCACCCGCCTCCTGACCTGGGTGGTGGGCCGGGACAAGACGTACGCCGCGACGATCCGGCTCGGCCTGACCACCGTGACCGACGACGCCGAGGGGGAGGTCGTCGACGTCGCCGCCCCCGGGGCCGTGGCGGCGGTGGACGAGGACGCGGTGGCGGCCGGCGTCGCCCGGCTCACCGGGGACATCCAGCAGGTCCCCGCGAAGGTCAGCGCGATCAAGGTCGAGGGCCGCCGCGCCTACGCCCAGGTCCGCGCCGGGCAGGACGTGGAGCTCGCCGCGCGCCCCGTCACCGTCTCCGAGTTCGCCGTGCACCGGCTCGTGCGCACCGCCGACGACGCCGGACGGGAGGTCCTCGACGTCGACGTCACCGTGACCTGCAGCTCGGGCACCTACGTCCGGGCGCTGGCCCGGGACCTCGGCGCCGACCTCGGGGTGGGCGGTCACCTGACCGCGCTGCGCCGCACCCGGGTGGGCGCGTGGACCCTCGAGGACGCGTCCACCCTGGAGGAGCTCGCCGCGGAGGTGGCCGCCGGCCGCCCGCTGCCCGTGACGAGCCTGGAGGAGGCCGCCGCCGGTCTGTTCCCCGTCCGCCGGCTGACCGCGGCCGAGGCCCAGGACGTCGCCCACGGCCGCCGGATCGGTCCCAGCGCCGCCGACAGCGGCCCTGGCCACGGCGGGACCCCGCCGGACCAGGACGCCGTGACCGCCGGCTTCGCCCCCGACGGGCGTCTCGTGGCCCTGCTGTCCGACCGCGGCCACCGCGGCGAGCGCACCGCCAAGCCCGTGCTCGTCTTCCTGCCCGGGGAGCGGTTCCCCGTGCCGCCCGGGACCCCCCGGGAGGAGCGCTGATGCTGTGGGGCTACGACGGCTGGTTCTGGGCCGCGGTCCTGCTGGGCGCCCTCTCCTTCCTGGTGTGCGCCGTGCAGGCCGCACGCGGGCGGCGGCCCGACGACTGGACCCAGGGCTCCGTGCTGCTGCTCGAGGCGTTCCTGCTCGTCTACGCCGTGGGCACGGTCGTCATGCACGTGCGGGGGCCCGGGCCCACCGGATCGGCCCTCGAGTACTGGGGCTACCTGCTGACCGCCCTGCTCATCCCGGCCGGAACCTTCGTGTGGTCCCTCGTGGAGCGCTCGAGCTGGTCCAACTGGGTGCTCGCGGCCGCGGGGCCCGTGGTGGCCATCATGGTCTACCGCATGAACTACATCTGGTACTACCAGTGAGCCCCGGACCCCGGACCGGTTCCCGGCCCATCACGACCCCGCAGGAGAGGCCCCGATGACGCACGACCGCCCGCAGGACGGCCCCACCCGGCTGCAGCGGCGCTTCGGGCCCCGCGCCGCCCCGGCGCGCGGCGACCGCAAGTCCTCGGGCTTCGGCCGGCTGGTCGTCGTGGTCTACGCGGTCTTCTCCCTCTCCGCCGGTGTCCGCTCGCTCTACCAGATCGCGACGGACTTCCAGGCCGCGCCGCTGCCGTACCTGCTCTCCGCGTTCGCCGCGGCCGTCTACGTGGTGGCCACCGTGGCCCTCGCCCGGCCCGGCCCCCGCTGGCACCGGCTGGCCACGGCCGCCGTGGCCGTGGAGCTGCTGGGCGTGCTCGGCGTGGGCCTGCTCTCGGTGCTCGTCCCGGAACTGTTCCCCGAGGCGAGCGTGTGGTCCCACTTCGGGCAGGACTACGGCTACGTCCCGCTCGTGCTGCCGGTGGTCGGCCTCGCCTGGCTCCGCCGGTCCCGGCCCCGGGGCGGGCGGGCACCCGCCTGAGCGCCCGTCCCTCCCGCGCGGCGCACCGGCACGCACCGGGTAGGCTCGGTCGCGGGCCGGAGCGCCCCGTGCCGCACGCCTCCCGAAAGGACCCCCGCCGATGCCCGTACGCCCCGACGGCGCCGAGGACTACGACGTCCCCGTCCTCACCGACGGCACCGTGGTGCTGCGCCGGCTCGAGGAGCGCGACGTCCCGCATCTGGCCCGCAACTGCGCGGACCCCGCGGCCGCGGAGTTCACCACCGTGCCCCTGGGCTACACGGAGGCTGATGCGCGCTGGTACGTCGAGGAGTTCGTCCCCGCCGCCTGGCGCGCCGGCCGCGAGTACAACTGGGCGGTCGCCGACGCCCGGACCGACCGGCTGCACGGGACCGTGGGGCTCAACGCCCTGCGCGGGACCACGGCGGACATCGGGCTCAACTTCGGCCCCCACGCCCGCGGCACCGGCGCCGCCGAGGCCGCCTGCCGGCTGCTGCTCGAGCACGCCTTCGGGCGCCTGGGCCTCACCTATGCTTACTGGATGGCGAAGGTCCCCAACTGGGCCAGCCGCAAGCTCGCCTGGAGGCTCGGCTTCCGCTCCCCGGTGCGGATCGACGGGTTCATGGAGCAGCGCGGCGCCTCGGTGGACGCCTGGATCCTGACCCTCGGCGCGGAGGACCCCCGCTCCCCGCAGGCCCCGTGGGACGGTCCGCCGTCCCCGGCCGCCGCCCCCGCGGAGGAGCCCGGCGGCCCGCACCGGCCCGTGCCGCCCCGACCCTGACCTGCCTGTTCCGTTCCTGCGAGGAGAAGCGTGTTCCGCTGGCGAGATCTCTCTGACGTCCCCCCGGGCTTCGGCCCGTCGGTCGTCACCATCGGCAATTTCGACGGTGTCCACCGGGGCCACCAGCGGGTGCTGTCCCAGCTCGTCGACTCCGCCCGCGAGCTGGGCTGGGCCTCGGTGGTCGTGACGTTCGACCCGCACCCCGCGCAGGTGCACCGCCCCGGCAGCCACCCGGGACTGATCATGGGCACCGAGGACAAGCTGGACGCCCTCGAGCGAACCGGCGCGGACGCCGCCCTCGTGCTGGAGTACAGCCTGGAGTTCGCGGCCCAGTCCACCGAGCAGTTCGTGCTGGGCACCCTGGTGGGCCCGCTCGGCGCGCGCTGCCTCGTGGTGGGCGAGGACACCCGCCTGGGCAAGGACAACACGGGCAACATCGACACGCTCCGGGAACTGGGGCAGCGCCACGGGTTCGAGGTCCGCGTGGTCGACGACCTGCTCGACCCCCTGCACGAGCAGCACCCGGAGCACGCCCCGGCCGTGACCGCGGCGGGGGAGCGGCGCTGCTCCTCCACGTGGATCCGCGCCTGCCTGCAGGCGGGGGACGTGCGCGCGGCCGCCCGGCTGCTCGGGCGCCACCACCGGATGCGCGGGGAGGTGGTGCACGGGGCCGCCCGCGGGCGGGAGCTCGGCTATCCCACGGCCAACCTGTCCCCGGACGCGGCCGGGTTCGTCCCCGCGGACGGGGTGTACGCCGGGTGGCTGCTCGACGCCCACGGCACCCGCTGGCCCACTGCGATCTCCGTGGGGTCCAACCCGACGTTCGAGAACGTGCCCCGGCAGGTCGAGGCGCACGTCATCGACCGCCCCGAGGAGCGGGTCGAGGACTTCGACCTCTACGGCCAGGAGGTGGTCGTGGAGTTCGTCGCCCGGTTGCGCGGGATGGTCGCCTACGAGGGCGTCGACAAGCTCGTGGCCCAGATGGACGACGACGTCGAGCGCACCCGCGGCATCCTGGCCGCCGAGGCCTGAGCCCCGGCGGCCGGCCGGGCCCCTACATCTCCTCGTGCTCGTTCGGGTCGAACCCCGACCCGCTGATCCCCGTGTGCAGCATCTGCAGCCGGTGCATCTGCTCCTCGTCCAGCTCCCAGTCGAAGACGTCGAGGTTCTCGGCCATGCGCCGGGGGTCGGAGCTCTTCGGGATCGGCACGGTGTGCGACTGCAGGTGCCAGCGGAGGACGACCTGGGCCGGGGTGCGGCCGGTGCGCCGGGCGATCCGCGCGATCCACTCGTGCTGGAGCAGATCGGTCTTGCGGCCCAGCGGGGACCAGGCCTGGGTGATGATGCGGTGCTCCGCGTGGAACTCCCGCAGCCGCTCCTGCTGGTACTGCGGGTGCAGCTCCACCTGGTTGACGGCCGGCGTCTCGCCGGTCTCCTCGACCAGGCGCCGGATGTGGGCGGGCGTGAAATTGGACACCCCCACCGAGCGGACGAGCCCCTCCTGCCGCAGCTCCAGCATCGTCCGCCACGTCTCGACGTACCGGCCGACCGACGGGTTCGGCCAGTGGATGAGGTACAGGTCCACGTGGTCGGTGCCCAGCCGCCGCAGGGAGCCCTCGAGCGAGCGGCGCACGGAGTCCGTGCCGTGGTCCCGGCCCGGCAGCTTGGTGGTGAGGAACAGCTCGTCGCGCGGCACGCCGGCCGCCGCGATCGCGCGCCCCACGCCCGTCTCGTTGCCGTAGTTCACCGCGGTGTCGACCATCCGGTAGCCCAGCATGAGGGCCTCGGCGACGTCGGCCTCGGCCCCGGCGTCGTCCATCGGGTAGGTGCCCAGCCCGATCGCGGGAATGCGCCGGCCGTCCCGCATCGTGTGCGTGCGGTCGGCGACCGCCGGGCCCCGCCCGTCCTTCTCGTCCTTGCTCACGCGCTGCTCCTGCTCGTCTCGTCCTGCTCGTCCACGTGCTGCCGGCCCGGTCCTGGCCGGCCCGGACGGGCCGTGCGCCGGGACCCCGCCGTCGTGTCCCTCCCATCTTGGCCCACCGGCCGGGGGAGGCCCAGCGCAGCGCGCCGCGCCGCCCGGGGGTGGGGCGGCGCGCCCGGGTCCGCTAGACTGGACGGCGGTCCGACTGCAGTCCGTGGTTGTCGGACCCCCGGGGGAGTCCCGGGACCCGGCGACGAGCCCGTCGTCCGGGCCGCACGGTACTGACTCGAACGGAGTTACACGTGGCACTCGACGCCGCCATCAAGCAGGAGATCATCAAGGACTTCGCCACCCACGAGGGCGACACCGGTTCGCCCGAGGTGCAGATCGCGGTCCTGACCCGCCGGATCGCCGATCTGACGGAGCACCTGAAGCAGCACAAGCACGACCACCACACCCGCCGCGGCCTGATGGCCCTGGTCGGTCGCCGTCGCCGCATGCTGACCTACCTGCGCGACACCGACATCACGCGCTACCGCACGCTTATCGAGCGGCTCGGCCTGCGCCGCTAGTCGGCACCCGGCGGCGTCCGCCCGGCAACGGGAGGACGCCGCCGAGCACCGGGTCCGCACGGCACAGCAGCCGGGCGGACCCCGCACCACCAGAGACAGCACCATCGAACACCAGACGGGGCCACCGCGCCGATCATTCGCGGTCCTCGGTAGTGATCTCCGGACACCGGACGGCCCCCGCGGCCCCGGACCTTCCGTGGATCTCGATCGAAGACCGGGTGACGCGCGGACGGTCCCGCCGACACGAAACGGAGGTGACCCTTGGAGGGTCCCGAGATCCAGTACGCCGAAGCCGTCATCGACAACGGCTCCTACGGAAAGCGCGTCGTGCGCTTCGAGACCGGCCGCCTCGCCAAGCAGGCCGCCGGCTCCACCCTCGTCTCCATCGACGAGGACACCACCATGCTCGCCGCCACCACGGTGGGCAAGTCCCCCCGCCAGGGCTTCGACTTCTTCCCCCTGACGGTCGACGTCGAGGAGCGGATGTACGCGGCCGGGCGCATCCCGGGCTCGTTCTTCCGCCGCGAGGGCCGCCCCTCCACGGACGCGATCCTCACCTGCCGGCTCATCGACCGCCCGCTGCGCCCCGCCTTCGGCAAGGGCATCCGCAACGAGGTGCAGGTCGTCGTCACGATCCTGTCCATGAACCCGGACGAGATCTACAACACCGTCGCGATCAACGCCGCGTCCATGGCCACGACCCTGTCCGGGATGCCCTTCCAGGGTCCCGTGGGCGGCGTGCGCGTGGCGCTCATGGCCGGCGAGAACGGCCAGCACCAGTGGGTGGCCTTCCCGAAGCACTCGCAGCTCGAGAACGCCGTGTTCGACATGGCCGTGGCCGGCCGCGTCGTGACCGGCAAGGACGGCTCCGAGGACGTCGCGATCATGATGGTCGAGGCCGAGGCCACCGACAACTCCTGGAACCTGATCAAGAACAACGGCGCCGTGGCCCCCACCGAGGAGCTCGTGGCCCAGGGCCTCGAGGCCGCCAAGCCCGCCATCAAGGCCCTGTGCGACGCCCAGGCCGACCTCAAGGCCCGCGCCGGCAAGCCCGACATGGACCTGCCCCGCTTCGGCGGCTTCGGCGACGACGTCAAGGAGGCCGTCGCGGCCTCCGTCGGCACCCGGCTCGCCGAGGTGTACTCGATCGCCGACAAGCAGGAGCGCGAGACCGCGACCGACGCGCTGCACCAGGCGACCCTGGCCGAGCTCGCCGGCGAGGACGGGCCCTTCGCCGACCGCACGGACGAGGTCAACGGCGCCTACCAGGCGCTGACCAAGCAGACCGTGCGCCAGCGCATCCTCACCGAGCAGGTCCGCATCGACGGCCGCGGCCTGACGGACATCCGCCAGCTCACCGCCGAGGTCGAGGTCCTGCCCCGCGTGCACGGCTCCGCGATCTTCGAGCGCGGCGAGACCCAGATCATGGGCGTGACCACGCTGAACATGCTCAAGATGGAGCAGCAGATCGACTCGCTGTCCCCCGTCAAGCACAAGCGCTACGTGCACCACTACAACTTCCCGCCGTACTCCACCGGCGAGACCGGCCGCGTGGGCTCCCCGAAGCGCCGCGAGATCGGCCACGGGGCACTGGCCGAGCGGGCCATCACCCCGGTGCTGCCCTCCCGCGAGGAGTTCCCCTACGCGATCCGGCAGGTCTCCGAGGCGCTGGGCTCCAACGGCTCCACGTCGATGGGCTCCGTCTGCGCCTCCACCCTGTCGCTGCTCAACGCCGGCGTGCCCCTGCGCGCGCCGGTGGCCGGCATCGCCATGGGCCTGGTCTCGGACGAGGTGGACGGGGAGACCCGCTACGCCGCGCTGACCGACATCCTGGGCGCCGAGGACGCGCTGGGCGACATGGACTTCAAGGTGGCGGGCACCTCCGAGTTCGTGACCGCGATCCAGCTCGACACCAAGCTCGACGGGATCCCCTCCTCGGTGCTGGACGCCGCGCTGACCCAGGCCCGCGAGGCCCGGCTGCACATCCTCGGCGTGCTGAACGCGGCCATCGACCAGCCGGACGAGATGAGCGAGTTCGCCCCGCGCGTGATCTCCGTGACCGTCCCCGTCTCCAAGATCGGCGAGGTCATCGGCCCCAAGGGCAAGATGATCAACCAGATCCAGGAGGACACCGGCACCGACATCTCGATCGAGGACGACGGCACCGTCTACATCGGCGCCACCGACGGCCCCTCGGCCGAGGCGGCCCGCGCGGCGATCAACGCGATCGCCAACCCGCAGGTCCCGGAGGTCGGCGAGCGCTACCTGGGCACCGTGGTCAAGACCACGACCTTCGGCGCCTTCGTCTCCCTCACCCCGGGCAAGGACGGCCTGCTGCACATCTCGGAGCTGCGCAAGCTCAACGAGGGCAAGCGCGTCACCGACGTCGAGGACGTCCTCGGCGTGGGCCAGAAGGTCCAGGTGGAGATCACGAAGGTCGACGACCGCGGCAAGCTGTCCCTGGCCCCCGTGGTCGCCGAGGAGCCCAACGTACCCACCGAGGACGACGACGCCACCGAGGCCTGAGCCGGGCCCGTCCCGCGCACAGCACCGCACGAGCACAGAAAGCAGCACAGCTGGATGACGGCAGTCGATCTGCCGCTGGAGGCGGGCGACCGCGGCCCGGGGAGCACCCCCGGCCCGGACGCCCGCCTCTCGGCGGTTCCCCGCAGTTCCCCCTCCGCCGCGGCCGCGGCCCTGACCACGGCCGCCGCGGGGTTCAGCCACACCCTCCACGAGGGCGCCGGCGGCAACGTGGTCCGTCGCACGGTCCTGCCGTGCGGCACCCGGGTGGTCACCGAGCGGATGCCCGCCCAGCGGGCCGTGACGGTCGGCTTCTGGGTCGGCGTGGGCTCCCGTGACGAGCAGCCCGGCCGCCTGGGCTCCACGCACTTCCTCGAGCACCTGCTGTTCAAGGGCACCGAGCGGCGCTCGGCGCTGCAGATCGCGGAGGCGTTCGACGAGGTGGGCGGGGAGTCCAACGCCGCCACGGCCAAGGAGCACACGTGCTACTACGCGCGGGTCCTGGCCGAGGACCTGCCGATGTCGATCGACGTCATCACCGACATGGTGACGTCGGCCGCCCTGGACCCGGACGAGCTCGAGCGGGAGCGGGGGGTCATCCTCGAGGAGCTCGCGATGGACAAGGACGACCCCGAGGACGTCGCCTTCGAGGAGTTCACCCAGCGGGTGCTGGGGGCCCACCCCCTCGGCCGGCCCATCGGCGGGACCCCCGAGGAGATCCTCGCGGTGCCCCGCGACGCGGTGGTCGAGCACTACCGCCGCCACTACCGGCCCGAGGGCCTCGTGGTCACGGCCGCCGGCGGCCTCGAGCACGACGTCGTCGTCGCCCTCGTCGCCGAGGCCCTCGAGCGCGCGGGCTGGGACCCGGCCGCCCCGGCGGCCCCCCTCCCGCGGCGCGAGCGCACCCCCGCGCCCCTGGAGCCGGACTGGGGCGAGCACTTCCTGGAGCGGCCCGTGGAGCAGACCAACGTGGTCGTCGGCCGGCCCGGGCTCGTGGCCGGGGACGACCGCCGCTTCGCGATGACCGTGCTCAACGCGGCCCTGGGCGGCGGGATGTCCTCCCGCCTGTTCCAGGAGATCCGCGAGAAGCGCGGCCTGGCCTACAGCACGTTCTCCTTCTCGGGCGCCTACTCGGACGCCGGCTACTTCGGGATGTACGCCGGGTGCCTGCCCGCGCGCACCGACGAGGTCCTGGCGCTCATGGCCGGCGAGCTGGAGACGCTCGCCCGGGACGGCATCGGGGCGGACGAGCTGCGCAAGGTCGTGGGCCAGCTGGGCGGGGGCACCGTGCTCGCCCTCGAGGACACCGGGTCCCGGATGTCCCGGCTGGGCTCCGCGGAGCTGAAGTCCGGGGAGTTCCTCGACATCGACGAGTCCCTGGACCGGGTCCGCTCCGTGACCCCGGAGCAGGTCCGGGAGCTCGCGGGATGGCTCGCCGAGGGCCCGGTCGTGACCACCATCGTGGCGCCCACCCGCCGCTGACCGCACGCCGCCGCCGGGAGCCGGCGGCGGCGCCACCCGTCCCGTGACCTAGAGTTGGAGCCATGACCGAGCGCACCGCCCCCGTGACCACCGACGCCCCGCCGTCCGCCCCCGCCGAGCTGCGCGTCGCCGTGCTCGGCGCGCGCGGGCGGATGGGCAGCGAGGCCGTGCAGGCGGTGCGCCGCACCGAGGGCCTCCAGCTCGTCGCCGAGCTCGGCCGGGAGGACTCCCTCCAGGCCCTGGTCGCCGCCGGCGCGGAGGTCGTGGTCGACCTCACGGTCCCCTCCGCCACGGAGGCCAACGTCCGCTTCGCCGTGCAGCACGGCATGCACTGCGTCGTGGGCACCACCGGCTGGGACGCCGAGCGGCTGGACCGGCTCGAGGCGCTGCTGGCCGAGCACCCCGGGGTGGGCGTGCTCGTCGCCCCCAACTTCTCGGTCGGCGCGGTGCTGGCCATGCGCTTCTCCTCGCAGGCCGCCCGGTTCTTCGAGTCCGTCGAGATCGTCGAGCTGCACCACCCGGACAAGGTGGACGCCCCCTCGGGCACCGCAGCCCGCACCGCCGCCCTCGTCGGGCAGGCACGGCGGGCCGCGGGGGTCGCGCCGTCGCCGGACGCCACGGAGCAGGACCCGGGCGGGGCCCGCGGCGCGCTCGTGGAGGACGTCCGGGTGCACTCCGTGCGCCTGCGCGGGCTCGTCGCCCACCAGGAGACGCTGCTGGGCGGCGTCGGCGAGCAGCTCACCATCCGGCACGACTCCTTCGACCGAATCTCCTTCATGACCGGCGTGGTGCTCGGCGTCCGGGAGGTGAGCTCCCACCGCGGGCTCACGCACGGGCTCGAGGGCTACCTCGACCTGGGGCTGTAGCGCCGATGGACTCCATCCGGGCCTGGATCTGGGGCCTGCTCGCGGCGGCCCTGCTGACCCTGTGGCTGCTGCCCGTCCCCGGCGGCTCGAAGCTGTGGATCCTCGCCGTGCTCGTCTTCGCGGGCGTCTTCACGCTCCTGGAGTCCACGAGCAAGGCGAAGCTGCTCGCCGCGGCCATGGTGACGCTGCTCGTCGTCTACCTGGGCCTGAGCCTGCACCGCGCGGTGCTGCTGCTGGGCACGGACGGCTGGATCGCCAAGGCCTTCGGCGTCGCCATGCTGGTGCTCCCGGCCGTGGGCGTGTGGGCGCTCGTGCGCGAGATCCTGTTCGGGGTCCGGACCGAGCAGCTCGGCCGGACGCTGCACGAGGAGGGCGGGCTGTCGCCCGACGACCTCCCGCGCACCCCCGGCGGGCGCATCGTGCGCGAGGCCGCCGACGAGCGCTTCGGGGCCGTCCGGGCGCAGACCGAGGCGGACCCGGGCGACTGGCGCAACTGGTACCGGCTCTCCCTGGCCTACGCGGCCGCCGGGGACCGGACCCGCGCCCGCTCCGCGATGCGCGACGCCGTGGCCCTCTCCCGCGGGCGCACCCCCCGCAACATGGAGCCCGACCCCCCGGGCGAGGGCCGGGCCTGACCGTGGTGGCGAGCCCCCGCCGCCCGCCCGCCGGTGCCCCCGCCGCGGAGGCGGTAACCTGGCACCCATGACTGCCAACGCCTCGCCCTCCTCCGCCGACCTCCCCGCGACCCGGTCCGAGCCCCTGTTCGGGACGCTGCTCACCGCGATGATCACCGTCTTCGCCGCGGACGGGTCCGTGGACCTGGACGCCACCGCGGCCATGGCCGTCCAGCTCGTCGACGACGGCTGCGACGGCCTCGTGGTGTGCGGCACCACGGGGGAGTACTCCACCATGACCGACGAGGAGAACCTCTCCGTGTTCCGCGCGGTCAAGGAGGCCGTCGGCTCCCGCGTGCCGCTGCTCGCGGGCACCGGCTCCAACGACACCGAGCACTCCCGCTACCTCTCCCGCGCGGCCGAGAAGCTCGGCATGGACGGGCTGCTCATCGTCACCCCCTACTACAACAAGCCCTCCCAGGCCGGTGTCGAGGCCCACTTCCGCAGCCTCGCGGACTCCGTGGACCTGCCGATCATGCTCTACGACATCCCCGGCCGCGCCGGCATCCCGATCGCGACCGAGACCCTCATCTCCCTGGCCGGGCACCCCAACATCGTGGCCGTCAAGGACGCCAAGGCGGACCTGGTCGCCGCGACCCGGGTGCTGGCCGAGACCGACCTGCTCTACTACTCGGGCGACGACGGCCTGACCCTGCCCTGGATGGCCATCGGCGCCGCCGGGCTCATCGGCGTCACCACCCACGTGGCCACCGCCCGGTACCGCGAGCTCGTCGACGCGGTCCGTGCCCAGGACCTCGCCACGGCCCGGCGGATCAACGCCGAGCTCGAGCCCGTCGTCCGCGCCACGATGACCCGCGCCCCCGGCGCCGTCGCGGCGAAGACGATCCTCATGTGGCAGGGCCGGCTGCCGCACAACACCGTGCGGCTCCCGCACGTCCCGCCCACGGAGGCCGAGGCCGCCCTGATCCGCGCGGACCTGCGGGGCTCGGTCGTCGCCGACACCCTCCTCGAGACCATCGACTGACGAAAGGGGTCCCATGACCCAGTGGCACACCGACCTGGCGGCTCCCCCCGCCCTCGGCAAGGACGTCCTGCGCGTCGTCCCGCTGGGCGGGCTGGGCGAGGTCGGACGGAACATGACGGTGTTCGAGATCAACGGGCAGCTGCTCGTGGTCGACTGCGGCGTGCTCTTCCCTGAGGAGACCCAGCCGGGCGTGGACCTCATCCTCCCGGACCTCAACCACATCGTCGACCGGCTCGACGACGTCGTGGCCGTGGTGCTGACCCACGGCCACGAGGACCACATCGGCGCCGTCCCGTACCTGCTGAAGCGCCGCCCCGACATCCCCGTGATCGGCTCCCGGCTGACGCTCGCGCTCATCGAGGCGAAGCTCCAGGAGCACCGGATCAAGCCCTACACCATGGCGGTGCGGGAGGGGCAGGTCGAGCGGCTCGGCGAGTTCGAGTGCGAGTTCGTGGCCGTCAACCACTCGATCCCGGACGCCCTCGCGGTGTTCCTGCGCACGAAGGCCGGCACCGTCCTGCACACGGGCGACTTCAAGATGGACCAGCTGCCGCTCGACGGCCGGATCACCGACCTGCGCCACTTCGCCCGGCTGGGGGAGGAGGGCGTGGACCTGTTCCTCACCGACTCCACCAACGCCGAGGTCCCCGGGTTCACCCCCACGGAGAAGCACATCGGCCCCGTCCTCGCGGACGTGATCGGGCGCGCCCCGAAGCGCGTGGTCGTGGCGTCCTTCTCGTCGCACGTCCACCGCGTGCAGCAGGTGCTGGACGCCGCCGCCGAGCACGGGCGCAAGGTCGCGTTCATGGGCCGGTCCATGGTGCGCAACATGACCATCGCCGAGAAGCTGGGCTACCTGGAGGTCCCGCCGAACACCCTGATCGACCAGAAGCGGATCGACGAGCACGCGGACTCGGAGCTGGTCATCATGTGCACCGGGTCGCAGGGGGAGCCGATGGCCGCGCTGTCCCGGATGGCCAACGGCGACCACAAGGTCCAGCTCACCGAGGGCGACACCGTGATCCTCGCGTCCTCCCTCATCCCCGGCAACGAGAACTCGGTCTTCCGGATCATCAACGGGCTCATGCGGCTGGGCGCCACCGTGGTCCACAAGGGCACCGCCAGGGTGCACGTCTCCGGGCACGCCGCCGCGGGCGAGCTGCTGTACTGCTACAACATCGTGGAGCCCGGCTACGTCATGCCGGTGCACGGCGAGGTCCGCCACCTCATCGCCAACGGCAAGCTCGCCGAGGAGACCGGCGTGCCCACCGACCACGTGCTCCTGGCCGAGGGCGGCACCGTGGTGGACATGGCCGACGGCGAGGCGCGGATCACCGGCCAGGTCGAGTGCGGCTACGTCTACGTGGACGGCTCCTCCGTGGGCACGATCACCGACGCCGACCTCAAGGACCGGCTCGTGCTGGCCGAGGAGGGCTTCATCTCCGTCATCACCGTGGTCAACCGGGACACCGGCAAGGTCGTCACCGGCCCGGACGTGCACGCCCGCGGCGTGGCCGAGGACGACAGGGTGTTCGACGAGATCAAGCCGAGGATCACCGCCGCGCTCGAGGACGCCATCAACCACTCGGGCAAGAACCACACCACCCAGCAGCTCCAGCAGGTGGTGCGCCGCACCATCGGCTCCTGGGTCAGCCGCCGGCTGCGCCGCAAGCCCATGATCGTCCCGGTCGTCATCGAGGCCTGAGCCCCCGGTCCCTCCCCCCGTGCGGCACCGCTGACGGGGGGAGGCCGTGGTCTACCCTGGGAGCATGGCGACTCGTACTTCCCCCGCCCGCAAGGGCGCCTCGACGTCGCGTGGCAAGAACAGCACGTCTTCTGCGCGGTCGTCGGGATCCAGCCGGTCCACCTCCACCCGCCGTCCGTCGACCGCCGGACGGGGCTCCGCGGCGCCCGCCGCGAGCTCCCCGCGGGTGCTGCACGGCACGGGCGCCGCCCTGGCCTGGTGCGCCCGCGCCGTCGGAGGCGTCTGGACGGCCCTCGCCCACGTGGTCGGCGGCGCCGTGCGCCGCATGGGCACCCTGCGCACGGACGTGCCCGCGGAGTCGCTGCGCGACGGCGGCGCCCTCTTCCTGCTGCTGCTGGGCCTGCTCGCCGCGGCCGTCGAGTGGTGGAACCTGCCCGGCGCGTCCGCGCCGTGGCTGGCGGTCCCCGCCGTGGCGGTGCACGAGGTCCTCGCGGGGACCTTCGGCTGGACGGC
This sequence comes from Kocuria salina, assembly GCF_013368965.1. Classification (NCBI taxonomy): domain Bacteria; kingdom Bacillati; phylum Actinomycetota; class Actinomycetes; order Micrococcales; family Micrococcaceae; genus Kocuria; species Kocuria salina. The sequence continues at coordinate 198,197 of NZ_SSSF01000008.1, forward strand.
CCTGGTGCTGCCGCTGCCCCTCGTGGGCTTCGCCCTGCGCCGCTTCCGCCACCCCGAGGACACCTCGGCCAACAACCGCATCGCGATCGGGCTGGGCGCCGCCGTCGTCGCCGGCTCCGGCCTCGCGCACGTGCTCCTGGGGCAGCCGTCCCCGAGCCAGGGCCAGGAGGCGCTCCGGAGCGCCGGCGGCTACGTGGGATTCCTCGCCGCCGACCCGCTGAGCGCCCTCATCACCCCGGTCGGCGCCGGCGCGATCTTCGTCGCGGCCCTGTTCCTGTCCGTGCTCGTGGTCACCGCGACGCCCGTCAACCTCATCCTGCCGCGACTGCGGCAGGGCTACTGGCGGCTCATGGGCCAGGACGGGCCCGTCTCCGCGACCGACGTGTCCGCCGCCCGGCACGACCGCTCCTACCTGGACGAGCACGCCGCGCGCGCCGAGGCGGCCAAGACCCGCCGCGAGAAGCGCCGCGAGCGCAAGGCGGCCGAGGCCGAGCGCCGCGCCCTCGACGGCTACCGCGGGGACGAGGCCTTCGAGCGCGCCGTCGTCGCCGAGGAGGCCGCCGACGGCCAGGCGCCCACCCGCGTCTTCGACGTCGACTCCGCGCGCGCCGCCCGGCAGCGGGCCGCCGCGGCGGGAACGGCAGGAACGGCGGGGGCGGCGGGATCCGCCGAGCCGGCCGCCGCCGCGGAGCAGGGGGGCGACGTCCCCCGGCCGGGGCAGAAGCGGCCCACCCAGGAGCAGCTCGCCGCCCGCCGGCTGCGCCGGGAGCAGGGCCTCGAGCCGGCCGCGGACACCGCCGCGGGCTCCGGCTCCCCGGCGCTGGAGGACGTGGCCGCCGAGCCCACCGGCTCCACGTCCGTCACCGCCCGCACCCACACCCCCGAGTCGCCCATCCCCGCCCGCGCGGAGCAGCTCAAGCTCGAGGGCGACATCGCCTACTCCCTGCCCGCGGCCGGCGCGCTCGTGCAGGGACCGCCGCCCAAGGAGCGCTCCGAGGCCAACGACGCCGTGGTCGCCTCCCTGACGAGCGTGCTGGAGCAGTTCAGCGTGGACGCCGTGGTCACCGGCTTCTCCCGCGGGCCCACCGTCACCCGGTACGAGATCGAGCTGGGCTCCGGCACCAAGGTCGAGCGCGTCACGGCGCTGTCCAAGAACATCGCCTACGCCGTGGCCTCCGCGGACGTGCGCATCCTCTCGCCGATCCCCGGCCGGTCCGCGATCGGCATCGAGATCCCGAACACCGACCGCGAGACCGTGTCCCTGGGCGACGTCCTGCGCTCGCACAACGCCCGCAAGACGGAGCACCCCATGGTCATGGGCGTGGGCAAGGACGTCGAGGGCGGCTACGTGGTGGCCAACCTCGCGAAGATGCCGCACCTGCTCGTCGCCGGCGCCACCGGCGCGGGCAAGTCGAGCTTCGTGAACTCGATGATCGTCTCGCTCCTGATGCGCGCCACCCCGGACGAGGTGCGGATGGTCATGGTCGACCCGAAGCGGGTCGAGCTGACCGCCTACGAGGGCGTGCCCCACCTGATCACCCCCATCATCACGAACCCCAAGAAGGCCGCCGAGGCGCTGCAGTGGGTCGTGCGGGAGATGGACGCCCGCTACGACGACCTCTCGCACTACGGGTACAAGCACGTCGACGACTTCAACAAGGCCGTGCGCAACGGCAAGGTCCAGCCCGAGCCCGGCTCGAAGCGCGTGATCCGGCCGTACCCGTACCTCCTCGTGATCGTCGACGAGCTCGCGGACCTGATGATGGTCGCCCCGCGCGACGTCGAGGACGCGATCGTGCGGATCACCCAGCTCGCCCGTGCCGCCGGCATCCACCTGGTGCTCGCCACCCAGCGGCCCTCCGTGGACGTGGTCACCGGTCTGATCAAGGCCAACGTGCCCTCCCGGATGGCGTTCGCGACGTCCTCGGTCACCGACTCCCGCGTGGTCCTGGACCAGCCGGGCGCCGAGAAGCTCATCGGCCAGGGCGACGCCCTGTTCCTGCCCATGGGCGCCTCCAAGCCGATGCGCGTGCAGGGCGCGTGGGTCACCGAGTCGGAGATCCACGAGGTCGTCGACCACGTCAAGGGCCAGATGAAGGCGCACTACCGCCAGGACGTGGTGCAGGAGGCCCCCAAGAAGACCATCGACGAGGACATCGGGGACGACCTCGACGTCCTCCTGCAGGCCACCGAGCTCGTGGTGACCACGCAGTTCGGGTCCACCTCCATGCTCCAGCGCAAGCTGCGCGTCGGCTTCGCCAAGGCCGGCCGGCTCATGGACCTGCTGGAGTCCCGCGGCGTCGTCGGGCCCTCCGAGGGGTCCAAGGCGCGGGACGTGCTCGTCAAGCCCGACGACCTCGCCGCGACCCTCGCCGTGCTCCGGGGCGAGGAGCCGCCCGCGCCGCAGGCCGGCGCCGGCGGGTCGGTCGACTACGGCGAGGACCCGGTCGAGGCCTCGCTGGCCCGGACCGCGACCGACCACGGCGACGGCGCCGAGGACCCCGAGGAGTCCGAGGACGCCTGGCAGCTGACCGGCCGCTGAGCCGACCCCGTCCCACCCACCAGGAAGCGAGCACCAGATGAGCCCCGCGGACCCGGCGTCCAACCTCAACCTGCCGAACGCGCTGACCGCCCTGCGCATCGTGCTGGTGCCCTTCTTCGTGTGGTTCCTGTGGGTGGGAGGCACCCAGGGGGAGGACTCCCTGGGCATGCGGTGGGCCGCCCTGGCGGTCTTCGCGGTCGCCATGTACACGGACAAGCTCGACGGCGACATCGCCCGGGCCCGCGGGCTGATCACCAGCTTCGGCAAGATCGCCGACCCCATCGCCGACAAGCTGCTGACCGGCGCCGCGTTCGTGGTGCTCTCGATGCTCGGCGAGCTGTGGTGGTGGGTGACCGTGGTGATCCTCGTCCGCGAGTGGGGGATCACGCTCCTGCGCTTCGTCGTCATCCGCTACGGCGTCATGGCCGCCTCGAAGGGCGGCAAGCTCAAGACCGTCCTGCAGACCGTGGCGCTCCTGCTCCTGCTGCTCCCGCTGGTGCCCCTGGTGGGCGCGTGGTGGCCGTGGCTGGGCTGGATCGCGATGGGGGCGGCCCTCGTGGTCACGGTCGTGACCGGCGTGGACTACGTGGTCAAGGCGGTCCAGCTGCGCCGCCGGGCGCTGGCCGGGCGGAACGCGGCGTGACGGAGCCGCAGCCGGCCGCCCGGGCGCTCGTCGAGGAGGCCGTCCGCCGGGCGCTGACGGTCGCGACCGCGGAGTCCCTCACCGGGGGAGCGCTGGCCGCCGCCGTCGTCGACGTCCCCGGGGCCTCGGCCTGCTTCGAGGGCGCGGTCGTCTCCTACTCCAACCGGGTCAAGACCGAGGTCCTCGGCGTGCCGGCCCGGCTGCTCGCCGAGCGGGGCTCCGTCGACCCCGAGGTCGCGGTCGCCATGGCGGAGGGCGCCCGCCGCCGCCTCGGCACGGACTGGGCCGTCTCCACCACGGGCGCCGCCGGCCCCGAGCCGCACGACGGCAAGCCGGTGGGCACGGTCTACCTGGGCGTCGCGGGACCGGGCGGGTCCACCGTCCACGAGCTGGCCGCGGCGGGGGGCCGGGCGGAGATCCGGGCGGCCGCCGTGCGCGCCGCCCTCGAGCGGCTCACGGCGGCCCTGGTGCTCCCAGCCAACTCACAGTGAAAAACCGCCTCCTGCGGGGAAGAATGGAACCGTCAGCGGGGTTAGCAATGATCGCAGGCTCGAGTTGAGCCGATCGAAGTCAAGATGTCGACCGGCCGGCGCCGAGGCACCGCCCGCAGCAGGCGGTGAAGCTGCCGCACACACGAGGAGACGAGCGATTCACATGACCAAGCAACCCGTGTCCGTCAATGGCGTCGTCCGTTGGAAGGACGTGGGCCTCGACGAGGACGACAGCACCGAGACGAAGGACATGAAGATGGGTGTACTCCGCCAGGAGATCGGTGAGGTCCTGCGCAGCGTCCGCCAGCGCCAGGGACGCACCCTCCGAGAGGTCTCGCACAGCGCCCGCGTCTCCCTCGGCTACCTCAGCGAGGTGGAGCGCGGACAGAAGGAGGCCTCCTCCGAGCTGCTCGCGTCGATCTGCGCCGCGCTCGACATCCCGATGTCCCAGATGCTGCGCGAGGTCGCGGACCGGCTGGCCTACGCCGAGGGCCTCCTGGTCCCGGACACCGTGCCCAGCGACCTCACCGAGCAGTACTCGCGGGAGTTCGGCCGGGTCAACGGCGGCGAGGCCGCCGCGGCCGGCGCCCGCTGATCCGCCCGGGCGGCCCGCCGCCCGCCCACGACGTCCCGGAGGGCTCGTCGGTCCCAGGACCGCCGGGCCCTCCGGCCTGTGCCGGCCCCGCCGCCCGGATGGCAGGATGGACGGGCACGACCCCCGGCCGGCAGCACGACGAAGGAGGACGCGGATGAGGCTGAGCAGCTTCTGGCAGCTCATGGCCGACGAGTTCGGCGCGGGCTACAGCAGGGTCCTGGCCCGGGACCTGGTGCTCGGGGAGCTCGAGCACCGCACGGCCGCCGAGGCCATCGAGGCCGGCGTCGACCCGCGGACCGTGTGGTTCGCCCTCTGCCGGGCCCAGGACGTCCCCGAGTCCCGCTGGTGGGGCGTGGACCGCCCGCCCCGGGACTGACACCCGCCGGGCTCCCGGCGCGCCCGTGGACCCGCGACTGCTTCGAAGGTATATTCGAAGCAGCGGGTCGCGGACTGCACAGCCCGGTCCGTCCCGGGACAGTGGTTCCCGCTCCTCCCCAGGCCCCGCGCGAAGCCTTACGGTGTCCGACCACGGCGATACCGTGGAACACGAAAAGACCAGCAGCAACGGTTCCGGCCGCACCGGCGGAACCCCCCGAACACGAGGTGGACCATGGCAGCCAAGGGCAGCAACAAGCAGAGCGCCGACCAGCAGTTCGGCAGCGACCGCGAGAAGGCTCTCGAGACCGTTCTCGCGCAGATCGACAAGAACTACGGCAAGGGCTCGGTCATGCGCCTGGGCGACCGTCCGGCGACCAAGATCGAGACCATCCCCACCGGGTCCATCGCGATGGACGTCGCGCTGGGCATCGGCGGGTTCCCGCGCGGGCGCGTCGTGGAGATCTACGGCCCGGAGTCCTCCGGCAAGACGACCGTGGCCCTGCACGCGGTCGCCAACGTCCAGAAGGCCGGCGGGATCGCCGCCTTCATCGACGCGGAGCACGCCCTCGACCCCTCCTACGCCGAGAAGCTCGGCGTGGACACCGACAGCCTGCTGGTCTCGCAGCCGGACACCGGTGAGCAGGCCCTGGAGATCATGGACATGCTCGTCGGCTCCGGATCCATCGACATCATCGTCATCGACTCGGTGGCGGCCCTGGTGCCCAAGGCCGAGATCGAGGGCGAGATGGGCGACAGCCACGTGGGTCTGCAGGCCCGCCTGATGAGCCAGGCGCTGCGCAAGATCACCGGCCGGCTCTCCCACTCGAACACCACCGCGATCTTCATCAACCAGCTGCGCGAGAAGATCGGGGTGTTCTTCGGCAGCCCCGAGACCACCACCGGTGGCAAGGCGCTGAAGTTCTACGCCTCGGTCCGCGTGGACGTGCGCCGCATCGAGACCCTCAAGGACGGGGCCAACCCGGTGGGCAACCGGACCCGCGCCAAGATTGTCAAGAACAAGATGGCGCCGCCCTTCAAGCAGGCCGAGTTCGACATCCTCTACGGGGAGGGCATCTCCACCGAGGGCGGGCTCATCGACATGGGCGTGGAGCACGGCATCGTCAAGAAGTCCGGGGCGTGGTTCACCTACGAGGGCGACCAGCTGGGGCAGGGCAAGGAGAACTCGCGCCGGTTCCTCAAGGACAACCCGGAGCTGGCCGAGGAGATCGAGCGCCGGATCCTGGTGAAGCTCGGGGTCGTCGAGGAGCCGGAGACCGCCGAGGAGACCGCGGAGGAGCAGCCCGTGACCGGGCTGCCCACCGAGGTCGCCGGCCCGGCCTTCTGAGCGGGTCCGTGACCGAGAGCCCGTACGACCGCCGGCGCCGCCGGTCCTCCGCCCGCCACCGCGGGCCGGAGGGCCCGGCGGCGTCGTCGTCCCCGGCCCAGGACCCCGAGCCGGACGCCCGGGAGGTGGCCCGGGCGATCGTCCTGCGCCAGCTCACCGCCTCGGCGAAGAGCCGCAAGCAGCTCGAGGACAAGCTCGCCGACCGCAACGTCCCCGAGGACGTTGCCCGGGAGGTGCTGGACCGGTTCGAGGAGGTCGACCTCGTCGACGACGCCCAGTTCGCGGAGCTCTACGTCCGCTCCCGGGCCGGCTCCCGCAAGCTCTCCCGGTCCGCGATCCGGCGGGAGCTGGCCACCCGCGGCGTCACGGGGGAGATCGCCGAGTCGGCGCTCGAGCAGCGCACCGACGAGGACGAGCGGGCGGACGCCGCCGAGCTGGTGCGCCGCAAGCTCCCCGCCGGGGCCGAGCTCACCGACCGCGCCGAGCGGGACAGGGCCGTGCGGCGGCTGGTCGGGATGCTCGGGCGCAAGGGCTACCCGCCCGGGCTGGCCTTCGCCGTGGTGAAGGAGGAGCTCGAGGCGCGCTCCGGTGCCGCGGTCCAGGACGACGAGATGGGTGAGGAACACCCGGAGACCCCGTGACCGGGACCGCCCCGTACAATTGTCCGGTGATGTCGACCCCCGCAGCCCTTTCCCCGGACCCGACCGCGTCCTCCGGCGCGCCCGCCCCGCGCTCCTACGAGGTGCGCACGTTCGGGTGCCAGATGAACGTCCACGACTCCGAGCGGATCACGGGTCTGCTCGAGGCCGCCGGCTACGTCCCCGCCGCCGGCGGCGAGCCGGACCTCGTGGTGTTCAACACGTGCGCCGTGCGCGAGAACGCCGACAACAAGCTCTACGGCAACCTCGGCCAGCTCGTGCCCGCCAAGAAGCGCAACAAGGACCTGCAGATCGCCGTCGGCGGCTGCCTCGCGCAGAAGGACCAGGACACCATCCTCGAGCGGGCGCCGTGGGTGGACGTCGTCTTCGGCACCCACAACATCGGCTCGCTGCCCGCCCTGCTGGAGCGCTCGCGGCACAACGCCGAGGCGCAGCTGGAGATCCTCGACGCCCTCGAGGTGTTCCCCTCGACGCTGCCCACCAAGCGGGACAGCGCCTACTCGGGGTGGGTCTCGATCTCCGTGGGCTGCAACAACACCTGCACGTTCTGCATCGTCCCGTCCCTGCGCGGCAAGGAGAAGGACCGGCGGCCCGGGGAGGTCCTCGCCGAGGTGCAGGCCCTCGTGGACGACGGGGCGGTCGAAGTCACGCTCCTGGGGCAGAACGTGAACTCCTACGGCGTGGAGTTCGGGGACCGCGGGGCGTTCGCCAAGCTGCTGCGGGCGTGCGGGCAGATCGAGGGCCTGGAGCGCGTGCGCTTCACCAGCCCGCACCCGGCCGCCTTCACCGACGACGTCATCGACGCCATGGCGGAGACCCCCAACGTCATGCCGCAGCTGCACATGCCCCTGCAGTCCGGCTCCGACCGGATCCTCAAGGAGATGCGCCGCTCCTACCGCTCGAAGCGGTTCCTCGGGATCCTGGACACGGTCCGCGAGCGCATCCCCGAGGCCGCGATCACCACGGACATCATCGTGGGCTTCCCGGGGGAGACCGAGGAGGACTTCCAGGCCACCCTCGACGTCGTGGCGGCCTCCCGCTTCTCCTCGGCGTACACGTTCCAGTACTCCGTCCGGCCCGGCACCCCCGCGGGGGAGATGGCGGACCAGGTGCCGAAGGCCGTGGTGCAGGAGCGCTTCGAGCGGCTCGTGGCGCTGCAGGACCGGATCGCCGCGGAGGAGAACCGGGCGGTGGTCGGCCGGCAGGTCGAGCTGCTCGTCACCGCGGAGGCCGGCAAGAAGTCCGAGCAGACCCACCGGCTCTCGGGCCGCGCGCGGGACCAGCGGCTCGTCCACTTCTCCGTCCCGGAGGGCGCCGAGGTCCCGCGGCCCGGCGACTTCGTGACGGTCGTCGTCACCGGCGCCGCCGCCTACCACCTCGTCGCCGACCCCCGGTCCCCGCAGGACTACGCGCTGCGGCGCTCGCGGGCCGGGGACGCCTGGGACCGCCGCCAGGCCGAGTCCTGCGGGGTCCCCGCCGCCCCGGGCGCCGCCGGCCCCGGGCCCGTGAGCCTGGGCATGCCGGGCCTCCCCGTCCGGTGACCCGCTCGGAGCTGCCGGTCGTCGCCGTCGTCGGGCCCACGGGCACCGGCAAGACCGCCCTGGGCGTCGAGCTCGCCCTGCGGCTGGGCGGGGAGGTCGTCAACGCCGACTCCATGCAGTTCTACCGCGGGATGGACATCGGCACCGCCAAGGCGACCGCGGAGGAGCGGCGCGGTGTGCCCCACCACCTCCTCGACGTCCTCGACGTCACCGAGGAGGCCTCGGTCGCGGACTTCCAGCGCGCCGCCCGGACCCGATTCGCAGAAATCCGCGTCCGCGGCCGGGTCCCCGTCCTGGTGGGCGGCTCGGGACTCTACGTGCGCGCGGCCCTGGACGTGCTCGAGCTGCCCGGCACCGACCCCGCGGTGCGGGCCCGGATCGAGGACGAGCTCGCGGCGCGGGGCCCCGGCGCCCTGCGGGAGCGGCTGCGCCAGGTGGATCCGGCGTCCGCCGCCCGGCTGCAGGACGAGCGGCGGCTGGTGCGCGCCCTGGAGGTGTGGGAGCTCACCGGCCGCCCGTTCACGTCCTTCATGCCCCGCCGCGAGCACGTGGAGCCCACGGTGCAGATCGGCCTGGACCTCGAGCGTGCCGCGCTGCACGACCGGCTCGCCCGCCGGGTCGGGGCCATGGTCGAGGCCGGCCTGGAGACCGAGGTGCGCGCCCTGGCGGCCCGCGGGCTGCGCGAGGGGCGCACGGCCTCCCGTGCCCTGGGCTACGGCCAGTTCCTGGACGTGGTGGACGGCCGCGCCACCGTGGCGGAGGCGGTCGAGGCCACCGTGGTGGCCACCCGCCGCTTCGCCCGCCGCCAGCGGACCTGGTTCCGTGCGGACCCCCGGGTGCACTGGCTGGACCCGTCCGCGCCCGGCCTCGCGGAGCGCGCCGCGGACGTCGTCGAACGGGTCGCGGCCGGGGGCTGAACCGCGGACCCGGCCGCGGACCGGCGGCCGGGTCCGCGTATCATGGCCGGGTGACTTCCGCCCAGAGCCCCACCGCCCAGCACGAGGACACCCGCCCCGCCCCGGACACCGCCCCCGGCGCCGACGCCGGCCCCTGGGGGGAGCTCCGGGGCCGCGCCTTCGCCAAGGGCCACGGCACGGGCAACGACTTCGTGCTGCTGACCGACCCGCACGCGGAGCTGGCCCTGGACGCCGAGCTGGTGACCCTGGTGTGCGACCGCCACCGCGGCATCGGGGGGGACGGGCTGATCCGCGCCGTGCGCTCCGAGGCGATCCCCGAGGGGCGGGCCGTCCTCGAGGCGGCGCCGGACGCCGAGTGGTTCATGGACTACCGCAACAACGACGGCTCCGTCGCCGAGATGTGCGGCAACGGGGTGCGGGTCTTCGTCCACTACCTGCTCCAGCGGGGTCTCGCCGCGGTCCCCGAGGGGGACGTGCTGCGCATCGGCACCCGCGCCGGGGTGAAGACCGTGGCCCGCACCGACTCCGGCTACGCCGTGGACATGGGGCCGTGGACCTTCCTCGACGGGGACGCGGCCCGGTCCCGCGGCTCGGACGCCGTCGTGACCGCCGAGGGGCTGAAGGTGCCCCGCCCCGCGCTGTCGATCGGCATGGGCAACCCGCACACCGTCGTGGCGCTCGCGGAGGGGGAGAAGCTCGACCAGCTCGGGCTGCACACTGCTCCCGTCGTGCGCCCGGAGCCCGTGGACGGGACCAACGTCGAGTTCGTGGTCCCCGCCGACGGCGACGACGACGGCGTGGGCCGGGTGCGGATGCGCGTGCACGAGCGCGGCGTGGGCGAGACCCAGTCCTGCGGGACGGGCGCGTGCGCCGCGGCGGCCGCGACCCGCTTCTGGGGCGGCGCCACGGCCCCCGACCAGTGGCTCGTGCAGGTGCCCGGCGGGATCGTCTCCGTGACGTTCGTCCCCGCGCCCGACGGCGCCGAGCACGTGGTGCTGGCCGGACCGGCCGTGCTGGTGGCCGACGGCACCTTCGTCTGAGGCCTGAGGCCTGAGGCCTGAGGCCTGCGGTTCGTGGGGTGGGACCCGGCCCGGTGCCGGTCGCTCAGTCCCGCCGTTCGACGAGCAGGACCCGGAACCCCTTGTCGGTCGTGTGCCGGGAGACCCGGAAGGCGGCGCCCAGCGCGGTGCCGAGCCACTTCTGCAGCGAGTCCGCCCCGAGGTTCTTCTGCACCACCAGCCACGCCGTGCCGCCCTCGGCCAGCCGCGGCAGCCACTGGAGCAGCAGCTCGTGCAGCTGCTGCTTGCCGATCCGGATGGGCGGATTGGACCAGATGGTGTCGAAGCGCCGCTCCGCGGGCACCTGCTCCGGCAGCAGCGCCTCCACGCCGGTCAGGCCCAGGGCCGCCGCGTTGTCCCGGGTGAGCCCGAGCGAGCGCTCGTTGACGTCCACGGCCGTGACCCGGGCCCCCGGGGCGGCCCCGGCCAGGCTCAGCGCGATCGGGCCCCACCCGCAACCGATGTCCAGGAGCTCCGCCCCGGCGGGGTCGGGAACATTTTCCAGCAGCACGGACGTTCCCTTGTCGAGACCCCGCGGACTGAACACCCCGTTGGAGGTCTGCAGCGAGACCTCCCGCCCCCGCAGCCGCACGGCCACGGACCGCCGCACCTCGGGGACCGAGGGGTCCTCGGAGAAGTAGTGCTCGGTCCCCGGGTTGGGGGTCGCCGGGCCGGCCACGGGATCGGGGGAGTCGGGAGGCGGTGCCATAGCGCCCCATGCTACCGACAGCGCCCGCCCCGCACGCACCGGGAACCGGCGCGGACCCCGCCGGGACGCCCGGCTCCGACGCCGGGATGTCCGGCACCGCCACTAGAATGTACTGATCAGCATCCCGTCCGAAAGGAACCATGACCCACCCCCGTGAAACCCCTGCCGAGCCCCGCGACGCCGCGGAGCCCGAGAACGGCCTGAGCCGGCAGGACCTGGAGGACGTCGTCGAGCGCGTGCTGTCCCGGGCCCGTGCCCGGGAGCAGGCCGCCGGGCAGGACACCGCCCCCGAGGACGACTCCACCGCGCCGGGCCGGTTCTCCGGCCGGGCCCGGGAGCTGGCCGACGCCGAGGACGGGCACACCGTCCACGACGGCGACCAGCAGGACCTCGAGGAGCGCCGCGCCCTGCGCCGCGTCGCGGGCCTGTCCACCGAGCTCGAGGACGTCACCGAGCTCGAGTACCGCCAGCTGCGCCTGGAGCGCGTGGTGCTGGCCGGACTGTGGACGGAGGGCACGCTCGCGGAGGCCGAGAACTCCCTGCGCGAACTGGCCGCGCTCGCCGAGACCGCGGGCTCCGAGGTGCTGGACGGCATCGTCCAGCGCCGGCTCAAGCCGGACCCGGCCACGTACCTGGGCTCGGGCAAGGCCAAGGAGCTGCGGGACATCGTCGCCGCGACCGGCGCGGACACCGTCGTCGTCGACTCCGAGCTCGCCCCCTCCCAGCGGCGCGGGCTGGAGGACGTCGTGAAGGTCAAGGTCATCGACCGCACGGGTCTGATCCTCGACATCTTCGCCCAGCACGCCAAGTCCAAGGAGGGCAAGGCCCAGGTCGAGCTCGCCCAGCTCGAGTACCTGCTCCCGCGCCTGCGCGGCTGGGGCGAGTCCCTGTCCCGCCAGGCCGGCGGTCGCGCCGCCGCCGGTGAGGGCATCGGCTCCCGCGGCCCCGGTGAGACCAAGATCGAGCTGGACCGCCGGCGCATCCGCACCCGCATGGCCAAGCTGCGGCGCGAGATCGCCGCGATGAAGCCGGCCCGCGAGACCAAGCGGCTCAACCGCCGCCGCCACTCCGTGCCCTCGGTGGCGATCGCCGGCTACACCAACGCGGGCAAGTCCTCGCTGCTGAACCGGCTCACGGACGCGGGCGTGCTCGTGGAGAACGCCCTGTTCGCCACCCTGGACCCCACGGTCCGCCGCGCGCAGACACCGGACGGCATCGGCTACACGCTCTCGGACACGGTCGGCTTCGTCCGCTCGCTGCCCACGCAGCTCGTCGAGGCGTTCCGCTCCACCCTGGAGGAGGTCGCCGACTCCGACCTCATCCTGCACGTGGTGGACGCCTCCCACCCGGACCCCGAGGGCCAGATTCGCGCGGTGCGCCAGGTCTTCACGGACATCGACGCGCAGAACATCCCCGAGATCATCGCCCTGAACAAGGTGGATGCCGCCGACCCGTTCGTGGTCGAGCGGATCAAGCAGCGCGAGCGCAACGTGGTGGTGGTCTCGGCCCGCACCGGGGAGGGCATCGAGGAGCTCCGGCAGCGGATCAGCGAGTCCATCCCGCGGCCCGAGACGGTGCTGGACCTGCTCGTGCCCTACCAGCGCGGGGACGTGGTCAGCCGGCTGCACGACTGGGACGCGGAGATCCTGCGCACCGAGCACCTGCCCGAGGGCACCCACCTGCTCGTGAAGGTCCGCGAGGACCTCGCGGCCGAGCTCGCGGAGTTCGCCCCCGAGCGCGCTCCCGGCTTCGGCGCCGAGAGCGCCTGAGCGCGTGGCCGCCGCATTCGTGGACGAGTCCGGGCACGACGTCTCGGGCGTGCGCCCGGAGACCCTGCCCGGGGCCAAGGACTCCCTGGCCCTGCTGGACACCGCCGTGACCGCGATGGGCGGGCAGGTCCGGGACGGGCAGCGGCTGATGACCGCCAAGGTGGCCGAGGCCCTGGACCGGGGCCGGCACCTGCTGGTCCAGGCGGGGACCGGCACCGGCAAGTCCCTCGCGTACCTGGCCCCGCTCGTGGAGCACGCCCAGCGCGCGGACAAGCCGGTGGTCGTGGCCACCGCGACGCTCGCGCTGCAGTCGCAGATCGTCGGCCGGGACGTGCCGCGCCTGCTGGCCGCCCTCGAGGGCGAGCTCGAGCGGGACGTGGACGTGGCCCTGCTCAAGGGCCGCAGCAACTACGCGTGCCTGCACAAGATCGAGGGCGGCTACCCGTCCGACGACGAGCCCGGCGCGCTCTTCGCGCTGCCCGACGCCGCCCCGCACCCCGGCCCGCCGCAGCCCGAGGCCGCCGAGAACCCCGGGCGGCTCGGCCAGGAGGTCCAGCGCCTGCGCGAGTGGGCCCGCGAGACCGGGACCGGCGACCGGGACGAGGTGCTCCCCGGGGTCAGCGACCGCGCCTGGCGCCAGGTGTCGGTCACGGCGAAGGAGTGCCTGGGCCGCAGCTGTCCCCTGGTCGAGGACTGCTTCGCGGAGCTCGCCAAGCAGCGGGCCGGTGAGGCCGACATCGTCATCACCAACCACGCCCTGCTCGCGATCAACGCGTTCGAGGGCATCACGGTGCTGCCCGAGCACGACGTCGTGGTCATCGACGAGGCCCACGAGCTCCAGGACCGGGTGACGGGCGCCGTCACCGGACAGCTCTCCGCGGCGATGGTCCGCTCGGCCGCCGCGTCCGCGCGCAAGCACACCTCCGCGAGCCCCGACTCGCTCACCGCCGGGGCCGCCAACCTCGAGGCCGCCCTGATGGGCGCTCCCGCCGAGCTGCTGCACCGCGGCCTCGGGGACGCCCAGGCGGCGGCCGTGGCCCAGATCCGGGACGCCGCCCGCACCGTGATGACCGAGTCCAAGGCCGGTCCCGGGGAGAAGGACGGGGACGCCGGCCGGCAGATGGCCCGCTCCCGGGTGAGCGACGTCCTCGACCTGGCCGAGCGGATCCTCGCCGCCGAGGAGCACCGCGAGGTGCTGTGGATCTCGCGCCAGGGCGGCTGGGAGCCGGGCCGCGGCTACGTGCCCGCGGAGGACACCGACCCGGCGACCCTGCACGTGGCCCCGCTCAGCGTGGCCGGCACCCTGCGGGAGGGGCTCTTCGACGGGCGCACCGTGGTCCTCACCTCCGCCACCCTGTCCGTCGGCTCGTCCTTCGACTCCGCCGCCGGCGCCCTCGGCCTGCGGGGCGAGGGCGCCCCGCGCTGGGAGGGCGTGGACGTCGGCAGCCCGTTCGACTACCCGAAGCAGGGCATCCTCTACCTCGCCAAGCACCTGGAGAAGCCCGGCCGCCGGCTCACGGAGGCCCAGCTGGACGAGATGCTGGCCCTGCTGGAGGCCTCCAGGGGCGGGGCCCTCGGGCTCTTCTCCTCCCGCCGGGCGGCGGAGGAGGCGGCCGAGGCGCTGCGCGGGCGCACCGACCTGCCGATCCTGTGCCAGGGGGAGTCCTCGCTCGCGGGACTCGTCCAGGAGTTCACCGACGACCCGGCCACGAGCCTGTTCGGCACGATGAGCCTGTGGCAGGGCGTCGACGTCCCGGGGGCCTCGTGCCGGCTCGTGATGATCGACCGGATCCCCTTCCCGCGCCCGGACGACCCGCTGGCGAGCGCCCGCAGCCGCGCCGCGGAACGGGCCGGCGGCAACGGGTTCATGTCCGTGTCCGCGACGCACGCGGCCGTGCGGCTCGCCCAGGGGGCCGGGCGGCTCATCCGCGCGGGCGGGGACCGGGGCGTCGTGGCGATCCTGGACTCCCGGATCGCGACCGCCCGCTACGGCGGCTTCCTCCGCGGGTCCCTGCCGCCGCTGTGGACCACCACGGACCGCCAGGTGGTGCTCGGCGCCCTGCAGCGGCTCTCCGTGGGCTGAGCACGTCCGGGCTGCCGCCCGGGGTCTCCACGGACCGCGCCGGGCCCGCACGGGGTGCGGACAGCAGGGTGTCCGGACGGCGGCCGGCCCGGACGGCAACGGGCCCCCCACCGGCGGCGGAGGGCCCGGGTGCCGGGGCGTGCGGCGGCTCAGAGGCTGCGCAGCACCGAGACGACCTTGCCCATCACGGTGGCGTGGTCGCCGAGGATCGGCTCGTAGCGCGTGTTCTGCGGCAGCAGCCAGGTGTGGCCGTCCCGCTGGCGGAAGGTCTTGACCGTCGCCTCGTCGTCGAGCAGGGCGGCCACGACGTCCCCGTTGTCGGCGGCGCTCTGCCGGCGCACCACCACCCAGTCGCCGTCGCAGATCGCGGCGTCGATCATCGAGTCGCCCTTGACGCGCAGCATGAACAGCTCGCCGTGCCCGACCAGCTGGCGGGGCAGCGCGAGGACGTCCTCCACGGACTGCTCGGCCGTGATCGGCCCGCCGGCGGCGATGTGGCCCACCAGGGGGACCATCGTCACGTCCGCCGAGGTGGACAGCTCGGCCACGGCGTTCTCGGCGGCGGGACGAGCGGTCCGGCCCGCCGGTGGCGCCGGGGCCTCCTGCGACGGCTCGGCGGACTCCGCCCCGGCGGTCCCGCGCAGCTGCAGGGGAGTGAGCACCTCCATGGCCCGCGGGCGCTTGGGGTCGCGGCGCAGATAGCCCAGCTTCTCGAGCTGGGCGAGCTGGTGGGTGACGCTGGAGAGCGAGGCCAGGCCCACGAGGTCCCCGATCTCCCGCATGGACGGCGGATAGCCGTGCTCGGCGATGGAGCGCTGGATGGCCTCGAGGATGGTGCGCTGGCGCACGGTGAGCCCGCGGCTGCGCGAGCGTGCCCCGGGGCGGGCGCCCTGGGCGCGGGGCTCCTCGGGGGTGGGGGGCTGGGCCATGGGAGCGTCGTCCTTTCCCGTCCGGCTGCAGGTGCCGCAGCCGGTCTGCGCGGTCCCGGTTCCGATGTCGGACCCGGGTGGTTCGATGGGTCCCGGTCGGCAGGCGCAGGGGATCCGCAGCGCGCGCCGGCCGGGGGCCCGGACCTGTCCTCAGCCTAGGCGACACGCCGTGTGTGTTCAAACATATGTACGACCCGCTGTCGACAGCATTCGCAGACACGTGCTAGACATGGGTCATCGGTATTCGAAAGTATGTTCGATCGAATGGAGGCCCGCGAGGGTCGTCGACCGGACCGGTGTTCGAGATCGCCCGCTCCGTGCGGGAACGTCAAGGAGTTCATGTCATGAGTGCCAGTGCCACCCTCACCGCCGTCGTCGCCCGCCGCCGCGAGTCCGCAGGATCCGCCCGGGGGCTCGGCCGTGCGCTCCGGCGGGCCCGTCCCGCCCGCTCCGCGTCCCGCACCCCGCTGACCCTGACCCGCCGCGGCCGCCTGGTGTTCCTGGGGCTGCCCGTCCTGGCCGGCTCCGCCGCCCTGGTGGTGCTCGCCGTGATCTTCCTCGTCCCCTCGACGGCCACGGCCACGAGCGCACCCGTCCCGGGCTCCGGGACCGAGCAGACCACCGTGTTCCCCGGGCAGAGCCTGTGGGAGCTCGCCGTGGCGGCCGATCCGGACCGGGACCCGCGGGAGGTCATGGACGAGATCGTGGAGCTCAACGACCTGGACAGCTCCGTGCTCGTGGCCGGCCAGCTCCTCGAGGTCCCGGCCGCCTGAGCCGCCCGCCCGATCAGCACGCCCCGCTCTGTACACCCCGATCTGTACGCCCCGATCTGTACGCCCCGGGCGGAGCACTAAACTGTCCGGGTGACGCAGAACCTGGACCGACTCAACGCCCTCCCGCTCCGCGACGACCTGCGCGGCAAGACGCCGTACGGCGCCCCGCAGCTCGACGTCGCCGTGGCGCTCAACACCAACGAGAACACTCATCCGGTCCCGGCGGACGTGCACGCGGCGATCGTCCGGGAGGTCACCGAGGCGGCCTGGACCCTCAACCG
Source organism: Kocuria salina (assembly GCF_013368965.1). Lineage (NCBI taxonomy): Bacteria > Bacillati > Actinomycetota > Actinomycetes > Micrococcales > Micrococcaceae > Kocuria > Kocuria salina. The sequence continues at coordinate 214,910 of NZ_SSSF01000008.1, forward strand.
GTACCCGGACCGCGAGTTCACCGCCCTGCGCGAGGAGCTCGCCGCGTACCTCGGCCACGGGCTCGGGCCCGGGAACCTGTGGGCGGCCAACGGGTCCAACGAGATCCTGCAGCAGATCCTGCAGGCCTTCGGCGGCCCGGGCCGCACCCTGCTCAGCTTCGTCCCCACCTACTCGATGTACCCGCTGCTGGCCTCCGGCACGCACACCGGCTTCGTCGCCGGGGAGCGGGCGGCGGACTTCGGCCTGTCCGCGGAGTCCGCGGCCGAGCAGGTGCGCCGGCACCGCCCCGACGTGGTCTTCCTCTGCTCGCCCAACAACCCGACCGGCACCGCGCTGGGCTCGGACGTGGTCACCGCCGTGTACGAGGCGGGGGAGGAGTTCCGCACCGTCGTGGTGGTCGACGAGGCGTACGCGGAGTTCTCCCACGGCGGCACCCCCACCGCGCTCACGCTGCTCGAGGGCCGGCCCCGGCTGATCGTCTCCCGCACCATGAGCAAGGCGTTCGCGCTCGCCGGCGCCCGCCTCGGCTACTTCGCGGCGGCGCCGGAGGTCGCCGACGCCGTGCGCCTGGTCCGGATGCCGTACCACCTCTCCGCCGTCACCCAGGCCACGGCCCTGGCGGCCCTGCGCCACTCGGAGTCGCTGCTGGCCAACGTGGAGGACATCAAGGTCCAGCGCGACCGGATCGTTGACGAGCTCAAGCGGATCGGGCTGGAGCCGGCCGAGTCGGACTCCAACTTCGTGTTCTTCGGCGGCATGGAGGACTCCCGGGCCGTGTGGGGGGAGCTGCTCGAGGACGGGGTGCTCGTGCGGGACGTCGGGATCCCCGGCCACCTGCGCGTCACCGCCGGCACCGAGGAGGAGACCACCGCGTTCCTGACCAGCATGGAGCGGATCGTCTCCGGCGGCTGAGGGGCCCCGGGGCCGGGTCCTCCCGACCCGGATAGCATGGAGGCAGACCACCACCACCGGGCCCGGGGCGCCGCCGTGCGTCCCGGCCCGGACCATCCGCGGCCCACCGACGGCCGTGCCGCGCCCGCGAGGAGTTCCCACCGAATGAGCGACCAGACCACCACCGGCACCCGTGCGCCCCGCCGCGCCGCCCTGGAGCGGCGCACGAGCGAGTCCACGGTGTCCGTCGAGATCGACCTCGACGGCACCGGCGAGAACGACATCGACACCTCGGTGCCCTTCTACGACCACATGCTCACCGCGCTGTCGAAGCACTCCCTGATCGACATGCGGATCCGGGCGACCGGGGACACCCACATCGACGTCCACCACACCGTCGAGGACACCGCGATCGTCCTCGGGGACGCCCTGCGCCAGGCGCTGGGCGAGAAGGCCGGGATCCGCCGGTTCGGCGAGGCCACCGTCCCGCTGGACGAGGCCCTGGCCAACGCCGTGGTCGACATCTCCGGCCGGCCCTACGCGGTGCACACCGGCGAGCCGGAGGGCCAGCAGTACCACCTCATCGGCGGGCACTTCACCGGCTCCATGGTCCAGCACGTCTTCGAGTCCCTGGCCCACCACGCCGGGATCTGCCTGCACGTCACGCTGCTGGCCGGCCGGGACCCGCACCACATCGCCGAGGCCCAGTTCAAGGCCCTGGCCCGCGCGCTGCGCCAGGCCGTGGAGCCCGATCCCCGGGTCCGCGGCATCCCGTCCACGAAGGGGGCCCTGTGAGCACCGACGGCACCACCGCGACGGACGGCACCGCCGCGACCGACGGCGCCGCCCGGCCCACCGTCACGGTCCTCGACTACGGCGCCGGCAACGTGCGCTCGGCCGTGCGCGCCCTCGAGGCCGCCGGCGCGGACGTGGTGCTCAGCGCCGACCCCGAGGCGGTGCTCGACGCCGACGGCCTCGTGGTCCCCGGCGTCGGCGCGTTCGCCGCCGTCATGGACGGTCTGCGCTCCGTGGACGCGCTGCGCCTGATCGGCCGCCGCCTCGCCGGCGGACGGCCCGTGCTGGGCATCTGCGTGGGCCTGCAGGTCCTCTTCGACTCCGGGGTGGAGCACGGCCGGGAGACCGAGGGCATGGGCGAGTGGCCCGGCGTCGTCGAACGGCTGAAGGCCGACGTCGTCCCGCACATGGGCTGGAACACGGTCGACCCGCCCGAGGGCAGCGTCCTGTTCCGGGGCATCGAGGACCAGCGCTTCTACTTCGTGCACTCCTACGGGGTGCAGGAGTGGGACTTCCCGCAGAGCATCCAGAAGATGCGGCCGCCGCAGGTCACCTGGTCCGACCACGGCGGGCGCTTCATCGCCGCTGTGGAGAACGGGGCCCTGTGCGCCACGCAGTTCCACCCCGAGAAGTCCTCCGAGGCGGGCATCCAGCTGCTGCGCAACTGGCTCGGCACCCTGCCGCGCACGGGACGCCTCGACCACCTCAAGGCCGGCGACCCCCTCGGCGGGGACACCCTGGCCGGCCGGCCGACCCTGGAGAGCCAGGACGGCGCCGCGTGAGCGCGGCCGTCGTCGTCATGGTGCTCGGGGCGTTCGTCGCCGGCGGCGCCATCTCGTTCCACCAGCAGCGCAAGCCGCTGTGGACGGTCGTCCTCCTGGCCGCCGTCGCGGCGGCCCTCGTCGGCTACGGCTGGTACGCCTGGTTCCAGGGCCGCTGAGCCCCGGGCCCACCCCGAACGCCCGCACACCCGCACCCGAGCACCGAGAGAAGAGAACCCATGTCCCTGAGCGAGACCCCCCGCCTCCAGCTGCTGCCCGCCGTCGACGTCGCGGACGGCCAGGCCGTGCGCCTGGTCCAGGGCGAGGCCGGCTCCGAGACCGGCTACGGCGACCCGCTCGAGGCCGCCCTCGCGTGGCAGGAGGCCGGCGCCGAGTGGATCCATCTCGTGGACCTCGACGCCGCCTTCGGCCGCGGCGACAACATCGACGTCCTCCGCCGCGTGGCCGCCGAGCTGGAGCTGAAGGTCGAGATGTCCGGCGGCATCCGCGACGACGCCTCGCTGGAGCGGGCGCTGTCCCTGGACCCCGCGCGGATCAACCTGGGCACCGCGGCCCTCGAGAACCCCGAGTGGACGCAGAAGGTCATCGCCGAGCACGGCGACGTCATCGCGGTGGGCCTCGACGTGCGGGGCACCGTGCTCGCCGCCCGCGGCTGGACCGAGGAGGGCGGGGACCTCTGGGAGGTCCTGGACCGCCTCGAGGAGCACGGCTGCGCCCGCTACGTGGTCACCGACGTCACCAAGGACGGCACCCTCAAGGGCCCCAACCTGGAGCTGCTGCAGGAGGTTGCGACCCGCACCGACAAGCCCGTGGTCGCCTCCGGGGGGATCTCCTCCCTCGAGGACCTCGCCGCCCTGCGCACCCTGGTGCCCTCCGGCGTCGAGGGCGCGATCGTGGGCAAGGCCCTCTACGCGGGCCGCTTCACCCTCGAGGAGGCCCTCGACGTGGCGGGCCGGCCGGGAGCGCGGTGACCGAGCGGCCCCTGCCGGCGCACATCGCCGCCCAGCTCGCGGGCGCGGGCGGCACGGAGGACACCGGCGGCCAGGCCTGGGCCGGGCGCGACCTGGGGGAGGGCACCAGCCACACCCACCGCTTCCCCGACGACGACGGCGCCGCCGCCCCGGCCGTGCTGCAGGCCCTCGAGGACCTGCGCGCGGGGAGGGGGGACGAGTCCGCGGTGGTCGCCGCGTTGGCCGGGACCCGGGTGTTCGTGCCCGTCGTGGCCGAGGTCTCGGCCTCGACCGTGACCGAGGCAGGTCTGGTGGCCGACAAGGAGGCCGACATGGCCCTCGTGTCCCTGCGGGCGGCGGACGGCCGGCAGGTGCTGCCGGTCTTCACGTCCACCGCGGCGCTCGCGCACTGGCACGCCCGGGCGCGGCCGGTGGCCACGGACGTCCGCCGGGCGGCCGTGGCCGCGGTCAAGGACGGCACCCAGCTGCTCGTGCTCGACCCGGGCACGGAGCTCCCGTTCGTCGTGCGCCGCCCGGCCCTCTGGGCGCTGGCCCAGGGCAGGACCTGGACGCCCTCCTACCGCAGCCCGGCGGTCGGGGCGGCCGTGCGGCGCTGCGCCGAGGACCTGCCCGGGTTGCTCGGCGTGGGGACGGCCCCCGGCGACGGGGTGGCCGTGCGCGCTGCGGACGGGGCGGTCGTCCGGGGCGGTGGGGCGGGCCCCGAGCTGGCCGTGGTGCTGTCCCTGCGCGCCGGGCTCGACCGGGCGCAGCTGGACGACGTCGTCGCCCGCTTCCAGGCCCGGCTGAGCGTCGAGCCGGCCCTCGCGGAGGACGTGGACTCGATGCAGCTGCGTCTCACGACGGCGGGCTGACCCGGGGAACCCGGATCAGCCCGCGGCACGCGTGGTGACGGTCCTCAGGTGACGGGACCCGTGAACCGCTCGCCGGGTCCCTGGCCGGGGGCGTCCGGGTAGCGCGAGGCCTCCCGGAACGCGAGCTGCAGGGTGCGCAGGCCGTCGCGCAGCGGAGCGGCGTGCTGCGAGCCGATCTCCGGGGCCGCGGCGGTGACGAAGCCGGCCAGCGCGGTGATGAGCTTGCGCGCCTCGTCGAGGTCCTTGAGCTCCTCCGCGTCCTCGCCGGCGGCGAGACCGCACTTCACGGCGGCGGCGCTCATGAGGTGCACGGCCGCGGTCGTGATGACCTCGATGGCGGGGACCTCCGCGATGTCGCGCATCTGCTCGTCGACGGCGCTGACCGTCTCCTGCGGGATCTCCTGGCCGGACCGTGCGGCGTCGTCGTCGAAGCGGAAGGTGTTCTCGGAAGTCATGTCCCAACTCTGCCACACCGCTGTCCGCCGCCCGGACCGTCCCGGCCCCGCCGGCACTATCCTGCTGGGGAGGCCGGGGGACGGCCGGGAGGAGGCGGGGACGCCGTGTGGATCGGGTGGATCGAGTTCGACGTGCTCCTGGGGGACGTGCACTCCCTCAAGGGCAAGCGCTCCGTGGTGCGGCCCCTCGTCGCGGAGCTGCGCCGCAGGTTCCCCGTGACCGCGGCCGAGGTCGGCCACCTGGAGCTCCACCGCCGGGCCCTGGTGGGCACCGCCGTGGTCGCGGCCGACGCCGCCCGCCTCGTCGAGGTCCTCGACGACGTCGAGCGCTTCGTCGCCGCCCGCCCGGAGACGGAGCTGCTCTCGGCCCGCCGGGCCCTGCACAGCACCGAGGACGAGTGACAGCGCGCACGCCCGCCGTTTCCCGAACCGGCGGCCCATGGGCTAGACTGGTCGGCAGTGTGCAAGTGGAGGAGACTCCCACCCGCGCCGGCCACGGTCCCCGATCCGCTCGGACGACCTGATCACGGCCGCCGGGTCCGCGACGACATCGTCCGCACGACGGCACGGCCGGGAGTTCCCGCGTCCGCTCCGTCACGCAGCGCGCCACTCCCGGGTGGCGCACCGATGAGCCTCCGCTTGCCGACCGCAGCGGGGGCTTTTTGTCGTTGCGGACCGGACCGAACCATGAGGTCCCCGGAAACCTCCGGGCGACCACGCAGAACATCAGGAGCACGGCATTAGCGATCCACGTATCAATGACAGAATCCGAGTCCCCGAAGTCCGTCTCGTCGGACCCGCAGGCGAGCAGGTCGGCATCGTCCGCGTCGAGGACGCACTGAGGCTGGCCCGCGAATCGGATCTCGATCTGGTCGAGGTGGCGCCCAACGCCAAGCCGCCGGTGGCCAAGCTCATGGACTTCGGCAAGTACAAGTACGAGGCCGCGGTCAAGGCCCGGGAGTCACGCAAGAACCAGACGAACACGGTCCTCAAGGAGGTCCGGTTCCGGCTCAAGATCGACACCCACGACTACGAGACCAAGGTCGGCCACGCCAAGCGGTTCCTCGGGGCCGGCGACAAGGTCAAGGCCATGATCCAGTTCCGCGGCCGCGAGCAGCAGCGCCCCGAGATGGGCGTCCGCCTGCTCGAGCGCTTCGCGAACGACGTCGCGGAGGTCGGCGCGGTCGAGTCGAGCCCCCGGGTCGACGGCCGCAACATGGTGATGGTCGTGGGCCCGCTGAAGAACAAGGCCGAGGCCAAGGCCGAGGCGCGCCGCCAGAAGCAGCGCGACGAGGCGAAGGCCGAGAACGAGCGCAAGGCGAAGGACAAGATCGACACGTCCTCCGCGGCGCCCGTGACCCAGTCGATCGGGGACGCGTTCCCGGCCGAGCTGCGCGAACGGGCCGGGCAGGCTGAGGAGCCGGTGCAGCAGCCGGCCCCGGAGCCCGAGGTCCAGGAGCCGGCACCGGCCCCCGAGGTCCCGGAGACGGCGCAGGCCGCCGCCCCCGAGCCCGAGGTCGCCGAGCCGGAGGCGCCCGAGGCCGTCGAGGCCCCGGAGCCCGAGGTCGCGGAGGCGCCCGAGGTCGTCGAGGCCCCGGCGCCGAAGGCCGCCCCGAAGCCGCCGGCCCCGAAGGCCCCGGCGCCCACGGCCCCGGCCGCGGCGCCGAAGGCTCCCCGGCCCGGTCCCAAGCCGGGCGCCAAGCCCGGGCCCCAGGCCTGAGCGGCGCACGACCTTCCGCGCGAGCGGAGCAGAACTGACAGCGCCCCGCGGCGCGCAGCCGGTCCCGGTTGCGCCCAGGGGCACCGTGGAGGTGCGGCGGACGTCGCCGTGCCCTCCGGTGGCCACCACCGGAAGAAACGCAAGGAGAGCGGCCACATGCCGAAGATGAAGACCCACAGCGGGGCGAAGAAGCGCTTCAAGCTCACCGGTACCGGCAAGGTGAAGCGCCAGCAGGCCAACCGCCGCCACTACCTGGAGCACAAGTCCTCGCGGCTGACCCGCCGCCTGGCCTCCGACCAGATCGTGGCCCCCGGCGACGCCAAGGTCATCAAGAAGATGCTGGGCAAGTAGTCCCCACCGCATCCCCCGGGGAGTCCGACTCCCCGCCCCGCACAGATTTGACCTCCCGGCCGCGCGGCCGGGACCGAAGTGAAGGAGTACACACGTGGCACGTGTGAAGCGGGCGGTCAACGCCCACAAGAAGCGCCGGGAAATCCTCGAGCAGGCCTCCGGCTACCGCGGCCAGCGCTCGCGCCTGTACCGCAAGGCGAAGGAGCAGGTCACCCACTCGTTCGTCTACAGCTACAACGACCGCCGGAAGCGCAAGGGCGACTTCCGCCGGCTGTGGATCCAGCGCATCAACGCCGCGGCCCGCGCCAACGGCCTGACCTACAACCGCTTCATCCAGGGCCTCAAGGCCGCCGAGGTGGAGGTCGACCGCCGGATGCTCGCCGAGCTGGCCGTGAACGACCAGCAGGCGTTCGCCGGTCTGGTCGAGATCGCGAAGAACGCCCTGCCGGAGGACACCTCCGCGCCGCGCGAAGCCGCCGCCTGAGCACAGTCGGAGCAGTGAACCTCACGGAGCGCCTGGCCGCCCAGCCGATGTCCAACCCCCGAGCCGATCGGGTCAGGGACGTCGCGGGACTGGCCGGGCGCTCCGCGCGTTCCAAGCGCGGGCTGTTCCTCGCCGAGGGCCCGCAGAACGCCCGCGAGGCCCTCGCCCGGCATCCGGAGTCCCCGTGCGTGGACGCCGTCTACGTCACCGAGGACGCTCTGGGCCGCCACCCGGACATCGCCGCGCTCCTCGAGCGCGTGGCCGAGGACCGCTCCGTGTTCGTGCGCCTCGTGACGCGGGAGGTCCTCGCCGCGATGAGCGACGCGGTGACCCCGCAGGGCGTCGTCGTCGTGTGCCGCCCCCTCGACGCGGACCTCGGGGCCGTGCTCGCCGCCCGGCCGCGGCTCGTGGCCGTGCTGGCCCGGGTCCAGGACCCCGGCAACGCCGGCACCGTGCTGCGCGCGGCGGACGCCGCCGGCGCGGACGCGGTGGTGCTCACCGCCGGCAGCGTGGACGTCTACAACCCCAAGACCGTGCGCTCGACCGCCGGCTCCCTCTTCCACCTGCCCGTCGTCGTGGGCGCCGACCTGCCCGCGCTGCTCGGGGCCGCCCGCGCCGCCGGGTGCGGCGTGCTGGCCGCCGACGGCCACGGGGACGTCGACCTCGACCGCCTCCAGGACGCCTCCGCCGCCCGGGCCGCCGGCGCGGACGGGGTCGACACCCCCTACGACCTGGCGCGTCCCACCGTGTGGCTCTTCGGCAACGAGGCCCGGGGACTGTCGGAGGAGGAGAAGGCGCTGGCCGACCACCGCGTCGCCGTGCCGGTGCACGGCCGGGCGGAGTCCCTCAACGTCGGCACCGCCGCCACCGTGTGCCTCTACGCCTCGGCCCGGGCCCAGCGGCGCCCCGGCGCCGGGGACGGGCACTGAGCCCGTGACCGCTCCGTTGCCCGCCGCGTACCGCACCCAGGTGGTCGGCGCCGCCCTCCTCGACGACGCCCGCCGTCCCACGGCCTTCCTCGCCGCGCAGCGGGCCTACCCCGAGGCCCTGCGGGGCCTGTGGGAGTTCCCCGGCGGCAAACAGGAGCCGGACGAGAGCTGCGAGCAGGCCCTGGTGCGGGAGTGCGCCGAGGAGCTCGGCGTGGACGTCCAGCTGCTCGCGGAGGTGCGCGGACCGCACGCCCAGGGCTGGCCGCTCAAGGACACCGCGGCGATGCGGGTCTGGACGGCCGTGGCCGCCGGCGGCGACCCCCGGCCCGTGCTGGGGGAGGACCACCTGGCCGTGCGGTGGCTCCCGCTCGCCGACCCCGCCGCCGCGCTCGAGCTCCCCTGGATCCCGGCCGACCTGCCGATCGTGCACGCCCTGCTGGACCACCTGCGGGGCTGACCCGGTCCGTGCCGGCCGGAGCGGGTCAGGTGGCGGCGCGCCGGTCAGCCGTGGTGGCGGGGGGCCGGGGCGTAGCCGCCGTCGGCGAGACCGGCCCCGATCTCGAAGGGGTTGCGGTGCGCCGGGTGCCCGCAGCGCAGCACCGACCACCCCGCGGCCAGGAGGTAGGCCGGCAGGAAGGGCAGGCCCAGCCACTGCGCCCACTGGGTCGCGTGGCGGGACTCGTGGGCCACGAGCCGGGGGCGGGCCGCGACGTCGTCGATCCCGGCGCGGAACAGGACCACGTTGCCCACGGTGAACGCCCCGGCCCGGGGCAGCCGGGGCCGGTAGCCGAAGCCCAGGATCAGCCCCTCCGGGCCGCGGACCACCTTGGTCCGGGAGGCCGCGGCGACCAGCAGCCCCAGCGGGGTGGACAGGTTCGCCATGTTCCACACCTGCCGCAGGCGCGCCGCCCGGCTCGGTTCGGGTGTCATGGCACCAGCCTAGTTCCGCTCGGCGCACCCCGTCCGGGCCGACGATCGGCACGCCTGCGATCACCCGGGCACGGAAGCAGCGGGGCAGCGCCGGCACTCCTCCGCGCCGGACCGCGCCGCGCTCCGGTACCACCGGGTCGTCGACGTGCCGGAGAAGCGGTGGGCGGACCCAGCGGCCCGTGCCATAGACTGGAACACGCCCGCGATCCGTGCCGATCCGGGCTTTCCCGTGCTCCATGTCCCACGGACCGTGGGACGGCGTGCGCGGACGACCCCGTCCCCGAGCCGAAGAAGTCGCCAGCTGATGTCTGAACTGCCACCCGAGACCGCCCCGAGCGGCGCGGTCGACCCGACCGACGAGGCCGCGGTCGCCGCGGCCGTGGAGGCGGCCCTGGCCGCCGTCGGAAACGCCCAGGACCTCGACGAGCTCAAGGAGGTCCGGCTCGCCCACGCGGGGGACCGCTCCCCGCTGGCGCTGGCCAACCGGCAGATCGGCTCCCTGGACAAGTCGCAGAAGTCCGCGGCCGGCAAGCTGGTCGGCCAGGCCCGCGGCCGCGTCAACCAGGCGGTCGCCGCCCGCACCACGGTGCTGGAGGAGGAGCGGGACGCCCGGATCCTCGTCGAGGAGGCCGTGGACGTCACCGCCGCCGGCCGGCGCCGGCGCCTGGGCGGGCGGCACCCGCTGACCAACCTCATGGAGCGCGTCGGCGAGACGTTCGTGGCCATGGGCTGGGAGGTCGCCGACGGCCCCGAGGTCGAGTCCGAGTGGTACAACTTCGACTCCCTCAACTTCAAGCCGGACCACCCCGCCCGGGAGCTGCAGGACACCTTCTTCGTGGACCCGCCCGAGGCGCACCTCGTGCTGCGCACGCACACCTCGCCGGTGCAGATGCGCACGCTGCTCAGCCGCGAGCTGCCGGTCTACGTCGTCGTCCCGGGGCGCACCTACCGCACCGACGAGCTCGACGCCACGCACACCCCGGTCTTCCACCAGGTCGAGGGTCTGGCCGTGGACAAGGGGCTGTCGATGGCCGACCTCAAGGGCACGCTCGAGCACTTCGCCCGGCAGATGTTCGGCCCGGAGGCGAAGATCCGGCTGCGGCCCAACTACTTCCCCTTCACCGAGCCGTCCGCCGAGCTGGACGTGTGGCACCCGAACGCCAAGGGCGGGCCGCAGTGGATCGAGTGGGGCGGCTGCGGCATGGTCCACCCGAACGTGCTGCGCGCGGCCGGCATCGACCCCGAGGTGTACTCGGGCTTCGCGTTCGGCATGGGCATCGAGCGGACCCTGATGTTCCGCAACAACGTCCCCGACATGCGCGACATGGTCGAGGGCGACGTCCGCTTCAGCGAGCACTTCGGGATGGAGATCTAAGACATGCGAGTTCCTTTGTCATGGCTGCGCGAGCACGCCCCCGTCCCGGCGGACGCGACCGCCGAGGACGTCCTGGCCGCCCTGGTGACGGTGGGCCTCGAGGAGGAGGACGTGCACCGTCCCGCGGACCACCTGAAGGGCCCGGTCGTGGTCGGCCAGGTGCTGTCCAAGGAGCCGGAGACCCACTCCAACGGCAAGACCGTCAACTGGTGCACCGTCCGCGTGGTCCCCGAGGGCCAGGAGCAGACCCTGACCGGCGAGGGCATCGACCCCTCCGGCGTGCAGGGCGTGATCTGCGGGGCCCACAACTTCGAGGTCGGGGATAAGGTCGTCGTGACCCTGCCCGGCGCCGTCCTGCCCGGGGACTTCAGGATCTCGGCGCGCAGGACCTACGGCCACACCTCCGCCGGGATGATCGCCTCCGTCCGGGAGCTCGGCATCGGCGAGGACCACGACGGCATCCTGGTGCTCTCGACCCTCGGCCTGGACCCGGAGCTCGGCACGGACGCCCTCGAGCTGCTCGGCCTCCACGACGAGGCCGCCGAGATCAACGTGACCCCGGACCGCGGCTACGCGTTCTCGATCCGCGGCGTGGCCCGCGAGTACTGCCACGCCGTGCACGAGCCCTTCACCGACCCGGCCGGGACCGTGGCGCCCCGGGTGCCCGCCCCCACCGCGGACGGCTTCCCCGTGGCCGTCGAGGACGACGCCCCGATCCACGGCAACCCCGGGTGCACCCGCTTCGTCGCCCGCACGGTGACCGGCATCGACGCGAGCGCCCCCACACCCCCGTGGATGTCGGCGCGGCTGCGCCTGGCGGGGATCCGCTCGATCTCCCTGCCGGTGGACGTCTCCAACTACGTGATGCTCGAGCTCGGCCAGCCGCTGCACTTCTACGACCTCGCGACGCTGACCGGCGGCATCGGGGTCCGCCGGGCGGCGCCGGGCGAGACCCTGACCACCCTGGACGGCAAGCGGCGCACCCTGGACCCCGAGGACCTGCTCATCACCGACGGGTCCGGGCCCATCGGCCTGGCCGGGGTCATGGGCGGGGCGGCCACCGAGGTCTCGGACGCCACCGTCGACGTCCTCGTGGAGGCGGCCCGCTTCGACGAGGTCTCGATCGCCCGCACCACCCGCCGGCACCGGCTGCCCTCCGAGGCGTCCAAGCGCTTCGAGCGCGGCGTGGACCCGCAGATCGCCCCGGTGGCCGCCCAGCGCGCCGTGGAGCTGCTCGTGGAGCTGGCCGGCGGCACGGCCGGGCCCGGGGTCACCGACGTGGACGCCACCACCGCCCCCGCGCCCATCGAGCTGCCCTGGGACCACCCGAGCCGCCGCACGGGCGTGGAGTACACGGCGGAGCAGGTCGTCGCGACCCTCACCGAGCTCGGCGCGCAGGTCGAGGCCACCGACGACGGCTGGCGCGTCGTGCCCCCGTCGTGGCGGCCCGACCTGGTCGAGAAGGAGGACCTGGTCGAGGAGATCGCCCGCCTCGTGGGCTACGACGCGATCCCCTCGCGGCTGCCCGTGGCGCCCCCCGGGCGCGGCCTGACCGCCGAGCAGCAGGCCCGCAAGCGGGTGGCCGACGCGCTCGCGGCCGCCGGGCTGACCGAGGTGCTCGCCTACCCGTTCGTCGCGCAGGCGGACAACGAGCTGTGGGGTGCCCCCGAGCCCGGGGTGCCCGTGCCGTCGGTGAAGCTGGCCAACCCGATCAGCGAGGCCCAGGGGATGCTGCGCGTGTCCCTGCTCCCGGGCCTGCTCGAGGTGCTGCGGCGCAACACCTCCCGCGGCTTCCGCGACCTGGCGCTCTACGAGGTCGGGCGTGTCTTCCGCCCCGGCGAGCAGCTCGGCAGCGCGAGCATCCCGCCGCTGGGGGCGCGCCCGGACCCGGCGGTGCTCGAGGAGCTCGAGGCCGGTCTGCCCGCCCAGCCGCGCCACCTCGCCGCGGTCCTCGCCGGCAAGGACGCGGCCGAGGGGCCGTGGACCGCGCCGCGCGCGTTCGACTGGCAGGACGCCCTCGACACCGCCCGGCTGGCCGCCGAGGTGCTGGGGGTCGAGCTGACCGTCCGCCAGGGCACCCACCAGGCGTTCCACCCGGGCCGCACCGCGGTGCTCGCCACCGCCGACGGCACCCCGCTGGGCTACGCGGGCGAGCTGCACCCGCAGCTCGTCGCCGCGCAGGACCTCCCCGAGCGGACCGTGGCGATGGAGCTGAACCTCAGCTCGCTCACCGCGGCCGAGTCCGGGGTCGTCCAGGCGCGCCCGATCTCCGGCTACCCGGCCGCCACGCAGGACGTCGCGCTCGTGGTGGACGCCTCCGTGCCGGCCGCCGAGCTGCGGGCCGCGCTCGAGGAGGGCGCCGGGGAGCTCCTCGAGGACGTCCGCGTCTTCGACGTCTACCAGGGACCCGGCATCGAGGAGGGCCGGAAGTCGGTCGCCTTCGCGCTGCGCTTCCGGGCCCCGGACCGCACGCTGACCGCGGACGAGGCCTCCGCCGCCCGCGAGGCGGCCGTCGCCGTCGCCGCCGAGCGCCACGGCGCCGTGCTCCGCGGCTGAGCGGTCCCGCCCGGACGGCCCGCCCCCTCCGGGGAGCGGTCCGTCCGTCGTCCCCGCCCCGCCCGGGCGGTAACACTCGCGAACGCCAGGGAGTGCGCCGTCGACTTCGGTACTGTGGCACCGGGTCCCCGGCCGCGACCCCGGCGTTCGCGACCGACCCCCCTTCCCCGACCCCGTTCCAGGAGCGCAGCATGACCGAGGAGACCACCGACCGCCAGGAGCCGTTCTTCGCCTTCGACGACGAGCAGGACGTGCAGGACGGGCGCGCCCGCCGGTCGATCGCCTGGAAGCCGACGGCCGTGGGCCTGCTGGGGCTGCTCCTGGGCCTGGTCCTCGCGGTGAGCGCGGCCCTCGCCTGGGACGACTCCCGCAGGCTGGCCGGCTACGCGGACCGGTCGTGGGTGATCTCCGGGCAGTACCAGGACCTCACCAACGATCTGCAGACCAAGACCTGGAACCCCATCTACCGCGGGGTGCTGCCCGCGGACGAGGCGGTCACCGAGCAGCCCTTCGACTCGGGCCTCGCCGACCCGCGCGTCCCGGAGGCGGGGGAGGAGATCGTCTTCCGCGGCACGCAGACGGGCTCCGGCGAGGACGACTTCCACCAGGAGGCCGACGCGCTGCTCGCCGTCGAGGACGGCACCCTCCAGGTGGTCGAGACCGCCGAGGCGGGCGAGTTCGGGGACGGCGTCACCGCGGGCACCATCGCGTGGCAGCGCGTCCAGGCGGCCCTGCTGCTGCTCGCCGGTCTCGCCGCGGCCGGGGGCGGGGTCTGGTTCGCCCGCCGGCTCTACCGCCGGGAGCACTGACCGGCCGGCCGCCCGCGCGGCGCAACGGGCCCCCGCCGGACGCACAGCGTCCGGCGGGGGCCCGTTCCCGTCGGTGCCCGGGGGCCGGTGCGGGTCAGGGCAGGGCGGGCAGCTCCCGGCGGAGCAGCCACGCGTCGAGCAGGCCGTCGACCTCCGCCCACCGGTCCCGGGGCACGAAGCCCCGCAGGTGCTCCCGGAAGCCCGCCGTGCTCACCCACCCGTCCCGGTTGGCGGTGGCCCAGCCGCGCAGCAGCGTGCGGAAGGCGTCCTCGCCCACGGTCTCCCGGATCGCGTGGACGGTGAGGGCGCCCCGGACGTACACCACGTCGTCGAAGAGCCGCACCTGCCCGGGATCGCCGATGACGAGGTCCTGGCGCATCTTGGACAGGGTCCGGTGCGCCTTCTCCGCGTGCCAGCGGGCCGGCCGGTCGCCGGAGGCCTCCGACCAGATCCACTCCGCGTAGGACGCGAACCCCTCGTTGAGCCAGATGTCCTGCCACGCGGAGAGGACCAGGCTGTTGCCGAACCACTGGTGGGCCAGCTCGTGCGCCACGAGCCGCTGCTCCTCCCAGTCCGTGCCCAGCTGGTTCTTGCCGAACACGGAGCACGCGTAGCACTCGAACGGGTCCTCCAGCGACTCGTCGACGACCACCACGGTGTAGCTCGGGAAGGGGTAGGGGCCGAACCAGTCGTTGAACACCTCGATCATCCGGCCCTGCTCCGCGAAGGTCTTCTCCGCCTTCTTGCGCCGCTTCCTGGAGCACACCAGGTACTGGGGGACGCGCGAGCCCGAGAGCTCGTGCCGCTCGTACGGGCCGATCTGCACGGTGGCCAGGTAGGGCGGCAGCGGCACCCGGGACGTGTACACCCAGTGGCGCTCGCCGTCGCGCTCCACCACGGACTCCAGCTCGCCGTGGACCACCACCTCGTAGTCGGCGTCCGCGTGCACGGCGACCCGGTAGGTGGCCTTGTGGGAGGGGTGGTCCACGCACGGGAACCAGGTGGACGAACCGGTGGGCTGCCCGGCGACGAGCACGCCGTCGTCGAGCTCGGCCCAGCCGATCTCGCCCCAGGGCCCGTCCAGGGACTCGGGGTACCCCTCGTAGGCCACGGTGAGCGTGAACGCCTCCCCGGCGGCGACGACGCGCGGCAGGGTCAGCACGAGGCGGCTCCCGCGGTGGTCGGCGCGGACGCGGCGGCCGCCGAGCAGACCGCCGAGTCCGCCGGTGCCGAACCTGACGTCGGTCACGGCGAGCTCGGTGAGGTCCAGCTCGATCCGGTCCGTGTCGTGCAGCGCGCGGCAGGACAGGGTGGCGCGCGCCTCGAGGCCGTTGTCCTCGACGTCGTAGTCGAGGTCCAGGTCGTAGTGCTCCACGGTGGCCGCGCAGCACCCCACGAACGGGGTGTAGGGGTCCCGCGCGCCGTCGGCGCCGAGGAAGCGGTGCATCATCGGTGCGGCGCTCACGGGACCAGCAGCAGCTTGCCCTGGGCGGCGCGGGACTGGAGCAGCTCGTGGGCCTGCCGTGCCCGGTCGAGCGGGAACGTCTCGGCGACGCGGAGGGTCAGCGACCCGTCGAGCACCGCGTCGAACAGCTCGCCCGCGCGCCAGTTCCGCTCCTTCTCGTCGAGCAGGTAGTCGTTGAGGGTGGGGCGGGTGAGGAACAGGGAGCCGTGCTGGGCGAGCCGCTGCGGGTCGAGCGGGGGCACCTGGCCGGAGGAGCCGCCGAAGAGCACCAGCATCCCGCGCCGGCGCAGCGCCCGGAGCGACTCGTCGAAGGTGTCCTTGCCCACCGAGTCGTAGACGACGTCGGCGCCGCGGCCGCCGGTGACCTCCCGGACGTGCTCGGCGAAGCCCTCGTAGCCCACCAGGGCGAAGTCGGCCCCCAGGGAGCGCGCGGTCTCCGCCTTGGCTTGCGTGCCCACCAGGGCGACCACCGTGGCCCCGAGCGACTTCAGCAGCTGCACGGCGAGACCTCCGACCCCGCCCGCGCCCGCGGTGACGACGGCGACGTCGCCCTCCTGGACCGGGTACGTCGAGCGGACCAGGTAGTGCGCGGTGAGACCCTGCAGCGGGACGGCCGCGGCGACCTCGTCGGACACGCCGGAGGGCACGCGCAGGGCCTTGTCGGCGTCCACGAGGAAGGCGTCGGCGTAGGTCCGGGACGCCTGCGAGGTGGTGATCCGGTCGCCCAGGGCGAAGTGGCGCACCTCGGAGCCCACGCCCGTCACCACGCCCATGCCCTCGGAGCCCGGGGTGAAGGGGTGCTCCACGGGGTAGACGCCCTCGCGCTGGTACACCTCGATGAAGTTCACCCCCGCCGCGCGGGTCTCGACGAGCAGCTGGCGCGGACCGGGTTCGAGGTCCGGACGCTCGCCGAGGGTCAGGACCTCGGGGCCTCCGGCTCGCTCGACCATGACGCAACGGACCATGACGGGTACCTCCTGGAGATCGCGGACGGGAACCCTGCCATGGTAGGCACGGAGTCCCGCCGCGCCCTCCCCGCAGGGGTCGCCCAGGGGTAGCGTGTGCACAAGAGGGGGCACGGGAAAGCCCCCGTAATCATCGAGATTTGCAGACGGGAAGCGTAGATTCGGGGGCAGAGCCGTTCCGGGGGGAGCGCGAGAGCGGCCGTGGTCGATCCGAGTGGGGGGATCCTGACGTGCTCCGACGAGGCGCACCCGCGCCCCGCCCCGCCGGTCCTCCCCCCGTAGCGTGCATAAATATTGAAGACCATGCATAACTTTGAGCTAGAGTGGGTTCTATGACGTTCAGCGCAGCAGTGTCGGGGGCATCCGGCTACGCCGGTGGCGAGGTCCTGAGGATCCTCGCCGGTCACCCGCAGATCGAGATCGGGGCCGTGGGGGCCCATTCCAACGCGGGCCAGCGGCTGGGGGAGCTGCAGCCGCACCTGCACTCCCTCGCCGACCGGGTGCTCGTCGACACCACGGTGGAGAACCTCGCCGGCCACGACGTCGTCTTCCTCGCCCTGCCGCACGGCGCCTCGGCCGCGATCGCCGCGCAGCTGCCGGCGGAGACCGTGGTGATCGACGCCGGCGCCGACCACCGGCTCGACTCCGCCGAGGAGTGGGACCAGTTCTACGGGTCCCCGCACGCCGGGACCTGGCCGTACGGGCTGCCGGAGCTCGTCGTGGACGCCGAGGGCACCCGCCAGCGCGAGCAGCTCCGCGGCGCCACCCGCATCGCGGTGCCGGGCTGCTACCCGACCAGTGCCCTGCTCGCCCTGGGCCCCGGCTTCGCGGCCGGTCTCCTGGAGCCGGAGGACGTCGTGATCGTCGCGGCCTCGGGCACCTCCGGCGCCGGCAAGGCCGTCAAGGCGCACCTGCTGGGCTCGGAGGTCATGGGCTCGATGAGCCCGTACGGGGTGGGCGGCGCCCACCGGCACACCCCCGAGATCGAGCAGGGCCTCTCGAAGGCCGCCGGGCGCCGGGTGCGGATCTCCTTCACCCCGACGCTCGCCCCCATGCCGCGGGGCATCCTCACCACCGCCACCGCGCGGGTCCCCGAGGGCGTGACCGCCGGGCAGCTGCGGGAGGCCTGGGAGACCGCCTACGCGGCCGAGCCGTTCGTCACCGTCCTGCCCGAGGGACGGTGGCCCGCGACGAAGTCGGTGGCCGGCTCCAACCACGCCCAGCTCCAGCTCGCCCACGACGCCCGGGCGGGGCGGGTCATCGTCACGTGCGTGATCGACAACCTCGTCAAGGGCACCGCCGGCGGTGCCGTCCAGTCCATGAACCTCGCCCTCGGCCTGCCGGAGGACACCGGCCTGACACTCCAAGGAGTCGCACCGTGAGAACGTACCCCTCCCAGCAGCCCGCCGGCACCCTGCAGGTCGACACCGCCCGCGGCGTGGCCGCCGCCCAGGGCTTCCGCGCCGCCGGCACCGAGGCCGGCTTCAAGGACTCCGGCGGACCGGATCTCGCCCTCGTCGTCAACGACGGGCCCCAGCACCACGTGGGGGCCGTGTACACGACCAACCGGATCACCGCCGCGCCCGTCCAGTGGTCCAAGGCCGCGACCGCGGACGGCCGGGCCGCCGCCGTGGTCCTCAACTCCGGCGGCGCCAACGCCTGCACCGGACCGCAGGGCTTCCAGGCCTCCCACCGGACCGCCGAGCTCGTCGGCGAGGCGCTCGGGGTCGGGGCCGGGGACGTGGTGGTGTGCTCCACCGGGCTGATCGGCATCCAGCTGCCCATGGACGTCATGGAGCGCGGCCTCCCCGGGGTCGTCGAGGCCCTCGGGGACGACGACGCCGCCGGGGCCGCCGCGGCCCGGGCCATCATGACCACCGACTCCGTCTCCAAGCAGGCCGCCTACGTCCGCGACGGGTGGACGGTCGGCGGCATGGCCAAGGGCGCGGGCATGCTCGCCCCGGGGCTGGCCACGATGCTCGTGGTGCTCACGACCGACGCGGAGCTCTCCTCCGACGCCCTGCAGTGGGCGCTCGAGGACGCGGTGAAGGTCACGTTCAACCGCACCGACTCCGACGGCTGCATGTCCACCAACGACACCGTGGTGCTGCTCGGCTCGGGCGCCTCCGGGATCACGCCGGACGAGTTCGAGTTCAGCCAGGCCGTGACCGCGGTGTGCCACTCGCTGGCCCAGCAGCTCATCACGGACGCCGAGGGCGCGTCCCACGACATCGAGATCACCACCGTCAACGCCGCGACCGAGCGGCAGGCGGAGGACGTGAGCCGCTCCGTGGCCCGCTCCAACCTCTTCAAGGCCGCGATCTACGGCAACGACCCCAACTGGGGCCGCGTCCTGTCCGCGGTCGGCACCACCGACGCCGCGTTCGACCCCGACCGGCTCGACGTCGCCATCAACGGTGTCGTGGTCTGCCGCAACGGCATGATCGGGGACCCGCGCGAGGGCGTGGACCTGGCCGCCGACCGCAGGGTCACCGTCCTGGTCGACCTCAAGGCCGGGGACGCCGACGCCACCGTCTGGACCAACGACCTGACCCACGACTACGTCGAGGAGAACAGCGCCTACTCCAGCTGACCAGCCCGCCCACCAGCACAGCACCGACCCACGGCGCAGGAGAACCATGACCGACCCGAGTGACCCGACCCGCTACGAGACCGCCCAGCTGAAGGCGGGCACCCTGATGGAGGCCCTGCCCTGGATCCAGCGTTACTCCGGGTCCGTGATGGTCTTCAAGTACGGCGGCAACGCCATGGTGTCCGAGCCGCTGCGGCAGGCCTTCGCGGAGGACATGGTGTTCCTGCGCCACGTCGGGATCAAGCCGGTCGTGGTGCACGGCGGAGGGCCCCAGATCAACCGCATGCTGGAGCGGCTGGGCATCGAGTCCCAGTTCCGCGGCGGGCTGCGCGTCACCTCCAAGGAGGCCGTGGACGCCATCCGCATGGTGCTGACCGGGCAGGTCCAGCGGGAGCTCGTCTCCCTGCTCAACGCCACCGGCCCGTACGCCGTCGGGCTCTCGGGGGAGGACGCCGAGCTGTTCCGCGCGGTCCGCCGGGGCACCGTGGTGGACGGCGAGGAGGTGGACCTCGGCCACGTGGGCGAGGTCGTCGGCGTCAACCCCGAGCCCGTCACCCAGCTCCTCGAGGCCGGGCGGATCCCCGTCATCTCCTCCGTGGCGCCGGAGGTCGACGCGCACGGCCGCCCCACGGGGGAGATCCTCAACGTCAACGCGGACACCGCCGCCGCCGCCGTGGCGGTGGCCCTGCGCGCCGAGAAGTTCGTGGCCCTCACCGACGTCGAGGGGCTCTACGCGAACTGGCCCGACAAGGGCTCCCTGATCGCGTCGCTCTCCGCCTCGGAGCTGCGCGCGATGCTCCCGAGCCTGCAGGCCGGGATGATCCCCAAGATGGAGGCGGCCCTGCGGGCCGTGGAGGGCGGGGCGCGCCGGGCGTCCATCGTCGACGGGCGCAGCCCGCACACGTGCCTGCTCGAGATCTTCACCGACACCGGCATCGGTACCCAGCTCGTCCCCGACCACGGAGCATCGTCATGACCGCCCAGCACACCGCCTCCCGCTACTCGGCCCAGACCGCCCTGCTCGGCGAGTACGCCGACTCGCTGCTCGGCGTCTTCGGCAGCCCGTCCCTCGTGCTCACCCACGGCAAGGGCGCCGTGGTCACCGACGCCGACGGCCGGGACTACCTCGACCTGCTCGCGGGCATCGCCGTCAACGCCCTCGGCCACGCCCACCCGCGCTGGGTGGAGATCGTCTCCCGCCAGCTCGCCACCCTCGGGCACGTCTCCAACTTCTTCACCTCCCCCCAGCAGATCGCCCTCGCCGGGAAGCTGCTGTCCCTGGCCGGCGCGCCCGCGGGCTCCCACGTCTTCTTCGCGAACTCCGGCACCGAGGCCAACGAGGCCGCGTTCAAGCTCGCCCGCCGCCACGGCCACGAGCACCCCGGCCCGGACGGCCGGCCCCGCGGCACCGTCCTCGCCCTCGAGTCCGCCTTCCACGGCCGCACCATGGGCGCCCTCGCCCTGACCGCCAAGGAGGCCTACCGGGCGCCCTTCGAGCCCCTCCCGGGCGGGGTCCGGCACATCCCGGCGACCGTCGAGGCCCTCGAGGAGCACCTCGACGGGACGGTCGCGGCGCTGATCGTGGAACCCGTGCAGGGCGAGGCCGGCGTGCGCGAGCTGCCCGAGGGCTACCTCCGGGCCGCCCGGGAACTGACCCGCCGGCACGGTGCGCTGCTGGTCGTGGACGAGGTGCAGACCGGGATGGGCCGCACCGGCCGCTGGTTCGCCTCCTCCGCCGAGCTCACCGGCGACGACCTGCCGGACGCGATCACCCTGGCCAAGGGCCTCGGCGGCGGCTTCCCGATCGGCGCGATGCTGACCGTCGGCCCGGAGGTCTCCGCGCTGCTCGGGGCCGGCCAGCACGGCACCACGTTCGGCGGCAACCCGCCGGCCACCGCCGCGGGCCTCGCCACCGTCACCGTCATCGAGGAGGACGGCCTGCTGGAGCACGCGCGCACCGTGGGCGCCGTGCTCGGCGAGGGGCTGCGCGCGGTCCCCGGGATCGGCGACGTGCGCCAGCACGGACTGCTGATCGGCGCCGACCTCGAGGTCCCCGAGGAGGCCACCGCCCCGTTCGGCCCCGCCGTGGTCGAGGCCGCCCGGGACGCCGGATTCATCGTCAACGCGACCGGCCCCGGGACCCTGCGCCTGGCCCCGCCCCTGATCCTGACCCCCGAGCAGGCGCGCACCTTCCTCGAGGCGCTCCCCGAGATCCTGCGCACCGCCGCCGCCGCGGTCACGGCCCCCGCCGCGACCTCGCCCGACTCCCCGCCGAAAGAAGCATGAACCCGTCCATGACCCCCCGCCACTTCCTCGTCGACACCGACCTCTCCCAGCAGGAGCAGACCGAGGTGCTCGAGCTCGCCGCCCGCCTCAAGGCCGACCGCTGGGCCCACCGGCCCTACGCGGGGCCCCAGACCGTGGCCGTGATCTTCGACAAGACGTCGACCCGCACCCGGGTCTCCTTCTCCGCCGGGATCGCCGATCTCGGCGGCAACCCGCTGATGATCAACCCGGGCGAGTCGCAGCTGGGCAAGGAGAGCGTGGCCGACACCGCGCGCGTCTTCTCCCGCATGGCCTCGACCATCGTGTGGCGCACCTACGCCCAGTCCGGGCTGGAGGAGATGGCCGCGGCCGCCACCGTGCCCGTCGTCAACGGGCTCTCCGACGACTACCACCCCTGCCAGATCCTCGCGGACCTGCTCACCGTCCGGGAGCACCGGGGCGGTCTCGCCGGGCTCACCTTCGCCTACCTCGGGGACGCCGCCAACAACATGGCCCACTCCTACCTGCTGGGCGGGGCCACCGCCGGCATGCACGTGCGCGTGGCCGGCCCGGCGAGCCACCTCCCGGACCCGGCGGTGGTGCGGGCCGCCGAGGAGCGCGCGGAGCAGACGGGAGGGTCCGTGCGCGTGACCACCGACCCGGCCGAGGCGCTCGCCGGGGCGGACGTGGTCTGCACCGACACCTGGGTGTCCATGGGCCAGGAGGCGGAGACCGAGGCGCGGGCGGAGGTCTTCCGGGCGTACTCCGTGGACGCCGCGGCGATGGCCCAGGCCGCGCCCGGGGCGCTGTTCCTGCACTGCCTGCCCGCCTTCCGCGGCTCCGAGGTCGCGGCCGAGGTCATCGACGGCCCGCAGTCCGTGGTGTGGGACGAGGCGGAGAACCGCCTGCACGCCCAGAAGGCCCTGCTCGTCTGGCTCATGGCGCGCTCCGGGCGCTACGACCTGGGTGCCGCCGACGCCTCCGCCGTCCCCGCATGAGCATCCCCGCCACCAAGACCGCCCGGCAGGCCCGGATCGTGGCCCTCGTGACCGGAGGGGCGATCCACTCGCAGGCCGAGCTGGCCGCCCGGCTGGCCGAGGACGGCGTGCAGGTCACCCAGGCCACGCTCTCCCGCGACCTCGTGGAGCTCGGGGCCGTCCGGGTGCGCGAGGGCTCCGGCGCCCTCGTCTACGCCGTCCCGCAGGCCGGGGCCGACCGCTCGCCCGCCTCCGGGATCACCCAGGAGGTGCTCGACGCGCGCCTGGCCAGCCTGTGCCGCGAGCTGCTGGTCACCGCCGAGGCGAGCGCGAACCTCGTGGTCCTGCGGACCCCGCCGGGGGCCGCCCAGTACTTCGCCTCCGCCATCGACACGTCCGTGCTCCCCGCCGTCCTCGGCACCATCGCCGGCGACGACACCATCATGGTGGTGTGCCGGGCGGCGGACGGCGGCCACGCCGTGGCCCGCCGCTTCCTGGAGCTCGCCGAGTAGAGGTCCCGGCGCCGCCCCGTGCCGGCCGTGCGCCGCGCGCTCAGCGGGCCGCGTACTCCTCCAGGACGGGGACGAGCTCCGTGCGCTCGAAGACCCGGGCGAAGTCCAGGGCGGAGTGGGCGCCGGCCGTCTGCGAGGCCCCGGCCGCGAGCAGCGTCCGCACGATCGTCTCGTTGCCCCGGAAGACCGCGCTCATCAGCGCCGTCTGACCGTTGTCGTTGACCCGGTCCGGGTCCGCCCCGGCCTCGAGCAGCGCCGCGACGGTCTCCTCGCGCTGGTGGTAGGCCGCGAGGACCAGCAGGGTGTCGCCCTTGCCGTTGGTGAGGTTCACCGGGACGCCGGCGCGCACGGCCGGCAGGAGGTTCTCCGTGTCCCCCGTCCGGGCCATCTCGAACAGGGAGAGCACGTAGGCCATCTCCTCCTCGGTCAGCTGGGGAGCCGCCGGGTCCTGCGGCTGGTCGGTCGGCTGGGGGTTCTCGGTCACGGGTGGTCCTTCGAGGTCGGTCGGATGCAGCTCCTGCCGGCCAGTTTATCGGGGGTGGGGACCGCGACACGCGCCACCCCCAAGTACCCGGGTCTTGACGTTGCAGTAACCGACTGGCACGCTCGTGTGACACAGCCCACCTCGTGCCCGTTCCTCGCGCCGGTGCCCGTGCACCGGGGATCCGGAGTTCCCCCATGACGAATCTCGCCACCCTGCTCACCGACACGGCCGCGGCCTCCCCGGAGTCCCGGGCGGTGGTCCTCGACGACAAGGTCCTGACCTACGGGGCCCTCGACGACCTGTCCGCGCGGGTCGCGTCGATGCTCGCCGCGGCCGGCGTCGGACAGGGCGACCGGGTGGCCCTGATCCTGCCCAACGTCCCCCACATGCCGATCGCCTACTACGGGATCCTGCGCGCGGGCGGGGTGGTCGTGCCCCTCAACCCCCTCCTCAGCCCCCGGGAGCTGGCGTACCACTTCGACAACGCCGAGGTGTCCCTGGTGCTCGTCTGGGAGGCGATGGCCGAGGCGACCCGCGCCGCGGTCGCGGACCTGGACCGGGACGTCCGGGTGGTCGAGGTCTCGGCCGCCGGCACGCTGCAGGCGCTCGCGGACGTCCCGCCGCGGCCCGGGGTCGCCGAGCGCGACGACGACGAGCCCGCCGTCCTGCTCTACACCTCCGGGACCACGGGCCGGCCCAAGGGCGCCGTCCTGACGCACCACAACCTCCGGGCCAACGCGGCGCTGTCCGCGGGCCTCTTCGACCTGGCGCCCGGGGACGTCATGTTCGGGGCCCTGCCGTTCTTCCACGTCTTCGGCCAGACCGTGGCGCTCAACGGCGTCGTCCACGCGGGGGCGACCGTCACGCTGCTGCCGCGCTTCGACCCGGCCAAGGCGCTGGAGATCCTGGCCCGGGACGAGGTCACGGTCTTCGCCGGGGTGCCGAGCATGTACGTGGCGCTGCTCGCCGCCGCGGACGGCGGGACGGTCGAGCTGCCGCACCTGCGGGCCGGGGTCTCGGGCGGGTCCCCGCTGCCGGTCGAGGTCCTGGAGCGCTTCGAGGAGGTCTTCGGCGCCCCCATCTACGAGGGCTACGGCCTGTCCGAGACCTCCCCGGTGGTGTGCTTCAACCAGAAGGACCGGGGACGCCGCCCGGGCTCGATCGGCACGGTGGTGCGGGGCGCGCAGCTGAAGGTCGTGGACGACCTCGGCGCGGAGGTCCCCGTCGGGGAGATCGGCGAGCTCGTGGTGACCGGGGAGTACGTGATGGCCGGCTACTGGCGCAACCCCGAGGCCACCGAGGCCGCGATCCGTGACGGCTGGTTCGCCACGGGGGACCTCGCCCGGGTGGACGAGGACGGCTTCTACTACATCGTGGACCGCAAGAAGGACATGGTCCTGCGCGGCGGCTACAACGTCTACCCCCGCGAGGTCGAGGAAGTGATCTACCAGTTCCCCGGCATCGCCGAGGCCGCGGTGGTCGGGGTGCCGGACGAGGCGATGGGCGAGGAGGTCGCCGCCGTCGTCGCCTTCCGCGACGTGCCCGAGGCGGAGCGGGACGCGAAGGTCGACGAGCTGGACGCCTTCGTCCGCGAGCGCGTGGCCAAGTACAAGCACCCGCGCTACTACAAGGTGGTCGACGAGCTGCCGAAGGGCCCGACCGGCAAGATCCTCAAGCGCTCCCTCGACCTCGCGGGCGCCGGGCACCGCGGCTGAGCCCGCACACGGAAGGGGCCGGCCGCTGGACGCGGCCGGCCCCTCCTGCTCGATGGGTCCGCACGGACACCGGGGGAGGCGCCCCGGACGGGGCGCCTCCCGGACGGGTCAGCTGGACATCATCGCGGGGCTCGCCTGCTGGGGCTCGCGCTCCACGGCCACGTGCTCGTTGGGCACGCAGTGGGTCATGGTGAGACCCGCCACGCTGCGCGGGCCGTTGTTGCCGAGGTTGGCCACGCGCTGCAGCTCCTCCTCGGAGAGACGCTGGGTGGCCAGGGGGCCCAGGTCCTTGACGTCCTCGAGGGAGACGCCGATGCCGTCGCCCACGCGGCGGCCCATCTCGTCCTCGACCATGTAGAAGTGCCAGACCATGCGCTCCTGGATCGGGCGGTCGCACTGGGAGAGCGCGCCGACCAGGTTGTCGATGAGCTCCTCCTTCTCCCACTCCTCCTGGAGCTGGAAGCGCTCGCCGGCCTGCTTGTAGTCGTTGGTCCGCTCGATCCGGGCGCGGGTCAGGCGCGCGCTGATCTCCGGGCCGACCTCGGGCTGGTACCCCTCGGGCTTCGGAGTCTCCTGCACGCCTCCGATGATGGACGGCTCGTAGTTCACGTGCGGGTTCTGGCCCGGGGCGTGGTCCACGGCGTAGGCCATCTGGCCGTCGCGCTGGTTGGTGGCCACCGGCGCCTTCGGCGCGTTGACCGGCAGCTGCAGGTAGTTCGGGCCCACGCGGTAGCGCTGGGTGTCCGAGTAGGAGAAGGTGCGGCCCACGAGCATCTTGTCGTCGGAGAACTCCAGGCCGTCCACCAGCACGCCGGTGCCGAAGGCGATCTGCTCGTTCTCCGCGAAGAAGTTCTGCGGGTTGCGGTTCAGCACCATGCGCCCGACCGGCTTCGGCGGGAACAGCTCCTCCGGCCACACCTTGGTGTCGTCCAGCGGGTCGAAGTCCAGCTCGGGGTGGTCGTGGTCCTCCATGACCTGGACCTGCAGCTCCCACTCGGGGTAGTCGCCGGCCTCGATCGCGTCGTAGAGGTCCTTGGTGTGCGAGCCGAGGGTCTGGGCCTGGATGTTCGCGGCGTCGGCCGAGGTGAGGGACTTCACGCCCTGCTTCGGGATCCAGTGGTACTTCACCAGGAGGGACTCGCCGGCGGCGTTGACCCACTTGTAGGTGTTCACGCCGAAGCCCTGCTGGTGGCGGTAGTCCGCCGGGATCCCGCGCGGGGAGAACAGGATCGTGATCATGTGCATCGCCTCGGGCGACTGGCTGAAGAAGTCGAAGGCGCGGTTGGCCACGCCGGCCTCGAAGTTCACGGGGTCCGGCTTCTGGGAGTGGATGAAGTCGGGGAACTTGATGGCGTCCCGGATGAAGAACACGCCCAGGTTGTTGCCGACGAGGTCCCAGTTGCCCTCCTCCGTGTACATCTTCACGGCGAAGCCGCGCGGGTCGCGGGCCACCTCGGAGGAGTCCCGGCCGCCGGCCACGGTGGAGAACCGCACGGCCACGTCGGTGCGCTTGCCGGCCTCGGCGAAGACCTTGGCGCGGGTGAACTTCGCGATGGGCTCGTCGCCGTAGGCGCCGTAGGCCTCGAAGTAGCCGAAGGCGGTGGTGCCGCGCGCGTGCACCACGCGCTCGGGGATGCGCTCGCGGTCGAAGTGGCTCATCTTCTCGAGGAACGCGTAGTTCTCGAGGGTCGCGGGCCCGCGCGAGCCGATGGTGCGGGTGTTCTGGTTGTCGTGGACCGGGTGGCCCTGACGCGTGGTGAGGGTCTGCTCGGGAACGTTCGTCATGGGGTTCCTCTCGGGGTAGGGACCGGGTGTGCAGGACGGCCGGGGCGCGTGGCCCCCGCCGTGGTGGGGTGCGGTCGGTCAGTCTGGATCACACCCGGTCCCCAGTATGTCGGAAGGGCCGGGCTATTGCTAGCTATTCATAATTGCGGAGTGGCGCACCGCACCTCTGCAGGTCGGAGGGCGGGCGCGGCCCGGCGGGGGAGTGCGCGGGACGGTCCGCAGAGTATGCATAAATACAAGTCGACGTGTATAGTCATGCACAGAAGGCGGGGCCACGCCGTGGCGCCCGGACCACCGACGAAGGAGAACACCGTGACCGAGCGTGTTGTGCTGGCCTACTCCGGGGGTCTCGACACCTCCGTGGCCATCGGCTGGATCGGCGAGGCGACGGGGGCCGAGGTCATCGCCGTCGCCGTCGACGTGGGGCAGGGCGGCGAGGACCTCGAGACCATCCGCCGGCGCGCCCTCGACTGCGGGGCCGTCGAGGCCTACGTGGCCGACGCCCGCGACGAGTTCGCCGCGGAGTACTGCATGCCGGCGCTGCAGGCGAACGCCCTCTACATGGACGCCTACCCCGTGGTCTCCGCGCTGTCCCGCCCGGTCATCGTCAAGCACCTCGTGGCCGCCGCCAAGCGCTTCGGCGCCTCCACCGTGGCCCACGGCTGCACGGGCAAGGGCAACGACCAGGTCCGCTTCGAGGTGGGCATCCAGACGCTGGGCCCCGAGCTCAAGTGCATCGCCCCGGTCCGCGACCTCGCCCTCACCCGCGACAAGGCCATCAACTACGCCGAGAAGCACCACCTGCCGATCGCCACGACCAAGAAGAACCCCTTCTCGATCGACCAGAACGTCTGGGGCCGCGCCGTGGAGACCGGGTTCCTCGAGGACATCTGGAACGCCCCCACCAAGGACGTCTACGACTACACGGACGACCCCACGTTCCCGCCGCCGGCCGACGAGGTCGTGATCAGCTTCAAGGGCGGCATCCCCGTGGCCCTCGACGGCCAGCCCGTCAGCCCGCTGCAGGCGATCCAGGAGATGAACCGCCGCGCCGGCGCCCAGGGCGTGGGCCGGATCGACATCGTCGAGGACCGGCTCGTGGGCATCAAGTCCCGCGAGGTCTACGAGGCCCCCGGCGCCATGGCCCTGATCGCCGCGCACCGCGAGCTGGAGAACGTGACGGTCGAGCGCGAGCAGGCCCGCTTCAAGCGGATGGCCACCCAGCGCTGGACCGAGCTCGTCTACGACGGCCAGTGGTTCTCCCCGCTCAAGCAGTCCCTCGACGCGTTCATCCAGGACACCCAGAAGTACGTGGACGGCGACATCCGGATGACCCTGCACGCCGGCCAGGCCACGGTCACCGGCCGCCGCTCGAACACCTCCCTGTACGACTTCAACCTCGCCACCTACGACGAGGGCGACGCGTTCGACCAGTCCCAGGCCCGCGGGTTCATCGAGCTGTTCGGCATGTCCTCTAAGGTCGCGGCGTCCCGCGAGCAGCGGATCGCGGCCGAGGGCAAGTAGCCCCCGAGCACGTAGGCTCGTCCCCAGCAGGAACGGGCACGACGACGGAGGGCCCCATCCCGGCGGTGGGGCCCTCCGCCCACGCCCGGCCGACCCGACCCCCGGCGGCCCCGGCCCCGGCGGAACCCACGAGGAGAGACATGGCGCAGCAGGACAAGCACGGCACCAACGAGGGCGCGCTCTGGGGCGGGCGCTTCGCCGGGGGACCGGCCGACGCCCTCGCGGCGCTGAGCCGGTCGACGCACTTCGACTGGCGCCTGGCCCCCTACGACATCGCGGGCTCCCGGGCCCACGCCCGGGTCCTGCGCACCGCGGGGCTGCTGACCGACGACGAGCTCGGGGGCATGCTCGACGCCCTCGACCGGCTCGAGGCCGACGTCCGCTCCGGGGCCTACGCGCCCGCCCCCTCCGACGAGGACGTCCACGGCTCCCTCGAGAAGGGCCTCATCGAGCGGGCCGGGCCCGAGCTCGGCGGCAAGCTGCGCGCCGGCCGGTCCCGCAACGACCAGATCGCCACCCTCGGGCGGATGTACCTGCGCGACCACGCCGCGATCATCGCCCGCAACGTGCTCGACGTCGTGCAGGCCCTCCTGGACCAGGCGAAGGCCCACCCGGAGGCCCCGATGCCCGGGCGCACCCACCTCCAGCACGCCCAGCCGGTGCTGCTGTCCCACCACCTGCTCGCCCACGCGTGGGCGATGCTGCGGGACGTGCAGCGCCTCGTGGACTGGGACGCCCGCGCGGCGGTCTCCCCGTACGGCTCGGGGGCGCTCGCCGGGTCCTCGCTCGGACTGGACCCGGGGGCCGTCGCCGCCGAGCTGGGCTTCGACTCCGCCGTGCACAACTCCATCGACGGCACCGCGGCCCGGGACGTCTACGCCGAGTTCTCCTGGGTCACCGCGATGATCGCCGTGGACATGTCCCGGATCTCCGAGGAGATCACCACGTGGGCCACCAAGGAGTTCTCCTTCGTCACCCTCGACGACGCCTTCTCCACCGGGTCCTCGATCATGCCGCAGAAGAAGAACCCGGACATCGCCGAGCTCGCCCGCGGCAAGGCCGGCCGGCTGATCGGCGACCTCACCGGGCTGCTGGCCACGCTCAAGGGCCTGCCGCTGGCCTACAACCGGGACCTCCAGGAGGACAAGGAGCCCGTCTTCGACGCGATCGACCAGCTCGAGGTGCTGCTGCCCGCGGTCGCGGGGATGATCGCCACCCTCGACTTCAACACCGGGCGGATGGCCGAGCTCGCCCCGCAGGGCTTCGCCCTCGCCACGGACGTGGCCGAGTGGCTCGTGCGCCAGGGCGTGCCCTTCCGGGACGCGCACGAGGTCGCCGGGGACGCGGTGCGCGTCTGCGAGCAGCGCGGGATCGAGCTGTGGGACCTCTCCGACGAGGACTTCGCCGCCATCTCAGACCGGCTCACCCCCGGCGTGCGAGAGGTGCTCACCGTGGCGGGTTCGCTGGCCTCGCGCAGCGCCCAGGGCGGCACGGCGCCGTCGGCCGTGGCCGCGCAGATCGGCGAGCTCGAGCGCCAGGTGGCCGAGGCCGCGGAGTTCTCGCGGCGGGCGCCGATCGTCGCAGGATGAGCGTGAACGGGCCCGTCACCGGGCCGGCGCTGCTCGAGCTGCTGTCCCGGCCGGCTCCCGAGGTGGCCCCCCGGCTGCTCGGGAGCCTGTTCGGCCACCGGACCGCTGAGGGCTCCGTGGTCCTGCGGATCACGGAGGTCGAGGCCTACGGCGGGCCGGACGGCTCCGACCTGCCGGACCCGGGGGCGCACACGTGGCGCGGGCGGACGGCGCGCAACGCCTCGATGTTCGGTCCGCCGGGCCACGTCTACGTGTACTTCACCTACGGCATGCACCACGCCGTGAACCTGGTCTGTCGCCCCGAGGGCACCGCCGGCGGGTGCCTGCTCCGCGCGGGCGAGGTCGTCGAGGGCGTGCCTCTGGCCCGCGCCCGCCGGGCCGCCGGACGCTCCGGCCCGGTGCCCGACGCCGCGCTGGCACGTGGCCCCGGCAACCTCGCCAAGGCCCTGGGCATCGACCTGACCCACGACGGCGCACCGCTCACCGCGGGGGACGCCGCGGCGCCGGGCTTCTTCCTGCGGCTGCCCGGCCCGGGGGACGCCCCCGCCGCCGGCCGCGGGCCCCGCACGGGGGTGTCCGGACCCGGCGGGACCCCTGAGTTCCCCTGGCGCTGGTGGCTGCCCGGCGAGGCCTCCGTGTCCCCGTACCGCGCCGCGGTCCCGCGCCGGCGCCGCTGAGTCCGCGGGACCCGGACGGATAGCATGAGCGGTGTGACTGAATCCGTTGAGCAGATGATCGAGCGCCTGTGCGTGAAGATCCCCGACTACCCGGAGCCGGGGGTCCTCTTCCGCGACCTGACGCCCCTGTTCGCGGACGGTCCCGGCTTCCGGCGGACCGTCGACGCCCTGGCCGACGCCTTCCGCGGCCAGTTCGACCACGTGGCCGGCGTCGAGGCCCGGGGCTTCCTCATGGCGGGGGCCGTGGCCTACGCGACGGGCGTGGGCCTCATCCCGGTGCGCAAGGCCGGGAAGCTCCCCCGGGAGACCTTCCGCGAGGAGTACGTCCTGGAGTACGGCTCGGCGGTGCTGGAGATCCACACCGACGACGTCCCGCGCGGGGCCCGCGTGCTCGTGCTCGACGACATCCTCGCGACCGGCGGCACCCTCGGGGCCACGGCGCAGCTGCTGCACCGGGCCGGGCTGCACGTCGCCGGGTTCGGGCTGATCATGGAGCTCACCGACCTGCGGGGCCGCAGCCAGCTCGGCGGCCACCGGGTGCGGGCACTGTACCGGGTCTGACCAGGGGCGAAGCACCCCGGCGAAGCACTGTGACGCACCGCGCCGCCGGATCGCCGTCGGAACGCCCGCGGACCGGTAGAATCGATGGTCTGTTCGATCCGGAACGAGGTGTCCACCCATGGCAGAGACCGTCGCCACGATGGCGGCCGAGCAACTTGCTGTCGAACGCGCGTACGTCGCGATGCTCTACGACCGGCTCGACGAGCTGCGGGCCGAGAAGACCGCCGAGCTCGCGGCCGTGCGCCGCAGCGAGTCCTTCGGCAACCACCAGAACCGCGCGGAGCGTGACGCGTTCGCCTCCCACTACGAGGACCGGCTCGCCCAGCTCGAGGCCGTGGACCACCGGCTCGTCTTCGGCCGCCTGGACGGCCAGGACGGCGACCGCCGCTACGTCGGGCGCATCGGCCTGGCCACCGCGGACCACCAGCGGCTCATGGTGGACTGGCGCGCCCGCGAGGCCGCGGCCTTCTACCAGGCCACCGCGCAGAACCCCATGGGCATCCGGCGCCGCCGCCACCTCATCCTGGAGGGCCGCGACGTCGCCGCCCTCGAGGACGACGTCCTCGACCCGGACATGCTCGAGGACGAGGGCGTGCTCCACGGCGAGGGCGCTCTGCTCGCGGCGCTGAACCAGAAGCGCACCGGACGGATGTCGGACATCGTCGCGACCATCCAGGCCGAGCAGGACAAGATCATCCGCGCCCCGCTGCCCGGCGTCCGCGTGGTGCAGGGCGGGCCCGGCACCGGCAAGACCGCCGTGGCGCTGCACCGGGCGGCGTACCTGCTCTACGAGCACCGGGAGCGGCTGCGCAAGGCGGGAGTGCTGATCGTCGGCCCGTCGTCGTCGTTCATGTGGTACATCGAACGGGTGCTGCCGGCGCTCGGGGAGACCGGCGTCGTGATGTCCTCCCTCTCCGAGCTGTTCCCCGGCGTGGCGGCCGTCCCCGAGCGCGACCCCCGGACCGCCCGGCTCAAGTCCGGCCTCGACATGGCCGAGGTCGTGGCCCGCGCCGTGCGGGACCGGCAGAAGGTCCCGGCGGCGGACCAGGTCCTGCGCGTCGACTCCCACCGCGTGACGCTGACCCCGCGCACCGTCAAGCGTGCCCGGGACAAGGCCCGTGCCACGGGGAAGCCGCACAACGAGGCGCGCAACACGTTCGTGAAGATCGCCCTGCGCGAGCTCACCGAGCAGCTCGGCGAGCACCTCAACACCACCAGCGGCAACGTCATGGACCGCTCCTACCTCGCGGAGGACATCCGGCAGTCCCGGGACGTGCGGATCGCGCTCAACCTCGCGTGGATGCCGCTGTCGCCCCAGACCCTCGTCGCGCAGCTGTTCAGCAAGCGGCACTACCTCGAGTCCGCAGCCCCGCACCTGAGCGCCGCCCAGGTCGAGGCCCTGCTGCGCCCGGCCGACGCCCCCTTCACCGTGGCCGACGTGCCGCTGCTGGACGAGGCCGCCGAGCTGCTGGGCGACCTCGACGAGGCCGGGGTGCGCCGGCGGGCCGAGGCGGACCGGGAGCACCGCAAGGCCACGGACAACGCCGAGCACGCGCTGGCGAACATGCACCAGAGCCTCGAGGACGTCGGCGCGGACGGCATCGTGACCGCGGCCCAGCTCACGGACTTCAACGCGGTCACCCAGCACCGGATGACCGCCGCCGAGGCCGCGACCGCGGACCGCACGTGGGCCTACGGGCACGTCGTGGTCGACGAGGCACAGGAGCTCTCGCCGATGCAGTGGCGCGTGCTCATGCGCCGGTGCCCCATGAAGTCGTTCACCGTGGTCGGCGACATCGCCCAGGCGGGCTCGGCCACCGCCGCCCGCAGCTGGCAGGACGCCCTCGAGCCCTTCGTGGGGGAGCGGTTCGTCCTCGACGAGCTCACGGTCAACTACCGCACCCCCGCCGAGATCGCCGAGGCCGCGGTCGACGTCGCCCGGGCCGCCGGCCTGGACATCTCCGCCCCGCGGGCCGTCCGGGAGGGCGAGCCGCCGATCGTGCAGCGGGTCGGCGCCGCGGACGTGGTCGAGGGCGTCCTCGAGCAGGTGCGCACCGAGCTCGACCTGGTCAGCGGCGGGCTCGTGGCCGTGGTCGTGCCCGAGGACCGCGTGCAGGAGATCGGCACGGCCCTCGCCGGGGCCCTGCCCGGGCTCGTGGGTGCCGGGGTCCGCCGGCTGGACCGGCAGGTCGTGGTCCTCTCCGCGTGGGACGCCAAGGGACTGGAGTTCGACTCGGTGGTGGTCGTCGAGCCGCAGGCGCTCGTCGAGGAGGTCGGCGGCGGGGTCGGCAACCTGTACGTGGCCATGACCCGGCCCACCCAGCGGCTGCGCGTCGTCGCCGCCCGGCCGCTGCCGGCCGGCCTCGACCGGTTCTGACCCCGGGCCGCCGGGGACACCAGGACGCGGAGGGGAACCCCCTTCGCGTCCTGGTACCTTGGAAGCCGTGTCGAACGCAATAGACCTGGACCTCCAGCACAACGATCCGTCCTTCGCCAACGTGTGGCAGGAGCTGCAGTGGCGCGGCCTCGTGCACGTGTCGACCGACGAGGCGGCCCTCGAGCGGTCGCTCGCCGAGGAGAAGGTCACCTACTACTGCGGGTTCGACCCCACCGCGGCGTCCCTGCACCTCGGGCACCTGGTGCAGCTGCTGCTGATGCGCCGGCTCCAGCTCGCCGGTCACCACCCGATCGGGCTCGTGGGCGGGTCCACCGGTCTGATCGGTGACCCGCGGCAGAGCTCCGAGCGGGTCCTGAACTCCCGGGAGACCGTCGCGCAGTGGGTGGACCTGCTGCGCGCCCAGGTAGAGCGCTTCCTCTCCTTCGAGGGCGAGAACCGGGCCGTCATGGTCAACAACCTGGACTGGACCTCCCAGCTCTCCGCCATCGACTTCCTCCGCGACATCGGCAAGCACTTCCGGGTCGGCACGATGATCAAGAAGGACATCGTGGCCAAGCGGCTCAACTCGGAGGAGGGCATCTCCTACACCGAGTTCAGCTACCAGATCCTGCAGGGACTGGACTACCTGAACCTCTACCGCGACCACGGGTGCACCCTGCAGACCGGGGGCTCCGACCAGTGGGGGAACCTGACCTCCGGGACCGACCTGATCCGCAAGGTCGAGGGCGTGTCCGTGCACGCCGTCGGCACCCCGCTGATCACCAACTCGGACGGCACGAAGTTCGGCAAGTCCGAGGGCAACGCGGTGTGGCTGGACCCGGAGCTCACCTCGCCCTACGCCTTCTACCAGTTCTGGCTCAACACGGCCGACGCGGACGTGGTCGACCGGCTCAAGGTCTTCACCTTCAAGACCCGGGCCGAGATCGAGGAGCTGGCGCGCTCCGTCGAGGAGGAGCCCTACAAGAGGCAGGCCCAGAAGGTCCTCGCCTGGGAGGTCAACTCGCTGGTGCACGGGGAGGCGGCGACCGAGAAGGCGATCGCGGCCTCGGCCGCCGTCTTCGGACGCGGCGAGCTCACGGAGCTCGACGCCGAGACCCTGGACTCGGTCACCCGGGAGCTGCCCGGCGCGAGCGTGTCCGCCGGAGCGCTGCAGGTCGCCGACCTCCTCGTGGCCACCGGGCTGTCCGAGTCGAAGTCCGCCGCGCGCCGGACCCTCAAGGAGGGCGGGGCGTACGTCAACAACGAGAAGGTCGTCGGCGAGGACGCCGAGCTCGGGCCCGACCAGCTCCTGCACGGCCGATGGGCGCTGCTGCGCCGCGGCAAGAAGCACCTCGCCGCCGTCACCGTGGAGGCCTGATCCGGGCCCGATCCGCCCACCACCCCCGTCCGGGAGCCGAGCTTGCAGGCCCCTGGGCGGGGGTGTAGTGTTCATCGAGTCGTCAGGCAGGGCCGAGAGGCCGGCGGGCGACGACACCGCAAAGAGCAGCAGGACCGAGAGGTGCTGCCTAGTTCATGCGGGAGCGACCGTTCAGGTCGGTCCGGACCCGGAACAACGCAAGTTGACACGCCGAGAACGGACTGCGTAGGATGGTCGAGCTGCCTGAGGCGGGGAACGAAGTTCCGACGCGGAGGGCACCGAAAATTCCAACACGGTTTCCGGGTGTGGTGCCTGGTTGCT
>NZ_SSSF01000009.1:0-174492 GCF_013368965.1 Kocuria salina
TGCAGAAGAAGGCGAAGGAGGTGATCAGGTACATGTACCCGATCGTCTTGTGGTCGGTGGACGTGATCCAGTTGACGACCATCCGTCCCTTGGACCGGGGCACCACGCGCGGAGCGACAGTGGCTGCCTCGTCCCGTGAATACTCGAGTGTGGACACCGGTACTCCTTAGTTGTTAAAAGATTCTTGCTGCTGGTCGTCCGCGCCCGGGTAGGAGTCGCGGCTGTACTCCTCGCCCAGGGCCCCGGTCTGGCCGGCGTCGCGCAAGGACTGGATGTGGTCGTCGTACTCGGCCTGGCTGACCACGTTGACGTTGAACAGCATCTCCGAGTGGTACTCGCCGCAGAACTCGGCGCACTTGCCGAAGTACTCGCCCTCACGGCCCGTGGTGATGCTGATGTTGTTGGTGCGTCCCGGGAACATGTCCGCCTTCTCGAGGAACGCGGGGACCCAGAAGGAGTGGATGACGTCGCGGGAGGTGACCTGCAGCTCGACGTCGCTGTCGACGGGCAGGTACAGGGTAGGCACCCGCTCGGGGACGCCCTCCTCGCCGTCGAGGTGGCCCTGGATGCCGGTGTCCCAGACGTCGTCGGTCAGGTAGTTGAAGTCCCAGGCCCACTGCTTGCCGTAGACCTGGACGGTCACGTCCGGGTTGTCGTGCTGGGCCGTGATCTCGGCCTGGGTCCGCTCGGTGAAGAAGAACAGGGACATGATCAGGGCGATCGGGACGATCGTGTAGAAGACCTCGAGCGGGGCGTGGTACGCCACCTGGCGCGGGTAGCCGGTCTCGTTCTTGCGCCGGCGGTAGGCGATCATGCACCAGAGCATGAGGCCCCAGGTCACCAGTCCCACGACGAGGGCCGCGATCCAGGACCCGACCCACAGATCGAGGATCATGTCGGCGTTGTCGGTGGTGCCACGCTCGGTGGGCATCCAGCCGAGCTTCGCCTCTTCCGAGCAACCCGTCAGCGCGGTTGCTGCCAGGACTGCTACCGCAGACACCTTCGCCGTGCGGCGCCGGAGGCTGTCGGTTCGTGTGTGCGAACTCACAGACGGCCCTTCCTCTTCTTCTCGTGCTCGTCGTCTGCGCGCCGAAGGCCCCGATTCGAAGAGCCCGGACACAGTCAGGTGGAATGTTTCCCTCCGAGCTTACCCCGTGTCGCTGACATCTGGTGACACAGTGTCAGCTTCCGCGCGGCGCTCGGAGGCCCCTCTTGGAGCGGTTCGCGGGACCCCCCGAAAACGCCGAGAGGCCCGCCGTCCGGACGGACGACGGGCCTATCGGGAGGAGCGGACGGACTCAGTGGAAGGAGTCGCCGCAGGCGCAGGAACCCCCCGCGTTGGGGTTGTCGATCGAGAACCCCTGCTTGGAGATCGTGTCCTCGAAGTCGACCGTGGAGCCCTCGAGGTAGGGCACGCTCATCTTGTCCACGATGACCTCGACGCCGCCGAAGTCCCGCACGGAGTCCCCGTCCAGGATGCGCTCGTCGAAGTACAGCTGGTAGATGAGGCCCGAGCAGCCGCCGGGCTGGACCGCCACGCGCAGCCGGAGGTCGGTGCGGCCCTCCTGCTCGAGCAGGGCGCGGACCTTCTGGGACGCGACGTCGGTCAGCTGGACGCCGTGGGTGGGCAGGCCGTCCACTGCGGCGCCGTTCTCGGTCGTGACGCTCATGATGCTCACTTTCTGTGGAGGGGTGCCGCACGGGGTCGGACCGGCGGCGGGTCTGTCACGGGCACAACGGATAGGCGATCGGGTTCATTCCCGGATCCGCCGCCCGGGGCGGGCGGCGTCGTCGAGGGCGAGCAGCATCAGCGTCTCCGCGACCACCGCGCGCTCGAACTCCGCCAGGTGCAGCGACTCGTTGGCGCTGTGCGCCCGGGAGTCCGGGTCCTCGACGCCCGTGATGAGGATGCCGGCCTCAGGATAGACCTCCAGGAGGTCCGCGGTGAAGGGGATGGAGCCGCCGATGCCCGTCTCCACGGCGGGCCGGCCCCACGCCTCCCCCAGCGCCCACCGGGCGATCCGCGCGGACTCCGAGCTCATGTCGGTGCGGAAGGACTGTCCCGTCTCCTCGAGCTCGAAGCGCACGTGCGCCCCGAACGGCGCGTGCTCCTCCAC
Source organism: Kocuria salina (assembly GCF_013368965.1). Classification (NCBI taxonomy): domain Bacteria; kingdom Bacillati; phylum Actinomycetota; class Actinomycetes; order Micrococcales; family Micrococcaceae; genus Kocuria; species Kocuria salina. The sequence goes on from NZ_SSSF01000009.1 coordinate 2,118, forward strand.
GTGGCGCCGGAGGGCCTCCGCGGCCTCGGCGGGGTCCTGGCCCGGCGCCGTGCGCAGGCTCAGCTTCGCGCGGGCGGATGCGGCGATGGTGTTGGCGGCGGTGTCCACGGGCGTGACGTCCATGCCCGTGACCGACAGCGCGGGCTGCGTCCAGAGCCGGGAGGCGATCGAACCGCACCCGGCCAGCCGGACGCCCTCCAGGACCGCCGCGTCGGCCCGGAACCGCTCCTCGTCGTAGACCAGGTCGGTGCGGTCCTCGGCGAGCAGCCCCTCGACGGCGACCGCGCCGTCGTCGTCGTGCAGGGTCGCGATGAGCCGGGCCAGCAGCGTGGGCGCGTCCAGGACCGGGCCGCCGTACATGCCCGAGTGCACGGCGTGCTCGAGCACGGACAGCTCCACGACGGCGCCGACCATCCCGCGCAGGCTCGTGGTCAGGGCGGGCACGCCGACCTCCCAGTTGGCGGAGTCCGCGATCACGATGACGTCCGCGGCCAGCCGTTCCCGGTGGGCCTCCAGGAAGTCCCGGAAGGACGGGGAGCCGGCCTCCTCCTCCCCCTCCACGAAGACGGTCACGCCGAGGCCGAAGTCGTCGCCGCGGTGGGCGGTCGCGGCGCGCAGGGCGGCGGCGTGGGCCATCACCCCGGCCTTGTCGTCGGCCGCGCCCCGCCCGTACAGGCGGCCGTCGCGCTCCTCGGCGACGAACGGTTCGGAGTCCCACAGCTCGCGCCGGCCCGGGGGCTGGACGTCGTGGTGGGCGTAGAGCAGCACGGTCGGCCGGCCGGGCGCGGGCCGGCGGTGGGCGACGACGGCGGGGTGTCCCGGCCCGTCGCCCAGGGGCACGCGCAGGATCTCCACCTCCTCCAGGCCGGCGTCCGCGAGCACGCCGGCCACGGCCACCGCACTGCGCTCGAGCTGCGCGGCGTCGAAGGACTCCCAGGCGATGCCGGGGATCGCGACCAGCTCGACGAGCTGCTCGAGGGTCCGCGGCATGTCCGCGCGCACGGCCGCGCGCACGGTGTCGACGGGGACGGGGACGGTCGGGGCACAGGGCTCGCTCATGGCACCCACCCTATGTCCGGGGCCCGGCGGGGACCGGCAGGTCCGTCGGCTATCCTTGACGGGTGTTTGGACGCAAGAAGGAAGCAGACCGCGCAGGGTCCACGTCGGTGACCGCTGCGGCCGCCCCGACGGAACCGGTGGCCGCCCCGCGGCAGACCCCGGGCAAGGGCCGGCCCACGCCCAGCCGCCGGCAGCAGGAGGCGGCCCGGCGCCGGCCCCTGGTCCCGGAGGACCGCAAGGCCGCGAAGGCGCAGTCCCGCGACGCCGCGCGCGAGCAGCGGATGCGGGCTCAGGCCGGCATGGCGGCCGGGGACGAGCGGTTCCTCGGGCCGCGGGACCGCGGCCCGCAGCGCCGGTTCGCGCGGGACTGGGTGGACTCCCGGATCAACGTGGGCGAGTACCTCATGGTCGTGGCGCTGCTCGCGCTCGTCATCCTGTTCTTCCCCGTCCAGGACGTGGCCACCTACGGCGTCTACCTCATCTGGGCGCTGATGATCCTGGGCATCGTGGACGCCGTGCTGTCGACGGCCCGGATGAAGAAGGCCATGCAGGCGAAGTTCGGAACCGTGGAGCGCGGCGTGCGCTGGTACGCCGCGATGCGCTCCTTCACGATGCGCCGCCTCCGCCTGCCCAAGCCCCAGGTCGCCCGCGGGGAGCGCCCCTCCTGAGCCCCGGCCGGCCCGCGCCCCGCGCAGGGCCCGGCCGCGACAGGACTGCCCCCGGACCGCACGGTCCGGGGGCAGTCCTGTTCCCGACGACGGGACGGCCGTCGGCGGCGCCCCGTCGTAACGAGAGCCGTCAGCCCCGGTGAGCCGTCAGCTCCAGGCGCGGCCCGCCCGGCGCGCCAGGCCCTGGTTGATGCGGCGCGCCCAGAAGGGACCCTCGTAGAGGAAAGCGGTGTAGCCCTGCACGAGAGTCGCGCCGGCGTCGAGGCGCTCCTGGACGTCCTCCGCCGTGGTCACCCCGCCCACGGAGACCAGCACCAGCCGGTCCCCCACGCGCTCGCGCAGCAGCCGCAGCACCTCGAGGGAGCGCCGCCGCAGCGGGGCCCCGGAGAGCCCGCCGGCCCCGTGCGCCTCGATCTCGGCGGGATCGGAGGCCAGCCCGAGCGCGGTGCGGGCGATGGTCGTGTTGGTGGCCACGATGCCGTCCAGGCCCAGGTCGAGGGCCAGGTCCGCGACGGCCAGCACGTCCTCGTCCGACAGGTCCGGGGCGATCTTCACGAGCAGCGGGACGTGCCGGTCCGCGGCCTCGTCGGCCGCGCGGCCCACCGCGCCGAGCAGCGGCCGCAGGCTCTCGATCTCCTGCAGCTGGCGCAGGCCCGGGGTGTTGGGCGAGGACACGTTGACCACGAGGTAGTCCGCGAGGGGGGCGAGGACCCGGGCGCTCTGCAGGTAGTCGTCCACCGCGTCCTCCAGCGGCACCGCCTTGGTCTTGCCGATGTTGACGCCGAGCACCGGACGGGCGCGGTCGCGGTGGTCCGCCTCGAGCTCGCGACGCGCCTGCGCGAGGCGCGGGGCCACGGCCGCCGCACCCTCGTTGTTGAAGCCCATCCGGTTGATCACGGCCCGGTCCCGGACGAGCCGGAACAGACGGGGCCGGGGGTTGCCCGGCTGCGCCTGGGCGGTCACGGTGCCGATCTCGACGTGCCCGAAGCCGAGGTCGGTGAGGGCGCCGATCCCCTCGCCGCCCTTGTCGAAACCGGCCGCCAGCCCGAACGGGGACGGGAACCGCAGGCCCAGCGCCTCCACCTCGAGCGCGGGATCGGGCCGGGTGTAGACCCGCAGCGCGGTGCTGATCCGGGCGGCGCGCGCCGCCCGGATCCCGAGGAACCCGACCCGGTGGGCCCGTTCGGGGTCCATCCGGGAGAAGACAGCCATGAAGAACGTAGGGTAGAAGCGCATGGTCCCAGTCTTCCACAGGGCACTCCTCCGGCCGGGCGGCCGCGGAGGGGCTTGACGGACCGGCGCCCCGACGGGCCGCTCGCACGAGGTGAGGGCATGGGTGCTCCCCCGGACCCGTGGGTCCCCGACGTGCTGGGACCCGGCTTCCGCGCGCGGACCGTGGACCTGGACCCCGGCTCCGCCCCCCACTCCACTGCCACGGTGGTCCGCTACCGGCCGGGGGACGTCCCGCTCGTGCCGGGCCGACTGCGCGGGGCCGTGCTGTACCTGCACGGCTGGTCCGACTACTTCTTCAACGCCGAGCTGGCCCGGACGTGCGCGGCCGCGGGCTACGCGTTCTACGCCCTGGACCTGCACGGCTACGGCCGGAACCTCACCGACGAGGTGCTCGCCGTGGAGGAGGGCCGCCCGGGCCACACCACGGACCTCGCGGACTACGACGACGACATCGCCGCGGCGCTCGGCGTGATGGCCGAGGACGGTCTGCCCGGTCCGCGGGGGCGGCTCGTGCTGATGGGCCACTCGACCGGGGGTCTCACCGCGGCGATGTGGGCCTCACGGCACCCCGACCGGCTCGACGGACTGGCCCTCAACGCCCCCTGGATCGGCAGCCACGGCTCCGACGCCGTGGGCGCCGTCCTGCGCCCCCTGGTGGCCCGGCTCGCCGAGCAGCGCCCGGACGTCCCGGTGCGGGCCCGGCTGCGCAGCCACTACTACCGGGTGATCAGCGAGCACGCGGAGGGCGAGTGGCCGATCGACGCCCGGTGGCGGCCCGAGACCAGCTTCGACATCACCCCGGGGTGGCTCAACGCTGTCCTTCAGGCTCAGGGTGAAGTGGCGAAGGGTTTGAACCTTCACCTTCCAGTGCTGGTGCAGACCTCGGCCCGCTCGTGCATCCGCCCCTGGTGGAGCGAGCGGATGCGCTCGGCCGACACCGTGCTGGACGTCCGGCAGATCCGCCGGCACGCGCCCGATCTGGGCACCGACGTGACGCTGCGCTCCTACGAGGGCGCCGTCCACGACGTGCACCTCTCCCGGCAGGCCGTGCGCCGGGCCGCGCAGAGGGATCTCGCCGCCTGGCTGCGCGGTCTGCGACGGCGCCGGCCTCAGGCGGAGGCGCCGGGGCCGGCGACGCGGTCGACGGCTCCGCCGTAGCGCCGGTCCCGCCGGGCGTAGACCTCCACGGCCTCCCACAGGGTGCGGCGGTCGACGTCCGGCCAGAGCACGTCCTGGAAGACGAGCTCGGCGTAGGCGGACTGCCACAGGAGGAAGTTGGAGATCCGCTGCTCCCCGGAGGAGCGCAGGAAGAGGTCGACGTCCGGCAGGTCGGGCTCGTCGAGGTAGCGCTGGACGGTCTTCTCGTCGATGCTCCGCGGGTTCAGGACGCCCGCCCGGGCGTCGGCGGCGATGGCGGCCGCGGCGTCGGCGATCTCGGCCCGCCCCCCGTAGTTCACGCACATGGTGAGGGTGACGACGTCGTTGTCGCGGGTGGCCCGCTCGGCCTCCTCCAGGCGGTTGATGACCGAGCGCCACAGGCGGGGCTTGCGCCCGGCCCACCGGATCCGGATGCCCCACTCCTGGAAGGTGGGCAGCTGGCGCTCCATGACGTCGGCGGTGTAGTTCATCAGGAACGTCACCTCGTCCAGGGAGCGCTTCCAGTTCTCGGTGGAGAACGCGTAGGCGCTGACGTACGGGATGCCCATCTCGATGGCCCCGGCCATCACCTCGATCAGGGCCGCCTCCCCCGCCTTGTGGCCCTCGTTGCGCGGCAGCCCGCGCTGGTTCGCCCAGCGCCCGTTGCCGTCCATGACCACGGCCACGTGCTGCGGCACGAACTGCCGCGGGATCGGCGGGGCGCTGGCGCCGCTGGGATGGGCGGGCGGGGCGGCAAAGCCGGGCATGGTCAGCTCCGTTCCACGAGGTTCAGGGACCGGACGGCCCTCTCCAGGTGCCACTGTACGTAGGTGGCCACGATCCCGGCGGCGGCCCGGGCCGTGCGGGGCTCCACGGCGTCGATCCGCTCCCACGCCCCGGTGAGCAGGGCGGAGAGGTGCTCGACGGTCGCGGGGTCGGGGGCGGCGGCCCCCGGCGGGCGGCAGGCCGGGCAGACGGCGCCGCCGAGCGGGGCCGAGAACGCCTCGTGCGGTCCGGGGGCGCCGCACCGGGCGCAGTCGGTGAAGCTCGGGGCCCACCCGGCCGTGGACACGGCACGCAGCAGGTAGGAGTCCAGGACGGCCCCGGGTTCGTGCAGCCCGCGGGCCAGGGCGGACAGGGCGCCGACGAGCAGCCGGTACTGCTGGGCCGCGGACTCGTCGTCGTTCTCCGTGAACTTCTCCGCGGCCTCGGTCATGGCCGCGGCGGCGGTGTACTTGGCGTAGTCGGCGGCGATGACCGACCCGTAGCCGCGCTTGCCCAGCGCCTGGGAGACGATGTCGAGGTTGCGACCGGTGACCAGCTGCAGCTCGGCGACGTTGAACGGCTCGAGCCGGGAGCCGAAGCGGGAGGTCGTGCGCCGCACGCCCTTGGCCACGGCCCGGACCTGCCCGTGGTCCCGGGTCAGGAGCACGACGATCCGGTCGGCCTCGCCGAGCTTGTAGGTGCGCAGCACGACGGCGTCGTCCCGGTAGCTGCGTGATGCGAACGTCGTCCTGGCCACCGCATCATTGTCCCACGCGGGGCGGACGGCGCAGGCCGACGGCGCAGCGGGACGGGCCGGGCGGGACGACGACGGCGGGCCGCCCCACGTCCGGGGCGGCCCGCCGTCGCACGGTGCGCCGGGCGCTCAGCCCTGGGCGTCCCGCACGGCCCGGTTGACCGCCGAGACGAGGGCCTTCAGGGACGCGCGGGTGGTGTTCGCGTCGATGCCGACGCCCCACAGGACGCGGTCCCCCACGGCGGCCTCGACGTAGCTGGCCGCCTGGGCGTCGCCGCCGGCCGAGAGGGCGTGCTCGCTGTAGTCGAGCACGCGCACGTCCACGCCCTCGGACGCGAGGATCGTCTGCAGCGCCTCGATGGGGCCGTTGCCCTGCGCCGTGCGGTGGTGCTGGACGCCGTCGACGTCCAGGCCGATCTCGAGGGTGCTCTCCCCGTCCTCCTCGGAGGTCGTGGTGATGTTGGTGATCCGGTACCGGCCCCAGCGCCCGGCGTCCCCGTCCTGGACGGTGGGCAGGTACTCGTCCGCGAACACCTTCCACAGCTCCGCGCCGGAGACCTCCCCGCCGGAGGTGTCGGTGTGCTCCTGCACCACGCGGGAGAACTCGATCTGCGCCCGCCGCGGCAGGTCCAGCCCGTGCTCGTTGGCGAGCAGGTAGGCGACCCCGCCCTTGCCGGACTGCGAGTTCACCCGGATGACGGCCTCGTAGGTGCGGCCCAGGTCCTTGGGGTCGATGGGCAGGTAGGGCACGGCCCACACCAGCTCGTCGACGCCCCGGCCCTGCTCCTGCGCGTCCCGGGCCATCCGGTCGAAGCCCTTCTTGATGGCGTCCTGGTGGGAGCCGGAGAACGCCGTGAACACGAGGTCCCCGCCGTAGGGGGCCCGCTCGGGGACGGGCAGCTGGTTGCAGTACTCGACGGTCCGGCGGATGTCGTCGATGTCGGAGAAGTCGATCTGCGGGTCCACGCCCTGGGTCAGCAGGTTCAGGCCCAGGGTCACCAGGTCCACGTTGCCGGTCCGCTCACCGTTGCCGAACAGGCAGCCCTCGATGCGGTCGGCGCCGGCCAGGTAGCCCAGCTCGGCCGCCGCCACGCCGGTGCCGCGGTCGTTGTGGGGGTGCAGGGAGACCACGGTGGCGTCCCGGTTGTAGAGGTTGCGGCACATCCACTCGATGGAGTCGGCGTAGACGTTGGGGGTGGCCATCTCCACGGTGGCGGGCAGGTTGAGGATCATCTCCCGGTCCCCGCCGATCTCGAAGGTCTCGGCCACGGCGTTGGCGATGCGCGCCGCGAACTCGAGCTCGGTGCCGGTGTAGGACTCCGGGGAGTACTCGTAGGTCACGGACGTGTTCTTCAGCTGCTCCTCGTACTTCAGGCACAGCCGCGCCCCCGTGAGGGCGATGTCCACGATCCCGTCCATGTCCTGGTCGAAGACCACGCGCCGCTGCAGGGTGGAGGTCGCGTTGTAGAGGTGCACGATCGCCTTGTCGGCGCCGTCGATGGCCTCGTAGGTGCGCTCGATGAGGTGCTCACGGGACTGGGTCAGGACCTGGATCGTGACGTCGTCGGGGATCCGGTCCTCCTCGATGAGCCGGCGCACGAAGTCGAAGTCGGTCTGGGAGGCGGAGGGGAACCCGACCTCGATCTCCTTGTAGCCCATCCGCACGAGCAGCTCGAACATCTTGAGCTTGCGGTCGGAGTTCATGGGGTCGATCAGCGCCTGGTTGCCGTCCCGCAGGTCCACGGCGCACCACCGGGGCGCCTCGGTGATCACCCGGTCCGGCCAGGTGCGGTCGGAGAGGTCGAACGGGAACTGCTGCTGGTACGGCACGTACTTGTGGATCGGCATGCCGGAGGGCTGCTGGTAGTTGCGCATGGAAGGGGCCTGTTCTGCTCGAGACGTCTGCGGGTGGCCGGGCATCAGGAACTCCGCAACGGGAGGCCGGCCATCCAGTCCTCGGGTCAGGCCCCGTTGCGGCACGTAAGGAGGAGGAGCGTCCCGGTCCGCATGTGTTCAACCTATCACGGGGCGTCCGGCGCGCCGGGTCGCGTTCTCACCAGTCGCCGGCCGCCTGCTGGCAGGTGTACTGCTCCGCGGTCTGGCCGTTGAGCTCCCCGGGCAGCCCCGCCCCGAGCTCGAGCCGCTCCCCCTCGCGGAAGTCCTGGCCCACCGACACGAACACCCCCACCACGTCGGTGGTCGGCACGATCTGCGAGGAGGGGACGCCGAGCAGCTCGGCGACCTCGACGGCCGCCTCGTACCACCCCGCGCCGAAGAAGATCTGCGTGCCCGGCAGCTCGGTGGCCTGCGGGCCGGACTCGACGGCCGTGTAGCCCTCGTCCTCGAGCACGTCCGCGATGTCCGCGTCCCGGCCGTCGACGCCGGAGACGTTGGCGACCGTGAGCGGGACCGTGGCCGGGTCGACCGTGGGGGCCGGGACGGCGGCGTCGGGCGACGGGGTCGCGGAGGAGGTCGGCTCGTCGGCCGGCTCCGCGGAGGGCGACGTGAGCGGCCGGTCCTCGCGCAGCGCCTCGAAGAGGTGCTCGGCCGGGTCCGCGTCGAGCTGGAGCCGGTTGGGGTCCAGCGCGTAGGGCTCGGTGGGCGCCGTCACGAAGACCATGCTGCCCAGGTCGATCCCCCGGACCGCCGTGCCGAGGCCGACCACCGTCGGGACGGAGCCGAGCCCCTCGTCGACGTGCAGGTTGCGGGTGGCGACGTCGGCGATCTCGTAGAGCTTCGGCAGGTCCGACAGCGTCCCCTCGTCCTTGATCTTGCGGGCCATGGACGCGAGGAACGACTGCTGGGAGCGGATCCGGCTCGTGTCCCCGCCGTCGCCGAAGGCGGCGCGGCTGCGCAGGAACGCCAGGGCCTGCTCGCCCTCCACGGAGGAGACGCCGGCGGGCAGCTCCAGCCCCGACTTCGGGTCGTCGACGGCGTCGTTGACGCACACCTCGACGCCGCCCACGGTCGAGGACAGCTCCTTGACGGCGTTGAAGTCGGCGAGCATGAAGTGGTCGATCTTGAGGCCGGTCATCTGGTTGACGGTGGCGACCGTGCACCCGGGGCCGCCGTTGGCGATCGCCGAGTTCAGCATCGCGTCCTCCTCCGCCGGGTGGACCTCGCCGGACTCGGGGTCCGTGCAGCGCGGGATGTCCGCGACCAGGTCGCGCGGCAGGGACACCACGGTCACGCCGCTGCGGTCCTCGCTCACGTGCACCAGCATCATGACGTCGGTCAGGCCGGCGCCGGCGCTGTCCTCGTCGTCGCCGTACCGGTCGTTGCCCTCGCCGTCACGGGTGTCGGTGCCCATCACGAGGATGTCCAGCGGGCCGGCCTCGGGGCCGGTCCCGTCGCCGAGGTCGAGCGGGGAGGTGTCCAGGTTGGACTGCAGCCGCCAGGTCGCGGCCACGCCGGCCCCGAGGACCGCGAGCAGGACGACGACCAGCCCGACGGCGGCCCAGCGCTTCCGGGACCATCGGCGGGCGCGGTGGCGTCCGTGGGCGGCGGGGGGCGTAGAGGACACGGTGACTCTCTCCTGGCAGGCCCCGGGCGCGGGGCCCGGGGTCGGGGGGACGGCGCCCGGCCGGGGCGCCGGGTGTCATGCTAGTCGCCCGCCCCGGGACTCGGGGCGGGCGACGCGGCGGGGTGGGGGCGCGATCCGGGGGCCCCGGGTGGCTCAGAAGCCCAGGCGGGACAGCTGCTTGGGGTCGCGCTGCCACTCCTTGGCGATCTTCACGTGCAGGTCGAGGTAGACCTTCGTGCCCAGCAGCGCCTCGATGGCGGTCCGGGACCGGGTGCCGATCTCGCGCAGCCGCGCGCCGCCCTTGCCGATGATGATGGCCTTCTGCGACGACCGCTCGACGTAGACGTTGACCCGCACGTCGAGCAGCGGCCGGTCCGCGGGGCGGCCCTCGCGGGGCACCATCTCCTCGACCACGACCGCGAGGGAGTGCGGCAGCTCGTCCCGCACCCCCTCGAGGGCGGCCTCCCGGACGAGCTCGGCGACCATCGTCATCTCGGGCTCGTCGGTCAGCTCGCCGTCGGGGTACAGGGCCGGGGACTCCGGCATCCTGCCGATGAGCAGCCCGGCGAGGGCGTCGACCTGGAAGCCGTCCACGGCGGAGACGGGGATGACGTCGGCCCAGCCCGGGTCGTCGGCGTCGGGACGGGGCGCGTGCGCGGCCGCGGAGCGGTGGCGGGGCTTGCGGGCGGCCCGTTCGGCGCGCTCGGCGCGGACCCGGTGCTCTGCCTCCATGACGGAGCGGCCCAGCTCGGTGACCGCCAGCAGCTGCTCGGCGAGCTCGACGCGGGAGACGGTGTCCGTCTTCGTGACGATCGCCACGACCGGCTTGTTGCCGGAGGCCGCGAGCTGCTGGGCGATGAACCGGTCCCCGGGGCCGATCTTCTCGTCGGCGGGCACGCAGAAGCCGATGACGTCGACCTCCGCGAGGGTGTCCGCCACGAGGTCGTTGAGCCGCTCGCCGAGCAGCGTCCGCGGCCGGTGCAGGCCCGGCGTGTCCACGAGCACGAGCTGGCCCTCCGGCCGGTGCACGATGCCGCGGATGGTGTGCCGCGTGGTCTGCGGCCGGCTCGAGGTGATCGCGACCTTCTGCCCGACCAGGGCGTTGGTGAGCGTGGACTTCCCGGCGTTGGGGCGGCCGACCAGCACGGCGAAGCCGGCGCGGAACGGGACCGGCTCCCCGGTGGTGGAATCGCCGACCCCGGGGGGCACGGCGGGTGTGGGCTCAGACATGGTGGTGGGTCTCCTCCTCGGACTCCTGGGCGGCGGGCTCCACGGCTGTGGAGCCCGGGGGGACCCAGTCGGGGTCCCGGCGGACCTCGAGCTGGCCCACCCGGTTGCGCCGGCCCTCCAGGGTGATGGCCTCGAGGACGATGCCCTCGACGGTGGCGCGGGAGCCCACGATGGGCACCCGGCCGGTGGACTTGGCGAGCAGGCCGCCGGCCGTGTCCACCTCGTCGTCCTCGAGGTCGAGGCCGAACAGGTCGCCCAGGTCCTCGACGCTGAGCCGGGCAGAGATCCGGTAGCGGCCGTCGCCGAGCTCGGCCACCTCGGGCTTCTCCCGGTCGTACTCGTCGACGATCTCGCCGAGCAGCTCCTCGATGAGGTCCTCGAGGGTCACCAGCCCGGCGGTGCCGCCGTACTCGTCGACGACGATCGCCACGTGGATCGACTCGAGCTGCATCTCGCGCAGCAGCTCGTTGACCTTCTTCGACTCGGGCACGTAGCGGACCTCGCGGGCGAGCTCGGAGAGCCCGGTGAGCCGCAGCCCGGTGCCCAGCCGGTGCACCCGCTCGGCGAGGTCCTTCTGGTACAGGATGCCGAGGACGTCGTCGGCGCTCTCGCCGATCACCGGGATGCGGGAGTAGCCGGAGCGGAAGAAGAGGTTCAGGGCGTTGTCCACGGTGTCGTCGTCGTCGACGGAGACCATGTCGGTGCGGGGCACCATGACGGCCCGGACGTTGGTGTCGTCGAGGTCGAAGACCGAGTGCAGCAGCTCCGCCTCGTTGTCCTCGATGAGGGCCTGGCCCGTGGACCGGTCCACGAACTCGAGCAGCTCCTCCTCGGTGAGGTAGCCGGGGGCGATGTTCCCGGCGTCCCGGGTGCCCGAGGAGCCCAGCCGCACGAGCATCCCGGGGACCGGCCCGAGCACGATGCGCAGCAGGCGCACCAGGCCGGCGGTGGCCCGGACGGTGCCGGCGGCGTGGCTGCGCCCGACCTGGCGCGGGGAGACCCCGGTGAGGACGAAGCCCACGGCGGCCATCACCACGGTGGCCAGGAGGCCGGCGAGCCAGACGTCGTCGAGGCCGTCGAACATCGCGAGGGCCACCGCCACGGCGGAGGCCGTCTCGAACCACACGCTCCAGAAGCGCAGGGCCTGCAGGTGCGCGGTGGGCGTGGCCAGGATCCTGGCGGCGGAGGAGTCGGGGGCGTCCCGGGCGATGGCCTCGGCGTCCGCGCGGGGCAGGTAGGTGAGGCCCGTCTCGGCGGCCGTGAGGACGAACGCCGTGCCCAGGAACACGATCGCCGCGACGACCAGGACGGCAGTGGTCATCATGGGGCGCTACTCCATGGTCTCGACCGGCGCGGGCCGGCCGAGGAAGTCGGTGAGCAGGTCCCGCTGGAGGGCGAACATGATCTGCCGCTCCTCGGGCTCGGCGTGGTCGTGCCCCAGCAGGTGCAGGATCCCGTGGGTGGTGAGCAGGCACAGCTCGTCCGCGACGGAGTGACCGCCGGCCTCGGCCTGCCGGCGGGCGACCGGGGGGCACAGCACGATGTCGCCCAGGGTGCCCTCCACAGGCTCCTCCGGGGTCCCCGGGCGCATCTCGTCCATGGGGAAGGAGAGCACGTCCGTGGGGCCGGGCAGGTCCATCCACTCGACGTGCAGGCGGGCCATCTCGTCCTCGTCGACCACCGCGATGGACAGCTCCGCGTCGGGGTGGACGTGCAGGCGCTCCAGGACGTGGTCCGCGAGCCGGCCCAGCAGCTCGACGTCGACCGCCTCCCAGGCCCCGCGCTCCCCGGCGGGGACGTCCTGCGGGTCGACCTGCAGGTCGAACTCGACGGCCATCAGGCCTCCGCCCCGTCCGCGTCCGGGGCCGCCGGCGCGGCGTCGCGGGCGGCGCGGGCGGCGCGGGCGTCGTCCTTGCGCCGGCGCCGTTCGTTGCGGTGCCGGTTGGTCGTGTCGAAGGCGTCGTAGGCGCTGACGATCCGGCCCACCAGCTCGTGGCGCACCACGTCCTCCGCGGTCATCTCCGTGAACGCGACGTCCGGGACGCCGCTGAGCACGTGCTGGACCTGGCGCAGCCCCGAGGACGCGCTGCCCGGCAGGTCCACCTGGGTGACGTCCCCGGTGACGACCATCTTGGAGCCGAAGCCGAGCCGGGTGAGGAACATCTTCATCTGCTCGGGCGTGGTGTTCTGCGCCTCGTCGAGGATGATGAACGCGTCGTTGAGGGTGCGGCCGCGCATGTAGGCGAGGGGGGCGACCTCGATGGTGCCCGCCTCCAGGAGGCGGGGGATCGAGTCCGGGTCCATCATGTCGTGCAGCGCGTCGTAGAGCGGGCGCAGGTACGGGTCGATCTTCTCGCTGAGCGTCCCGGGCAGGAAGCCCAGCCGCTCCCCCGCCTCCACGGCGGGGCGCGTGAGGATGATCCGGGAGACCTCCTTGGCCTGCAGCGCCTGGACGGCCTTCGCCATGGCCAGGTAGGTCTTGCCGGTGCCGGCGGGACCGATGCCGAAGACCACGGTGTGCTCGTCGATGGCGTCCACGTAGGTCTTCTGGTGCAGCGTCTTGGGGCGGATCTTGCGGCCGCGGCCGGAGAGGATGTTCTGGGTCAGGGCGCCGCTGGGGCGGGCGGTGAGGTCCCTGCCGATCAGCTCGAGCAGCTGGGTGATGACCTGCGGGGTGACCGCGGTCTCGCGGCCGGCCAGGACCTTCAGCTCGTCGAAGAGGGTGGCGACGATCTGCACGGGCCCGCTGGGGCCCTCGATGCCGAGCTCGAGACCGCGCGGGCTGGTCGTGAGGCCGGGGAACGCCGTCTCCACCTGGCGCAGGGTGTCGTCCCCGGAGCCGAGGCACCGGACCATCGTCTCGCGGTCGGGGAAGGTGATGACGGTGCGGGCCGTCAGGGGGTGCGTGGTGCCGGGCAGCGTCTCAGTCATGGGTCCGGCCGCGCGGGCCGTGCTCTCGCTCTCTCGTGGGTCGCCGTGGTAGGGACGGCGGACGGGACTCGTCCTCACCCCAGGGTACCGCGCGGCTCCGGCACCGGAGGTCGCCCGCCGCACATTGCGATTTGGTATCGGTCACGCCCGCCGGGGCTCCTCGGCTGGGGGCGTCCACGGGCCCTGTGCTGGAATGGTCCGGTCCTCCGGCAGGGGGACAGGTGCGGCCTCCCCCGGTGCCGGCACCGCCCCCCACCCGATCCCGGAAAGCCGAGGTGCGCGTCCCCCCATGGCCACTGCCCGTTCCCGGCCCCGGTCCGCCGGCGGCCGGCTCCCCGTGCTCGCCCTGTCCGCCGCGGGCGCCCTGGTCCTCGGCGCGTGCGGCACCGGTCCGGAGCCCGCCCTCGAGGGCACGGTCAGCGCGTCGGGCGCCGCGCCGGCCTCGTCCACCACGGCGAGCACCGCGGACGGCCGGGTGGCCACCACGAAGCTGCCCGTCTACTGGGTGGGCCGCGCGGACGGCGAGGAGCGGCTGTTCCGCGAGTTCCGGGACGCCTCCGAGGCGGCCGCGGCCGTGGACCCCATCGCGGCGGCGGCGGCGCTGATGACCGGGGCGTCCCCGGAGGACCCGGACTACCGGACGCTGTGGTCCCCGGTGGACCGGGTGGGCGCCTCGACGTCCCCGGGCGGGACCATCACCGTGGACCTGCCGTCCGAGGCCTTCCGCCCGGACCTGGACGACCGCGAGGTCCGGCTGGCCCTCCAGCAGCTCGCGCACACCGTGACCGCCACGGCGGCCACGGCGGGTCTGCTGCCGGAGGGCTCCGCGGCCGAGGTCGTGGTGCTCGTGGACGGCCGGCCCGACGAGGAGGTCTTCGGGTCCGTGCGCCTCGACGGCCCCCTCCGCCCCGACGAGGCGCTGGAGGCCCCGCTCTGGCTCGACGAGCCCCGGCAGGACGAACGGTCCGAGGGGACCCTCACCCTCTCGGGACGGGCGCTGGACGAGGTGCGGGACTGCCGGTGGACCGTGGCCGGACCGGACGGGGAGCGCGTCTCGAGCGGCACGGCGGACGAGGTCCCGCGGGGCGACGGGACCGCCGGGTTCCGGGCCGAGCTCGAGCTGGCGCCGGGCCCCTACGTGGTGACGGTCGTCGGCCGGGACGCCGAGGGCGGGACCGTGCGCGACGACAAGGACGTGGAGGTCGTCCCCGGCTGAACCGGACGTCCGGGGCTCAGGGGGTCCCGGACGCCCAGCGGCCGAGTGCGGCGCTGAGCACCGCCAGCGCGGCCGGTCCGGCGGTGGAGCTGCGCAGCACCTCCGGGCCGAGCCGGACCGCGAGGGCCCCCGCCCCGGCCAGGACCTCGAGCTCCGCCGGCGCGACGCCCCCCTCGGGGCCCACCACCAGAACGATCCGCTCGGCGCCCGCCCACGGGGCACCGGGGGTGCCGGCGGCGCCGGCCAGGTCGGCGAGGGACTCGTGCGCCTCCTCGTGCAGGACGAGGCCGCGGGTCCCCGGCTCCCCGAGCAGGCGGGCGAGCTCAGGGGTGGCGGACAGGGGCAGCACCTCGGGCCAGACCGCCCGCCGCGACTGCTTGGCGGCCGCCGCGACGGTGTGCACCCACTTCTCGTGGCTCTTGGCGGCGCGCTCCTTCTTCCACCGCACGATCGAGCGGTCGGCCTGCCAGGGCACCACGGCGTCGACGCCCAGCTCGGTGGCCGTCTCCACGGCCAGCAGGTCCCGGTCGCCCTTCGCGAGGGCCTGGACGAGGACCAGCCGGGGCGTGCGGGCGGGCTCGGTGGTCACCGAGACCACGCCGACCTCCATGCTGTCCCGGTCCCCCGCGCGCAGCTCCCCGGTGGCCCGGGTCCCCGCACCGTCGACGAGCTCGAGCCGCTCACCGGGCGCGAGCCGGCGCACGGTGACGGCGTGCCGGGCCTCCGGGCCGGTGACGGTGAGCGCCGCCCCGGGACCGAGACCGGCGAGCCGGCCCGGCTCGACCTTGAAGACCGGCAGGCTCACAGGTCGGAGAACCGGTCCTTGAGCCGGGAGAAGAAGCCGCCGGAGCCGGCCGGGGAGTTCAGGGTGGTGCCGGTGGACTGGTCCTCGCCGCGCAGCCGGGACAGCTGCTCGAGCAGCTCGCGCTGCTCGTCGTCGAGCGCCGTGGGGGTCTCGACCTCGAGGTGGACGAACAGCTCGCCCCGGCCGCCGCCGCGCAGCCGGGTGGCACCGAGCTCGTGCAGGGTCACGGTGTGGCCGGTCTGCGTGCCGGGGCCGACGGGCACCTCGCGCTCGCCGTCGAAGGTCTCGAGGGTCACAGTGGTGCCGAGGGCCGCGGAGGTCATGGGCACCCGGACGCGGGCGTGCAGGTCGTCGCCCTGGCGCTCGAACGTGGGGTCGGGATCGACCTTGAGCTCGACGTAGAGGTCGCCGTTCGGCCCGCCTGCGGTGCCGGCCTCGCCCTGACCCGAGAGGCGGATCCGGTTGCCGGTCGAGACGCCGGCGGGGATCTTGACGGTCAGCGGGCGGCGGTCGCGCACGCGGCCCTCGCCGTAGCACTCGTGGCACGGGTGCTTGATGACGGTGCCGAAGCCCTGGCAGGTGGCGCACGGCGCCGCCGTGACCACGGTCCCGAGGATCGACTGGACCTGGCGCTGCACCTGGCCGGATCCGTGGCAGACGTCGCAGGTCTCGGGCTGGGTGCCCGCCTGGCAGCAGGTGCCGTCGCAGGTGGGACAGACCACGGCGGTGTCCACGGTGATCTTCTTCTCCGTGCCGAAGACCGCGTCCCGGAGGGTGACCCGGACGTTGATCAGGGCGTCCTGGCCCTGGCGGGTGCGGGACGCGGGTCCGCGCCGGCCGGAGCCGGCGCCGCCGGCGCCCTGGAAGAAGGTGTCGAAGATGTCGGCGAAGCCGAACCCCGTGCCGGGGAAGCCCCCGCCGAAGCCGGTGTCGGTGCCGTTCTCGTTGCCGGTCGCATCGTAGACGCGCCGCTTCTCGGGGTCGGAGAGGACGTCGTTGGCGTGGGAGAGGCGCTTGAAGTCCTCGGCGGCCTCCGGGCCGGGGTTGACGTCGGGGTGCAGCCGGCGGGCCTTCTTGCGGTAGGCCTTCTTGATCTCTTCCTGGCTGGCGTCCCGGGACACGCCCAGGGTCTCGTAGTGATCGCTCACCGTGGTCCGTTCTGTCGAGAGGTCTGTGGTGGGTTTCGCTGGTGGGCCCCGGGGGACGGGGCCCGTGGGGGCTCAGCCCCCGAGGATACGGGAGAGGTAGCGGGCGACGGCGCGCACGGCGGCCATCGTGGACGGGTAGTCCATGCGCATGGGGCCCACGACCCCCACCTTGGACTGCGGCCCGTAGCCGGTGGCGACGACGGCGGCCTCGGACAGGGGGCCCTCGGCGTTCTCCGTGCCGATCCGCACGGCCACCCCGCGGGCGTCCTGCTCCATCTCGGAGAGCAGCCGGAGCATCACCACCTGCTCCTCGAGGGCCTCGAGGACCGGGCCGATGCTCAGGTGGAAGTCCCCGGTGGAGCGGGCGAGGTTGGCGGTGCCGGCCATGACCATGCGGTGCTCGGCCCCGCCCGCCGCGAGGGCGCCGACGGCCTCCGCCACGGCGGCGGCGGCCGGCTGCAGCGGCGGGGCCGTGCTCGCGGTCATCACGGCGAGGGCGTCCGGCACCGCGGTCAGGCAGCGCCCGACCACGGCGGCCAGCACCCGGGCGCGCAGCTCGAGCAGCTGGGACTCCTCGAGCGGGGCCCGCAGCACGGCGACGCGCTGCGCCACCCGGCCGTTGGTCGGGATGAGCACCACCAGCACCCGGCCGGCGCCGAGGTCCACGACCTCGACGTGGCGCACGGTGACCCCGGAGGCGTGCGGGTACTGCACGACCGCGACCTGCTGGGTGAGCTGCGCGAGCAGCCGCACGGTGCGCTCCATGACGTCGTCGATGTCCGCGGCGTCGTCCAGCAGCCGCTGGATGGCCCGCCGTTCCGGACCCGAGAGCGGCTTGACGGCCGCGATCTGGTCGACGAACGTGCGGTAGCCCTTGTCCGTGGGGATCCGGCCCGAACTCGTGTGGGGGGCCGTGATCAGGCCCTCCTCCTCGAGCGCGGCCATGTCGTTGCGCACGGTGGCCGAGGAGACGCCGAGCCGGTGCCGGTCCACGAGGGCCTTGGAGCCGACCGGCTCGCGGAAGTGCACGTAGTCCTCCACGATGGCCTGCAGGATCTGCAGTCGTCTCGGATGGTTCACGTCGCTCCTCCCCGGTCCGTCCACGCCCCCGAAGATGCCCTGGCACTCGGGTGGCCACAGTGCCAACGGCGTCCAGTGTAGCCCCCGTGTCCGACGGCCGGTCGCCCCCGCGGTTTGGTACGCTTCCGGCTGATCCGCGCCGGACGCGCGGCACCGCGACCCGGGAGGACGACCATGAGCCACCACGGCTGGGGGCCGCGCAGCCTCGACGACGACGCCCTCGCCCGCCGCCGGCCGGTCTCCGCGGAGGTCCCGGTCGCCCCGGGAATGCTCCTGGAGGACGTCACGACCGGCTGGGTCGGCGCGGTCGTGTCCCTGGAGACCATCGGCGGGATGCGCGTGCTGGGGCTCGAGGACCGGAGGGGGCGGGTCAAGGCGTTCCCCCTGGGACCGGGGTTCCTGCTCGAGGGCGAGCCCGTGGTCGTCGTCGAGCCCCGCCGGGCCCCCGCGGCGCGCAAGCCCTCCCGCACGCGCTCGGGCTCCGTGGCCGTCGAGGGGCTGCGCGCGAGCACCGCGAAGGCCTCCCGGGTGTGGGTCGAGGGCTACCACGACGCCGAACTGGTGGCCAAGGTGTGGGGCCACGACCTGGCGGTCGAGGGCATCGTCGTGGAGCCGCTGCACGGCATCGACGACCTGCCCGCCGCCGTGCGGGAGTTCGGGCCGGGCCCCGGGCGGCGGCTCGGCATCCTCGTCGACCACCTCGTGGCCGGCTCCAAGGAGTCGAGGATCGCCGCTGAGACCATGCGCCTGCCCGGCGCAGCGGGCAACGTCCTGGTGCTGGGCCACCCCTACGTCGACATCTGGCAGGCGGTCAGGCCGCGCACCCTCGGCATCGACGCCTGGCCCGTGGTCCCGCGGGGCACGGACTGGAAGACCGGCACCGCCGCCGCCCTCGGGTGGCCGCACCGCACCCCCGGAGACCTCAGCCGGGCCTGGCAGCACATCCTGTCCCGCGTGGACAGCTACGCCGACCTCGAGCCGTCCCTGCTGGGCCGGGTCGAGGAGCTCATCGACTTCCTCACCGCCCCCGGGGCCTGACCCGGCGCCCCGCGTGCACGGGCAACGCCCAGCAGATCGTCACAAAGGCACACGTGCGCGGGGCGGATCCTCCGCCCTCCGGGCCGCTCGGTAGGATGGTCGTGTCCCACCCACCGTCCGCGGCCCCGCCGCGGTCCCACCGCCGAAGGACATCCGTGCCCGTGCAGACCGACCCCCGACCGAGCCGCGACAACGCCGGGGCCCCGTTCGAGGGCCTCTCCCCCGTGGCCCAGCCGCTGACCGTCACCGAGGACCACCAGTGGGCGACCCTGGCGCACTTCGGCGGCGTCATCGGCTTCCTCCCCTCGTTCCTCGTCCACCGCGTCTTCCGCGGGCGCGGCCCGTTCACGGAGCAGGAGTCGATGGAGGCCATGAACTTCACCCTGCTGCCGACCCTCGTGGTGGTCACCGGGATCCTGCTCGCCCCGGTGCCGTTCATCGGCTGGTTCTTCGCGCTCGCCGCCGCCGCCGCGTGGCTGCTGCTCGCCGTCGGCTCCCTGATCGGCGGGGTCCGGGTCAACCGCGGCGAACCGCACCTCTACCGCTTCAACACCCGGCTCTACGACCGGCTCGTCGAGCGCCTCCTCGAGCGGTCCCGGGGGCGCGCCGCGCGCGGCTGATCCCGGTCCGCGCCGGGGACGTCCCTGACGGACGCATCCGTTCCCGACGGGTGCGTCCGTTCCTCGTGCGGGCGCCCCGGCCGGGGTGCCCCCGTCAGGCGAGCAGCCGCCGCACCACGGCGTCGCCGAGGAGCCGGCCCCGCAGGGTCAGCACCAGCGAGCCGCGCAGCGCCGCCGCGGGCTCCACCAGCCCGTCGGCGATCAGCCCGGCCACCGCGGTCCGCCCGCCGCCGGCCAGGGCGGTCGTGGGCAGGCCGTCGCGGATCCTGGCCTCCAGCATCACCCGCTCGAGGTGGCGGGTGTCGGCGTCGAGGATCTCGCGCCCGGCCGCCGGCGACTGCCCGGCGCGCACCCGGTTCGTGTAGGGCACGGGGTGCTTGAGGTTCCACCAGCGCGTCCCGCCCACGTGCGAGTGCGCCCCGGGCCCGATCCCCCACCAGTCCTGGTTGCGCCAGTAGGCGAGGTTGTGCCGGCTGCGGTGGGCGCCGGCGTCCGCGCCCTCGGCGGGCCGGGCCCAGTTGCTCACCTCGTACCACTCGAAGCCGGCCTCGGCGAGGACCCGGTCCGCGAGCTCGTACTTGTCGGCCTGGTCGTCCTCGTCGATCGGCGGCACCTCCCCGCGCCGCATCCGCGCCGCAAGCTTCGTGCCGTCCTCGATGATCAGCGAGTACGCGGAGACGTGGTCGGGCTCGTAGCCCACCGCCGTGCGCACCGAGTGCTCCCAGTCGGCCAGGGACTCCCCCGGGGTGCCGTAGATGAGGTCCACGCTGACGCCCAGGCCGGCCTCGCGCGCCCACCGCACGGCCCGCGGCACGTTGTCGGGGTCGTGCGTGCGGTCCAGGACGGCGAGCACGTGCGGGACGGCCGACTGCATCCCGAAGGACACCCGGGTCACCCCCGCCGCCGCGAGCACCGCGAGGGACTCGGGCGTCACGGAGTCCGGGTTGGCCTCGGTGGTCACCTCCGCGCCCGCCGCGAGCCCGAAGCTCTCCGCGGCCTGCGCCAGGACCGCGGCGAGGTCCTCGGCGGGCAGCAGCGTGGGGGTGCCGCCGCCGAAGAACACGCTGTGCAGCGGTCGGGGAGCCACCCCGGAGTCCTCCAGCACCCGGCGCGCCCAGCGGACCTCCGCCGCGGCGTCCCCGGCGTAGGCGTCCTGGGACACCCCCGCCCCGAGCTCCACGGCCGTGTAGGTGTTGAAGTCGCAGTAGCCGCACCGGACCGCGCAGAACGGCACGTGCACGTAGAGGCTGAGCGTGCGGTCGGCGGAGCCCACCGCGGCGGAGGGCGGCAGCAGTCCGTCGAGCGGGCCCGGCAGGCCCTCCGGCTGGGCGGGGGCCACTACTTCTTCTTGTCCTTCGCCCCGGACTCGTCGGAGGACAGCGCCGCGACGAACGCCTCCTGGGGGACCTCCACCCGGCCGACCATCTTCATCCGCTTCTTGCCCTCCTTCTGCTTCTCGAGCAGCTTGCGCTTGCGCGAGATGTCGCCGCCGTAGCACTTGGAGAGCACGTCCTTGCGGATCGCCCGGATGTTCTCGCGGGCGATCACCCGGGAGCCGATGGCCGCCTGGATGGGCACCTCGAACTGCTGGCGCGGGATGAGCTCGCGCAGCTTGCCGGTCATCATCACCCCGTAGGCGTACGCCTTGTCCCGGTGGGTGATCGCGCTGAAGGCGTCCACCGGCTCGCCCTGCAGGAGGATGTCGACCTTCACGAGGTCCGCGGCCTCCTCGCCCTCGGCCTTCCAGTCCAGGGACGCGTAGCCCTTGGTGCGGGACTTGAGCTGGTCGAAGAAGTCGAAGACGATCTCGGCCAGGGGCAGCCGGTAGCGCAGCTCCACCCGGTCCTCGGAGAGGTAGTCCATGCCCTTGAGCTGACCGCGCTTGGACTGGCACAGCTCCATGATCGCGCCGATGAACTCGGACGGGGCCAGCACCGTCGCGGCCACCATGGGCTCGCGGATCTCGGCGATCTTGCCCTCGGGGAACTCGGAGGGGTTCGTGACGGCGCGCTCGGAGCGGTCCTCGAGGGTGACGTTGTAGCTCACGGAGGGCGCCGTGGAGATCAGGTCCAGGTTGAACTCGCGCTCGAGGCGCTCCCGGACGATTTCGAGGTGGAGCAGGCCCAGGAACCCGCACCGGAAGCCGAAGCCCAGGGCCGCGGAGTTCTCGGGCTCGTAGACCAGGGCGGCGTCGTTGAGCTGGAGCTTGTCCAGGGCGTCGCGCAGGACCGGGTAGTCGGAGCCGTCGATGGGGAACAGCCCCGAGAAGACCATCGGCTTGGGGTCCTCGTAGCCGCCCAGGTTCTCGGCCGCCGGCCGCTGGTGGTTGGTGACGGTGTCCCCCACCCGGGACTGGCGCACGTCCTTGACCCCGGTGATGAGGTAGCCGACCTCGCCCACGCCGAGCCCCTCCGTGGGCTTCGGCTCGGGCGAGATGACCCCGATCTCCAGCAGCTCGTGCTGCGCGCCGGTGGACATCATCCGGATCCGCTCCCGCGGGGTCAGCTTGCCGTCGACCACGCGGATGTAGGTGACCACGCCGCGGTAGGTGTCGTAGACGGAGTCGAAGATCATGGCCCGCGAGGGCGCGTCCGCGTCCCCCTGCGGGGCGGGGACCAGCTCCACGATCCGGTCGAGCAGCGCCTCGACGCCCTCACCGGTCTTCCCGGAGACCCGCAGCACGTCCTCGGGGTCCACGCCGATGAGGTTGCCGAGCTCCTGGGCGTACTTCTCCGGCTGGGCCGCGGGCAGGTCGATCTTGTTCAGCACCGGGATGATCGTGAGGTCGTTCTCCATGGCCAGGTACAGGTTCGCCAGGGTCTGCGCCTCGATGCCCTGCGCGGCGTCCACCAGCAGCAGCGCGCCCTCGCAGGCGGCCAGGGACCGGGAGACCTCGTAGGTGAAGTCCACGTGGCCCGGGGTGTCGATCATGTTCAGCGCGTAGTCCGTGCCCCCCACCTTCCAGGGCATCCGCACCGCCTGGGACTTGATGGTGATCCCGCGCTCGCGCTCGATGTCCATCCGGTCCAGGTACTGGGCCTTCATCTCCCGCGTGGTGACCACGCCGGTGGCCTGCAGCATCCGGTCCGCGAGCGTGGACTTCCCGTGGTCGATGTGGGCGATGATGCAGAAGTTTCGGAGGATCGACGGGTCGGTCGAGGCGGGAACCGGGGCATTGACGGCCAGCGGTGACACGGGCGGTCCTTTCTCCGGGAGAACGTCGCTTCCGGCAGGTCCTGGGGCTACCGGCGGGTGGACCGCGCCGGGGATTCAACTGTCCAGTTTCCCACGTTCGGTCATGGAGAGCCATTTCGGCCCGCGGGGGCCCCGGCCGCGCCGGAGGGCCCCTGGCTAGAGTGGTCGCATGAAGCTCAACCTCGGCACCCTGACCCGGCTCGCCGCCCGCGCCGTGGACGCCTACCAGCGCTCCGGGCGGCGCCGCCCGGAGCCCTCCCGGCCGGGCCGGCGCACCGCCTCGCCGTCCGCGCGGCCCCGGCCCACCGTGCCGTCCCGGGCCGGCGACGGCCTCCCCGCGGGGCTCTCGCGCCCCTACCCCGGGGACTGGACGGGTCCGGTGCGGCCCGTCTACCGGCCGCTGTCCGACGGCGAGGCCGATCCCGGCGAGATCGTGTGGACCTGGGTGCCCTTCGAGGAGGACCACCGCCGCGGCAAGGACCGGCCCGTGCTGGTCGTGGACCGGGCCGGGGACCACCTGCTGTGCCTGATGCTCACCTCCCGGGACCGCAGCAATGGACTGGCGCAGGACCCGGACTACGTGGACGTCGGGACGGGGCCGTGGGACCCGCGGGGCCGGCCGTCCGAGGTCAAGCTCGACCGCGTGGTCCAGGTGCTGCCCGCCGACGTCCGGCGCGAGGGCGCGGTCCTGCCCGAGCCCCTCTTCGACCGGGTGGCCGGGCGGCTCCACCGCCTGCGCGGCTGAGCCGGCGGCTCAGGACCGCCCGTGTCGGCGCCATCCGGCGGCGGGGCGCGGTCTGCTAGACTTTTCTGCTGTGTGTCCGCGCTGGTCGTCGGGCACTGCAGGACGGTCGCCACACGGGCGTCCCCACTCCCACTCAGTCACATGGCTGTCCTGTTTGCCCTCACTGACCGAATTCCGCACCCATCGCCAAGGAGTTATACGTGGCCAACATCAAGTCCCAGAAGAAGCGCAACCTCACCAACGAGAAGTCGCGCCTGCGCAACAACGCGTACAAGTCCGAGCTGAAGACGCTGGTCCGCCGCGTCGACGAGGCCGTCGGCGCCTCCGACAAGGAGACCGCCCAGGACGCCCTGCGCGTCGTCTCCCGCAAGCTCGACAAGGCCGTCAGCAAGGGCGTCCTGCACAAGAACAACGCGGCCAACAAGAAGTCCGGCCTGGCCAAGCTGGTCGCCAAGATCTGATCCCGGTTCCCCGCGAACCGCGCCCGCCGCTCCGGCGGGCCGCACGGAGGCCCCGTCCCGCTCAGGGACGGGGCCTCCGTCGTCCCCCGGGCCCGTCCGGCCCGGGGACCTCCGCTCAGCGGCGGCCGGACAGGGCGATGGTCGTGATCGCCCGCTCCACCGCGTAGGCGGGGTCCCGCCCCTCGCCCTTGACCTGGGCGTCGGCCTCGGCCAGCGCCCGCAGCGCCCGCACGAGGTCCTCCTCGGAGAAGCGCCGGGACTCCTCCTGCGCCCGCTCCACCATCCACGGGGCCGCCCCGATCCGCTGGGCGAGCTGACCCGCGCCGCCGCGGGTCCCGTGCACCTGGGCGATCGTGCGCAGCTTCGCGGCCAGCGCCCCGACCATCGGGACGGGGTCCACCCCGGTGTCGAGGGCCTGGCGCCACAGCTTGAGGGCGCTCTCGGCGCGTCCGGCCAGCGCGGCGTCCGCGACCTTGAACGCGGTGGCCTCCACGCGCCCGCCGTAGTACTTCTCCACGTCGTCGAAGCTGATGCTCTCGGGCCCGTCGGACAGCAGCTGGGCGCACGCGGCGGCCAGCTCGGCCGTGCTGCTGCCCACGGCGGCGGCCAGCGCGCGGGCGGCGTCGGGGTCGATGCGGCGCCGGTGGGTGCGGAACTCGGTGACGATGAAGTCGGTCTTGTCACGGTCGTTCTTGAGGGGCTTGCACTCCACGACGGCGGCGCCGGCGGCCTTGAGGGCGTCGAGGAGCTTCTTGCCGCGGTTGCCGCCGCTGTGCTCCCAGAGCACGACGACGTCCGGGTCGGGGGCCTGGACGTAGGCGAGGCCGTCGGCGAGGCAGTCGTCGTTCATGGCGGCGAGATTGCTGACGTGGATGAGCTTCGCGTCGTCGAACAGGGAGGGGCTGGCGAGCACGGCGAGCTGTCCGGGGGCGTAGGCGGCGGCGTCGACGGTGGAGAGCTCGACGGGGCCGCGCCGGTCCTTGAGGGCGGTGCGGACGCGGTCGCGGGCGCGGGCGGCGAGGTAGTCCTCGGGGCCGGTGAGCAGGATCAGCGGGGTGGGCTCGACGTCGCGCCAGGTGGGTCCGGCGGTGGGTGCGGGGCGCCTCGGTGGGGTCATGGCCGCGTCCTCCTGTGGTGGCGGCCGGACGGGGCCGCCTGCTGGGTGGGGTGGTCTCCAGCTTCCCACGTCCGGGCGACATGTGGTGGCGCGGTCCCGGGTGGTGGGGTCATGATCGTGGCATGCGGAGGGGTCGCGGGGAACGGGTGGCCGGGCGGGTGCTGACGGGGGCCGCCGTCGTGTTCCTGGTGGCGTGGGCGTGGCCCATCCTCGATCCGGGGCTGGATCCGCGGCTCGTGCTGGCGTGCCGGGTGGTCCTGGGCGCGGTGTGGGCGCTGTTCGTCGGGGACTACGTGGTGCGCCTTGTGCGGGCCGGGGACCGGCGGGAGTTCGTCTCCCGTCATCTGCTGGACCTGCTGGTGCTGGTCTTCCCGGTGCTCCGGCAGCTGGAGCTGGTGCGGCTGGTCGCCCTGGTGCTCGTCGTCAACCGGCGGGCCTCGGCGGACCTGCGGGGGCGGGTAGCCGTGCACCTGGCCGGCGGGGCGCTGCTGCTGGGCGTGGTCGGGTCGCTGGCCGTGCTGGACGCCGAGCGGGGCACTCCCGGGGCGGGCATCACGAGCTTCGGGGACGCCGCCTGGTGGACGGTCACGACGATGAGCACGGTGGGCTACGGGGACCTGTACCCGGTCACCGTGCTGGGCCGGGGTGTGGCGGTGCTCCTGATGCTGGGCGGTGTGGGGGTGCTGGGCCTGGTCACGGCTCTGCTGGCCTCCTGGCTGGTGGAGGCGGTGGCCGCCCGCGGGGGCCGTGACCCGGCCGCGGAGGTCGCGGCGCTGCGGGCGCAGGTGGCGGAGCTCACCGAGCAGCTGCGCCGGCGGGAGGAGTCCGGGCCGGGTCCCCCGGACCGGGGGGCGGGGGGCGAGGACCCGCCGGGACCCGGGACGGCGGACCGGGGGCCGGCGGACTAAGGCTCGGCGGGAACGGCACGGAGCCGGCCGCCCTCGCGCAGGATATAGGCGCTGCCGTGCTCGTCCGTGCGCACGAGAGGGATCCCCCGGGTGCGCAGGTGGTCGAGGATCCGGGGGTGGGGGTGGCCGTAGTCGTTGTCCCGGCCGGCGGAGACGACGGCCAGCCGGGGAGCGGCCGCGTCGATGACGGCGGTGCCGCCGTTGCGCGCGCCGTGGTGGGAGACCTTGAGCACGTCGACGTCGACGAGCGGCCCGGCGGTGCGCAGGAGGGCGCGTGCCCCCTCCTCCTCGAGGTCCCCGGTGAGCAGCCAGGAGGTGGACCCGCCGTCCTCGCCGGTGAGCTCGGCGCGCAGCACGAGGGAGGCGTTGTTCTCGTCGGCGGAGGACGGGTCGCTCCAGCGCCCCGGCGCGGTCGGTGCCGGGGCGAGGACGGTCAGGCGCAGTCCGCCCAGCGTGCGGGTCTCCCCCGGGGCCGGCCGGCGGGCCGGGGTGCCGGGCAGCGCGTCGGTCAGCCCGTCCGGCGGTGCCGCGGCCGCCGTGGCGTACCAGACCTCGCCGATCCGCCCGTGCCGGGCGAGGGCGGGCAGGCCTCCGGTGTGGTCGGCGTGGTCGTGGCTGAGGACCACGAGGTCCAGGTGCTCCACCCCGCTGCGCCGCAGGCACCGTGCCAGGGCCTGCGGGTCGGGGCCGGTGTCCACAAGGACGGCACGGCCCGGTGCGGTGCGCAGGAGGACGGCGTCCCCCTGGCCCACGTCGCACAGCACGGCCTCCCAGGCCGGCGGCGGACGTCGAGCGTCCACGGCGGCGCGCAGGGCCAGCGCCGCGAGGACGAGCAGCACGGCCGCGGCGGCCGCGATCCACCGCCGCCGGCGCCGGCGGGACCGCTCCCGCCAGTGCTCCTCCGGGACGGGGACCGGCGCGTCGCCCTCGTGCACGGTCCCGGACGTCGGCCGGGGGCGCCGGCGGCGCACGTCGAGGGCGTGCACGGCGAGCAGGAGCGCCGCGCTCGCCAGGGTCATCAGCAGCACGCCCGGCAGGCCCTGGGGCCACGGGGCCAGTGCCCCGGGGGCCCCGGCCAGCGCCCGGGCGGTGCCGGCGACGAGGCGCGCCCCCAGTGCGCCGGCGCCCAGGGGCAGCACGGCCGCCGCGGCGCCCGCCCCGTCGGGCAGGTTCAGCAGGAGCAGTCCCGCGAGGCCGCAGACGGTCACCACCGGCACCAGCGGGGCGGCGAGGACGTTGGCCGGCAGCGAGTACACGGGCACGGCGGGCTGGAGGAGCACGAGCACGGGGGCACACCACAGCTGGGCGGCCGCGGGGATCGCGACAGCCACGGCGAGCACCTCCGGGACCCGGGTGCCCAGCCACCGGGTCAGGGGCCGCCCGCTCACCACGATCCCCGCGGTGGCCAGCACCGAGAGGACGAAGCCGTACTCGGCGGCGAGCGCCGGCCGGACGACGACGAGAGCGATCACGGCGCCCGCAAGGGTGGCCAGGGAAACGGCGGTGCGCCCCGTGAGGAGGCTGAGGGCGGCGAGTCCGCCCATCACGGCGGCGCGCAGCACGGACGGGTCCGGACCGACGAGGAGCACGAACGCGGCCAGGGCGCCGAGGCCGGCGGCCAGGCAGGTGCGCCGCCCCGCGCCGAGGGACAGCGCGGCGTGCCCGGCCAGGGCCGTGACGAGGGCGCAGTTGGCGCCGGAGACGGCCGTCAGGTGGGTCAGTCCGGTGTCCCGCATGGCCTGGTCGAGCTCCGGGCCGATCCCGGCGCGCTCGCCGAAGGTCATCCCGGGCAGCAGCCCCGCGGCGTCGGGGCCCAGTCCTGCGGTGCCGGCCACGAAGCGCTCCCGGACCTGCTCCCGCCGGCCGGGCTCCCGTGCCGGGAGGACCGCCGGCGGGGCGGCGGCGCGCAGCACCGGGGGTCCGGGGGACGGGGCCCCGGCGGTGAGCACGGCGGTGATCCGCTGCCCCGGGACCAGCCCGGCCCAGGCGGGCCCGTCCGCGAAGACCGTGACGTCGACGTCGGCGGGTCCGCCGCGGCCCTCGTGGGTGACCTGTTCGAGGCGCAGCCCCAGGACCACGCCGGTGCGGTCCTCGTCCGCGTGGCCGGTCCCGGGGGCGGGCGCCGTCCACCGCCGGGGCGGCTCGGCCACCTCCGCCGTGACGGCCACCGTCCCGGCCCCGGCGAGTGCTGCCCCGAGCGGGCCGTGGGCGGTCTCGCGCTGGGCGGCCGTGGTGCTCAGCAGCACGGCCGTGACGGCGAGGGCGCTCAGGGCCACGGCCGACCACGGCAGGGCCCGCCACAGCCCGGAGGCGCGGGGCCGCCCGGGCGGGGGCTCCTCCCGCCGGAGGGCGCGGGCCACGACGAGGACCAGGGCGGCGCCGAGCACCAGCGCCGCCAGATAGAGCGCCCCGGCGGCCGCGACCCGTGCCGGGGGCAGGTGCGCGGCGAGCAGACCGGTGAGCCACGCGCCCAGCGCGGCGGGGACGAGCCGCAGGTCCCAGGTGCGGCCCGGCGCGCGGGCGTCGCGGTGCTCCTGGTGCTCCAGGGCCCCGGCCCACCATTCGACGGGGCGCCTCACACGCTCACCAGCGGCCCGAGCGACTCCATCAGGGCGGGGCCGATCCCCGGCACGGCGTCGAGGTCGGCGACGGCGGCGAATCCACCGTGCTTCTGCCGGAACTCCACGATCCGTCCGGCCAGCACGGGCCCGACCCGCGGGAGGGTCTCGAGCTCGGCCGCGGTGGCCGTGTTGAGGTTCAGCGTCCCACCCGGGGCGGCGCCCTCCGGTGCCCCAGTCCCGGACGGTGCACCCGGGACCCCGGGCGGCACCGCCGCTCCCGGCGCCGCGGCGGCTCCGGGCGCCGGAGCTCCGGGAGCAGGGACGGGAGCGGTCTCGGTGTCGGGGACGAGCACCTGCTGGCCGTCCGTGACGGGGGCGGCCAGGTTCACGGACTCCGTCACGGCGGCATCTGTGAGGCCTCCGGCGGCCTCGACCGCGTCGACGACCCGGGCCCCGGCCTCGAGGGACACGACGCCGGGGCGGGCCACCTCCCCGGTCACGTGCACGTGCAGCGTCGACCCCGCCGCGGGCGGCTGGGCCGCGGCGGACCCCGGCGGGCCCGTCCCGGGTCCGGTCGCCATGCCCGCACCGGCCACGGCTCCGTCCCCGGCCTCCCGCCCGGTGTCGCCCCCGCCGTGCCGGCCGGGGTCCTGCCCGGTGTCCTGCCCTTGGTCGCCGCCCAGCTCCGCCTCGGCGAGGACGGGCCGCCCGGCGGTCTCCGGGACCTCCCCGCCGTCCTTCCCGGGCCCCAGCACCGTCCAGCTCAGCCAGGCGAGCGCGGCCAGGACGATCAGCAGCAGCGAGGCCGGGACCCGGGTCCGGGCGGCGACCAGCCGACGGTGGGCGGGAGCGGCCCCCGGTGCCCCGTCCTGGGGCGACGGCGCCCGGCCGGGGCCGGTGGCCTCGCCGCGGGCCTCGGCCAGCAGCGACGCCAGCCGTTCGGCGGGCGCCGGGGCACCGGGTGCCGGAGCACCGGGTGCCGGAGCACCGGGTGCCGGAGCGCCTGGTGCCGGAGCACGGCCGGGCCCGGCCCCGGCAGCCGTCGCGCCGGACGCGGAAGGCGCAGGCGGGACGACGGGCGCGGGCGGGGTGGGGTTCGCTCGCCGTCGGGCGCGCGGCACGGTACCGGTCATGGCCCCAGCCCACCCCGGCCGGCCGGTCCCACGCGCCGAACGGGGCCCCGCTGGGGACGCGCGCGGGCCCGGAGCAGGACTGTGGAGCCCGGACACCGGCCTGAACACCGGCCCGGCCCCCGGTCCGGGCACCGGCCCCCGGGTGCGGGGCGGGGGCTTGGGCCGGGGGCCGGGAGCGGCGGGGCGTCGTCGTGCTCCCGTGCGGGAGCGGCGGCTCAGGCCACGATGTTGACGAGCTTGGGCGCGCGCACGATCACCTTGCGGATCTGGGCGTCACCCAGCTGGCGGCGGATCGTCTCCGAGCCCAGGGCGAGCTCGCGCAGGGCGTCCTCGCCGATGTCGGCGGGCACCTCGAGCCGGTCCCGGACCTTGCCCTTGATCTGCACCACGGCGGTGACGGTGTCGTCCACCAGCAGCTCCGGGTCGACCGCGGGCCAGCCGGCGACGACGACGGAGCCCTCGTGGCCCAGCGCGTGCCACATGTCCTCGGCCGTGTACGGGGCGACCAGCGACAGCAGGACCGCGACCGCCTCGACGGCCTCGCGCACGGCGGGGTCGGCGGGCCCGCAGCCGGAGTCGATGGCCTTGCGGACCACGTTCACCAGCTCCATGGTCTTGGCGATCACCACGTTGAACTTCGCGGCGTCGAGCAGCTGGGCGGCGTCCTCGACGGCCCGGTGGGTGGCCCGGCGCACGGTCAGGTCCCCGTCGGCCGGGTCGGCCCCGGGGTCGCCGGTCACGTCCTGAGCCAGGCGCCAGGCCCGGGCCAGAAACTTTTGGGAGCCCTGCGGGGAGACGTCGGCCCAGTCCACGTCGTCCTCCGGCGGGGAGGCGAAGACCATGGTCAGGCGCACGGCATCCACGCCGAACCGGTCGAGCTGCTCGCCCAGGTCCACGCCGTTGCCCAGGGACTTGGACATCGCCCGGCCCCCGTTGAGCACCTGGCCCTGGTTCAGCAGCGCCTTGAACGGCTCGGTGAAGTCCACGAGTCCCAGGTCGAAGAGCACCTTGGTGAAGAACCGGGAGTAGAGCAGGTGCAGGATCGCGTGCTCCACGCCGCCCACGTACTGGTCCACGGGCAGCCACTTGCGGGTCTGCTCGAGGTCGAACGCCGCGGTCTCGTCGTTCGGGGAAGCGAAGCGCAGGTAGTACCAGGAGGAGTCCACGAACGTGTCCATGGTGTCGGTGTCGCGCAGGGCGGGGCCGTCGCAGGAGGGGCAGTTCACGTGCACCCAGGACTCGGCCGCCGCGAGAGGGGACCGGCCCTTGGGCGCGAGCTGCTCGCCGCGCAGGTCGTCGGGCAGCCGCACCGGCAGCTGCTCCTCGGGCACCGGCACCTCGCCGCAGGCCCCGCAGTGCACGATCGGGATGGGCGCCCCCCAGAAGCGCTGGCGGGACAGCAGCCAGTCGCGCAGCCGGAAGTTGACCTGGCGGTTGCCCGTCCCGGCGGCCTCGACCAGGCCGATGGCGCGCTCGATGGCCTCGGTCTTCTCCAGCCCGGAGAGCTCGCCCGAGTTGATCAGGGTGCCCTCGCCCGTGGTGGCGGTCCCGGTGACGGCGGGGTCCTCCTCGCCGGTGTCGAGCACCGCGCGCACGGGCAGGTCGAAGGTGCGGGCGAAGTCGAGGTCGCGCTGGTCGTGGGCGGGCACGGCCATGATCGCGCCCGTGCCGTAGTCGGCCAGCACGTAGTCCGCGGCCCACACGGGCAGCTTCTCGCCGTTGAGCGGGTTGACGGCGTGGCGGCCCAGGAACACCCCGGTCTTCTGCCGGTCGGTGGCCTGGCGCTCGATGTCGGACAGCGCCTTGACCTGCTCCCGGTGGGCGGCCAGCTCCGCCGCGTGCTCCGGGGCGACGATCTGCCCGGCCAGCTCGGCGTCCGCGGCGACCACGAAGAACGTGGCGCCGTAGAGGGTGTCGGGGCGGGTCGTGAACACGGTGACCTCGCGGTCCGTGCCGCCCTCGCCGGCGCCCTCGATGGCGAAGCGCACGTGGGCTCCCTCGGAGCGCCCGATCCAGTTGCGCTGCATGGCCAGCACCCGCTCGGGCCAGTGGCCCTCGAGCGCGGCCATGTCGTCGAGCAGCCGGTCGGCGTAGTCGGTGATCTTGAAGTACCACTGGTTCAGGGCCTTCTTCGTCACCGGGGTGTGGCAGCGCTCGCACGCCCCGTTGACGACCTGCTCGTTGGCCAGCACCGTCTGGTCCTTGGGGCACCAGTTGACCGGCGAGTTCTTCCGGTACGCCAGGCCCTTGCGGTGGAACTGCAGGAACAGCCACTGCGTCCACCGGTAGTACTCGGGGTCGGAGGTGTGGATCTCCCGGGACCAGTCCGCGCTGATCGCGTAGCGCTGGAAGGAGGCCTTCTGCGTCTCGATGTTGGCGTAGGTCCACTCCGCCGGGTGGGCGTCGCGCTTGATCGCCGCGTTCTCCGCCGGCAGCCCGAAGGAGTCCCAGCCGATCGGGTGCAGCACGTCGTAGCCGCGCTGACGCCAGTACCGGGCCACCACGTCCCCCATCGCGAAGGCCTCCGCGTGCCCCATGTGCAGGTCGCCCGAGGGGTAGGGGAACATGTCCAGGACGTAGCGGCGCTCCCGTGAGCCGTCGTCGACGGGCGCGTAGACCTGCTGCTCCGCCCAGAACGACGGCCACGCCGCCTCGATGGCACGGAAGTCGTACCCGGTGGTCTCGGTCGTGTGCTGCTGTTCGGTCACGGTCCTCGCCTTCGCGGTCGTGGACCGCCGCCGGCCCCGGAACGGGCGGCGCGCGGTCGCGTGTGCGGCACCCGGGCATCACGGATGCCCGGCGGTGCGCCGACGGTGGTGGAATCCGTCCCATCCTAGCCCAGCGCCGCCCGGCCTCCCGGCCCGCAGGGGCTAGCATCGACAGCGGGCCGGGACGCACCGGGCGCCTGCCGGGCCCGCAGGGAGGAACCATGGCGGCAGCGGCCGGCGCACGGCACGGCGCGGCGGACGGCGGCGGGCCCACCGGCACGGGCCGCGACGCCGACGTTCCGGGCAGCGCGGTGCAGAACCCCTGGGCCGAGCGGCGCAGCATGGTCCTGGACGGGCACAAGGTGCGCTACTGGTTCTACGACGTCGACCGGGCCCCCAAGCCGCTGCTCGTGCTGGTCCACGGCTTCCGCGGCGACCACCACGGCCTGCAGCTGGTCGCCGACCGGCTCCGCGAGCGCTACCACGTGGTCGTCCCCGATCTGCCCGGCTTCGGCCGCTCCGAGCCCTTCCCCGACCGGCCCCACGACATCGCCGGGTACGCGGAGTTCCTGCGCGGCTTCGTGGAGACCCTCACCGACGGCGCGGTGCACGACGGCGCCCCGCACGGGGTCGCCGTGCTGGGCCACTCCTTCGGCTCGGTGGTCGCCGCGCACTTCGCCGCCGCGCACCCGGCGATGGTCGAGCGGCTGGTGCTCGTCAACCCGATCTGCGAACCCGCGCTGGAGGGCGAGCAGGCGCTGCTGAGCCGCCTGACGGTGGGCTACTACCGGCTGGGCCGGGCTCTGCCCCGGCGGCTGGGCCGGCGGCTGCTCTCCAGCTGGCTCGTCACGGACGCGATGAGCGGGGTGATGACCAAGTCGCAGGACCCCCGGGTGCGCGGCTACGTGCGCCACCAGCACCGCGCCTACTTCTCGTCCTTCGCGGACCGGGACGTGCTGCTGGAGGCCTACGAGGCCTCCGTCTCGCACACCGTCGCGGAGGTCGCGATGCAGCTGAGCATGCCGACCCTGCTGGTCGTGGGCGCCCAGGACGAGCTGGGCTCGCTCGCCGCGCAGCGGACCATGGCCTCCTGGATCCCCCGGCACCGCCTCGAGGTCCTCGACGGCGTGGGCCACCTCATCCACTACGAGGCCCCCGGGCGCACCGCCGAGCTCGTCCACGACTTCCTCTCCTCCCCCGCCCCCGAGCCGGTCCCCGGCCCGCCCCCCGGACCGGACGGCGGGCCGCCCGCGCTGCACGCGCAGGCGCCCCCCGTCGACGCCCCCGCCCCCGACACCGCCCCGTTCACCGGTCTGCAGCGCATCGTGCGCCGCGGGCACCGGGCCCGCCGGGACCAGCAGGCAGGACGCCGCCGGTGAGACTGCTCCTGGACGCCCGCTACACCCGTCTCGACCGCCACGACGGGATCAGCCGCTACGGGGCGAGCCTGGCCGAGGCCGTGGCCGGTCTCGCCGGCGCGACCCCAGGGCTGGACGTGGCCCTGCTCGTCAGCGACCCCCGCCAGCTCGCCCTGCTGCCGGGGCTCCCCCACGTCACCGGGCCCTCCCCCGTGTCGGCCGCCGAGGCCGCCACGGCGCTGGTGCTCAACCGGTACGCGCCCGACGTCGTGTTCTCCCCCATGCAGACCATGGGCTCCGCGGGCCGCCGGCACGGGCTGATCCTCACCCTGCACGACCTCATCTACTACGACCACCCCCAGCCGCCCGGGGACCTGCCCGCCGCCGTGCGCGCGGGCTGGCGGCTCTACCACCGGGCCTGGTGGCCCCAGCGGGTCCTGCTGGACCGCGCCGACGCCGTGGTGACCGTCTCGGACACCACCCGCGAGCTCATCGCCGCCCACCGGCTCACCCGCCGCCCCGTGCACGTGGTGCCCAACGCCCCCCAGCCCGGGTCCGTGCTCCCCACCGGGCAGGCCCTGGCACGGCTGCCCCGGCGCGGCCGGAAGCTGCTCTACATGGGCTCCTTCCTGCCGTACAAGAACGTGGAGACCCTGCTGCGCGCGGCCGGCCGGCTCCCGGACCACGAGCTGCACCTGCTCTCCCGGATCTCCCCGGCCCGCCGCGCCCAGCTGGAGGCCCTCGTCCCGGACGGGGCGCGGGTCGTCTTCCACGACGGGGTGGACGAGACCGAGTACGCCGCCCTGCTCGCCGAAGCGGCCGCCCTGGTGCACGCGTCCCGGGCCGAGGGCTACGGGCTGCCGCTCGTGGAGGCGCTCGCGGCGGGCACGCCCGTGGTGTGCAGCGATCTGCCGATCTTCCGGGAGGTCGCCGGGGGCGCCGCCGGCTACGCCGCGCCCGACGACGACGCCGGGTTCGCCGCCGCCGTGCGCGCCCTCGAGGACCCGGACCGGGCCCGCGCCCGGGTGCTGGCCGGGCTCGAGCGGGCCCGGGCCTACTCGTGGGATGACTCCGCGCGCGAGCTGCTGGCGGTCGCCCGCGGCGTCCACGAGTCCCGCATCCGGCGCCGCCGCGCCTAGGGCACCGACCAGGTGTGCACCGGCTCGTTCTCGTCCATGTGCTCGGCGTAGGCCTCCAGCATCCGGCGCAGGGCGGTGGGCCGGTCCGCGCCGTGGCGCTCGAAGTGTTCGACCGCCCGGGTCTGCCACACCGCGCCGTTGACCCCCGAGACGCACCGGCCCTCGATGATCCCCAGGTAGCGCTCGCGCACCTCCGGAGCCACCCCCCACTCCTCGAGGCCCTGGTGGGCCAGCGGGAGGAGGTGGCGCAGGACGAGCTCGTCGGCGCTGACCTCCCCGTAGCCGGGCCAGTACAGCCGGGCGTCGATGCCGTCCCGGGCGGCGCGGGTGAAGTTCTCGGCGCAGGCCGGGAAGCTCATCCGGGTCCACACCGGCCGCTCCTGCCGGGCCAGCACGCGCGCGGCCCCGTAGTAGAACGCGGCGTTGGCCATCACGTCGGTGATCGTCGGGCCCGCGGGCAGCACCCGGTTCTCCACCCGCAGGTGCGGCCGGCCGCCCACGACGTCGTAGATCGGCCGGTTCCAGCGGTAGACCGTCCCGTTGTGCAGCCGCAGCTCCGAGAGGTCCGGGGCGATCCCGGCCCGCAGCTTCGCGGCCGGGTCCTCCTCGGAGCTCTCGGCCAGCAGCGCCGGGAACCAGCGGACGTTCTCCTCGAACAGGTCGAAGATCGAGGTGATCCACCGCTCGCCGAAGAACACCCGGGGACGCACCCCCTGGTTCTTCAGCTCCACCGGGCGGGTGTCCGTGGCCTGGGTGAAGAGCGCGATCCGGGTCTCGGCGTGCAGCCGCCGGCCGTAGAAGAACGGGCTGTTCGCGCCGAGGGCGATCTGCGGGGCGGACAGCGCCTGGGCGGCGTTCCAGTGCGCCGCGAACTGGGCGGGGGCGACCTGCAGGTGCAGCTGGACGCTGGTGCACGCCGACTCGGGGGCGATCGAGTCGCACCAGGTGTCGACCCGCTCGCCGGTGGGCCCCTCGATCTCGAGGCGGATGTCCTCCCCGCGCGCCACGAAGATGGAGTCGTTGAGCGCCGTGTAGCGGTTGTTGTCGCTGATCCACTCCTGCTCGTAGTGCTCGGGGCGCAGGGTGGGCAGGATGCCGATCGTCACGATCCGTGAGCCGACCCCGCGGGCCGCGGCGTCCGCGGCGTTGAGCGAGGCGCGCAGGTCCTCCTCGAGCTCGAGGGCGGCCCGTCCGGGCAGCGGGCGGGGAGGCACGTTGAGCTCGATGTTGTACCGCGCCAGCTCGGTCTGGTACCCGGGGTCGGCGATCGCGGCGAGCACCTCGTCGTTGTGGAAGTGCGGGTCGAAGCTCCCGTCGACGAGGTTGAGCTCGATCTCCAGCCCCGTCATGGGCCGGTCGAACTCGAACGAGGCGCGGGCGAGCATCTGCTCGAACACGTCGAGGTCCGCACGGACCTTCTCCCGGTAGCGCTGGCGCTGCTCGCGCGTGTAGCTGCGGGAACTGACCTCTTCGCCCACGGTGGCCTCCGACTCCCGGCCGCGGCGCGGCCCCAGGACACCAACCAACCACACCGCGGCCCGTGCGCCAACACCCGGGCGCACCCGCCGCTGCGCCGACCACGGGTGCGCCTGGGCCGGCGCGGTCCTCAGAGCAGGTCGGTGACGTCGCAGCGCACGTGCACCGGGGCGTGCTTGCGCAGCGCGGAGGCCTTCGACCGGGCGGCCCGCAGCCGGCGGGTGACCTCCCCGGCCACGCCGTAGCCGAAGAACAGCAGCGCCCGGTGCGGGGCCGGCTCCCCCTCAGGCCCGGGCTCGTGGTCCTCCAGGGGGGCGGGCCCGATGACCCGCACGGCGGGCGGCAGCTCGAGGTCGGCCAGGAACGCCGCGACCGCCGCGGCCGGGCCCGTCACGGCCGCCGAGCGCACGGCCGGGGGCAGGCCCAGGGACTGGCGCTCCACCAGCTCGCGCTCGGCGTACCCGGCCGGGTCCCACCGCACGAGCGCGCCCACGGCGGCCTCGTGCTCCGCGGTGACCACCACGATCCCGCCGTCCCGGGCGCGGCGCACCAGCGCGGCGGCGTTGAACCACCGGCGCAGCGTCTGCTCCGCGGCGCGCAGGGCGGGGCGCATCAGCATCCGGTTGCCGTCCAGCAGCAGGGCGGCCGCGTAGCCGCCCTCCGCGACCGGCTCGGCGCCCGGGGTGGCCACGACGAGAGCGGGCGTGCCGGGGACGTCCGCGCGCACCGCGTCGCCCGAGGACGCCACGACGGGCACCTTCGGGAACGCCCGCCCCAGCTCCTCGGCGGTGCGCAGCGCCCCGACGGTGACCAGGCGCATCCGGGGGGACCCGCAGGCGGCGCAGGACCAGGCGTGCGCCGAGCGGCCGCACCAGCCGCACCGGGGCACCCCGCGCCGGGACACGACCCCGAGAGGCCCGTCGCAGGCGGTGCAGCGGGCGGGCTCCCGGCAGCGCTCGCACGCCAGGTGCGGGGCGTAGCCGGCGCGGGCGACCTGGACCAGGACGGGGCCCCGCTCGAGGGCCTCGCGGGCCGCCCGGTAGGCCGTCTCGGGCAGCCGGGCCCGGGAGGCCAGCGGGTCCCGGGCGGCGTGGAAGGAGTCGGCGGTGGAGACGATCCGCGGGGCGTGGACGCGCAGCACGTCCCGCGCGGGAGCGATCCGGCGGGCCCACCCGGAGACGACGAGGCGCTGGGCCTCGGGGCTGACCGCGTGACCGGCGAACAGCGCCGCGCACCCGCTGCGCCCGGCGCGCAGCAGCAGCACGTCCCGGACGTGCTGGTAGGGGGCGCGCTGCTCCACGAGGTTCTCGTCGCCGTCGTCGAAGCACGCCACGAGGCCGAGGTCGTCCACGGGGGCGTACGCGGCGGAGCGGGTGCCGAGGACCACCCGCACCTGCCCGGTGGCCGCGGCCAGGAACGCCCGGTAGCGGGGCGTGGGCCCGTCCTCGGCGTGCAGGCGCACCAGGTGCTCCCCGCCGATCTCGTCCGCGACCGAGCGCTCGAGCCGCGCCAGCGCCTTCTGGTCCGCGACGACGGCGACCGCCCCGCGCCCGGCCCGCCACGCCGCGCCGATCGCGGCGGCCAGGACGTCCGTCCAGTCGTGGGCGGGATGGGCGGGGAGCACCTCGACGACGGCCCGCGGGGAGGCCCCCGCCGCCAGCTCCGCCAGGAACTGCGCACCGCCGGCGTAGTCCGCCAGCGCGGCGTCGTGGGAGGGACCCGGGGCGTGCGGGGACAGCCCGGTCGAGTGGCCGGGCACCTCGGCCAGCCGCTGCTCGACCTCCTTCTCCACGCGGGCGACGCGGGGCGGGACGGCCACCCGGACGACGTCCGCGGCCGTGCCGGCCGAGCGGGCGGCGACGTCCTCGGCCAGCCGCGCGATCTCCGGGACGAGCACGGGCAGCGGGGACAGCACCCGGCGCAGGGGCTGGATCCGGTGCATGACCTCGGACTCGCCCGTGCGCTCGAGCACGAAGCCCGTCAGCTCCTGCCCGCCGAAGCCGACCTTGACGCGGGCGCCCGGCACCGCCGCCCCGGCCAGCTCGGCCGGCACGAGGTAGTCGAACGGGCGGTCCAGGTGCGGGACGTGGGTGTCCAGCAGCACCCGGGCCACGGGGTCGTGCTCGGCCGGCAGCACCGCGCCCACGCCCTTCGCGTCCTCGCGCGGGGGCCGGGGCGGGAAGCCCGAGAGGAGCGACAGCTGCCGCGGGCCCTCCGCGGCGTCCCCGGCGCCCTCCGGGTCCACGGTCAGACCCCGGCGGCCGACCGCAGGTCCGCGACGCGGTCGGTGCGCTCCCAGGTGAACTCGGGCTCGGAGCGGCCGAAGTGCCCGTGCGCGGCGGTGCGCGCGTAGATGGGGCGCTTGAGGTCCAGGTCCTCGATGATGGCCAGCGGCCGCAGGTCGAAGACCTCACGGATGGCGTGCTCGATCCGGGTGGGGGCGACCTTCTCGGTGCCGAAGGTCTCGACGTAGAGCCCGACGGGGGCGGCGCGCCCGATCGCGTACGCGACCTGGACCTCCACGCGGTCGGCGAGGCCGGCCGCCACCACGTTCTTGGCCACCCAGCGCATCGCGTAGGCGGCGGAGCGGTCCACCTTCGAGGGGTCCTTGCCGGAGAAGGCGCCCCCGCCGTGGCGGGCCATGCCGCCGTAGGTGTCCACGATGATCTTGCGGCCGGTCAGACCGGCGTCCCCCACGGGCCCGCCGCGCACGAAGTTGCCGGCCGGGTTGATGATCACCTGGGTGCCGGAGAGGTCCAGCCCGGACTCCTCGAGCACGGGGCTGATCACGCTGCGGCGCAGGTCGGAGGCGAGCTGGTCGAGGTCGTAGCCCTCGACGTGCTGGGCGGAGACCACCACGGTGTCCACGGCCACGGGGCGGTCGCCGTCGTAGCCGAGGGTGACCTGGGTCTTGCCGTCGGGGCGCAGACCCGGCAGCACGGCGGTCTTGCGCACGCGGGTGAGCTGCTCGGAGAGGCGGTGGGCGATGTGGATCGGCGCCGGCATCAGCACCTCGGTCTCGTTGGAGGCGTAGCCGAACATGATGCCCTGGTCCCCGGCGCCCTGGGCGTCGCGGGCGTCGCGGGCGGTGCCCTCGCGGACCTCGAGGGACTGGAACACGCCCTCGTAGATCTCCGGGGACTGCTCCCCGACGCTGATGGACACCCCGCAGAACTCGCCGTCGAAGCCGTGCACCGAGGAGTTGTAGCCGATGTCGAGCAGCGTCTTGCGCACCACGTTGGGGATCTCCACGTAGCCGCGGGTCTTCACCTCGCCGGCGACGTGCACCAGCCCGGTGGTCACCATGGTCTCGACCGCCACGGAGGACTCGGGGTCCTGGCGCAGGAGGTCGTCCAGGATGGAGTCGCTGATCTGGTCGCAGATCTTGTCGGGGTGTCCCTCCGTGACGGACTCGGAGGTGAACAGTCTCAGGTGCTGGGTCGTCTCGCTCACGGGAGACCACACTACCGGGCGCCCCGGACGGCGCAGCGCCGCACCGGTCGGCGCCGCCGGCCCGGGCGGGTCAGGCTCCGGCGCGGACGCCGGCCAGTTCCTGGGCGATCCGCGCCACGAGCCCGCGGGCCACGTCCGTCTTGGAGCCCTCGAGCACCTGCTCGGGGGCCCCGGCCGCGCTGAGCACGGTCAGGGTGGTGGTGTCCTGGCCGAAGACGAGGTTCTCGCCCACGTGGTTGACGGCCAGCAGGTTGCAGCCCTTGCGCACGAGCTTCCGGCGCCCGAACGTCAGGGGGTCGGTCTCGGCGTCCCCGGTCTCGGCGGCGAAGCCGACGAGGAGCTGGCGGCGCCGGGCGGTGTTGCGCAGGTCCACGAGCTCCTTGAGGATGTCGGGGTTGCGCACCAGCTCGAGCACGGGGTTGGACCCGTCCTCGGCCTTCTTCAGCTTGGCGTCGGCGATCCGGGCCGGGCGGTAGTCGGCCACCGCGGCGGCCATCACCACGACGTCGGCCCGCGCCGCGGCGCGCACGCAGGCGCGGCGCAGCTGCTCGGCGGTGCCGGCGTGCACGACCTCGACGCCGGCGGGCACCGGCGTCTCGAGGTGGGCGGCCACGAGGGTGACCGCGGCACCGGCGTCCCGGGCGGCGGCGGCGAGCGCCACGCCCTGCTTGCCGGAGGAGCGGTTGCCCAGGAAACGAACGGGGTCCAGCGGCTCGCGGGTGCCGCCCGCGCTCACGAGCACCCGCGTGCCGGCCAGCGGGCCGTCGGGGGCGCCGCCGTCCCCGGCCAGGCGAAGCGCGGCGTCGCGGACGACCTCGGGCTCGGGCAGCCGGCCGGGGCCCGAGTCGGGGCCGGTGAGCCGGCCGTCGGCGGGCTCCAGGACGGTGTGCCCGTGGGCGCGCAGCTGCGCGACGTTGGCCTGCACGGCCGGGTTGAGCCACATCTCGGTGTGCATCGCCGGGGCGAACAGCACCGGGGCGCGCGTGGCGAGCAGCGTGGTGGTCAGCAGGTCGTCGGCGTGCCCGTGGGCGGCGCGCGCCAGCAGGTCGGCGGTCGCCGGGGCGACGACGACGAGGTCGGCGGCCTGGCCCTGGTGGACGTGGTTGACCTCGTCCACGCGGTCGAAGACGTCCGTGCTGACCCGCTGGCCCGAGAGCGCCTCCCAGGTGGGGGCGCCGACGAAGCGCAGCGCGGCCTCGGTGGGGACGGGCACCACCGTGTGGCCGCTCTCGGTGAACAGGCGCAGGAGCAGCGCCGCCTTGTACGCGGCGATGCCCCCGCCGATGCCGAGGACGATCCTCACGCCGCCGCGCCCCGTCGTCGGGGTGCCGGCCGGCTCACAGGTCCTGGAGGTCCCCGGGCTCGCGCCCCGGCTCCTCCGGAGCGGCGTCCGCCGCGTCGCCGGCGCCGTCGGAGGCGTTGTCGGCGGCGATGGCCGCGCCGCTGCCGGGCAGGTCGCCCAGCGGCTCGGCGGGGCTGTCGTCGCCCGAGGAGAAGTCCACCGAGGTGCCGCCGGAGAAGGCGGCGTCCGCGGAGAAGTCCACGGCGCTCTCCTCGGTGCCCTGGGCGAAGAAGTCGGCGCCGAAGACGTCGGCGGCGAGGTCGGCCTCCGTGGTGAGCTGGCCGTTCTCGGCGAACCCGGCGTGCTCGACCGGGCGACCCTCGATGAGGCCCTCGTCGATCTCGCGGAAGGCGATCGACAGCGGCTTCTCGTTGAGCTGGGTGTCCACGAGGGGACCGACGTACTCGAAGAGGCCCTCGTGCAGCTGCGAGTAGTAGGCATTGATCTGCCGGGCCCGCCGGGCGCCGAAGATCACGAGTCCGTACTTGGAGTCGGACTTCTTCAGCAGGGCGTCGATCGGCGGGTTGATGATGCCTTCGGTGTGGGTAGACAAGCGATTGCTCCAGACGGGGTGGACGGGTCTCAGGATGCCGGCTCGGGGTCGACCCCCATGAGCTGCACGAGTTCGGCGGCGGCGCGCTCGACCCGGTCGTTGATCACGGTGTGGTCGAACTCCGGCTCTGCCGCGAGCTCCAGTTTAGCGGTTTCCAGCCGGACCCGCTGTTCGGCCGCCGTCTCGGTGCCCCGGCCGACGAGCCGGGCGACCATCTCGTCCCAGCTGGGCGGGGCGAGGAACACGAAGTTGGCCTCCGGCATGGTGTTGCGGATTTGGCGGGCGCCCTGCAGGTCGATCTCGAGCAGGACGCTGAGCCCGCGCTCGAGGGCCCGCTCCACGGTGGAGCGCAGCGTGCCGTAGCGGTGCGAGTTGTGCACCACGGCCCACTCCAGCAGCTGCCCGTCGCGGGCCATGGCGTCGAACTCCTCGTCGGAGACGAAGAAGTAGTGGGTGCCGTCGACCTCCCCGGGGCGGGGGTCCCGGGTGGTCGCGGACACGGACAGCCACACCTGCGGGTAGTGGTCCCGGACGTAGGTCGAGACCGTGCCCTTGCCCACGGCCGTGGGTCCGGCGAGCACGGTCAGGGACGGGCGCGCGGCGCGGGGCGCGTCGAGGCTCACGGGCATCCTCCTGGGACTGGGGTGTTTCCCCCAATCTAGCGGATCGCGCCCGGGGCCTCCGCGCCCCGCCCGGCTCAGCGGTCCAGGTGCTCGATGAGCGCCCTGCGCTGGTGCACGCCGAGCCCGCGCAGCCGCCGGGTGCGGGCGATGCCGATCTCGTCCATGATGGCCGCGGAGCGGACCTTGCCGATGCCGGGGGTGGCCTCGAGCAGGTCCGAGACCTTCAGCCGGCTCACGGCCTCGTCCCGGTCCGCGCGGTCGAGGATCTCGGCGACCGTCATGCGGCGCTCGCGCAGCCCCTTCTTCACGTCGGCGCGCGCCGTCCGTGCCCGGGTCGCCTTCTCCCTCGCGGCGGCTCGCTCCTCGTCGGTCAACGGACGCAGTGCCATGTGGTTCCTCCTCGTCGCCACGGACTGCAGCCCCCGTCCCACGAGAGGACGGACAGCCCGTTTGCTAAAGAAACTACATGAAGAACGATGCTTCGCAAGGCGACACGACCGTGGTGTGACCAGGGGTGTCGTCGCCGGGGAGCCGGCGGGAGGAGGCGCGGGACCACCGCGGGGGCTCAGTCCAGGGCTGCCGCCAGCTCCCCTGCCGAGCGCAGGACCGCCTCCCGCAGCGCCGGCACCTCCGGTCCCCGGCGCAGGATCGCCCGGCTCGAGGCCGCGAGCACCTGCCCGGCCGCGGCGCCGAACACGGCCGGGAGCTCCTCGGCGCGGGCGCCCTGCGCGCCGTAGCCGGGGGCGAGCAGCGGCCCGCGCACCGCCGTCAGGTCGATGCCGAGCTCGGTCAGCGCGCTGCCGACCGTGGCGCCCACCACGAGCCCGCAGGAGCCGAGACCGGCCCGGGCGGCCGGCTCTCCCCCGGAACCG
The DNA here is from genome assembly GCF_013368965.1 of Kocuria salina. Classification (NCBI taxonomy): domain Bacteria; kingdom Bacillati; phylum Actinomycetota; class Actinomycetes; order Micrococcales; family Micrococcaceae; genus Kocuria; species Kocuria salina. Next base: position 44,969 of record NZ_SSSF01000009.1, read on the forward strand.
CGGAGCCGGTCGTTCTCGGCGGCCGCCGCGGCGCACACGGAGCCGGCGACGGACTCCCGGCCCCCGACGTGCTGGACGGAGCGACCCTCGGGGTTGGAGGTCAGCGCCAGCACGAACGTGCCGCGGCCGGTGCGGGCCGCCAGGTCGAGGGCCGGGCGCAGCGACTCGAAGCCGAGGTAGGGGCTCAGGGTCACGGCGTCCGCCGCGAGCGGGGACCCCTCCCCCAGCCACGCGGCCGCGTAGGCCTCCATCGTGGAGCCGATGTCCCCGCGCTTGGCGTCGGCGACCGTCAGCAGCTCCGCCGAGCGCGCCTGCGCGAGCACCTCCTCGAGCACGGCGAAGCCGGCGGCGCCGTAGGGCTCGAACAGCGCCACCTGGGGCTTGATCGCCGCGGCGTGCCCGGCGGCGGCCTCCAGGACCGTGAGCGCGAACCGGCGCAGGCCCTCGGCGGAGCGGGGCAGGCCCCACGCGTCCAGCAGGCCGGGGTGCGGGTCGATGCCCACGCACAGGGGCCCGTGCTCGTCCATCGCGGCGCCCAGCCGCGCGCCGAAGGGCGCCCGGCCGGGCGCCGGGGTCACGGGGCCGGGCGCCGGGGCGGTGTCCTCAGGCACGCACGGCCTCGGGCTCGCCAGCGCGCAGGAGGACCTCCAGGCGCTGCTCGTGCTCCTGCAGGCTCGTCACGTCCCACGAGTAGGAGCGCAGCGCGGTGACGGCCTGCAGGGCGGCGCCCAGCACGGAGACCGTGGTCATCAGGGGCACGCCCACGCTGGTGGCCGCGGCGCGGATCTCGTAGCCGTCGCCGCGGGCGGCACCGCCGGCCGGGGTGTTGAAGATCAGGTCGATCTCCCCGTCGGCGATGAGGTCCACGATGGTCCGCTCCCCGGGGGCCGTCTCGCGGATCTTGCGGACCACGGTGGACTCGATGCCGTTGCGGCGCAGCACGTCCGCGGTGCCGCCGGTGGCGAGGATCTCGAAGCCGAGGTCGCGGAACATCCGCACGTAGGCGATCGAGGAGCGCTTGTCCTTGTTGGCCACGGACACGAACATCCGCCCGGACGTGGGCAGGGACACGTTCGCCGCCGCCTGCGCCTTGGCGAAGGCGGTGTCGAAGTACTTGTCCAGGCCCATGACCTCGCCGGTGGAGCGCATCTCCGGGCCGAGCAGGGAGTCGACCACCGCCCCCTCGGCGGTGCGGAAGCGCGCGAAGGGCAGGACGGCCTCCTTCACGGCCACGGGGGCCGAGGCGGGCAGCGTGGACCCGTCGATCCGCTGCGGCAGGTGGCCCTGGGCCCGCAGCTGGGCGATGGTGGTGCCGGTGCCGATGAGGGCGGCGGCCTTGGCCAGCTGCACGCCCGTGGCCTTGGAGACGAACGGCACGGTGCGGGAGGCCCGCGGGTTGGCCTCGATGACGTAGAGGATGTCGGAGGCCACGGCGAACTGGATGTTGATGAGCCCGCACACGCCCACGCCGCGGGCGATGGCCAGGGTGGCCTCGCGCACGCGCTCGACCACGTCCGGGCCGAGGGTGATGGACGGCAGGGTGCACGCGGAGTCCCCGGAGTGGATGCCGGCCTCCTCGAGGTGCTCCATCACGCCGCCCACGTAGAGGTCCGTCCCGTCGTAGAGGGCGTCCACGTCGATCTCGATGGCGTCCTCGAGGAACTTGTCGATCAGCGCGGGCCGCGAGGCGGAGACCTCGGTGGCGTTCTGCAGGTAGCGGGCCAGGGCCGGCTCGTCGTAGACGATCTCCATGCCGCGGCCGCCGAGCACGTACGAGGGGCGCACGAGCACCGGGTAGCCGATGTCGTCCGCGATCCGCTTGGCGGCCTCGAAGGTGGACGCCGTGCCGTTCTTCGGCTGGCGCAGCCCGGCCTCGGCGAGCACCCGGGCGAACTCCCCGCGGTCCTCGGCGAGGTCGATGGCCTCCGGGGTGGTGCCGAGGATCGGCACGCCCGCGGCCTTGAGCTGGGCGGCGAGCTTGAGCGGGGTCTGCCCGCCCAGCTGCACGAACACCCCGAGCAGCCCGCCGGTGCGCCGCTCCGTCTCGACGACCTCCATGACGTCCTCGAAGGTCAGCGGTTCGAAGTACAGCCGCGTGGAGACGTCGTAGTCGGTGGAGACGGTCTCCGGGTTGCAGTTGACCATCACGGTCTCGTGCCCGGCCTCGCGCAGCACCATGGAGGCGTGCACGCACGAGTAGTCGAACTCGATGCCCTGCCCGATCCGGTTCGGCCCGGAGCCGAGGATCATGATGGAGGGGCGCTCGTGCCGGCCGACCTCGCTCTCCTCGTCGTAGGAGGAGTAGTGGTACGGGGTGAACGCCTCGAACTCCGCCGCGCACGTGTCGACGGTCTTGAACACGGGACGGATGCCCAGCGCGTGGCGCACGCCGCGGACCACGTCCTCGGCCAGGTGGGCGAGCTCGCCGATCTGGGCGTCGGAGAAGCCGTGCCGCTTGGCCAGGCGCAGGGTGCGCACCGTGAGGTCGGCGTCCTGGCGCACCACGTCCGCGACCTCGTTGAGCAGCACCAGCTGGTCGAGGAACCAGGGGTCGATGCCCGTGGCCTCGTAGAGCCGCTCCACGGACGCGCCGGCCAGCAGGGCCTGCTGGACCTGCTGGATCCGCTCGGTGGTGGGCGTGCGGGTGGCGTCGACGAGCCGCGCCAGGGCGTCGTCGTCGAGCTCGGGGCGCACGAACGAGAAGCTGGAGCCCTTCTGCTCGAGGGAGCGCATGGCCTTCTGCAGCGCCTCGGTGAAGTTGCGCCCGATCGCCATGGCCTCGCCGACCGACTTCATGGTGGTGGTCAGCGTGGGGTCCGCGGCGGGGAACTTCTCGAACGCGAAGCGCGGGATCTTCACGACGACGTAGTCCAGCGTCGGCTCGAAGGACGCGGGGGTCTTGCGGGTGATGTCGTTGGGGATCTCGTCGAGGGTGTAGCCCAGCGACAGCTTCGTGGCGATCTTGGCGATCGGGAAGCCCGTGGCCTTGGAGGCGAGGGCCGAGGAGCGGGAGACGCGCGGGTTCATCTCGATGACGACGACGCGGCCGGTGTCCGGCTCGATCGCGAACTGGATGTTGCACCCACCGGTGTCCACGCCGACCTCGCGGATCACGGCGATCGCGATGTCCCGCAGGTTCTGGTACTCGCGGTCGGTCAGCGTCATGGCCGGGGCCACGGTGATCGAGTCCCCGGTGTGCACGCCCACGGGGTCGAAGTTCTCGATGGAGCACACGACCACGACGTTGTCGTTCTTGTCGCGCATCATCTCCAGCTCGTACTCCTTCCAGCCGAGGATGGACTCCTCGAGGAGCACCTCGGAGGTGGGGCTGTACTGGATGCCGGCGCCGGCGATGCGGTGCAGGTCCTCCTCGTCGTAGGCCAGGCCCGAGCCGAGGCCGCCCATCGTGAAGGACGGGCGGACCACCATGGGGTAGCCCAGCTCCTGGGCGGCGGCCAGGGCCTCGGGCATGGAGTGCACGATGACGGAGCGGGCGGACTCGGCGCCGCAGCGCTCCACCACGCCCTTGAACTTCTCGCGGTCCTCGCCCAGGTTGATGGCCTCGACGTTGGCGCCGATCAGCTCCACCCCGTACTTGTCGAGCACGCCGTTGGCGTCGAGGGCGATCGCCGTGTTGAGCGCCGTCTGCCCGCCCAGGGTGGGCAGCAGGGCGTCGGGCCGCTCCTTGGCGATGATCTTCTCCACCACCTCGGGGGTGATGGGCTCCACGTAGGTCGCGTCGGCGAACTCGGGGTCGGTCATGATGGTCGCCGGGTTGGAGTTCACGAGGATGACCCGCAGGCCCTCCTCCTTGAGCACCCGGAGGGCCTGCGTGCCCGAGTAGTCGAACTCGGCGGCCTGTCCGATGACGATCGGCCCGGAGCCGATGACCAGAACGCTGGTGAGATCTGTCCTGCGCGGCATGTCAGTTCTGCCCTTCTTCCTGTGCGTTCGGGGTGTCCTCGGGGCTCTGGGCGCCCTGGGCGCCGCCGGGGACGGCGTTGTCGACGGTCGGGTCGGCGCGGCCGTCCCGGTGGCTGTCCATCAGCTCGATGAACCGGCCGAAGAGGTAGGAGGCGTCGTGCGGGCCGGCGGCGGCCTCCGGGTGGTACTGCACCGAGAACGCGGGCAGGTCGAGGCAGTTGAGGCCCTCCACCACGTCGTCGTTGAGGCACACGTGGCTGACCTCGACGCGGCCGAACTCGCCCAGGGGCGCCTCGACCGGGCCGTCGAGGGGCGCGTCCACGGCGAAGCCGTGGTTGTGGGCGGTGATCTCCACGCGCCCGGTCCGCCGGTCCAGGACCGGCTGGTTGATCCCGCGGTGGCCGAAGACCAGCTTGTAGGTGCCGAAGCCCAGGGCCCGGCCGAGCAGCTGGTTGCCGAAGCAGATGCCGAAGAACGGGATCCCGGCGCGCAGCACCTCCCGCAGCGTCTCGATCTGCCGCTCGGCGGTGGCGGGGTCGCCGGGGCCGTTGGAGAAGAACACCCCGCGCGGGGCCAGGGCCCGGATCTGCTCGAAGCCGGTGTCGGCGGGCACCACGTGCACCCGCACCCCGCGCTCGGCGAAGCGGTGCGGGGTCATCGACTTGATGCCGAGGTCCACCGCCACCAGCTCGTGCAGGACCTCGCCGGTCCAGCCGTGCTCGGCGGGCTCCACGACGTAGGCCTCGGGGGCGGAGACGGTCTCGGCGAGCCGGCGGCCCTCCATCCGCTCGGCGGCGCCGACCTCGGCGACGAGCTCGGCGTCGGGGCGCAGCGCGGCGTCCCCGGAGAAGATCCCGCCGCGCATCGCGCCGCGGTCCCGCAGGTGGCGGGTGATGGCCCGGGTGTCGACGTCCTGGATGCCGACGACGCCCTGGGCCACCAGCTGCTCGTCGAGGGACCCCTCGGAGCGCCAGTTGGACGGGCGGCGGGCGGCGTCGCGCACGACGTAGCCGGACACCCAGATCCGCCGGGACTCGGCGTCGGCGGCGTTGACGCCGGTGTTGCCGATGTGCGGGGCGGTCTGCACGACGAGCTGGCCGGCGTAGGACGGGTCGGTGATGGTCTCCTGGTAGCCGGTCATGCCGGTGGAGAACACGGCCTCGCCGAGGGCGGTGCCGAGGGCGCCGTAGGCGCGGCCGCGGAAGACGCGGCCGTCCTCCAGCACGAGCACGGCGGGGTCAGTGGTGATCGAGCTCAAGGTCGTCCTCACGTTCGGGTCTGTGGGTCGGGAAGGCGGGGCGGCGGGTGCCGCCGGCGGGTCAGGAGTGCGGTGCCGGGACGATCGCCTCCACGGCGTCGAGGAGGCGCTGCTTGTCCTCGGCCCGCTGGGTGCGGAAGCCGGTGTCCACCACGGTGGAGCCCAGCCGCCAGGTCAGCACGGCGAGCCCGTCCCGCTCCACGAACTTGCCGACCATGCCGGAGCTGGTGCCCACGGCCACGAGGTCGGCGGCGGGGACGAACAGGCCCGGGGCGCCCTGCCGGTCCAGGAGCACGCCGTCGTCGTGGACCAGGGCCGTCGCCCGGGCGCGCACGCCCAGTCCGTGGGCCGCGATCCGCTCGAGCGGGGCGCCGGTCTCCGTGGTGCTCACGTACATGCCCGGGACCACGAGCCGGGGCTCGCGCTCCTCGATCCCCTCGGGCGGCGCGGCCGGCGCCGCGATCCCCGACTGGCGTCGCACGCGCGTGCGCCAGCCCCGGCGGAGCAGGGCGAAGAGCACGGCGAGGACGATGACCGTGACGAGCACGGTGCTGAGCTGGTCCATGGGACGGGGGCCTCCGGGCGGTGGAAGGGGGTCGGCGCGGTCAGGCGGCGGGGGTCGGGGCGGGGGTGTTGAGGGCCCCGTCGAGGACGGTGGGGTGGCCGCGGAAGAAGGTGGCGCGGACCGCGCCGGGCAGCTCCATGCCGCGGTAGGGGCTGTTGCGGCCCTTGGACGCGTGCCGGGCGGGGTCCACCACGGTGGTCGCGGCCGGGTCCCACAGGGTGAGGTGAGCGGGCTCGCCCTCCTCGAGCGGCCGGCCCTGGCCGGCGAGGCGCCCGATCCGGGCGGGGGTCGCCGAGGTGATCCGGGCGACGTCGCGCCAGGTCAGCAGGCCGGTGTCGACGAGGCTGAGCTGGACCACGGACAGCGCGGTCTCGAGCCCGGTCATCCCGTTGGCCGCGCAGGACCACTCGCACTCCTTGTCCTCGGCGGGGTGCGGGGCGTGGTCGGTGCCGATCACGTCGATGGTGCCGTCGGCCACGGCCGCGCGCAGGGCGTGCACGTCCTCGTCCGTGCGCAGCGGCGGGTTGACCTTGAACACCGGGTCGAAGCTGCGGACCCGCTCGTCGGTGAGCAGCAGGTGGTGCGGGGTGGCCTCGGCGGTGACGTCGATGCCGCGCTGCTTGGCCCAGCGGACGATGTCCACGGAGCCCCTGGTCGAGAGGTGGCAGATGTGCACGCGGGAGCCGACGTGCTCGGCGAGCAGCACGTCGCGGGCGATGATGGCCTCCTCCGCGACGGCGGGCCAGCCCGTCAGCCCGAGCTCGGCGGACACGGCGCCCTCGTTCATCTGGGCGCCCTCCGTCAGCCGCGGCTCCTGGGCGTGCTGGGCCACGACGCCGTCGAAGCCCTTGACGTACTCCAGGGCCCGGCGCATGAGCACCGGGTCGTGCACGCACATGCCGTCGTCGGAGAACATCCGCACGCCCGCGCGGGACTCGGCCATCGCCATGATCTCGGACAGCCGCTCGCCCTTCAGACCCACGGTCACGGCGCCCACGGGACGGACCTCGACCCAGCCCGCGGAGCGGCCCAGCTCGTGCACCTGCTCCACCACACCGGCGGTGTCCGCCACGGGATCGGAGTTGGCCATCGCGAAGACCGCGGTGTAGCCGCCGAGCGCGGCCGCCCGGGTGCCGGTCTCGACGGTCTCGGCGTCCTCCCGGCCGGGCTCGCGCAGGTGCGTGTGGATGTCCACGAGCCCGGGCAGGGCCACGAGCCCGGCGGCGTCGAGGATCCGGGCGTCGCCCGCGTCCGCGGCGAGGTCGGGGCCGATGCGCCGGATCACGCCGTCCTCGACGAGGATGTCGGCGGTCTGCTCGCCGAGCAGCTGGGCGCCCTGGATGAGGTACGAGGTCACGAGAGGTCAGCGCTCCTGGGGGTGCGGGGTGGAGGTGGGGTCGAGGTCGTCGCCGGAGAGCAGCAGGTAGAGCACCGACATCCGCACGGAGACGCCGTTGCGCACCTGGTCCAGGACCGTGGAGCGCGGGGAGTCCGCCGCGGCGGAGGAGATCTCCAGCCCGCGGTTCATGGGTCCCGGGTGCATGATCGCCGTGGCGGCCCCGGCGGCGTCGAGGGCGGCGACCCGCTCGGGGGTGAGCCCCCACTCCCGGGCGTACTCCTGGGCGGTCGGGAAGAACGCGGCGTGCATCCGCTCCCGCTGCACGCGCAGCATCATCACCGCGTCCGGGGCGGGGTCCAGGGCCTCGTCGAGGGAGAAGACCACCCGGCACGGCCAGTCCGCGATGCCGACGGGCAGCAGGGTGGGCGGGGCCACGAACGTGACCCGGGCGCCCAGGGTGGTGAACAGCCACAGGTCGGAGCGGGCCACCCGGGAGTGCAGGACGTCGCCGACGATCACCACGTGCATGCCCTCGAGGTCGAGCCCGCGGGTGCTCTCGCGGCCCTCGGTGCGGGCACGGTGCTGGCGCAGGGTCATGGCGTCGAGCAGGGCCTGCGTGGGGTGCTCGTGGGTGCCGTCGCCGGCGTTGACCACCGCGGCGTCGATCCAGTCGGACTCCGCGAGCTGCTGCGGGGAGCCGGAGGCCGAGTGCCGGATCACCACGGCGTCGGCGCTCATCGCCGCGAGGGTCTGGGCGGTGTCCTTGAGGGACTCCCCCTTCGAGACCGAGGAGCCTTTCGCGGAGAAGTTGAGGACGTCCGCGGACAGGCGCTTGGCGGCCGTCTCGAAGGAGATGCGGGTGCGGGTCGAGTCCTCGAAGAAGAGGTTGACCACGGTGCGGCCCCGCAGCGCGGGGAGCTTCTTGACGGAGCGCTGGCCCACGGCGGCCATCTGGTCCGCGGTGTCCAGGAACGTCAGGGCGGCGTCGTAGGAGAGGTCCTTCGTGGACAGCAGGTGCCTCATGCGCCGGTTCCCGGCACGGTGGTCTCGATGACCACGCAGTCGGCGTTCTCCGCCGCGCGGGGCTCGGGGTCGGTCTCGGCCAGCCGGACCCGGACCTTCTCCTGGGAGGAGGTCGGCAGGTTCTTGCCCACGTGGTCGGCGCGGATGGGCAGCTCCCGGTGGCCGCGGTCGACGAGCACGGCGAGGCGGACCACGCGGGGCCGGCCGACGTCCACGAGGGCGTCGAGGGCGGCGCGCACGGTGCGCCCGGAGTACAGGACGTCGTCGACGAGGACCACGGTGCGCCCGTCGATGCCCTGCACGGGGATGCGGGTCGGCTGGGGGGCGCGGGCGGGATTCTTGCGCAGGTCGTCGCGGAACATCGTGACGTCGAGCTGGCCGAGGCTCGCGGCGGCGTCGAAGCCGGTGTCGGAGGCTGCGATCTTGGCGGCGATCCGCTGGGCCAGCGGGTAGCCGCGGCGCGGGATGCCGAGCAGGACGAGGTCCGAGCTGCCCCTGTTGGCCTCGAGGATCTCGTGGGCGATGCGCGTCAGGGCGCGGTCGATGTCGGCTGCCGAGAGGATGACGCGCGCGGCGGCGGGTCCCGTCGAGGGACCGGCCGCGGAGGTGTCGTCGTTCATGGGTGCCGCCTCCTTCCCCGCCTCACAGGACGGACTTAAAGGTTGCTTGCTCGCCCCAAACTAGCACAGCGGCCCTGACGCCCCGGGCCCGGTGTGACGCCCGCCTCCCCCGGCGACCCCGCCCGGGCTGGGCGCTGTGGTCGGCCCGCTCCCACCGGGCGGCGGTGGCCGCGGCGGAGCCGAGGGCGACGAGCGCGACGCCCAGGACGCCGCCCGGACCGGCGCCGGCGGCGTCCGGGCCGGCCGTCCCGGCGAGGAGGGCGGGCACGGCCCAGGGGTACCACGCGCCGTGGCCGACCGCGGGGAGCACCTGAGCCACGAGGACGGTGAGGGCCACGGCCCCGGCGGTGGCCCAGGGCACGCTGGAGCGGCGCAGCTTCAGCCCCTCCGCCCCGAGGGCGGCCGCCGGCTCACCGGTCACCGGGGCGCTCCTGCCGGTGCTGCGCGCCCACCAGGCGCAGGAAGTAGGCCTCGAGGTCCTCGCGGACCACCGCGAGGCCGGTGGGGGGGGGCACGCCGCCGTGGACGAGGGCGGCGGCCACGGCGTCCGGGCGGTCCGCGGCGCCGGCGTCGCCGAGCACGACTGCGGGCCCCTCGCGGTGCGCGTCGCCGCACCCGCGGCCGAGGGCCGGACCATGCCGAGGACCGTCCGCATGACGGTGGTCTTGCCGGCGCCGTTGAGGCCCAGCAGCGCGTAGACCTCCCCCGGGCTGACCTCGAGGGTGACGCGGTCGACCGCGCGCACGGTCCCGTAGTGCTTCGAGACGCCCTGCAGGCGCAGCGCGGGAGCTGTCATGCGGACCTCCCCGGGACGCACGGTCGTGGTCCCGGAAATGGTAGCGCCCCGGGCGGGGTCCGCCGGCCCCGTCAGCCGAGCAGGGTCGGCTTCATCTGCTGCAGCCGGCCCAGCAGACCGTTGACGAAGCGCGGGGAGTCGTCGCCCGCGAGCTCCTTGGCGAGGCTCACGGCCTCGGCCACGGCGACCCCGTCCGGGACGTCGTCGTTGAACAGCAGCTCCCAGGCCCCCACGCGCAGCACGTTGCGGTCCACCGCGGGCATCCGCTCGAGGGTCCAGCCCTGGGAGTACGTCTCGAGGTACTCGTCGAGCTCACCGCGGCGCATCGTGACGCCGAGGACGAGCTCCTCGGCGTACGGGGAGACCTGCGAGTCGCTGTGCATCCGGCGCCGCTCCATGACCTCGCGGGCGTCCTCGGAACGCTGCTCGGCCTCGAAGAGGATCTCCACGGCGCGCCGGCGCGCCTTGCCCCGGGCGCTCACTCGTTGACGCGGCCCAGGTAGTCACCCGTGCGGGTGTCGACCTTGACCTTGGTGCCCTGCTCGAGGAACAGCGGCACCTGGATCTGGTAGCCGGTCTCCACGGTGGCGGGCTTGGTGCCGCCGGTGGAGCGGTCGCCCTGCAGGCCCGGCTCGGTGTAGGTGATCTCGAGGACCACGGACGCGGGCAGCTCGATGTAGAGCGGGGCCCCCTCGTGCAGCGCGATGGTCACGTTGAGGTTCTCGAGCATGAAGTTGGCGGCGTCGCCCACCACCTCACCGGGGACGGTGATCTGGTCGTAGGTCTTGTTGTCCATGAAGACGTAGTCGGCGCCGTCCTGGTACAGGTACTGGTACTCGCTGCGGTCCACCGTGGCGGTCTCGATCTTCGCACCGGCGTTGAAGGTCTTGTCGACGACCTTCCCGGAGGTGATGTTGCGCATCTTGGTGCGCACGAACGCCCCGCCCTTGCCCGGCTTCACGTGCTGGAACTCGATCACGTTCCAGAGGTTGCCCTCCAGCTTCAGGACGGTGCCGTTCTTGATGTCGTTGGTCGTAGCCACAGGTTCTCTCTCTGGTTGTCTGCGAAGTCGGCAGGTCGGCGCGGACAGGGGGTGTCGTCCCGGACCGCGGACCAGTCTAGCTGGGCGCGCCCTCGGCGATCTCCTGGTAGCTCGCGAAGAGGATCGCGGGGTCGGGGACCTCGAGCACGCGGGGCCGGCCGACGGCGTCGAGGACGACGAAGCGCAGCAGGTTCCCGCGCGTCTTCTTGTCCCGCTTCATGACCTCGAGCAGCCGCGGCCACTGGTCCCACCGGTACGCGGTCGGCAGGCCGAGGGAGGCGAGGATGCTGCGGTGGCGCTCGACGACGTCGTCGGCCAGGTTCCCGGCGGTGCGGGCGAGCTCGGCGGCGAAGACCAGCCCCACCGAGACCGCGGCGCCGTGGCGCCACTGGTAGCGCTCGTTGTGCTCGATCGCGTGGCCGAGGGTGTGCCCGTAGTTGAGCATCTCCCGGCGGCCGGCCTCGCGCAGGTCGCCGGAGACGATCTCGGCCTTGACCCGGATGCTGCGCTCCACGAGCTCCCGGACCACCTCGGACTGCGAGTCGCGCACCGCCTCCGGGTGGTCCTCAATCAGCTCGAGGATCCGCTCGTCGGCGATGAAGCCGCACTTGACGACCTCCGCCATGCCGGTGAGCAGCTCGTTCTCGGGCAGCGTCCGCAGCGTGTCGAGGTCGCACAGCACGGCCGCGGGCGGGTGGAAGGCGCCCACGAGGTTCTTGCCCTCGGCCGTGTTGATCCCGGTCTTGCCGCCCACGGCGGCGTCGACCATGCCGAGCAGGGTGGTGGGCACGTGCACCACGCGCACGCCGCGCAGCCACGTGGCGGCCACGAACCCCGCGAGGTCGGAGACCGCTCCCCCGCCCACGGACACGATCGCGTCCGAGCGGGTGAAGTCGTTCTGCCCGAGGACCTGCCAGCAGAAGGACGCCACCTGGACGTGCTTGCCCTCCTCGGCGTCGGGGATCTCGGCGGTGAACGCCTGGTAGCCCTGTCCGCGCAGCTCCTCCATGACCACGTCGCCGGTGCTGCGCAGCGCCCGCGGGTGGATGACGAGCACGCGCTGGACCCGGTCGCCGAGCACGCGGGGGACCTCGCCGAGCAGCCCGTGGCCGACGAGGACGTCGTAGTTCTCGGCCGGGCGCTCCCCGGTGACGGGGATGGTCGTGACGGTGCGGGGAGCGGACTCGCTCATGCCTGGGCCTCCTGGGTGCTGTCGGTGGTGCCGCCGGCGCTCCGTGCGGAGCGCAGGCGGGTGAGCTCCGCCTCGAGGTCGGCGCCGATCTCGGCGACGGGCCGGTTGCCGCGGCCGTCGAGGGTGATGTCGGCGAGCTCCTCGTAGCAGGCGCGCCGGGACTCGTAGAGCTCCTGCCAGCGCCGCTCCGGGTCCGGCTGGAGCATGGGGCGGGTCCGGTTGCCGCTGATCCGGGGCAGCACGGTCTCGGTGTCCACCTCGAGGTAGGCGACGAGCTCGTGGCGCAGCAGCTCGCGGGTGGACGGTGTCATGGGGGCGCCGCCGCCCACGGAGAAGATCGCGTTGGCGTGGTCCGGGTCCCGCAGGATCTCGGCCACGGTGTCCGCCTCGAGGTCGCGGAAGTACTTCTCGCCGTGCTCCGCGAAGATCTTCGAGATCACCCCGTACCGGGAGACGATGACCTGGTCGGCGTCCACGAAGTCGTAGCCGTAGAACTTGGACATGTGCAGGGCCAGGAAGGACTTCCCGGCGGCCATGGGCCCGATGAGCACCACGGGCCGCTGCGGGGTCTCGGCGGCGTCGGCCGGGGCGGGGAACTGCGCGTTCACGCCTGGGCCTCCCCGGGCTCGGCGGGCGCGGCCGCATCTGCGGGGGCCCCGGTCTCGGCGGGGGCCACGAGGGGGTCGCCCATGTGGTCGTCGCGCGCCGCGGCGGCGTCGTCCCCGAAGGCCCCGAGCTCGCCGGCGGAGTGCAGGGACTCCGGGATCGCGGCGAGGTAGGCGTCCTTGTTGCGGGCGGTCTCGGTGATCGAGTCCCCGCCGAACTTCTCCGTCACGGCGTCGGCGAGCACGAGGGCGACCATCGCCTCGGCGACCACCCCGGCGGCGGGCACGGCGCAGACGTCCGAGCGCTGGTGGTGGGCGCGGGCGGCCTCGCCGGTGGCGACGTCGACGGTGCGCAGCGCCTTCGGCACGGTGGCGATGGGCTTCATGGCCGCGCGCACGCGCAGGACGTCACCGATGGACATGCCGCCCTCGATCCCGCCGGCGCGGTTGCTCACGCGGCGCACCGCGCCGTCGGCGCCGCGGGAGATCTCGTCGTGGGCCTCGGAGCCGGGCCGGGCGGCGGTCAGGAAGCCGTCCCCGACCTCGACGCCCTTGATGGCCTGGATGCCCATCAGGGCCCCGGCCAGGCGCGAGTCGAGCCGCCGGTCCCAGTGCACGTACGAGCCGAGCCCCGGGGGCAGCCCGTAGGCGAGGACCTCGACGACGCCGCCGAGGGTCTCCCCGTCCTTGTGGGCGGCGTCCACCGCCGTCACCATGGCCTCCGCCGTGGCGGGGTCGAAGCAGCGCAGGGGGTCGGCGTCGAGGCCGGGGACGTCGGAGGGCAGCGGGCGCGCGGCGTCCACCGGGGCGCTGACGGCGCCCACGGCCGTGGTGTGGGAGACGAGCTGCACGCCCACGGCCTCGAGGATCTTCGCGGCGACGGCGCCGAGGGCCACGCGCGTGGCCGTCTCCCGGGCGCTGGCGCGCTCGAGCACGGGCCGCGCCTCGTCGAAGCCGTACTTCTGCATGCCGGTGAGGTCCGCGTGGCCGGGGCGGGGGCGGGTGAGGGGGGCGTTGCGGGCGCGGCCCGCGAGCACCTCCGGGTCCACGGGGTCCGCGGACATCACCTCGCGCCACTTGGGCCACTCGGTGTTGGCGATCTCGATCGCCACCGGCCCGCCCTGGGTCACGCCGTGGCGCACGCCGCCGAGCAGGCGCACCTGATCCTGCTCGAACTTCATCCGCGCGCCGCGCCCGTAGCCGAGCCGGCGGCGGGCCAGGGCGTCGCGGACGTCCTGGCTGGTCAGGCTCACCCCAGCCGGGACGCCCTCGATGATCCCGACGAGCGCCTCGCCGTGCGACTCGCCGGCCGTGAGCCAACGCAACATAACAACTCTTTCCGTTCGGGGTCTCGGCGACAGGGCCCCGCGGGGCGCGGCCGCCGACAGGTCTCAGGTGCGGGGCAGGGACGGGGCGGCGAGGATGGGCCGCCCCACGGCCGCGCACATCGCGGCGACCACGTCCTGCTCGCGGGGCAGGGGTGTGCCCGGATCGCGGCCGGTGAACAGGCGGATCTGGTCCACCGCCTGGAAGATCAGCATATCGAGTCCCGGGGCCACCGCTCCCCCGGCCCGGGACCAGGCCGTGGCCACCGCCGACGGCCACGGGTCGTAGGCGGCGTCCAGGAGGACGCCCGTGGTGGTCGGGGCGGCGGCCTCCAGCTGCGCCGCCAGCTCGTCCGCGCCGTGCGGCGGGAGGGTGGAGACGACCACGTCGTACGCGGCCAGGAGGCCCGGCGCCTCGTCCCACGCCCGCAGGTGCACGGGGATCCCGAGCCGGCGCCCCGCCTCGACGGCGCGCCCGGCGCGGGTGGCGGAGCGCACGAAGACGTCCACGGAGGCGGCCCCGAGCCGCTGCGCGGCGGCGACGGCGGCCGTGGCCGTGCCGCCCCCGCCGAGGACGGCGGCCCGGGGGACGGCCGGCACGGTGCCCGCCGCGAGCACCGCGCCCACGATGCCGGTGACGTCGGTGTTGTGGCCGAGCACCGTCCCGTCCGGGCGGAAGAGCAGGGTGTTGACCGCGCCCACCGCCGCCCCGAGGACCGTGAGCTCGTCCGCGCACGCGGCGGCCACCGACTTCAGGGGCATCGTCACCGACAGCCCGCGCCAGGCGGGATCGGACCGGCGGGCGTCGACGAACGGCGGGAGCTGCTCCTCGACCAGGTCGTGGGCGTCGTAGTGCACGTCCTCGCCCAGCACCGCGTACGCGGCGCGGTGCAGGTCCGGGGACCTCGAGTGGCCGATGGGGTGGCCCACCACGGCGGCGCGGGCGGGACTCACCCGCACCGGCCCTCGTTCTCGCTGCACCACTGGTTGTACTCCTCCACGTACCCCAGGTGCTCCGCGTAGGTCTCGGCGAACTTCGTCTCGCCCGTGTCCAGGTCCACGGTCACCCAGAAGTAGTAGTCGTTGTCCTGCGGGTCGGCGGCCGCCGCGATGGCGGCGTCGCCCGGGGAGCCGATGGGGCCCACCGGCAGGCCGGGGTTGGCGAAGGTGTTGTACCGGTTGGACTCGTCGCGGCGCTCCTCCTCCGAGAAGTCGTAGCTGCGGCGGTCGAGGCCGTAGGTCACGGACGCGTCGGACTGGATGAAACCGGAGGTCTCGCCGTCGGGGTTCTCGAGCCGGTTCTCGATCGCGCCGGCCACCACGTCGTAGTGCTCGGGCTGGACCTCGAACTCGATGATCGAGCCGATGGTGAGCACCTCGAAGATCTGGTCCTCGTCGCTGATGCCGTTGTCGTCAAGGGTCGTGCGGGTGCGGTCCACCATCGTCTGCAGGATCTGCTCCGCCGTGGCGTCCAGCGGGAACCGGTACTCGCCCGGGTGCAGCCAGCCCTCGAGGGTGGGGAAGCGGTCCGGGATCCCGAACGTCGCCGTGTCCTCCCGGTAGGCCTCGAACTCGGAGACGGGGATGCCGGTGGACTCGCTGAGGACCCCGAACACGTCGGTCATGCGCAGGGTCCGGTTGACCGCCGCGTAGTGGGTGGCCTCGTCCTCCTCCATGAGCGCGTCCACGGCGGCCTCCGAGCTCATCTCCGTGCGCAGCTCGTACTCGCCCGGCTGGATGAACTGCTCGGCGTGCTCCTCCTGGTAGGTCTCGACGAACGTCTCGGCGTCCGCCACGATCCCCTGCGCCTCGAGGGCCACGGCGATCTGGCCGGTGGTGGCGCCGTCGGCCACGGAGAAGGTCACGGGGTCCTTGCCGTCGCCGCGGTAGTCGCGGACCTCGAACCACCGGAAGGTGGAGCCGAGCACGGACACCGTGATCAGCGCGGCGAGCAGGAACAGGGCGATGGCCGTGGTCAGTGAGACGCGGCCGCGGCGCCGGCGCCGCTTGACCTGCTCGGGGGTGAGCTCCTCGTGCTCGAAGACGCCGCGCAGGCCCGTGGAGGGCTCCCTCGAGGACGGGGCGTCCAGGAGGCTGCCCAGACCGCCGCCGGACGACTCCCGGGGCGCCTCGGGTCGGCGGGGCGCCGACTGGTCGTACGGATCGTCGCTCACGAATGCTCTCCGTCCGGATCGGTGGTCGTCAACGGTGCCGTCCGCGCCCGGTCGGGCGCTCCGGCGGTGTCCTCGGCGGTGTCCTCGGCCGTGTTCCCGGCTCCGGTGGACGACTCCCCGCGGCGGGCCGCGGCCGGACCCTGCCCGTCGCGGTCACCCCCATTATGCGGGACGGCGGGTGCCGCGGCGCCGGGGACCGGCGGTTCCACCGGCGCGCCGGGCTCCGCCCCGGTCGCCCTGGCCCGGTCCACGGCGCTCTGCAGGATGGTGACCGCGGCCACCTGGTCGACCTTGTCCATGTGGTCGCGGCGGGCGACCCCGGCCTCCAGCAGCGCCCGGTGGGCGTCCACGGTGCTGAGGCGCTCGTCGACCAGCCGCACCGGCACGTCGCGGCCCTTCACGCGCAGCCGCCGCACGAGGGCCTCCGCGTAGTCGCGTGCCATCGCGGTCGAGGCGTTCTCCCCGCCGTCGAGGCTGCGGGGCAGCCCCACGTAGACGGCGACGACGTCGTGCTCCTGGACCAGACCGGCCAGCAGCTTCACGTCGAAGCCCTTCCGGGGGTCGGGGTCGCGCCGCAGCGTGGTGAGCGGCGTGGCGAGGATGCCGTCGGGGTCGCACAGGGCGACCCCGACGCGGACGAGGCCGACGTCGACCCCCATCCGCCGTCCCCGGGCGTAGGCGTCGCTCACGCGGCGGCGCCGCCCGTCGCCCGGGCGATGTCGGCCAGCACCGCGTCCAGGGCGGCCCCCGTTTTGGCCGGGTCCTGCCCGCCGCCCTGGGCGATGTCGTCCTTGCCGCCGCCGCCGCCGCCGAGGACCTTGGCGGCCGTGCGCACGAGCCGGCCGGCCTGCACCCCGGCCGCGCGGGCGCCCTCGGTGGTCGCCACGAGGACCAGGGGACGGCCCTTGGCCGTGCCCGTGACGGCGACGACGAACGGCTCCGCCGTCATCCGGCCGCGCAGGTCGAGGGCGAGCGAGCGGACGTCGTCGGCCCCGGAGACCTCGCCCATGTCGTGGGTCAGGACCTTCACGGCGCTGACCTCCCGCACGCCGTCGAGCAGGGCGCCGGCCTGCGCCTGGAGCTTCTCCCGGCGCAGGACCGCGAGCTCCTTCTCGGCCGACTTCAGCTTCTCGAGGGTGCCCGCCAGGCGCTCGGGCAGCTCCGCGGAGGACTGCACCTTGAGCATGCCGGTGAGCTGGTGCACGAGGGTCCGCTCGGCCGCGAGGTGGCGGAACGAGTCCAGGCCCACGAGCGCCTCGACGCGGCGGTTGCCCGAGCCCACGGACTGCTCGGTGAGCAGGGTGAGGGAGCCGATCTGGGCGGTGCCGCCCACGTGCGTGCCGCCGCACAGCTCCCGGGACCAGGGTCCGTTCAGCTCGACCACGCGCACCCGGTCCCCGTACTTCTCGCCGAACAGGGACATGGCGCCCATGGCCTTGGCCTCGTCGAGAGCCATCTCCTGCGTGACGACCTCGTGGTTGGCGTGGATCGCCGCGTTGGAGACCTCCTCGATCTCCCGGCGCTGGGCCTCGGCGAGCCCCTCGCCCCACGCGAAGTCGAAGCGCAGGTACCCCTCCTTGTTGAAGGAACCGCGCTGGACGGCCTCGGGGCCGAGGATGTCGTGCAGGGCCGCGTGGACGATGTGGGTGCCGGTGTGGGCGGCCTCGGCGGCGCGCCGGCGGGCGACGTCCACCTGGGCGAGCACCGTGGCTCCGGAAAGGGCCTCGCCCTCGCGCACGACCGCCTGGTGCACGGACAGCCCCTTCACGGGCTGCTGGACGTCGGTGACCTCGAGCACGAAGCCGTCGCCGCTGATGGTGCCCCGGTCGGCGGCCTGGCCGCCGGCCTCGGCGTAGAACGGCGTCTCGTCGAGGACGACCTCGACGTGCTCCCCGGCCGAGGCTGCAGGGACGGTCACGCCGTCCTGCAGCAGGGCGCGCAGCACGGTCTCGTGGCCGAGCCGGGTGTAGCCGGTGAACACCGAGCCGCCCTCGTCGACGAGCCGGCGGAACACCGAGAGGTCGGCGTGGGCGCCCTTCTTGGCGCGGGCGTCCTGCTGCGCGCGGTGGCGCTGCTCCTCCATGAGACCGCGGAAGGCCGTCTCGTCGACCGCGACCCCGGCCTCCGCGGCCATCTCGAGGGTCAGGTCGATGGGGAAGCCGTAGGTGTCGTGCAGGGCGAAGGCCTCCGCGCCGGAGACGGCCTGGCCCTGGCGCCGGGCGCCGGCCACGGCCTCGTTGAGCCGGGTGGTGCCGGACTCGATGGTCTTCAGGAACGCCCGCTCCTCGGCGTAGGCGATCCGGGAGATCCGCTCGAAGTCCTCGGCCACGTAGGGGTAGACGCCGCGCATGGCGTCCCGGGAGGCGGGCAGCAGCACGGGCAGGCAGGGCTCGGTGACGCCCATCAGGCGCATCGCGCGGATCGCGCGGCGCAGCAGGCGGCGCAGGATGTACCCGCGGCCCTCGTTGGACGGGCTCACGCCGTCCGCGATGAGCATCAGCGAGGAGCGGACGTGGTCGGCGACCACGCGCATCCGCACGTCGTCGTCGTAGCCCTCCTCCCCTGGCTTCTCGGAGCCGTGGTAGCGCTTCCCCGAGAGCTCGGACGCCCGGTCCAGGACGGGGCGGACCTGGTCGGTCTCGTAGAAGTTCTCGACGCCCTGGAGCAGCATGGCCAGGCGCTCGACGCCGAGGCCGGTGTCGATGTTCTGCTCGGGGAGGTCGCCCAGGATCTCGTAGTCCTTGCCCGAGCCCTCACCGCGCTGGTACTGCATGAAGACGAGGTTCCAGATCTCGATGTACCGGTCGTCGTCGACGGCCGGGCCGCCCTCCCGGCCGTACCGGGGGCCGCGGTCGTAGAAGATCTCGGAGTCGGGGCCCGCGGGACCGGGCTGGCCGGTGTCCCAGTAGTTCTCGTCCCGGCCCAGCCGCTGGATCCGCTCGGCAGGCACCCCCACGGTGTCCTTCCAGAGCGTGTAGGACTCCTCGTCGCCCTCGTAGACGGTCACCCACAGCCGGTCCGGGTCCAGGCCGAAGCCGCCCTTCTCGAGCGGGCTGGTGAGCAGCTCCCACGCCATGGGGATGGCGCGCTCCTTGAAGTAGTCGCCGAAGGAGAAGTTGCCGGCCATCTGGAAGAACGTGCCGTGCCGGGCGGTCTTGCCCACCTCGTCGATGTCGAGGGTGCGGATGCACTTCTGGATGGACGTGGCGCGCCGGTAGGGGGCGGTCTCCTGGCCGAGGAAGTACGGGATGAACGGGACCATGCCCGCGATCGTGAACATGGCACCCGGCTGGGAGGAGATCAGCGAGGCGGAGGGCACCACGGTGTGGCCCTGGCCTTCGAAGTAGTCCAGCCAGCGCTTGGTGATTTCCTGAGAGAGCATTACCGGTGCTTTCCTTCGCGTTCGGTCGAGGGGTCGGTGGGCTCCGCCGCGGCCCCGGCCGCGCGGGGGGCGGCGGTGCCGTCGAGCACCGGCGGGGCGGTGCGACCGGCGTCGAGACGGCCGGTCTGCGGCCGGGGGGCGGCGACGCCGAAGGACTCGCGCAGCTCGGCCTCGCGCTCGTCCATGCCCGCGCGCACGGTGGCGGCGAAGCGGTAGAGCCGGGAGCGCCAGTCCCCGGGGCGGGGGGTGCGCGCGGCGCCGGCCCCGCCCGGCACGGAGAGGTCCTGGCCGGGTGATCGGGCGAGGCGGGTGGCGGCGGCGCCGAGCACGCCGCCGGCGGCCACGAGGGCGAGCCGGCCCCAGAAGCTCATGGCCGGTCCTCCCCCGGGGCGCCGGGGGCCTGCTCGTCGGCGGCCCCGAAGCGGTCGGCCCGGTGGGAGCCGTGCGGCGCGGTGTCGCCCGTGAACGCCCGGCGGACGCCGTGCGAGAACGCGGCGACCTTGATCAGCGGCTGGCCCACGGTGGAGGCCACCAGGGAGGACAGCGCGGAGACGTTCGCGGAGGCGTCGGAGACGTTGGTCGTGATCCCGTCCACCTTCTCGAGCTGCGAGTTGGTGGTCGAGACGGTGCGGGTGACCTCGTCGATGAGGGGGACAGTCTCGTTGTTGAGCGAGCGGATCGTCAGCCGCAGCTCGTCGAAGACCTTGCCGAGCTTGAGGATCGGCACCGCGAGCAGGAGCACCAGCACGGCGAACACCCCCGCGGCGAGCAGTCCTGCGATTTCTCCACCGGTCATGGCGCGGCGCGCTCCTTGCTGGTCGGGTCGGGGGGCCGGGGCGGCAGGACCGCCCGGGCGTGCGGGGACGGGCACCGGCGCGGTGCCCGGGGATCAACTGTACCGAACGGAAGAGCCCGCGGCGCAGGCGCCGCGGGCTCTCCGCAGGGAAGGCCCTGCCCCGGGGGGTCCCGGCGGCAGGAGCCCGCAGGATCAGGCCATGCGGGCGTAGTACTCCACCACGAGCTGCTCCTCGCAGGTCACGGGGACCTCGGCGCGCTTGGGCTTGCGGACCAGCTTGGCCTGCAGCTTCTCGATCTGCACGTCGAGGTAGCCCGGGGTGTCGGGCAGCACGGCCTGGTGCGCGCCGGCGGCGGCGACCTGGAAGGGCACCATCTTCTCCGACTTGGCGTGCACGTGGATCAGCTGACCCTCCTTGACCTGGTAGGAGGGGCGGTCCACCCGCTCACCGTCCACCAGGATGTGGCGGTGCACGACCATCTGGCGGGCCTGGGCCATGGTCCGGGCGAAGCCGGAGCGCAGGACCAGGGCGTCCAGGCGGGACTCCAGCAGGGCGACCAGGTTCTCACCGGTCTGCCCCTCCTGGCGCTTGGCCTCGACGTAGGCGATGTGCATCTGCTTCTCGCGGATGTTGTACTGCGCCCGGAGACGCTGCTTCTCGCGCAGCCGGACGGCGTAGTCCGAGTCTGCCTTCCGGCGGGCACGGCCGTGCTCGCCGGGGCCGTAGGGACGGCGCTCGAAGTACTTCTCGGCCTTCGGGGTCAGGGCGATCCCGAGGGCGCGGGACTTGCGCACCTGGCGGCGCGCACGCGTGTTGTTAGCCACGTTTACCTTTCACAATGCGGTGCCCTCCCCCGTCCGGCGTGCGGTGCGGGGGGAGCGTGTTCTGTTCGGTCCGGCCTCCGAGGACGGGATCGGTCCCGCCGGAGAGGTGAGGATCAGCCGCAATCCTCCTGTCCTGCAAGCGCCGTGGCCGCGCGCCGCGCACCGTGGTTGAGGCGGTGCGCCGGGCGTGCGGGAGCACGGGCCTTGCCGGCCGACGTCCCACTATAGCGTGTGCGGGGCCGTGGCGCGCCCCGGGGTGCTCGCGGTGCGGGCCGGCCCCCGTCCCGGTCCCGGCGCGCCGGAGCGCCGCCCGGGAGTCCCGGACGGCGCTCCGGCGCACGAGCCCTCGGCGCGGACGCGGTCAGTCGACGTCCTCGTCCACCCAGTCGAAGGTCTTGGTGACGGCCTTCTGCCAGTTGCGGAACAGCCGGCCGCGCTCGGCGTCCTCCATCTGCGGCTCCCAGCGCTTGTTCTCGGCCCAGTTCGCGGTGACCTCCTCCGTCCCGGACCAGAAGCCGACGGCGATGCCCGCGGCGTAGGCGGCGCCGAGGGCCGTGGTCTCGGTGACCTCCGGGCGGATCACCGGGACCCCGAGCTGGTCCGCCTGGAACTGCATGAGCAGCTCGTTGGCGGTCATCCCGCCGTCCACCTTGAGCTCGATGATGTCCACCCCGGCGTCGGCGTTCATCGCCTCGACCACCTCGCGGGACTGGTAGGCCGTGGCCTCCAGGGCGGCCCGGGCGATGTGGGCCTTGTTGACGTAGCGGGTCAGGCCCACCAGGGCGCCGCGGGCGTCCGAGCGCCAGTACGGGGCGAACAGGCCGCTGAAGGCCGGGACGAAGTAGGCCCCGCCGTTGTCCTCGACCGACGCGGCCAGGGACTCGACCTGCGGTGCTGAGGAGAGGATGCCCAGGTTGTCGCGCAGCCACTGGACCAGGGACCCGGTCACGGCGATGGAGCCCTCCAGGGCGTAGACGGCGTCCTGGTCGCCGATCTTGTAGCACACCGTGCTCAGCAGCCCGTTCTCCGAGTGCACCACCTCGGTGCCCACGTTCATCAGCACGAAGCTGCCCGTGCCGTAGGTGTTCTTGCCCATGCCCTTCTCGAAGCACGCCTGCCCGAACATCGCGGCCTGCTGGTCGCCGAGGATGCCGGCGATCGGCACGTCCTTGAGGAAGCCGCGGGTGCGGCCCTTGCCGTAGACCTCGGAGGAGGAGCGGATCTCGGGCAGCATCGACGTGGGGATGCCCATGTCCGCGCAGATCTCCTCGTTCCAGTCGAGGGTCGCCAGGTTCATCAGCATGGTGCGCGAGGCGTTGGTGACGTCGGTGACGTGCACCCCGCCGTCCACGCCGCCCGTCATGTTCCACACCAGCCAGGAGTCGGTGTTGCCCATGAGCAGGTCCCCGCGCTCGGCCCGCTCCCGGGCGCCGTCCACGTTGTCCAGGATCCACTTGACCTTCGGGCCCGAGAAGTAGCTGGCCAGCGGCAGGCCCACCCGGTCCTTGTACCGGTCCGGGCCGGCCTCCCCGCCGAGCTCCTCGGCGATCTTCTGGGTGCGGGTGTCCTGCCAGACGATGGCGTTGTAGACGGGCTCCCCGGTGGTGCGGTCCCAGACCACGGTGGTCTCGCGCTGGTTGGTGATGCCCACGGCGGCCAGGTCCCGGGCGTTGATCTCGGCGGAGGCCTCGGCGTCGGCGACGACCTTGCGGACGTTGCGCCAGATCTCCATGGGGTCGTGCTCCACCCAGCCGGCGCGCGGGAAGATCTGCTCGTGCTCGAGCTGGCCGGTGCTGACGATCGTGCCCCGGTGGTCGAAGATGATCGCGCGGGAGCTCGTGGTGCCCTGGTCGATGGCCATGACGTACTTGGTGTCGGTGCTCATGGGTGGTCCCTCACTTCGTTGTGGTGTCGTGGACGGGTCGGTGGTGGTGCGGGCGTCAGGCGGGAACGTTGGAGTACAGCTGGTAGAAGCCGCCGGCGAGCACGGCGCCGATGAGCGGGCCCACGACCGGGACCCAGGCGTAGGCCCAGTCGCTGGAGCCCTTCCCGCGGATGGGCAGCACGGCGTGGGCGATGCGCGGACCGAGGTCACGGGCGGGGTTGATGGCGTAGCCCGTGGGCCCGCCGAGGCTCGCGCCGATGCCGACCACGAGCAGCGCCACGGCCAGCGGCCCGATCTCCGAGGGCGTGTTGCCGAAGAGCAGGATCACGATGACGAGGACGAACGTGCCGATCACCTCGGTGACCACGTTCCAGCCGTAGGAGCGCACGGCCGGGCCGGTGGCGAAGACCCCGAGCTTGGTCGCCGCGTCGATCTCCTCGTCGAAGTGCTTCTTGTAGGCGAGGAAGGCGAGCACGGCGCCCAGGAAGGCGCCGATCAGCTCTCCGGCGAAGTAGACGAGCGTGCTGACGAGGGTGACGGCCACCCCCGGGGCGTACTCCTCGGCGCCGCTGGCCCACAGCCCCACGGTCACGGCGGGGTTGATGTGCGCGCCGGACTGCCAGGCGACGTAGACGCCGGCGAACACCGCCAGGCCCCAGCCGAAGTTGACCATCAGGAACCCGCCGCCGAGGCCCTTTGACCTCGGCAGTGCGACGTTGGCGACCACGCCGGCGCCGAGCAGGATCAGCATCGCGGTGCCCGCGACCTCGGACCAGAAGACGGTGGACAGGGAGATGGGCACGGTGGGCGCGACGGCCTGTACCACTGCGTTCGACATCGACAGCACTGCGACTCCTCAGGTGGTGCGGATTGGGTGGACCGGCCGTCCGTCGGGGACGGCCGGTGGGGGGGTGGGGTCAGGGGACGGGGCTCGGTGGGACGGGTGGGCGCTCAGGCCTCGGAGGGGCGCACGAGCTCCAGGACGTCGGGGGCCGCTGCCCGTGCGGCGGCGGCCGCGGTGTCGTCCGGGGTCCTCGCGGCCTCGTCCTCCGCCGCGCAGCGGAGCCGGTAGGCCTCGACCTCGGCCCCCCGCCGCCGGTCGTCCCAGCCGAGGGCCTCGGCCGCGAGGTCCGCGATCTCCTCGACCGCGTCGAGGCCGTGGCGGGCCTGCTCCCACGTGAGCCGGGTGCGCGTGTCGAAGATGTCCTCGAGGTGCAGCGCGCCCTCGTGGGTGCAGGCGTGCACGATCTCCGCCCGCAGGTAGGCCGGGGCCCCCTCCAGAGGGCGGCCCAGGTCGGGGCGGTCCGCCACGAGCTCGGCGATCTCGGTGATCGCCGAACCGTAGCGGCCGAGCAGGTGCTGCACCCGCTCCTCGTTCCAGTCGTGCCGGGCGCCCAGGCTGCCGGCCTGGTGGCGGAGCGCGAGATAGCCCTCCGCGCCCAGCAGCGGAGTGCGGTCGGTGACCGAGGGCACGGCCTTGGCCCGCTCCTCCCCCAGGGCGAGGTCCACGGCGTCCTCGGCCATCACCCGGTAGGTGGTGAGCTTGCCCCCGGCGATCGTGATCAGCCCGGGGGCGACCTCGGTCACGGTGTGCTCGCGGGAGATCTTCGTGGACTGGGCGTCCCCGCCGCCCTTCTTCGTCCCGGGCTGCAGCAGCGGCCGCAGCCCGGCGTACGTGCCGATCACGTCCTCGCGGGTGAGCGGCCGGTCGAGGACCACGTTGGCGTGGTCGATGACGTAGTCGATGTCCTCCGCGGTGGCCACCGGGTTGACGAGGTCCTGGTGGTAGGGGGTGTCGGTGGTGCCGATGATCCAGTACCGCGCCCACGGGATGATGAAGAGCACGGACTTCTCGGTCTGCAGGATCAGCCCGCTCTCGCCGCGGATCCGCTCGCGGGGCACGATGATGTGGATGCCCTTGGAGGCGAGCACCTTCAGCCCGCCCTCGGCGTGGGCCAGGTCCTGGGTCTGCTCGGTCCAGACCCCGGTGGCGGCGATGACGGTCTTCGCCCGCACCGTGTGCTCCGCCCCCGTCTCGAGGTCGCGCACGGTGGCGCCGACCACCCGGCCGGTCTCGTCCGTGGGGAAGGACACGGCCCGCGTGCGGTTGGCCGCGAGCGCGCCGTAGCGCACGGCGGTGCGCACGATGGTGACGACGAGACGGGCGTCGTCGACCTGGCCGTCCCAGTACTTGACGGCGCCGACCATGGAGCCGGGCTTGATGTCGGGGAAGACCCGCTGGACGCCCTTGAAGCTGTAGTGCCGCTGGTAGGGCAGGGTCGCGACCTTGGCGCCGATGTGGGCGAGGGCGTCGTAGAGGCCGATCCCGGCGGTGACGTAGGGCCGCTCCCAGAAGCGGTGGGTCAGCGGGTAGAGGAAGGGCACGGGCTTGACGAGGTGGGGGGCGAGGAAGTCCAGCAGCAGCTCGCGCTCGCGCAGCGCCTCGGAGACGAGCTTGAAGTCGAGCTGCTGGAGGTAGCGCAGGCCGCCGTGGACGAGCTTGGAGGACCACTGCGAGGTGCCGCCGGCCCAGTCCTGGGCCTCGACGATGCCGGTGCGCAGGCCGCGGGTCACGGCGTCCAGGGCGATGCCGGCGCCGGTGATGCCGCCTCCGACCACGAGGACGTCGAGCTCGGGGCCGTCGGAGAACTCGGCGAGCGCGCGGTCCCGTTCGGCGCTGGAGAGGGTGGGGTGGGCCATGGTGGGGAACTCCTCGGGGCGGGTGGTTGCGGGCGGGAAGGTGCTCTGCATCACACTCTGTCCTGGGTTGCACCTATGCTCAAAGCAAATGAACGGACGTGCAGGGAAGGGTGGGTCACATGCACGGTGATGCCGAGCTCCACCACGCGGCGGAGCTGTACTACGTGCAGGGCATGACGATGGAGGCGGTGGCGGACCGCTTCGGGGTCTCCCGCCCCACGGTCTCGCGGATGCTGCAGGCCGCCCGGGAGCGGGGCATCGTGCGGATCAGCCTCGCGGCTCCCCCGGACGCGGGACACGACCTGTCCCACCGGCTGCGGGAGGCCTTCGGGGTGACGGTGCACGTGGCGGGCACCCCGCGCACGGCCACGGAGCCGCAGCGGCTGGAGTCCGTGGCCCGGGCCGCGGCGGGGCTGCTGGGCGACTGGTTCGGGGACGGGATGACGCTGGCGGTCGCCTGGGGGATCACGACCTCGGCGATCGGGGGCCACCTGCAGCCGAAGGCCACACGGGACGCGGTGGTCGTGCAGATGAACGGCGCGGTCAGCGCCCGCTCCACGGGGGCGGCGCAGTCCTCGGCGCTGCTCGGGCAGATGTCGGCGGCCTTCGGTGCCGCGCTGCTGCCCTTCCCCACCCCCGCGTTCTTCGACCAGGAGGAGACGCGGCGGCTGATGTGGCAGGAGTCCTCGGTGCGGCGGGTGCTGGCGGTGCGCAACGCGGCGGACCTGGCGGTGTTCAGCGTGGGGGCCTTCCGCGGCCCGATGATCTCCCAGGTGTACACCAGCGGCTACCTGCCGGAGGACGCGCTCCGGGAGCTGTCCGCGCACCGGGTGGTCGGCGACGTGTGCACGGTCTTCCTGCGGGAGGACGGGACCTACGCCGACATCGACTACAACCGGCGGGCGAGCGGGCCCACGCCGATGGAGCTGCGGCGGATCCCGCGCCGGCTGTGCGTGGTGGCGGGGGACCACAAGGTGCCGGGCGTGGTGGGCGCCCTGCGGGCGGGCGTGGTCACGGACCTGCTCATCGACGAGCGCACGGCCGCGTCGGTGGTGCGCCACCTGTTCGGCCGCTGAGCCCGGCGGTCACCGGCCCCGGACGATGCCCCGCAGGATCTCGAGGCGGTGGGCGATCTCGCGCTCGCGGCCGTGCTCGGTGGGCCGGTAGTAGTCGGTGCCGACGAGCTCGTCGGGCGGGTACTGCTGGGCGGCCACGCCGTTGGGCTCGTCGTGGGAGTAGACGTAGCCCCGGCCGTGGCCGAGCTGGCCCGCGCCGGGGTAGTGGGCGTCGCGCAGGTGGAGCGGGACGGGTCCGGCCCGGCCGGCGCGGACGTCGGCGATCGCCTCGTTGATCGCGGTGTAGGCGGCGTTGGACTTCGGGGCGGTCGCCAGGTGCGCCACGGCCTGGGCCAGCGGGATCCGCCCCTCGGGCATGCCGATGAGCTGCACGGCGTCGGCGGCCGCCACCGCGGTCTGCAGGGCGGTCGGGTCGGCGGTGCCGATGTCCTCGGAGGCGGAGATGATGAGCCGGCGGGCGATGAACCGCGGGTCCTCCCCCGCCTCGATCATCCGGGCCAGGTAGTGCATCGCGGCGTCGACGTCGGAGCCGCGGATCGACTTGATGAACGCGCTGACCACGTCGTAGTGCTGGTCGCCGTTCTTGTCGTAGCGCACGGCCGCCCGGTCGAGGGCCTCCTCGGCGTGCTCCCGGGTGATCACCGGCACCGGCACCGGCCGCGCGCGGTCCCCGCCGTCGTCCCCGTCGATGCCCTCGTCCCCGTCCGCGCCCTCGACCGCGTCGTGGTCGTCCGGCTGCTCCGAGAACGCGACCCCGGCGGCGGCCTCGAGGGAGGTCAGGGCCTTGCGGGCGTCCCCGCCGCACAGGTCCAGGAGGTGCTCGCGGGCCTCCGCGGAGAGCTCCACCTCGCCGTTCAGTCCCCGGGGGTCGGCGACGGCCCGGTCCAGCAGCGCCCCGATGTCGGCGCGCTCGAGCGGCTGCAGCGTGAGCAGCAGCGAGCGCGAGAGCAGCGGCGAGATCACCGAGAAGGACGGGTTCTCCGTGGTGGCCGCGACCAGCACCACCCACTGGTTCTCCACCCCGGGCAGCAGCGCGTCCTGCTGGGCCTTGGTGAAGCGGTGGATCTCGTCGAGGAACAGCACCGTGGTGCGCCCGTGCAGGTCCCGGTCCGTGAGCGCCTCGTCCATCACCTTCCGCACGTCCTTGACGCCGGCGGTGATCGCGGAGAGCTCCACGAACTTCCGGGACACGCCCCGGGCGATCACGTGGGCCAGGGTGGTCTTGCCCGTGCCCGGGGGCCCCCACAGGATGATCGACGACGGTCCCGCCGGGCCCCGGTCCTCCCCCGCCAGCACCTGCAGCGGGGAGCCGGGCTTGAGCAGGTGCTGCTGGCCCACGATCTCGTCGAGGCGGCGCGGGCGCATCCGCACCGCCAGGGGCGCCCGGGAGCGGGAGCGCCGCGCCCGGCCGGCGGGGCGGGCGGTGCGGTCCGCCTGGTCCCCGGTCGCGCAGGGACCGGGGTCGGGGGCGTCGAGGTCGTCGAAGAGGGAGCCGGTCACCCTTTCAGGCTAGCGGCTGCGCCCGTCGCGGCCTGTCGGAAGCGGGGAGGATGGGCGTACGATCAGCACGCTGATCACGTCGGTGCCGCCACCGGGCGCGCTCCGCCCGGCGACGGCCACGACCGCTGCGGCGCGGGGTCCACCGGGGATCCCGCCCGGCCCTTCCAGGAATGAGGTACCGGTGTTCGAGGCCCCGAGTCTGCTCTTCGCCGCCGCCGGGCTCGCCGTGTTCGCGGCCGCCCTGCTGCCCCGCCTGCTCGTGCGGGCCCCCGTGTCGATGCCCATGGTGTTCCTGGCCGCCGGGGCGGTGATCTTCGCCCTGGCCGACACCCTGCCCGACCCGGACCCGGTGGCCCACAGCGCCGCCACCCTGCACCTGAGCGAGATCTGCGTGATCGTCTCGCTGATGGGCGCCGGGCTGGCCCTGGACCGCCCGCTGGGCTTCCGGCGCTGGGCCACGACCTGGCGGCTGCTGGGGATCGCCATGCCCCTGAGCCTGCTCGGGGCGGCCCTGCTGGGCTGGTCGGTGCTGGGGCTGAGCGCGGCCGGCGCCGTGCTCGTGGCCGCGGCGCTGGCCCCCACCGATCCGGTCCTGGCCTCCGAGGTGCAGGTCGGTGAGCCCTCCGAGTCGCAGGAGGACCTCGAGGGCGAGGACGAGGTCCGTTTCGGGCTCACCTCCGAGGCGGGGCTCAACGACGGCCTGGCCTTCCCGTTCGTCTACCTCGCCATCGCCCTGAGCGTGGTGGGCACCGCTCCCGGCGCGTGGCTGCCGCACTTCCTGAGCGTGGACGTGGCCTGGCGGATCGCGGTCGGCTGTCTCGCCGGGGTCCTCGTGGGCCTGCTCCTGCGGCGGCTCTTCTTCCGCTCCCGGCTCGACAGCGTCCGCACGACCGCGCAGACCGAGGGGTTCGTGGCCCTGGCCGCCACCTTCCTCACCTACGGTCTGACCGAGATGGTCGAGGGCTACGGGTTCATCGCTGTGTTCGTGTGCGCCGTGACCATCCGGGCGGGCGAGCGGGTGCACGGCGCCCACGGCGTGCTGCACAGCTACATCGAGCAGCTCGAGCGGCTGCTCACCGTGGTGGTGCTCGTGCTCCTGGGCGGCGCCGTGGCCCGGGGGCTGCTCGCCGGGCTGACCTGGCGGGAGGTGCTCGTCGCGGCGGCCTTCCTGCTGCTGGTGCGCCCCCTCGCCGGGTGGATCAGTCTGCTCGGCGGCCGGACGGGACCGTGGGAGCGCGGCGTGCTCGCCTTCTTCGGCGTGCGCGGCATCGGCTCGATCTACTACCTCGCCTACGCGCTGTCCGAGGGCGAGTTCGCCGCGGAGGACCAGGCCCTGTGGCGCATCGTGGGGCTGGTGGTCGTCGGCTCGGTCCTGCTGCACGGGGTCACCGCGGGGCCCGTCATCGCGGCCCTCGACCGCGCCCGGGAGCGGAAGGCGCGCGAGGAGACGGGCTCCGAGGAGGCCGCTCCCCGCACGGCGATCTGACGGTCCGCGCCGGGACCCGGTCTCAGCCCCGCCGGGGCCGTTCCAGCTCGGCGCTGTCCAGGACCAGGGTGAACGGGCCGTCGTTGACGAGCTCCACCTGCATCGCGGCCCCGAAGCGGCCGGTCGCCACGCGCGCGCCGAGCTCCCGCAGCGCGGCCACGTACGCCTCGAACACGGGTTCCGAGACAGGGCCGGGCGCGGCGGCCGACCACGAGGGGCGCCGGCCCCGGCGGGCGTCGCCGTAGAGGGTGAACTGGCTGACGGCGAGCACCGGGGCGCCGAGGTCGGCGCAGGACCGCTCGCCCTCCAGCAGCCGCAGCGTCCAGGTCTTCTCGGCGAGCTTCGCGGCCGTCGCGGCGTCGTCGTCGTGGGTCACGCCCACCAGGGCCAGCAGCCCCGGCTCCTCGACGGCCCCCACGACCTCTCCTCCGACGGTCACGGCGGCCCGGGCCACTCTCTGCAGAACGATGCGCATGGGCCCCAGTCCACCACAGGACCGGGCGCACCCGGGGCCCCGCTAGCCTCGACCCATGACCGCCGCGCGCAGCACGCCCCGACCGAGCACCCTGGTGGCCGAGGTGTTCGCGCCCGCCCCGCTGGTGCTGTCCCTGCTGGTGCTCGCCGGCTGGTCGGGGGCCGGGTGGCCCGGGGCCATGTGGGGCCTGGGGACGGCGGTGGTCGTGGCGTCGCTGCCGATGCTCGTGCTGCGGGTGCTGGCCCGGCGCGGGCGGGTGGACGGACACTTCGTGCGCGCCCGGGCCCAGCGGCTGCCGGTCTACGCCGCCACGGGGGTGCTGACGGCGCTCGTGGTGGTCGCCGAGCTCGCGCTGGGCGTCCCTCCGGTGGTGCCCGTGACCACGGCGTTCGTGCTGCTGGGCCTGCTGGTGCTGCTGGTCGTGACCCTGTGGTGGAAGGTCTCCGCCCACGTGGCGATGGCCGCGTGCTGGGCCGTGGGGCTCGGCGTCCTCAGCACCCCGTGGGCGTCGCTGGCCGCGGCGCCGGTGCCGGTCGTGCTGGCCGTCTCGCGGGTGCGCACCGGGGACCACACCCCGGCGCAGACGGTCGTCGGCGCCCTGATCGGCGTGCTCGTCGCGCTGGGCTGGGCGTCGGTCGCGCACACGGTGCTCTGACCGGCGTCCGGGCCGCTTCCGCCCAGGACCGGCGCCCCGGTCGGTGCAGCCCTGGTCGGTGCAGCCCCGATCGGTTCAGCCCAGGACCGAGAAGCCCGGGGGCAGCGGCCGCCGGCCCGTGAGCGCCAGCAGGACCCCGGGCAGGTGCCCGCCGTGGGCGGCGAGCTCCAGCGCCGTCCGTCCGGCGTCGGCCAGGACGTGCTCGGGGGGTCTCCGGTCCAGCCCGCAGGCCCCGGCGACGTCCAGGCCGTGGACCGCCAGCTCGAACGTGCGGGTGGGCACGTAGGCGCGCAGCCGGGTGCCGCCCACCAGGGTGCGGATCAGCGGGTCCTCGTCGACGGGCACCTGCGCCAGGGCGTCCCGGGCCCGGTCCAGCGAGGCCCGGACGGTGGCGGACGGATGCCGGCCGAGCTCGCGGCCGGCGGCGACGCCCCGGGCCTCGACCTCAGCGGGGTCCGTGGCCGCGGCGGAGAGCGCGTAGTACTGGGCCGTGCCGGTGCAGGTCTCGTCGTCGGCGGGGACCGTGAGATAGGTGCCGAGCGTGACGAGCGCGCGGTGGGTGTGCCCCACGAGCGCCCGGACGTCCCAGGCGCCCAGGCCCGGCCGGGTCCAGTGGTGCGGGCGGATCTCCCCGACGAGGTCGGCGAACCAGGCCCCGGCGTCGAGGAGGGCGGTGCGGGCGGCGGCGGGATCACGGCTCATGGGCTCCCCTGGGTGCTCGGCGCGGGGGCGGGTCCGGTCGGCGGGACCCGGCCCCTGAGGTGCCCGAAGCCTACTGCGCGGCGACGGCGGGCGGGCCGATGTTGCGCCTGGTTGCGCCCGCACCTCCGGCGGCCGGGCGCCGGCGGCGCCCGGGACACGGGCCGGGGCGGGGCGCCCGGACCGGGCCGGGACGTCGTACGCTCGGAGGACCCCGCACGGGCGGGCCCGGTGCGCCGGCGCCGCCGTGCGGACCGTGCCGGGCCGGCCCCGCGCCCGGCCCGGCGCCACCGCAGCCCTCGACCGCCCCGTCCCGTCCTCGTCCCGGAAGGCCCCGCATGCCGCCCCGCCCCTCCTCACGGACCATGGCCGCCGCCTCGATCGGCGCCCTGACGATCGCCCTGACCGGCTGCGGGCAGGAGGCCCAGGACGTGCAGGAGGTGGACTCGGACTACGCCCAGATCTGCGTCGAGGACCCGGACGGAGACGGCGGCGCCGAGCCCGTGCGGGTCGACGACGACGAGTGCGACGACGACCGCGGGCCGCGGGTGGGCGGCTTCTTCCCGATGTGGGTGCTCATGAGCTCCGCCCGGGCCACGGCCGTCCCCGCCGTGGGCTCACCGGTGTCGTCCGCGGCGGGCTGGAGCACCGGCCGGCCGCCGGGCTCGGCCACCGTGGCCCGCGGTCTGCCCCGCGACGGGGCCGCCGTGGGCAAGAGCGGCGTCTCGCGCGGCTTCGGCGGGTCGAAGAGCGGCTGGGGCTCCTGATGCGGCGCATCGACGGCCTGGCGCCGCGCCCCGGCTGGGAGCGCACCGTCCGCGCCGAGGGGCTCACCTACGCCCGCACCGAGCGGCCCGACGGCCGGTCCTTCTCGTACTGGAACGAGACGGCCGCCTACGTCTTCTCCCCCGACGAGGTGGACGAGCTGGAGTCCGTCACCGACGAGCTGCACCGGATGTGCGCCGAGGCCGCCCGGTACCTGGCCACCGGCGCCCTGGGCACCCTCGGGCTCTCGGACGCGGCCTTCGAGCTGGCCCAGCACTCCCTCCGGCTGCGGGAGCCCTCGATCTACGGCCGCTTCGACCTGGCCTGGGACGGGACCGGCCCGCCGAAGATGCTCGAGCTCAACGGCGACACCCCCACCGGCCTGGTCGAGGGGGCGATCTGCCAGTGGAGCCGCATGGAGGCGCTGTTCCCGGGCCTGGGCGAGGACGACCCGGAGTTCGACCAGCTCAACGGGCTGTGGCCCATGCTCGTGGACCGGTGGCGGCAGCGGCTGCCGTACTCGGCCACGAAGACCCTGCACGTGGCCTACACCCGGGAGGAGGAGTCCGGGGAGGACGCGGCCAACGCCGCCGTCATCGCGAACACCGCGGTCGAGGCCGGCTACCGGGCCGTCCTGCTGCCCGTCGAGGACGTCCGCTACGACACCCGGTCCGGCGGCTGGGTGCACGCGACCGGGGACGTGGACGAGCCCGTGGTGGTCGGCCCGATCGAGGAGATCTTCGCCCTGCACCCGTGGGAGCACATGGTCGACGACGGACCCGGCGCGTTCGTGCTCGACGACCCCACCCGGATGCACCACTGGTACGAGCCGGCGTGGAAGATGTTCCAGTCCAACAAGCTCCTGCTCGTGGCCCTGTGGCGGTGCTTCCCCGGGCACGAGAACCTGCTGGCCGCCCACCCGGACGGGCCCGGCGAGCTGCGGGAGTGGGTGCGCAAGCCCGTGTTCGGCCGCGAGGGGGACGGCATCGAGATGCACGCCCGCGACGTGCGGATCCGCTCCGAGCACCCCCACCCGTCCCCGCTGGACGTGTGGCAGGCCTACACGCCCATCCGCAACTTCCCGGGCTCCGACGGCGCCCCCAACCACCCGGTCATCGGCTCGTGGGTGGTGGGCGAGGCGGGCGCGGCCGGCATCGGCATCCGCGAGTCGGACGGCCCGCTGACCGACTACTACTGCCGGTTCGTGCCCAACGTCATCGACAAGAAGGGTCTGCTGTGACCGCCCACCTGCTCCCCCGGTCGATCTCCACCACGACCTCCGCGGTCATCGGGTCCACCTCGATCGCCCCGCTCTACTCGGCCGTGGTCACCGTGGGCCTCATCCACGCCCTGGTCGGCGCCTGGACCCCCGTGGTGCTCGTCGGCGCCGTGCTCCCCATGGTGGTCGTCTCGGTCTGCTTCGCCCGCCTGGACGCCCTCTACGAGGACCAGGGCACCGTCTACCGGTGGGCCCGGGAGGCCTACGGCGCGTTCGCCGGGTTCCTGGGCGGGTGGGGGCTGTGGCTCTCGGCGACCCTCGTGCTCGCCTCCCTCGCCTGGGTCACGGCCGACTCCGCCCTGTTCGCCCTCGGGATCGGCGCCGGGCCCTGGACCACCACCGCCGTGGCCGCCCTGCTCATGGCGGTCTTCGCGGCGGTGTCCGCCTCGGGGATCAGGGTCTCGGCCGCCGTGCAGTGGGTCCTGGCCGTCCTGCAGCTGATCGGGGTGGGCGTGCTGGTCTGGGCGGTGCGCACCGCGCCGGCCCTGCCGCGCGGCACGGGCGCCGAGGACGGGGAGTGGACCGGCTTCTACGGCGCCGCGGAGCTCGCCGCCGGCTCCGGGGTCTCGGCCGGGGACGTGGCGGCCGCCCTGCTGCTGGCCCTGTTCCTGTACTGGGGGTGGGACTCCACGTTCTCGCTCACCGAGGAGTCCACCACGCAGCGGGCTCCGCGGGTCTCGGCGTGGGTCGCGCTCGGCGTGGTGGCGGCCGCCTACGCCGCCATCGGCTGGGCCTACGCCCCGGGGTCCTCGGTGGCCTCCCCGCTGCTGGCCGCGCTCGTGGCGGTCTCGGCGGGGGCGTCCATCGGCACCACGATGATCCCCACCTCCCGCGGCCTGATGTCCATGGCCCGCGGCGGGCACCTGCCGCGCCGCTTCCGGTCCCTGTCCTTCGCCACGTGGACCACCGCCGCCGTCGCCGCCGCCTGGATGGCGTTCTCCGGACCGCTCTTCGACGACTCGATCGGCATCATCTCGGTGCTCGTGGCCCTCTACTACGGCCTGGCCTGCGCCGCGGTCGCGAAGCTCGGGCGCACCGCCGGGGCGCGGGCGCTCGGCGTGCTGGGCGCCGCGCTCATGGCCGTCGCCCTCGTGCTGACGGGGGCGGAGTACGCGCTGACCGCCTCGTGGATGTGGGTGGGCCTGGTGCTCGCCCTGCTCGTGGTCCCGCTGTGGTTCCTCCTGGGCCGGGGCCGCGAGCCGCTGCCGGGCGCCCACGAGCGCACCCCGCACCTGGAGAGCCTGCTCGACTGACCCCCTGTCGGACCGCTGGTGCCCGGACCGCCATTCCCCGGCTGTGGGTGTGCGGGGGCGCGGCGTGGCACAGCGGCGCTGCCGGCGGCGCATGAGCCGCCGCGCCGGCCGCGCGCACGCCTGCGGCCGCTCATGCCGTCGACTCCGCACACCGGTCTCGGTATCGTCGTCCGGGTGACCCGCACGATCAGCACGGCCCAGGCGCGCCGCGTCGCGATCGCCGCCCAGGGGCTGGACCGCGCCCGGCCCCCGGTGGTGACGATGCGGCACGTCACGAGCACCGTGGAGCGCATCGGGCTGCTGCAGATCGACTCGGTCAACGTCCTCGCCCGGGCGCACCTGCTGCCGCTGCTCGCCCGGCTCGGTCCCTATGACACCGCCCTGCTCGATCGGGCGGCGGGCCGGGCGCCGCGCCGCCTCGTCGAGGCCTGGGCGCACGAGGCCTGCTACCTGCCCGTCGCCACCTCCCCGCTCGTCGCCTGGACCCGCCGGCGCTGGGCCGGCATGGACCCCGACGCGCTGGAGGCGCGCCACCCGGGCGTGCTCGAGCTCGTCCGTGCCGTCGTCGCCGAACGCGGCCCGCTCACGGCCGGGGAGGTCGAGGCGTTCGTCGACGCCCGCCACGCGCAGCGCGCCGAGGAGGGCTGGGGCTGGCGGTGGAGCGCCGCCAGGACCGCCCTGGAGATCCTCTTCGACGCCGGGCAGCTCGGCGCCGCGCGCCGCAACGCACAGTTCGAGCGGGTCTACGACCTCGCCGAGCGGGTCCTGCCCCCGCACGTCCGTGGTCAGCCGCCGCCGGACCCGGACGACGCCGTCCGCGAGCTCGTCCGCATCTCCGCCCGCGCCCACGGCATCGGGACCGTCCGGTGCTTCGCCGACTACTTCCGCCTCGGGCAGCGCGTCACCCGCCGCGCTGTCGACGAACTCGTCGACAGCGGCGAGCTGCTGCCCGTCACGGTCGCCGGCTGGGACCGCCCGGCGTGGCTGCACGTCGACGCCGGCGTGCCGCGCCGCGCGGGCGCCCGTGCCCTGCTGGCCCCCTTCGATCCGCTCGTCTTCGAGCGTCGTCGGCTCCTGGAGCTGTTCGGGATGCACTACCGCATCGGGATCTACACCCCCGCCTCCCGGCGCACCCACGGCTACTACGTGCTGCCGTTCCTGCTCGGCGAGTCCCTCGTCGCCCGGGTCGACCTCAAGTACGACCGGGACCGCGGCGTCCTCCTGGTCCGCTCCGCCTTCGCCGAGGAGCCGGGTCCCGACGCCGCCGCGGCAACGAGGTGGCCGACGCGCTCCGTCGTCGTCGGGGAGCTGGCGGCCGAGCTGGCGACGACCGCGACGTGGCTGGGCGCGGACACCGTCGCCGTGGACGAGGACGCGAGAGGGGAACTGACCGGTCCGCTGCGGGGAGAGCTCCGCCGACCGTGTCCGCGCTGAGGCCCGAGCACCGGCGCACCGGGAGCACATCGGGCCGGGTCCGCCCGGAGCGGGCGGACCCGGCCCGCTGGTGCCCTGGCCTAGTGCGCGGCCGCCTTCTCGGCCTTCAGGTCCTCGTCCTGCTTCGCCCCCGGCCTGGCGTCCACCCCGGCCTCCTTGCGCTGCTGCGCGGTGATCGGCGCCGGCGCGGCGGTCAGCGGGTCGAAGCCGTTGCCGGTCTTCGGGAACGCGATGACCTCGCGGATGGAGTCGGTCCCGGCCAGCAGGGCGACCACGCGGTCCCAGCCGAAGGCGATGCCGCCGTGCGGGGGCGCGCCGTACTTGAAGCCCTCGAGCAGGAACCCGAACTTCTCGTCGGCCTCCTCCCGGCCGATGCCCATGACCTCGAAGACCCGCCGCTGCACGTCCTGCTGGTGGATGCGGATCGAGCCGCCGCCGATCTCGTTGCCGTTGCACACGATGTCGTAGGCGTAGGCCAGGGCGTGCTCGGGGTCCTGGTCGAAGGTGTCCAGGAACTCGGGCTTGGGCGAGGTGAACGCGTGGTGCACGGCGGTCCACTGGCCGGCGCCCACGGCGACGTCGCCGGACTCGACGGCCTCGGCCGCGGACTCGAACAGGGGCGCGTCCACGATCCACACGAACGCCCAGGCGTCCTCGTCGATCAGCCCCGTGCGGTGGCCGATCTCCACGCGGGCCGCGCCGAGCAGCGCGCGGGAGGACTTCTTCTCGCCGGCGGCGAAGAAGATGCAGTCCCCGGGCTGCGCGCCGGTCGCGGCGGCGAGGCCCTCGCGCTCGGCCTCGGTGATGTTCT
Source organism: Kocuria salina (assembly GCF_013368965.1). NCBI lineage: Bacteria > Bacillati > Actinomycetota > Actinomycetes > Micrococcales > Micrococcaceae > Kocuria > Kocuria salina. The sequence continues at coordinate 81,853 of NZ_SSSF01000009.1, forward strand.
TGGCCACCGGTCCCGTGAGAGTGCCGTCCTCGCCGACGAGGACGTAGGCCAGGCCCTTGGCCCCGCGCTGCTTGGCCCACTCCTGCCAGGCGTCCAGGGTGCGGCGCGGCTGGGACGCCCCGCCGGGCATGACCACGGCGCCCACGTAGGGGGCCTTGAACACGCGGAAGGTGGTGTCCTGGAAGTACTCGGTCAGCTCCGTGAGCTCGAGGCCGAAGCGCAGGTCCGGCTTGTCGGAGCCGTACTTCGCCATCGCCTCCGCGTAGGTCATCCGGCGGATGGGGGTGGGGATCTCCACGTCGATGAGCTTCCACAGCGCGGCCACGATCCGCTCGCCGAGGGCGATGACGTCGTCCTGCTCCACGAAGGAGGCCTCGATGTCGAGCTGGGTGAACTCGGGCTGGCGGTCGGCGCGGAAGTCCTCGTCCCGGTAGCAGCGGGCGATCTGGTAGTACTTCTCGATCCCGCCGACCTGCAGCAGCTGCTTGAACAGCTGCGGGGACTGCGGGAGGGCGTACCAGGAGCCCGGGGCCAGGCGGGCCGGGACCACGAAGTCGCGGGCGCCCTCGGGGGTGGAGCGGGTCAGGGTGGGCGTCTCCACCTCGGTGAACCCGTCCTGGTGGAGCATCTCGCGGGCCACCCGGTTGGCGTCGGAGCGCAGGCGCATGATGCGGGCCGGCTCCGGGCGGCGCAGGTCCAGGTAGCGGTGCCGCAGGCGGGCGTCCTCGCCGACCTCCACGTGCTCGTCGATCTGGAAGGGCAGCGCGGCGGCGGTGTTGAGCACGGTCACGGTCTCGGCCATGACCTCGACCTCGCCGGTGGCCAGCGCCGGGTTCTCGTTGCCCTCGGGGCGGCGCTCCACGGTGCCGGTGATCTGCAGGACGAACTCGTTGCGCAGGTGGTGGAAGTCCGCCTCGTCGCGCACCACGATCTGGGCGACCCCGGAGGCGTCTCGCAGGTCCAGGAAGGCCACCCCTCCGTGGTCGCGGCGCCGGCCGACCCAGCCGGCCAGCGTGACGGTCTCTCCGATGTGCTCGGCGCGCAGGGCGCCGAGGTTGTGGGTGCGCAGCACTGAAAAACCCTTCGTTGTTCGGGAGGTGCGGACGGGGCCGCGCCCGCGGCGCGTTTCCCCAGGATTCACCGGGGACCCCTACTCTCGTTGCGTGCACGAGTTTACAGCCCGGGCCTCCGCCGCCAGGACGACGACAGGACGACCATGAGCACCTCCCCCGGCCACCCGGCCCTCGCCCGCCGCCTGGGCACCCTCGACGCGACGGTGATCGGGGTGGGCTCCATGGTCGGCGCCGGGGTGTTCGTGGCCTTCGCCCCGGCCGCGGAGCTCGCCGGCCCGTGGCTGCCGCTGGCGCTGCTGCTGGCCGCGGTGGTCGCCTGGTGCAACGCGACCTCCACCGCCCAGCTGGCCGCCGTCCACCCCGCCTCCGGCGGCACGTACGTGTACGCGAACCGTCAGCTGGGCCCGTGGCCGGGCTTCGTGGCCGGCTTGGGCTTCGTGACCGGCAAGACCGCGTCCGCGGCGGCGATGGCGCTGACCTTCGGCCTCTACGCCGCGGAGCTCACGGGGGCCGACGACGCCGGGGCGCGGCTGCTCGCCGTGGCCGCCGTCCTCGGTCTCACGGCGGTGAACCTGGGCGGGGTCACCCGCACCGCCCGGCTGACGAAGCTGCTGGTCGCCCCGGTGCTGGTGGTCCTGCTGGCCGTGGTCGTGCTGCTGTTCTCGGGCACCGGCCCCACTGCGGGCGGGGCCCCTGCGGGGGACGGCCCCGGGTGGGACGGGACCGGCTGGGGCGTGCTGCCGGCGGCGGGCACCCTGTTCTTCGCCTTCGCCGGCTACGCCCGGGTCGCCACCATGGGCGAGGAGGTCCGGGACCCGGCCCGCACCATCCCCCGGGCCGTCCTGGGGGCGCTGGCGTTCACGCTGCTCCTCTACGGGCTGCTCGGCCTCGGGCTGCTGCGCTTCCTCGGCGTCGACCGGCTCGCGGCGTCGGCCGCCCCGCTCCTGACGGTGGTGCGCGAGGCCGGCTGGGCGGCCGGGCCGGCGACCGCGGGCGCCGTCGTCGTCACCGCGGCCGCCGCCCTGGCCACGCTGGGGGCGCTGCTGGCGCTGGTCGCCGGGATCTCGCGCACGGCCCTGGCCATGGCCCGCGAGCGGGACCTCCCGGGGCCGCTGGGCGCGGTGTCGCAGCGGCACCGGGTGCCGTGGGCGGCGGAGCTGGCCGTGGCCGGGCTCGTGGTGGTGCTCGTGCTGGTCGGCGACGTCCGCACGGTCATCGGCTTCTCGAGCTTCGGCGTGCTCGTCTACTACGCGCTGGCGAACCTCTCCGCGCTCACCCTCCGGCAGCGCCCGGGGTGGGCGCCCCGGGCGGTCAACGCGCTCGGCCTGGCCGGCTGCCTGGTGCTGGCGTTCACGCTGCCGTGGCAGTCCGTGCTCACGATGCTCGGCGTCTTCGCCGTGGGCCTGGCCGGACGCGCCCTGGTGCTGTCCCGGCGGCCCTGACCTCCCCCGCGCCGAGCCCCCAACTCTCCCGTCACCCACGGCGCCGAGCCCCCATTCCCTTGCCCTTTCCCCACATTTTTTCTGGGGAATCGCGGCAGGAGTGGGGGCTCGGCGGAGCGGGCGGCAGGGATGTGGGGGCTCGGTGGGGCGGGAGGGGGCGGGGCGGGGCGGCGGGGTCGGTCGGGAACCGGTCAGGAGCCCGCCGCGCGCACGACCGGGCGCAGGTCCTCGGCCGGCGGGGACCAGGAGGCCGGGTCGGCGGAGACCTGCTCGCCGGAGCGGATGTCCTTGACCTCGTGGGCGAGCGAGCCGTCCTCGCCGCGGACCGTGAACCACACGTAGGGGATGCCGCGGCGCTCGGCGTACTTGATCTGCTTGCCGAACTTGGCCGCGCTCGCCGAGACCTCGCACGCGATGCCGCGCTCGCGCAGCTGCTGGGCCACGTCCTGGGCCGAGGACCAGGACTCCTCGTCCACCAGGGAGATCAGCACCGCGGTGGGGACCTTGCGGGAGGGCGCGGCCATCCCCTGGGACAGCATGCGGGTGACCAGCCGGGTGACGCCCACGGACAGGCCCACGCCGGGGTAGGTCTTCTTGCCGGTGGACGCGAGGGACTCGTAGCGGCCGCCGGAGCACACGGAGCCCAGCTGCTCGTGGCCCACCAGCACGGTCTCGTAGACGGTGCCGGTGTAGTAGTCGAGGCCGCGGGCGATCGAGAGGTCGGCGACCACCGTGCCGGGGGCGCGCCGGGAGGCCTCCCCCACCACCTCGGCGAGCTCGCCCAGCCCCTCCTCGAGCAGCTGGGTGTTCACCCCCAGCGCGCGGACCTGCTCCACGAAGGAGGTGTCCTCGGTGCGGATCGCCGCCAGCTGCAGCGCGGCCTGCGCCTGCTCGGGGGTGGCGCCGACCTCGTCGCACAGGGCCTGGGCGACCCGCTCGGGGCCGATCTTCTCGAGCTTGTCGATGTTGCGCAGCACCCCGGCGGTGTCCTGCAGCCCGATGCCCTGGTAGAACCCCTCGGCGAGCTTGCGGTTGTTCACGCGCAGCACGAACGGCGGGATGGGCAGCCTGGACAGGGCGTCGATCATCACGAGCGCGAGCTCCACGTCGTAGCGGAACGGCAGCGCGCCGTCGCCCACCACGTCGATGTCCGCCTGGGTGAACTCGCGGGCCCGGCCCTCCTGGGGGCGCTCGCCGCGCCACACCTTCTGGATCTGGTAGCGGCGGAACGGGAATGCGAGGTGCCCGCCGTTCTCCACCACGTACCGGGCGAAGGGCACGGTGAGGTCGAAGTGCAGCGCCAGCTGGTCGTCGCCGCGCTCGGCAGGGGCGTCCTCGTCCTCCTGCAGCCGGGAGACGACGTAGACCTCCTTGTCGATCTCGCCCTTGCGCAGCAGCTGGCCGACCGTCTCGACGGCGCGGGTCTCGATCGAGGAGAAGCCGTGCAGCTCGAAGCTCTCCCGCAGGAGGTCGAGGACGTGCAGCTCGACCAGACGCTCCTCCGGAAGCCATTCGGGGAAACCGGACAGGGAGGTCTTGCGGGCCATGGGGACGTGCTCCTCGGGTGGATTCGGCGGCGGGACGGGTGGACGGCCGGCCCGGACCGGCCCGACGGTTCCGCACTCATCCTAGGGATCCCCGCGCGCCCGGCCCAAAGCCCCGCCCGGTCCGGCCCCGGATCGGCCGCGGTCCCGTGCCCTGCCCCCTCGCCCTGCCCGTCCCGAACCCCGCCGGGCCCGGCGCGGGGGCACCGGAGGGCTCCCGGCGGCCGGAGCAGGCGGCCTCGGTAGTATGGGGAGGACGATTGTCCGAAGCCGGGCGACGACGCGGGGCACGCTCCCGGGGTCGGCGCCCGGCGAGAGCGAAAGAGTTCCAGCGGTGACAGAACGTCTCGAATCCGACGACCAGCCCACGCCCCGCCCCGTCCCCGCCCCGGGACCCGTGCCGAAGCCGGGGGTCCCCCGGCCGGGCGCCCCCGCGGCGCCGGCGCAGGCCTCCCCCGGCCCGGCTCCCACGCCCGCGGCCGTCCCGGCGGCCCCGGCCGCGGCCCCGGCGGCGCCGGCCCTCGCCTCCCCGGAGTCCGTGGCCCGCGCCCGGGCCTTCGGGCGCGTCACGGAGGACGGACACGTCTACGTGGTCGTCGACGGCGAGGAGGTCCTCTGCGGCCAGTTCCCGGACGCGACCGAGGACGAGGCCCTGGGCTACTTCGCCCGGAAGTTCGACGACGTCGAGGCGCAGGTGGCGCTGCTCGAGCAGCGCGTGGCCGCGGGCGCACCCTCGGCCGACATGCAGAGCACCGTGGACCACCTCGCCGAGCAGGTCGGCCAGCGCAAGATGCTCGGGGACGTCAAGGCCCTCGAGTCCCGGCTGGAGGCCCTGCGCCCGGCGATCCGGGAGCTCGAGGCCGCCGAGCGGGCCGCCCACGAGGCGCAGCGCGCCCAGAACGTCGCGGCGCGGGAGGCGATCGTGGCGGAGGCGGAGCAGATCGCCGCCCAGGACCCGCAGCGCACGCAGTGGAAGCAGTCCTCGGCCCGGATGGCGGAGCTCTTCGACCAGTGGAAGACCCACCAGAAGTCCGGCATCCGTCTGGGCCGGGCCGCGGAGGACGCCCTGTGGAAGCGGTTCCGCACGGCGCGCACCACGTTCGACCGGCACCGACGGGCGTTCTTCTCGCAGCTGGACGCCGACAACTCCGAGGCGAAGAAGGCCAAGGAGGCCCTCATCGCCGAGGCGGAGGCCCTGTCCGGCTCCACCGACTGGGGCGCCACGGCCGCGGAGTACCGCCGTCTGATGGACCGATGGAAGGAGTCCAAGCGTGCCTCCAAGAAGGACGACGACGCCCTGTGGGCGCGCTTCCGCGCCGCCCAGGACACCTTCTTCGCGGCGCGCAAGGCCGACAACGACCGGATCGACGAGGAGTTCGAGGGAAACCTCGCCGTGAAGGAGCAGCTGCTCGCCGAGGCGAAGGCGCTGCTGCCGATCACGGATCTCAAGGCCGCCAAGCGCGCCCTGGGCGACATCCTGGACCGGTGGGAGCAGGCGGGGAAGGTCCCGCGCGCCCACATGCGCCGGGTCGAGGCCGAGCTGCGCACCGTGGAGGACGCCGTGCGCCAGGTCGAGGACGAGAAGTGGCAGCGCTCCAACCCGGAGACGAAGGCACGGTCCAACTCGATGCTCACCCAGCTCGAGTCGAAGATCGAGGACCAGGAGGACGCGCTGGCCCGGGCGCAGGCCACCGGGGACACCAAGCGCGCGGCCAAGCTGGAGGGCGAGCTCGCCACCAGCCGCCAGTGGCTCGAGACGCTGCGCCGTTCGGCGGCCGACCTGCGCTGACCCGGGACGCCCCGGAAGGCCCCGCGGCCGCGCTGTCCACAGCGCGCCGCGGGGCCTTTCCCGTGCCGCGGCCGTGGACGAGAGTGGGCCCATGGACGCCCCGCCCTGGCACCCCGACACCCTGTTCCTGCCCGCACGGCCGTTCTCGCGCGCCGAGCTCTCGGCCCTCGTCACGGACGGAGTGCTCGTGCCCGTGGTGCTGGAGGCGCACGTGCTGCGCGGGCGCCCGGTGACCCGGGCGGTGAAGGTCGCGGCGCTCGAGGCGCAGCTGCCGCCCCACCTGCTGCGGCGCGGGGTGCTCGGGCGGCTCTCCGCGGCGTGGTTCTACGACTGCGCCGGGCGCCCCAGCATCCTGCCGGTGCTGCTGGACAAGCTGCGCCGCACCACGATGTCCCCCGTGCCGGAGGGCCTGGCGCTGCACCAGGTCACGCTGGGCGGCTACGACGTCCACGACGCCGGGCCGGTGCACGTCACCACGCCGCTGCGCACCGCGGTGGACCTGGCCCTGCACGTGCCGGGAAAAGAGGGGACCGCGGCCCTGGAGAAGCTCATGCACGCCCCGCACCTGCACTGCCCGCCCCCGCTGGTGCAGGCCGCGCTCGAGAGCTTCGAGCGGATGCCCGGCCGGCAGGCGGCGCTGCTGCGGGTCCGCCGCGCCGCCCGCGCCGTCGGCCGCCCCCTGCGCTGACGGGGCGGCCGGGCGGCTCACCGACCGGAGGGCTCCGAGATGGGGCGGTTGCCCGAGGTGCGGTAGACGTCGTAGACCCCGTCGATCCGGCGGACCTGGTTGAGCACGTGGTCCAGGTAGCGGGGGTCGCCCATCTCGAAGGCGAAGCGGGAGATCGCCAGCCGCGACTTCGAGGTGTGCACGGACGCGGAGAGGATGTTGACGTGGTTCTCGGAGAGCACCCGGGTCACGTCCGAGAGCAGGGACCTGCGATCCAGGGCCTCCACCTGGATCTCGACCAGGAACACGCTGGACTGGGTGGGCGCCCACTCGACCTCGACCACCCGCTCGGTGGAGGTGAGGGCGAGCATGTTGGCGCAGTCCTTGCGGTGCACGGAGATCCCGGCGCCGCGGGTGACGAAGCCCATGATCTCGTCCGGCGGCACCGGGGTGCAGCAGCGGGCCAGCTTGACGTAGACGTCCGAGGCGCCCTGGACCGTCACCCCCGAATCGGACACGCGCGGGCGCACCGGCTGGGTGGCGATGGTGGTCTCCGCGAAGTCCTCCTCCGCGCCGTCGGCCCCGCCGAGGTCGCCCACGATCTTCGCGACCACGTCCTGGGCGCTGACCACGTCGGAGCCGATCGCCTCGTAGAGGGAGCTGATGTCGGTGCGGTGGAAGTCCTGCGCCACCGCGAGCAGGGACTCCTGGGTGAGCGTGCGCTGCAGGGGCAGGTGGTGCTTGCGCAGGGCGCGGGTGAGCGCGTCCTTGCCCTTCTCGATGGCCTCCTCGCGGCGCTCCTTGGAGAACCACTGGCGGATCTTGTTGCGCGCCCGCGGGGACTGCACGAACTTCAGCCAGTCCTGGGACGGTCCGGCGTGCTCGGACTTGGAGGTGAGCACCTCCACCCAGTCCCCGTGCTGGAGCTCCGAGGACAGCGGCACGAGCTTGCCGTTGACCCGGGCCCCGATGGTCTTGTGCCCCACCTCGGTGTGCACGGCGTAGGCGAAGTCCACGGGCGTGGAGCCGGCGGGCAGGGCCATGACCTCGCCCTTGGGGGTGAAGACGTACACCTCGGACGTGTTGATCTGGTAGCGCAGGGAGTCCAGGAACTCGGAGGAGTCCTGGGTCTCCTCCTGCCAGGACACGAGCGAGCTCAGCCAGGCGAGGTCCCCCTCCATGGCCTTCGGGGTCGCGGAGTTCGCCTGGTTGGCCTGGTCCTTGTACTTCCAGTGCGCGGCCACGCCGTACTCGGCGCGGCGGTGCATCTCGTGGGTGCGGATCTGGATCTCCACGGGGCGCCCGTCCGGGCCGATCACCGTGGTGTGCAGTGACTGGTACATGTTGAACTTCGGCATGGCGATGTAGTCCTTGAACCGCCCCGGCAGCGGCCGCCACCGCGCGTGCAGGGCGCCCAGCGCCGCGTAGCACTCGCGCACCGTGCTCACCAGGACCCGGACCGCCTGCAGGTCCTGGATCTCGTCGAAGTCCTTCCCGCGCACGATCATCTTCTGGTAGATCGAGTAGTAGTGCTTGGGGCGGCCGGTGATGGTCGCCTCGATGCCGGCCTCGGAGAGGTCCAGGGCGATCCGCTCGCGGATCTTGGCCAGCGACCGCTCGCGCTGGGGCTGGCGCTCCCCCACCATCCGCACGATCTCCTCGTAGACCTTGGGGTAGAGCGCCGCGAAGGCGAGGTCCTCGAGCTCCCACTTGATGGTGTTCATCCCGAGCCGGTGGGCCAGCGGGGCGAAGATCTCGAGGGTCTCGCGGGCCTTCTTCGAGGAGGAGGTCTGGGAGACGAAGCGCCAGGTGCGGGCGTTGTGCAGGCGGTCGGCGAGCTTGATGACGAGCACGCGGATGTCCTTGGCCATCGCCACGATCATCTTGCGCACGGTCTCGGCCTGCGCGGCGTCCCCGTACTGGACCTTGTCCAGCTTCGTCACGCCGTCCACGAGGGCGGCGACCTCGTCGCCGAACTCGGCGCGCAGCTGCTCCAGGGTGTAGTCCGTGTCCTCGACCGTGTCGTGGAGCAGGGCGGCCACCAGGGTGGCGCCCGTCATGCCGAGCTCCGCGAGGATCGTGGTCACGGCCACGGGGTGGGTGATGTAGGGGTCGCCGCTCTTGCGCTTCTGGCCCTCGTGGCACTTCTCGGCGACCTTGAAGGCGCGCTGGAGGACCTCGAGGTCCTCCTCGGGGTGGGTGGCGCGCACGGTGTGCAGCAGCGGCTCGAGGATCGGCGAGTGGTCCATGGGCCGGCCGGAGAGGTAGGACAGGCTCGACCGGGTGCGGTCGCTGCGGCCCGGGAACACGGCCCGCCCCAGCATCGGCCGGGACGCGGGCACCACGTAGTGGGTGCCGGCCATGTCCGAGCGGCGCGGCGGGGTCGGTGCGGCGCTCTGGCCCGTGGGGACGGCCCCGTCGTCGGACGAGCTCATGGCCGGGACTTCCTTCCCAATCGATGCACGCGGGGCGGCGGCCGTGCGGCCGCCGCCCCTGTCCTCGTCCCCGGTCCGGGTCCGACGTGTGCTGCTGTGGCGGTCCGCACCTGCACGGCCCGCCCTACGGTGGCTACAGTCTAGTGCGCGAGCGACTCCTCGGCGGCACGCTCGGCGGACGCCCCCGCACGGGCCTCCTGCTCCTGGACGGCGGGCTCCCCGCGGCGCAGCAGCGCGTAGAGGGGCGCGGCCACGAACAGGGTGGCGGCGGTGCCCACGATGATCCCGACGAACAGGGACAGGGACAGGTCCTTGAGGGTGCCCGCGCCCAGGACGAGCCAGCCGATGAACAGGATCGAGCCCACCGGCAGGATGCCGACCACGGAGGTGTTGATCGAGCGCACGAGCGTCTGGTTGACGGCGAGGTTCACCTGGTCGGAGTACTTCCGTCCGGCCAGCTCCGGCGGGGCCGTGCCGTCGAGCAGGCCCTCGGTGTTCTCCCGGACCTTGTCGAAGACCACCACGGAGTCGTAGAGCGAGTAGCTGAGCACCGTGAGGAAGCCGATCACCGCCGAGGGGGTGACCTCGAAGCCCACGAGCGAGTAGATCCCGGCGGTGATCGCCACCGAGGCGAGCATGCCGGCGACCGCCGAGACGGACATCTTCCAGGTGCGGAAGTACAGGGCCATCAGGGCGGTGGCCAGGACCACGAAGACCACCAGGCCCTGCAGGGCCTGGCTGGTGACGCCGGCGCCCCAGGTGGGCCCCACGAAGTTGGAGGTGACCTCCTGCTCGCTCACGCCGTAGGCCTCGACCAGGGCGTCCTTGACGGCGAGCGTCTGGTCGTCGTCGAGCTGCTCGGTGCGCACCCGGACGGTCTCCGGGGCGATGTTGGTGACCTCGACCTCCGCGGCGTCCGAGGAATCGGCGACGGCCTGCTGGCCGGTCTCGATGTCCGGATCGGCCACGGCGGACACGGTGAACTCGGACCCGCCGGTGAAGTCGATGCCGAGGTTGAAGCCGCCCTTGGCGACGGGCACGAGCAGGGAGAGCAGCACGAGGACGCCCACGATCGCGAGCCACCGCTCGGCCCGGCCCACGAAGGGGTAGGAGGTCCGCCCGCTGTGCAGGGCGTTGCCGAAATCTGCGAACCGGGACATCAGGCGTTCTCCTCGGGGGTGCGGGCGGCGGACGACGGCGCGCCGACCGGCGCGCCGTCCGGTGCTACCGCGGACGGGGGGTCCTGCGGCGCGGTCCGTCCCGCGCGCCGGCGCCGCTCGGCGATGGTCAGCCCGTCGTGCTCCGCCGAGGGCTCGCGCAGCCGGCCGGCGCCCCGGTACAGGGGCACCGCGTCGAGGGCCTCGGGGCTGAGCCCCGAGTGCTTCCCGCCGCCGCCGAAGTAGCGGGTGCGGGCGAGCATGACCATCACCGGGTGCGTGAAGAGGAAGACGACGAGGAGGTCGGCGATCGCGGTCAGCCCGAGGGTGAAGGCGAAGCCGCGCACGTTGCCCACGGCCACGAAGTACAGCACCGCCGCGGCCAGCAGGTTCACGGCCTTGGACGCGAGCACGGTCTGGCGGGCGCGCTGCCAGCCGTGGTCGACCGCCGCGGGGATGGAGCGGCCGCTGCGGATCTCGTCGCGGATGCGCTCGAAGTAGACGATGAACGAGTCGGCGGTCTGGCCGATCGCCACGATCAGGCCCGCCACGCCGGCCAGGGACAGCCGATAGTTCGCGGACCAGCCCAGCAGCGTGATCGCCAGCCAGGTGAGCACGCCCGCGACCACGAGCGAGCTGATGGTCACCAGGCCCAGCAGCCGGTACTGGAAGAGCGAGTACACGCACACGAGCACCAGGCCGATGATCCCGGCGATGATGCCCATCCGCAGCTGGTCGGCGCCCAGGGTCGCGGAGATCTGCTGCTCGGACTGGATGTCGAAGCTCATGGGCAGCGCGCCGTACTTGAGCTGCTCGGCCAGGAACTGCGCCTGCTCCTCGGTGAACTGACCCGTGATCTGGGCCTGGCCGTCGGAGATCACGGCGTTCATCGACGGGGCGGAGACCACCTGGCCGTCGAGCAGGATCGCGAACTGGCTGCGGGGGTCGCCGGGCGTGGCGCTGCCGATGCCGTAGAGCCGCTCGGAGAGCTCCCGGAAGGTGTCCGTGGCCTCGGGGCCGAACTGCAGGTTCACGGCGAACTGGTTCAGGGAGACCCCGGTGGAGTTCTGCGCCGTCCCGTAGGACGCGTCCTCGATCCCGGTGCCCTGGATCTCGACCGGGCCCAGGAGGTACTTGGTGCCGGTCTCGGGCTCGCAGGCGATGGTCGGGGCGTCGGCGTCCTGGGCCTCCCGCTCCTCGGGGGACTGCGGCACGGTGCAGTCGGCCTCCTCGAACTCCCGGAACAGGTCCGGGGTGATCCAGTTCGGGTCGGAGGCGTCGGTGGGCTCGGCCGTGGGCTCGGGCACCTCGTCCTCGGCGACGCGCTGGTCCTCGGGCACCGGCTCCGCCGCGGCGGTGGTGAGCACGGGCCGGAAGTTCATCTGCGCCGAGGTCTGGATGAGCTCGCGGGTCTGGGCGGAAGGCACGCCGGGCATGGAGACCACGATGTTGTTGCCGGACTGGGTGGCGATCTCCGCCTCCGCCACGCCCGAGCCGTCGACGCGCTGGCGGATGATCTCGACGGCCTGGTCCAGCTGCTCGGCGGTGATCTCCTGGCCGGCGTCCTCCCCCTGCAGGGAGGGGGAGAGGATCATCTGCGTCCCGCCCTCCAGGTCCAGGGCCAGCTTGGGGCCCCAGCCGGTGCGGTCGGTGCCCGCGCCCCAGGCCAGGAGCCCGGCCAGCAGGGCGAGCAGCACGGCCAGCCCGATCAGGGACCGCCGGGCGGTCGAGAGGGCGGCCCGCACCCCCGAGCGCGCCGGCGCGGTCGAGCCGCCCCGCCCGGACGGGCCGTCCGGGGCGGCGGGCCCCGGGTCACCGGGGGTCTTGCGTGTGGTCAGTGCCATGGTCTTCCTTACGAACGACGGCCCGGTGGGGCCGGGCCTGTGCATGGGAACGGGCCGACCAGTGGTCGGCCCGTCGTCCCGCGTGGGGGGTCAGTCGTTGCGCTGCCCGGGCTCGCGCCGGGCGTCGTCGTCGAGGGGTTCGACCGGGGTCGATCCCGCGCCGGGGGCGTCGGGCTCGACCACCGACGGCGCCGCCTCGGTCTCGGCGGCGGGGGCCGCCTCGTCCTCGACGACCGTGGTGACGGTCTGCAGGTGCACGGTCACGGCGGTGCCCGGGGCGATCTCGAGGACCACCTTGTTGGTGTCCCGGTCGATCGAGCGCACGGTGCCGTAGAGGCCGTAGTTCGTCATGACCTCGGTGCCGGGGCCCATGGCCGCCTGCTTCTCCTTGACCTGGGCCACGGCCTTCTTCTGTCGGCGCATGGGCAGCCAGAGCAGGAGCACCATGGCCACGAGCATCAGGGGCAGCAGCCAGGCCGTGCTGCCTCCCGTGGGCTGGGCGGCCTGGGCGGGGAGGGACTGGACGAGGAGGAGCGGGCTCACGGACTTCCGTTCGATCGGTGGTGGGTGTCCTCACCATGGTAGGTGATCCGGCCCGTCAGCGTCCTGGACGGCACCCGGGAGGCAGCCCCCGGGTCTGCGGCCGCGCTCAGTCCTCGAACAGCGGCGGGACGTCCTCGTCGGCCGGGGCCGCGGCCGTGCCGCCGAAGGCGGCCCGCAGCCCGGGGTCCTTGAACGCCGCGTGCTCGGGCGGGCGCAGGCCCAGGTGGTCCCAGGCGGCGGCCATCGCGATCCGGCCCCGGGGGGTCCGGCCGAGCAGGCCCTCGCGGACCAGGTAGGGCTCGGCCACGGTCTCGACCGTCTCCGTCTCCTCCCCCACGGCGATCGCCAGGGTGGACAGGCCCACCGGCCCGCCCCCGAACTTCGTCACGAGCGCCTCGAGCACCGAGCGGTCCAGCCGGTCGAGACCGCGGGTGTCCACCTCGTACATGTCGAGGGCCGCGGAGGAGGTGCGGGCGTCGATCCGGGGGATGCCGTGCACCAGCGCCCAGTCCCGCACCCGGCGCAGCAGCCGGTTGGCGATGCGCGGGGTGCCCCGGGAGCGGGAGGCGACCTCGGCGAAGCCCTCCGCGGTCATCGCGAGGTCCATGAGACCGGCGGAGCGGCGCAGCACGAGCTCGAGCTCCTCCACGGAGTAGAACTCGAGGTGACCGGTGAAGCCGAAGCGGTCGCGCAGCGGGCCGGGCAGCAGGCCGGCCCGCGTGGTGGCGCCGACCAGGGTGAACGGCGGCAGGTCCAGCGGGATGGAGGTGGCGCCGGCGCCCTTGCCCACCACGATGTCCACCCGGAAGTCCTCCATGGCCATGTAGAGCATCTCCTCGGCGGGCCGGGACATGCGGTGGATCTCGTCGAGGAACAGCACCTCTCCCTCGGTCAGGGAGGACAGGATCGCGGCGAGGTCGCCGGCGTGCTGGATGGCCGGGCCGGAGGAGATCCGCAGGGGCGCGCCCATCTCCTCGGCGATGATCATGGCGAGGGTCGTCTTGCCCAGACCGGGGGGACCGGAGAGCAGGACGTGGTCGGCGGAGCGGCCCCGCAGCCGCGAGGCCTCGAGCACCAGGGACAGCTGCTGGCGCACCCGCTTCTGCCCCACGAACTCGTCGAGGTTCGCGGGCCGCAGCGCCGACTCGAGCTGCTTCTCGTCGGGCTCGTCCTCCCCCGAGACCAGCCGGTCCCGGGAGTTCACGGCGGCGCCGTCGTCGCGGGCCACGCTCAGGCCCCTCGCTCCGCCGGGACCCGGGGCCCGGCCTTGGCCGCGCCGAGCCACCCGAGCACGGTGCGCAGGATCGCGGGCACGTCACCGGAGGCGGCGAGCTCCTCCCGGCCGGAGAGGGCGTCGGCGATGCCCCGGGCGGCGTCCTTCTCGTTCCAGCCCAGGCCCACGAGGGCCTCGAGCACCTGCTCCCGCCACGGCTCCATCGGGGCGGCGGGGGCCGGCTGGGCGGGACGGTCCGGGACGATGAGCTTGTCGGCCAGCTCCAGCACGATCCGGCGGGCGCCCTTGGGGCCGATGCCGGGGACGGTGGTGAACGCCTTGGCGTCCCCCTGCGCGATGGCGCGGTGGACGGCGTCCGGGCCGAGCACGGAGAGCACCGCCAGCGCCGTGCGGGGGCCCACGCCGCTGACGCCGAGCATGATCTCGAAGACCTCGCGCTCGGCGGGGCTGCGGAAGCCGAAGAGCAGCGGGGACTCGTCCTTGCGGGCCACGTACGCCGTGTCGAGCCGGACCTCCCCGCCGATCCGCAGGCCGGACAGGGTCTCCGGCGTCGCCTGGACCTGGACGCCGAACCCGCCCACCGCCACGACGGCGGTGGTGAGGCCGACGTGCTCGACCTGTCCCGTGATGGACGCGATCACCGCGCAACTCCTTCCCGTGCCCGGCGGGGGCCGTGCACGGTCGATCGAACAGATCTACGAATGACGACCACTCTAGCAGTGGGCGCCGGCTCAGCGGCGCCCGCCCCGCTTGGCGCGGTGCTCCGCCTCGGCCCAGGCCCGCTGGGCGGGGGTCATGCCGGAGCGGGCGGCGGCCAGGGGGCGGGCGCCCTGGTGCGTCTCGGTCCGGGCCGTGGCGTCCACGCCCGTGCCGCCGCCGCGCCAGCCGTGGCAGATGGCGATGGCCAGGGCGTCGGCCGCGTCGGCGGGCCGGGGCGCCTCGTCGAGCCGGAGGATGCGCACCACCATGCGGGCCACGGACGCCTTGTCGGCCCGCCCCTCCCCCGTCACCGCGGCCTTGACCTCGGACGGGGTGTGCCAGGCCACCGGCACGCCGTGGCGGGCGGCCGAGGCGATCACGGCGCCGGAGGCGTGGGCCGTGCCGATGACGGTGTTCACGTTGGTCTGGGCGAACACCCGCTCCAGGGCGAGGGCGTCGGGACGGTAGCGCTCGATCCACCGCTCGGTGGCCTCCCAGATCCGCAGCACGCGCACGTCGAGCGGGTCGGCGGCGTCCGTGCCGGCCACCCCGACGTCCACGAAGGACGCGGTGCGGTTGCCGGCCATGTCGATCAGGCCGAACCCGCACCGCGTCAGTCCGGGGTCCACCCCGAGGATCCGCTGCGTGGCCGTGGTCAGTCCTCGGAGTCGAGCTGGGCCAGGACCTCGGCGGGGATGTCCGCGTTGGCGTAGACGTTCTGCACGTCGTCGAGCTCCTCGACGGCGTCGACGAGGCGCAGGAACTTCCGGGCGCCCTCGGCGTCGAGCTCCACGAGCATGCTCGGGCGGAACTGCGGGTCGTCGTTGTTGTACTCGAGCCCGGCCTCGTCGAGGGCCGCGCGGATCGCGGGCAGGTCGGTGGCCTCGGAGACGACCTCGAAGACGTCCTCCTGCTCCACGACCTCGTCGGCGCCGGCGTCCAGGACGGCCATGAGGACGTCGTCCTCGGTCAGCCCGTCGGTGCGGGTGACCTCCACGACGCCCTTGCGCTCGAAGAGGAACGCCACGGAGCCGGAGTCGGCCATGGTGCCGCCGTTGCGGGTCACGGCCACGCGCACCTCGGAGGCGGCGCGGTTCTTGTTGTCGGTGAGGCACTCGATGTACAGCGCCGTGCCCTGCGGGCCGCGGGCCTCGTAGAGGATCTCGGTGTAGTCGACGACCTCACCGGTCAGGCCGGCGCCGCGCTTGACGGCGCGGTCGATGTTCGCGACCGGCACCGAGTTCTTTTTGGCCTTGGACACGGCGAGGTCCAGCGCCGGGTTGCCCGCGGTGTCGGGCCCGCCCATGCGCGCGGCCACCTCGATGCCCTTGATGTACTTGGCGAAGGCCTTCGCCCGCTTGGCGTCGATCGCGGCCTTCTTGTGCTTGGTCGTGGCCCACTTGGAGTGTCCTGACATGCGTCCCTCCTCGGGAAGTCGTTCGCGGTCGGCCGGGACGCGTCGTGCGTCGTCCCGGCACGGCCCGCCCCGGCGGTGGCCGGGACGGGCCGGAGAAGTCCCGGTCCATTCTACCGGGTGCGCGCCGCCCCGGCCGGGGCCCTAGCGGGGCCGGGCCTGCGCGACCTCCCGGGCCCGCTCGGCCAGGGTGTCGTCCAGCGGTGCGGCGTCGAAGACGCCGAGCCGGCGCTCCACGGCGGCGCGGATGAGGTGGTCGGCCACGGCGGGGTTCTTGGGCAGCATCGACCCGTGCAGGTAGGAGCCCACCACGTGGTGCACGCGGGCGCCCTCGGTGCCGTCCTCGCCGTTGTTGCCCGCGCCCTTGAGCACCCGTCCCAGCGGCGTCTGGTCCGGGCCGAGCCGGGTGACCCCGGAGTGGTTCTCGTAGCCGACGACGGTCCCGAACTCCGGGGACTCCAGCACGATGTTGCCGATCAGGCGGGTGGGCCCGCCCACCGTGGTCAGGTCGAGGATGCCGATGCCGGGCAGGGTCTCGCCGGCGCCGGTGCGGAACTCGTGGCCGAAGAGCTGGTAGAGGCCGCAGATCGCGAGCATCGGCACGCCGTCGGCGGCCATGGCCCGCAGCTCGGGGGCGATCCGCTGCAGGTCCTCCTGGACCCGGAACTGCCCCGAGTCCTGGCCCCCGCCGCCCACCAGCAGGTCGGCGTCGGGCGGGAAGGGGTCCCCGGGGTTGTGGTCGCTCAGCCGCACGGCGAAGCCGTACTTCTCCAGCCGGCGCTTGAGGGTGAGGGTGTTGCCCCAGTCCCCGTAGATGTTCATGTCCCGGGGGTAGAGCTGGACGAGGTGGACGGTGCGGTCGGTCACGGGGGCTCCGCTCAGATCTCGGCGACCTCGGCCACGCGGGACAGCTCCCGGCGCAGCTCGAGCATGGACGTGTAGGTGCAGAAGACGCGCATCGGCCGGTCCCCGGCCCCGGCGACGAAGCGCCGCAGGGCGTCGCCGAGGCCCGGGACCACCTCGCGCACCGCGACCTCGTCGTAGTCCAGGCGCAGGGCCATGTCCCACGCCCGGGTGCCGGAGACCACGTCCACGCCGCCGGAGCGCAGGGAGTGGAAGTCCACGTCCCACAGCCAGGAGACGTCGCGGCCGTCGGCGTACTCGTCGTTGATGGCGACCATCGTGGCGTAGTCGCCCGGCCGGGCCGAGGCCAGGGAGAGGCGGAAGCCGGCGGGGTTCTTCACGAGCAGCAGCTGCAGCGGCCGGCCGTCCACGGTGATGGTCTCCCCGCGGCCGAAGGCGGGGGTGACGCGGGAGAGCTCGTCCACCAGCGCGGCGCGGTCCGCGTCGGGGCCGGCCACGGCGAGCGCCAGCGCGAGCGCGGCCGCCGCGTTGTACATGTTGTAGACGCCGTAGAGCTCCACGGTGGTCTCGACGGCCTCCCCGCCCACCGTGAGCCGGACCCGGTTCGCCTCGAAGGACGTCAGCTCCACGTCGGCGGCCGGCCGGGGCGCCAGCTCCGCCTCGTGGTCGGCCTCGGCGTCGGGTCCGCCGGCCGAGCGCATGTCGTCGTCGGAGGGGAACATGGGCCGCAGCGGGGCGGACAGCCCGAACCAGCGGGTCTGCGTGCCCTCGGGGACGTGCTCCGCGAGGGACACGATCCGGGGGTCCTCCCGGTTGAGGACCACGGTGCCCGTGGTGGCCGCCGCGATCTGGGCGAGCATCCGCCGGGTGGTGTCGATCTCGCCGAAGCGGTCGAGCTGGTCGCGCATCACGTTGAGCAGCAGCGCGTGGCGGGGCTTGACCTGCTTGACGAAGTGCACGGCGTGCGCCTCGTCGAGCTCGAGCACGGCGACGTCCGCGTCGAGGCGGCCCGTGAGGCTCATCTCCCCGAGCAGGGCGGCGGCCACGCCGCGCACGAAGTTGGAGCCGGTGCGGTTGGTGAAGACCCTGTAGCCCTGCGAGCGCAGCAGCTGGACGGCCATCTTGGTGGTGGTCGTCTTGCCGTTGGTGCCGCTGATGAGCACCACGCCGTGCGGCAGCTTCGCGAGCTCCTCGGCCACGAACCCGGGGTGCAGCCGCTCCATCACGAGGCCGGGGAAGGCGGAGCCTCCGCCGCGCAGGGTGGTCAGGTACCGGATGCCTTGGCCGAGCAGGCGCACGTGGGGTCTGGACATGCGCTCCATCCTATGGTCTGCGCCCCGGCGGCGGCGGGCACCCGGGTGCGCCTGGGGCGGGCGGTCCGCGCGTCCCCCCAGGCCGCAGGGGGGACGGGCGACGACGACGCACGACACGGTGTCGCGGCGGGGTGCTGTGGACGGGCGGCGCACCGGCCGTAGGGTCGGACCATGAACGCCGCCGGCCCCGCCGTCCCTCCGTCCGTTCCGCCTCGCCGGATGCCGCCCTGGTGGGTGGTCCTGGCGTGTCTCGGCGGTCTCCTGGTGCTGGGCGGGGCGCTGCTGGTGCTGCTCCACCCGGCGGAGGCGTCGTTCGGGTGGTTCGCGGAAGCCTCGCCGGGCGACGCGGCGTTCCCGGCCATGACCCTGGTGACCCCGGAGGCCACGGCGGGGTGGGCCGGTGTGGTGGCCGGGCTCGTCCTGTGGGCCTTCTGCGCCGGCTGGCTCCTGGGCCGGCGCGCCTCGCGGCGGTGACCGGAGGGTCGAGGCCCTCGGCCGCGCCGTGCCCTCGGGTCAGGCCCGGTCCACGAGGTCCTCGACGGCGGCCGCCTCAGGCAGGGCGGCCCGGCTGCTCCGGTCCCTGCGGCGGAGGGTCCAGCGGTGCGTCGACGGCGTGGAGCTCGTTGCTGAGGCCGGTGCCGTCGAGGCCGTCCAGCGGGGTGATGTCCACGACGATGCCCGTCTGCACGTCGAGGTGCACGCGGTAGACCGTGGCGAGGTCGCCGCTGGTGAGGGTCGGGTCCTCACGGCCGTACTCGTGGATCCGGCTGGCGGCACTGTCCAGCAGAGGGCAGCACCCGCACCGCGGGGTGTAGCCGTTCCCCCGGTCCTCGCCGGCACCGAGCAGCGGCCGGCAGGCGGCCGACCAGGTGAGGCGGCCCCGCAGTGTCGTGGCGACGACCTCGCTGACGTCCACTCCCCGGCTCAGCTCGGCCGGGTCGAGCATGGCCGTCCACCGGTAGTCCTGCCACATCGGATCACCGTGGTCGAAGTGCCAGTCCTCCGGGCGCCGGGCGACCAGACCGTCCGGGCGCAGCACCACCTCCGGCTCCGGCGGCGGCGGTGACGGAACGGCGCCCTCCGCGTCGTCGTCGCAGGTCACCAGACTCACCGCCGCACCGTAGGGAGGCCCTTCGGCGACCTCGACGCCCCCGGAGGAGCGGACGACCACACGGCCGAGCCGCCGGTCGAGCCAGGCCTCGACCGGTTCGCCGTCCGGAGTGCTCCCGGCGTCCCGCTGCCGCCGGTGGGTGAAGTGCACGGTGGTGAACCGCCACGGCGAGCTGCGCGCCAGTGCGCGGAAGTCGTCGGCCGTGGGGACCTCGGGCAGGGAGTCACCGCTCATGCGACCGAGTAGAGCACATCCCGGTACTGTCGGACCATGACCGGGCAGGAGCTGTTCCCCATCGTCAACTGTGCGGATCTGGTCGGCACCGGGGCCTTCTACGAAGAGGTGTTCCACGCCGTGCAGACGTACCGGTTCCCCGGGACGGGAGAGCCGGTCTTCCTCGTCCTGCGGGTGGGAGACGGTCAGCTGGGCCTGGGCGTCGGCACCACGGCGGCACGGTACGGCGACACCCCGTTGCCCGCGACCGGCCACGCGGTGGACCTGTGCGTCTACGTCGAGGACCTTCCGGCCGTCCTCGACGCCGCCCGCCGGGCCGGTGCGGCCGTGCCTGTCGATGCGGAGGCCATGCCGTGGGGCGAGACCGTCGCCTACGTCCGTGATCCCGAGGGCACGATGCTGCTGGTCGTCCAGTCCGGTGCGGACTGAGGGATCCTGGGCTCCTGCCCACGGGCCGGCCCCTGGTCCGGAGAACACCACCGACGATTCGCAGAGGAGGCAACGCCAGTGGATCGCGACGTCGACCCGGTTCCCCCGGAGGGGTCGGGCCCTTCCCCGCACGTGCGCGCGGAGCCTTCCTCGAGGGCCCCTGCCGCGCCCCGGCCCGCTGCCGGAGCCGACGCGCAGCGGCGGGAGGTCAAGGCCGCCCTGGCCCGGCGGACAGCTCCGCTGTGGCCGGTCCACGCGGCAGTGCGGCCGACGACGACGGCGCCGACCCGGCGTGACCGGCAGCAGGTGCTCCGGCGGGCCGGACTGGAGCTGCAGCACCACGCGCTGGTGCTGCGCCGGATCACCACCGCCTACGCCGTGGCCGTGGCCGGGCCGCACTTCGAGGCCGGGTGGACCGTCGCCGACGTCCTGCACGCCCTGGACTGGACCCCGCAGGGCGTGCGCTACACCCACGACTCGGTGACCGGGATCGAGAACCCAGGCGCCTGGTTCGCCGCCCGCCTGCGCACCTGGACCCACCAGGACGGCACCCCGATGCGCTCTCCGGACCAGCGCGCCGCGGCGGAGGCCGAGCAGCGCCGCGCCGAGGCGGTGGCGGCCGCCCGACGCCACGCCTCCCCTCGGCCCCGGCAGCAGACCGCCGGGACGGACACCGGGGCCGCGGAGCCGGCCGTCGAGCCGCCGGGGACGACGGACCCGGATCGGCGGCCCTTCCGGGTGCGCTGGGCCGCCCAGATCGCCGCAGGCCGGGCGGAGGCGAGCCGGGGGGCCGGACGTCCGTGAGCCGGGGGCGCGGATGCCGCGCCCCCGGGGCGGGGTCCTACCGGACGGGCGGCCCCGTCTCCGCGGTGGCCGCCGGGGCGGTCCGGGCGACGGCGGCGTGGGCCGCGGCGATCTCGTGCACCCGGTCCCGGCACCGGTACCAGCCGAGGACCAGCAGCGGCACGAGCAGCAGCAGGGAGGCGACGGTCCAGGTCCCGATCGGGGAGTCGAAGGCCATCAGCACGACGACGGTCACGAGGAACGCCAGGGTCAGCCAGCCGGTGAAGGGCGCGCCGGGGAGCCGGAAGCCGGGGCGCTCCGCCCTGCCCTGCCGGGACCAGGAGACGAGCCGGAGGTGGCAGAGCATGATCATCGCCCAGGCGCTGATGATGCCGACCGAGGCGAGGTTCAGCACGATCTCGAAGGCCTGGGCCGGCACGAGGGCGTTGAGCACCACGCCCAGCACGGCCACCGCCGCCGTCAGCACGATGCCGCCGTACGGGACGCCGGCCCGGTTCATCCGTCCCGCGAAGCGGGGGGCCGATCCGGCCAGGGACATCGAGCGGAGGATCCGGCCCGTGGAGTAGAGCCCGGCGTTGAGCGAGGACAGGGCCGCGGTGAGCACCACGAGGTTCATCACGGTGTCCATGCCGGCCACGCCGATGGAGCCGAAGAACGTCACGAACGGGCTCTCCCCGGCCTTGTAGGCGGTGTAGGGCAGGAGCAGGGACAGCAGGGTCAGCGACCCGACGTAGAAGACCGCGATGCGCACGATCACCGTGTTCACGGCGCGCGGCATGACCTTCTCGGGGTGCTCCGTCTCACCGGCCGCGGTGCCGATCAGCTCGATGGACGCGTAGGCGAAGACCACGCCCTGGATCACGACGACCGCCGGCAGCAGACCGTTGGGCAGGAGCCCGCCGTTCTGGCCGATGAGGGACAGGCCCACCTCCTGGCCGTCGGCCGGGGTGCCGAAGAGCACGAGCCAGATCCCGACCACCAGGAAGGCGGAGAGCGCGGCCACCTTGATGAGGGCGAACCAGAACTCGAGCTCGCCGAAGACCTTGACCGAGACGAGGTTCAGCCCAAGGACGAGCAGCAGGGCGGCCAGGGCGTACTGCCACTGGGGGACGTCCCCGATGGGAGCCCAGTACCGGGCGAAGAACTTCATGTACAGCGCCACGGCGGTGATGTCCACGATCGCGGTCATGGCCCAGTTGAGCCAGTACAGCCAGCCGGTGAAGAACGCCGCCTTCTCGCCGTAGAACTCCCGGGCGTAGGAGACGAAGGAGCCCGAGGACGGGCGGCGCACGACGAGCTCGCCCAGGGCGCGCAGGATGAGGAACGCGAAGAAGCCGCAGACCGCGTAGACGAGCACAAGGGCGGGCCCGGCGCTGGCCAGCCGCCCGCCGGCGCCCATGAACAGGCCGGTGCCGATGGCGCCGCCGATCGCGATCATCTGGATCTGCCGGGGCTTGAGCCCCTTGTGGTAGCCCTCGTCCTCCGCGTGGAGCACGTCGAGGGCGGCGGTCGGTGGCTGGGCCGGGGTGGCGTGGCGCCGGTCCGGGTGGTGGACGGACACAGGGGGCATGGCTCGGTCTCCTGGGTGGTGGCGGAAGAGCTCGTGGACGGGTCAGACGGTGAGGTTGGCGAGGCGCTCCGGGCGCAGGATGCGGCCCAGCTCCTCGGCGGTCAGCAGACCGCGCTCGCGCACCAGCTCCGCGACGCCGGCGCCCGTGACCAGGGCCTCCTGGGCGATCGCGGTGGCCGTGGCATAGCCCAGGTGAGGGTTCAGCGCGGTCACCAGGCCGATGGAGTGCTCCACCGACGCGCGCAGGTGCTCCTCGTTGGCGGTGATGCCGCGCACGCAGCGCTCCGTGAGCGTGGTGCAGGCCGCCCGGAGGTGGGCGACGCTCTTGTGCAGGCTGTGGACGATGATCGGCTCGAAGGCGTTGAGCTGCAGCTGTCCGCTCTCGGCGGCCATGGTGATCGTGACGTCGTTGCCGATGACCTCGTAGGCGACCTGGCTGACGACCTCCGGGATCACCGGGTTGATCTTGCCCGGCATGATCGAGGAGCCGGACTGCACGGCGGGCAGGGTGATCTCGCCCAGCCCGGCCCGGGGCCCGGAGGAGAGCAGCCGCAGGTCGTTGCAGATCTTGGACAGCTTCACGGCCACCCGCTTGAGCACCCCGGACAGGTGCACGAAGGACCCGACGTCCTGGGTGGCCTCCACGAGGTCGACGGCGGTGACCAGCGGCAGGCCGGTCACGGCGGCCAGGTGGCGGCAGGCCGCGGCGGCGTAGCCGTCCGGGGCGTTGAGCCCGGTGCCGATCGCCGTCGCCCCGAGGTTGATCTCGTGGACCAGCAGGCTCGCCTCGGCGAGGCGCTGGCGGTCCTCCCGGATCATCACGGCGTAGGTGCCGAACTCCTGGCCCAGGGTCATGGGCACGGCGTCCTGCAGCTGGGTGCGGCCCATCTTCACGACGGTGCGGAACTCGCGGGCCTTCGCCGCGAAGGCGTCCTCCAGCACCTCCAGGGCCGCGAGCAGCTCCTGCACGCCGGTGATCGTGGCGATCTTCACAGCCGTGGGGTACGCGTCGTTGGTGGACTGCGACAGGTTGACGTGGTCGTTGGGGTGCAGCCGGGAGTACTCCCCCTTCCCGGCGCCCAGCAGCTCCAGGGCCCGGTTGGCGATCACCTCGTTGGCGTTCATGTTGGAGGAGGTGCCGGCGCCGCCCTGGATCACGTCCACGCGGAACTGCTCGTGGAGGCGCCCGTCCAGGATCTCCTGGCAGGCCGCCACGACGGCGTCGGCCCGGGCGGTGTCGAGCAGCCCGAGCTCGTGGTTGGCGCGGGCGGCGGCGAGCTTCACGGCCGCCAGGCCCCGCACCAGGTGGGCGTGGTCGCCCAGGGGCAGGCCGGTGATGGGGAAGTTCTCCACGGCGCGCAGGGTCTGCACGCCCCAGTAGGCGTCGGCGGGGACCTGGCGGTCGCCGAGCAGGTCGTGCTCGGTGCGGAAGGCGGGAGCGGTCATGGTTCTCTCGGTTCTCTCGGGTGTCACGGGGTGGTGGACGGCAGCAAGACGGTGGGTCAGCGGGACGACGGGCGGTCTCTCTCGGAGCGGGGGGACAGCGGGCAGCGGCTCAGCGGGCGGCGGCGAGGGCGACGGCGTGCAGCGACCCCACGGTGCGGCCCCCGCCGAGCACGGGGACCCGGTCCAGGCCGGCGAGCGCTGCGGGGTCCACCGCGAGCCGCTGCAGGGCCTGCACGGTCACCGGCATCCGGGCGCGGTCGGCGCCGTCGGCGATCTTCACGGCCAGACCGCGCCCGTCCGGCAGGCCCACGAGCTGCAGGCCCTCGAAGCCGTCCTTGGCCAGCAGACCGGGGACCCCGCGCATGAGCTCCGTGACGTCGCGGCCCTCGCCGGCCACCTGCTCGGGGTGCCCGGTCATGGCGGACGCGACCCAGGCCTCGGGCGTGCCCGGGGCGGCGGAGGCCAGCCGGGCGAAGGCGGTGGCCATGCCCCGGAGGGTGACGGCGTGCAGGGGGGTGCCGCAGCCGTCGGTGCTGCCGGGCCCCAGCGGTTCGCCGGTCAGCTCCGTCACGACCTCGGCGATCAGCAGCTGCAGCGGGTGGCCGGGGTCGGTGTAGCCGGCCACGGGCCAGCCGTTGACCCGGCAGGTGGCGACCATGGCGGCGTGCTTGCCGGAGCAGTTCTGGGCCAGGCGGGTGGGCCCTTCGCCGGCGCGCAGGGCGGCGGCCCGTTCGGCGGGTCCGTACGGCAGGTCGGGCACGTTCTCCAGGGCGGTCTCGTCCGCGCCGTGGCCGGCGAGGATGCGGCGGGCGCCGTCGCGGTGCCGGGGCGCCCCGGAGTGGCTGGCCGCGGCCAGGGCCAGCAGGGGCCCGGACAGCTCGAGGCCGGCGCGGAGCATGGCCATCGCCTGCAGCGGCTTGAGGGAGGAGCGGGGGTAGAAGAGGGCCAGGGCGTCTCCGGCCTCGAACAGGATCCGCCCGGCGGCGTCCGTGGCCACGAGCGAGCCGTGGTGCACGCTCTCGACGACGCCGTCGCGGACCTGTTCGGCGACGGGCACGTGCTGCGGGCGGGCGGTGGACAGGGGTGCCCCGAGGGCTGTGGTGGTCATGCTGGGTCCTTGATGGAGGTGATCGGTGCGAGCGGGGGCGCGCGCCGGAGGGCGCCCCGCGCGGAACGGAGGGCAGGGTCGACGGCAGGACCACGGGCGAGCAGGGCGAGGACCGCGGCTGCTCGAGCGGAGGCCGGGGAGGCCGGAACAGTGGCCGGGACGGCCGGCAGGCTACTCGCCGGTGATGGCGCCGAGGGCGCCGCGCACGGCCGCGAGGTGGTCCTGCATGGCGGCTTCCGCCTCGTCGGCCGCGCCGTCGCGGATCGCGTGGAAGATGTGCAGGTGCTCCTCGTCCGAGCGCTTCTGGCGGGCCGCCACCACGTTGAGGGTCTCGGACTGGTGGAAGAGCGCCTCGCGGATGTCGGCGATGACCTTCTCGAACACCCGGTTGTGGCTGATCCGGGCGACGGCGGCGTGGAAGCTGGTGTCCAGCTCGACCCAGGCCTGGGGGTCGTCCTCGGCCGCCATCGCCGCCACGACGTCCTGCAGGAAGCGCACGTCCTCCTCGGTGCGGCGGCGCGCGGCGAGACCGGCCGCGGGGACCTCGATGTGCGGCCGGGCCTCGTGCAGGTCCCGGGCCGAGTACGCGCCCAGGGCCAGGTCCTCGGCCACCCGCTGGGAGACGACGAACGTCCCCTTGCCGGTGCGGCTGACGGTCAGGCCCAGCGCCGCGCAGGAGCGCAGCGCCTCGCGGATCACGGACCGGCTCACGCCGTACCCCTGGGCCAGCGCGGCCTCCGAGGGGAGTTTCTCCCCCACGGCGAGGCGCCCCTCCCGGATCTGCGCGAGCAGGTCCTTGAAGACGGCCTCCGCCGCACTGAAGCGCTCCACCGGCTGTCCGGCTGTCCGGCTGCCTGACAGGCTCATGTCGTCCAGCATGATACGGATCACACCGGACTGTCAAGGGGTCCCGAGCCGGTTTCCTGCACATCTCGTGCAGGTTCTCGCCAGGTCCGCCTGCTGTGCTGGAGCAGGCATCCCCAGACCCCGAGCGGAAGCAGGTGCATCATCGCCGCCAGAACCGCCGGCACCGCGCACCGGGACCGGAGCCGCCCCCTGCGCTCACTCCTCGCCCTGCTTCTCGCGCTCGGGATGCTGGCGGGAGCACTGGTGCTCCTCGGGCCCGGCCTGCTCAGCGGCCTGCGCGCCGGGGACGGCCGGCTGACCTGGGGTGCCGAGTGCGTCGTCGAGACCGCGGACGGAGCGGTCGGGCTCGACCGCGAGGAGGCGAAGCGGGCCACGACCGCGGTGGCGCTCGCCGCCCGCGGGGTGGAGGCCCCGGACACCTCCGGCCTCGACCCGGCGGTGCTGCGGCGCCTGGCCGACGGACCACCCGAGGACGCCGGCGCGAGCCTGAGCTGCCGGGGCTCAGCGGCCGACGACCTGCCGCAGCAGCAGCTGACCGCAACCGGCCTGACCCCGCGCGCCGAGCGGGTGCGCGCAGCGATGACCGAGGTGTTCGGAGAGCAGAGTCTGGGCGGGTTCGCCCCCGGCGGCGTCGGCCAGGGGCACGGCGAGGAGTCGACGCACTACGACGGCCGCGCCGTCGACGTCTTCTTCCGCCCCGTGACCGAGGAGAACCGGCGCGAGGGGTGGCTGCTGGCCCACTGGCTGGTCGCGCACGCCGAGGACCTGGACGTCCAGTACGTCATCTTCGACGACCGCTTCTGGAGCGCGCACAGCTCGCGGGGGCGGTGGCGGGACTACGACGCGCCCGAGCCCGGCAACGAGATCCTGCGCCACCTCGACCACGTGCACGTGGACGTGCTGCGGGGCGGTCCGGAGTGAGGAGCCGGTCGCAGCGCCGGGCCCCGGAACCGGCCTCCGCGTCGCGAACGATGACCACGGGAGGGGTGTGCACGGGCGACGCCCGGTCCTAGGGTGAGGAGCGGACCGGGCGGCTCCGGACGGGTCGGACCGCAGCGCCCGGGGACACCGGGGACCGAAGCCGGCCCCCGGGACGCGGTCCGCCGCACCCTTCGAGGAAAGGACCCGCCATGAGCGCCACCGACGACCTCCTGCACCACGCCGAGGCCTACGCCGCCGCCTTCACCAAGGGCGATCTGCCCATGCCCCCGGCCCTGCCGGTGGCCGTGGTGGCCTGCATGGACGCCCGGCTCAACCCCTACGGACTGCTGGGGCTGAGCGAGGGCGACGCCCACGTCATCCGCAACGCGGGCGGGGTGATCACCGACGACGAGATCCGGTCCCTGGTCATCAGCCAGCGACTGCTGGGCACCCGGGAGATCATCCTCATCCACCACACCGACTGCGGCATGCTCACCTTCACCGACGACGCCTTCACGGCACAGATCGAGGCCGACACCGGGATGCGCCCGCCGTGGTCACCGGAGTCCTTCACCGATCCCGACGACGACGTCCGCCGGTCCATGGCGCGGATCACCGAGAACCCCTTCGTCCCGCACCGGGACAGCGTGCGGGGCTTCGTCTACGACGTCACCGACGGCTCCCTCCGCGAAGTCCGCTGACTCCTGCACCGTCCTCCCACCCCGAGGGCCCCGCCACCCGGAGCGGGCGGAGGGACCCTGTTCGGGGTCCGGCGATCAGTGGGCGACCGTGACGCGGCGGCGGGAGATCGCCGGGCCAGGGCGCGACACGCGGGAGCGGCTGATCTCGCAGAAGCCGCAGCCCAGAGCTCCGCGACGCGGCGGACCCGGGCCCGCGGGGCTGCTTTCCGTCTCCGGGGACGGCCGGTTCCCCACAGGGGACGGCGTCGTGGGCTATGAATGGAACGACCACGGACGGACCCCCAGGAGGACACGGTGACGAAGCACGACGACTCCCAGCCCATCACCTCTGTCATCAACACGGGTGAGCTGATGCGGCAGCTGGCGCAGAAGGAGGCCGACCACCGACGCCGGGTCCAGGCCTGGACCGCCGACGGCGTCGAGGAGCTGACGGACACGGCGGAGCTGCTCGACATCGCCCTGCACCACAGCGACGTCGACGTGGCGGCTGCCGCGCTCGGCAGCGACCACCTGAGCGCCGCCGACCGTCGCCACGCGGCCGACAACGCCGCCGACCCGCACGTGCGTGCTGCCGCGCGGGCGGAGGCGTCCCGCCGCGGCGAGGACCGGGACGGGCACGGCTGACGACCCGCCGCTGGACGCACGACGGACCTCGGATCCGCTGCCCCTCTTGTGCCCGGGCAGCTCCGGCGGGTTGAGTGGGGGCATGGGGAAAGTGATCTACTCCGTCGCCTCCTCGCTGGACGGCTACAACTCGGACGAGCAGGGCAGCTTCTCCTGGGCCGTGCCCGACGAGGCCGTCGTCGCCGCCCTGACCACGGACCTGGCACCGGTCAGCACCTATCTCTACGGGCGGCGCATGTACGAGACCATGGCCGTCTGGGAGACCGACCCGTCCGCGGCGACGTGGTCCCCGGAGTCGGCGCGCTTCGCGGAGACCTGGAAGCGCGCCGAGAAGATCGTCTTCTCCTCCTCCCTCGGCCGGACCTGGACCGAGCGCACCCGGCTCGAGCGGGAGTTCACCGCCGCGGCTCTCGAGCGCGCGAGGTCCGAGGCGTCCGGCGACCTCACGATCGAGGGCCCGACCCTGGCCGGCAGCGCCCTGCGGCTGGGGCTGGTCGACGTGGTCGAGCTCCTGCTGTGCCCGGTCGCGGTGGGCGGCGGCACCCCGGTCTTCCCCGACGGGCTGTCCCTGGAGCTGCGCCTCCTCCGGGAGCGCCGCTTCGACAACGGCATGGTCCAGGTCGGCTACGAGGTCCGCCACCCCCGGTCCCGCGGATAGCAGCGGCGTGGACGGGACGAGACTTCAGCAGATCGCCATGGAGGCGGCCGCCGGACTGCCGGCCGTGACGCACACCTGCCCCTTCGGCCCGGACCACGAGGTGTTCAAGGTCGTGGGCAAGATCTTCCTGATGACCACGGAAGCACCCGGGAAGCCGATCGTGACGCTCAAGTGCGAGCCCCCGCACGCGATGGCGCTGCGCCAGGAGTTCCCCACGATCACCCCCGGCTACCACATGAACAAGCAGCACTGGATCTCCCTCGCCGCCGGCCCGGGGATCACCCCGGACCTCGTCGAGGAGCTGGTGCTGAACGCCTACGAGCTCGTCGTCGAAGGACTCCCCCGGGCCAAGCGCCCGGTGGTGCGCCACACGCGCACCGGAGCACAGCCCTGAGCGGGCGTCCTGCCGTCCGCGTCCGGCGTCGGGGGCGCGATGCGAGCACGGGGTCCGTCCGAGCGGTCGCGGAGTCAGTGCTCGTCCGGTGGTGCCGGGCGGCTCCGTCGAGCGGCTTCGCGCAGCGCCGTCAGGGCCGTGTGGATCAGCCGCGCCCGGGTGGGGTGGGTGCGGGTGTGGGCGACGATGCGCCGGTGCACGGCCGGGTCGACCAGCGGCCTCGAGGTGAGAGCCGCCGGCAGCCCGGCGAGCGCGATCCGGGGCAGCACCGTGATGCCCAGCCCGGCCGCGGCGAGGCTGGTGGCCGCATGGTGGTCGTCGAGACGGGCGACGTAGTGCGGGGTGTAGCCGGCGGCGTGACAGGCGCGGGTGATGATGCGCCCGGTGGGGCCGTCGTGGATGTCGTGGTCGATCCAGGGCTCGTCGCGCAGCTGGGCCATCGTCACCGCGGGGCGTGCGGCCAGCGGGTGGTCGACCGGCAGCACCACGCAGAAGTCCTCCTCGTGCAGGGCATGGCGCTGGTATCCCTCCAGGTGGACGAGGGGCCCGTCGAGGGACTCGTTGCGCACGTCGACGTCGGGGGCCCGGCGGCCTCCGGTGGAGTGCAGCTCGTTGATGCTGATTTCCACCACCACGTCCGGGGACCGAGCGCGCAGGGCGAGCACCACCCCGGGCATCCAGGCCTGGGCCAGGGACGCGAAGCAGGCGACGGCGATCTGCTCGGCCCGGCCCTGCCGCAGATCCTCCACGGTGCGCTCGAGGCGTTCCAGGCTGCTGAGGGTCTCCGCGCTGGCCTCGCACAGGTGCCGGGCGGCCGGGGTGGCCTCGATGCCCCGGCCGCTCTTCTCGAACAGCACCAGCCCGGTCTGCCGGGCCAGGGCGCGGAGGTGCTGGCTGACGGTGGCCGGGGCCAGGTGGAGGTTCCGGGCGGCGGCGTGGATCGAGCCGGCGGCGATGACCGCGCGCAGGATGGTGAGCCGGTGCGGATCGAGCATGCCATGATCGTACGCTTTCACCTGCCAATGCCACGGAAATCATTGCTGGTGCTGAAGGGTGACGCGGTGGCACGGTAGAGGTCTGCGGACCACTGACCGACAAGGAGCTGCCGTGGACACCTCGAGCTATCTGGCCCTGCTGGGCGTGGCCGTGGTCCTGGCCCTCACCCCGGGACCCGACACCGTCCTGACCCTGGGCTACGCCCTGCGGCAGCGCCGGGCCGGGATGCTGGCCGCCGCCGGGTCCGCGGTGGGGGTCTTCGCCTGGGCGGGGCTGGTCGCGGTGGGCGTGGCCGCCTTCCTGGACAGCTCCCCGGCCGCCTTCCAGGCTCTGCGGATCCTCGGGGGCGCCTACCTGTTCTACCTGGGCTACCGGGCGATCACCGCCCACGCTCCCGCCCCGGCCGCCGCCGTGCCGATGACCGTCGGCCTGGCACGGACCGCGGGGTCGACCGTCACCGCCGCCCCGGACCGCCGGGAGCCCTCCGAGCCGAGGGCGCGATCGGCGTTCGCCGCAGGGCTGGTGTGCTGCCTCACCAACCCGAAGACCGGGCTGTTCTTCCTGGCCCTGCTGCCCCAGTTCACCCCGCCCGGGGCCGGGGCGCTGTTCGTCGTGGTGGTGATGGGCGGGACGGTGGCGGCCACCATCGGGGTCTACCTGCTCCTCGTGGCCCTGGCCACCCACACCGCCGGCACCTGGCTCAACCGTCCCACCGTGGCCCGCAGGATCGAGCTCACCTCCGGGGCGGTCTTCGTGGCGCTGGGCCTGATGACCACCGTCCCCGTGCTCACCACCTGGATCTGAGCGGACTCCCCCGCGCGGCCGGCCGGAACGACCGGGGTGGAGGCACGGGCCACGTCGGCCGAACCGGTCCGTGTCGACCACCGGCACCGCCGCGCCGTCACGCTGGTTCCTCACGGCACGGGGAGGTTGACCTGCCGACCGGCCGACCGGATCATCGGCTGTGAACGGGCCACCGGACGCCCCATGGCGCTGCCCGTTCCGCACCTCCCGTCGGCCCCGGGGCACCAGAGAGGCATCCATGGACGTGATCGACCTGGCCCACATCACCTCGGCGACCACCGCGCTCGTCGGGGGCAAGGCCGTCGGTCTCGGAGCCCTCCTGTCCGCGGGCGAGCGCGTGCCGGACGGGTTCTGCCTGACCACCGAGGCCTACCGCTCGGGCGCCGTCCCCGAGCGGGCGGTGCTGACGGCCTACGAGCACCTCGGCGGTGGTCCCGTCGCCGTCCGCTCCAGCGCCACGGCCGAGGACCTGCCGGACGCCAGCTTCGCGGGCCAGCAGGACACCGTCCTCGACGTCGAGGGCGGGGACGCACTGCTCGAGGCCATCCGGCAGTGCTGGGACTCCGTGCACGGCGAGCGCGCCGTCGCCTACCGGGCCGGTCAGGGGCTGGAGACCGGCGACCTCGCGATGGCCGTCGTCGTGCAGCGCATGATCGCCCCGGCGGCCGCCGGGGTGATGTTCACGGCCAACCCGCTGACCGGCACCCGCACGGAGACCGTCATCGACGCGGTCCCGGGGCTGGGCACCGGCGTGGTGGACGGCACCATGGACACCGACCACTACGTCCTGCCCGGCCAGGGTCCGCTCCCCCGGACACAGGAGCACGGCTGCCTCTCCCCCGACCAGCTCCGCGAGCTCCAGGCGACCGGGCAGCGGGTGCAGCGCGCCCTCGGCAGCCCGCAGGACATCGAGTTCGCCTACGACGCCCAGGGCACGCTCTGGCTGCTGCAGTCCCGGCCCATCACCACGCTCTTCCCGCTCCCGGCCGGGACCGACCCGGTGCAGGGCGACCCGCGGGTCTACATGGAGGTCGGCCACATGCAGGGCCTGCGGCGCCCGGTCACCCCCATGGGCGTGTCCGTGCTGCGGGAGACGACCCGCCGCTGGCTGCAGATCATCGGCGTCGACGACGCCGTGGTCGATCCGTTCCTCGTCGAGATCGGCGGCCGGCTGTTCATGGACCTCACCGGCCTCGTCCGCAGCCCGCGCCTGCACTCCCGCGTCCCCGAGATGGTGCAGGTCTACGGTCCGGCCGTGGCGCGGGGCGTGCGGCGCGTCCTGGACGACCCCCGCTACGCGCCCCGTCCCGCCCGTCCCGGTCAGCGCGTGTTCTCCGCCGGTGCGACCGCGCGGCTGCTCCTGGCCACCGTCCCCGCCTCGCTGCTCGGCGCGCTGCGGGCCCTGGCCCGGCCCGCCGCCGCCCGCGAGCGCGCGTTCCACGAACTCGAACAGGTCCGCCGGCAGCCCCGGACCGAACCGGCGGACACGGCGGAAAGGGTCCGTTCCGCCGCCGGGCTGCAGGACGCGACGATGACCGGACCGATGATGCGCTCCCTGCCGCCCCTGTGGGCGGCGCTCATCGCCCAGGGGGTGGCCGGCTGGCTGCTGGACGGCATCCTGCAGCCCGGCGAGCTGAACGCGACCCTGCGCGGGATGCCCCACAACGTCACCACCCAGATGGACCTGAAGCTCTGGTCCGTGGCCGAGGCCGCCCGCCCGCACCGCGATCTGCTGGTCGGCGCTGCCCCGGACGAGCTCGCCGCGCGCTTCTCGCGCGGCGAGCTGCCCGAGTTCGGCCTGACGGCCTTCCTGGCGGAGTACGGGATCCGCGGCAGCGCCGAGATCGACGTCGGCTCCCCCCGGTGGGCCGACGACCCCACTCCCGTGTTCGCCGCCCTGGCCGGGTACCTGCAGGTGACCGACCCGGACCAGGCCCCGCCGGCCCGGTTCGCCCGCGCCGCCGTCGAGGCCGAGGCCGCCCTGGCTGACCTCGTAGCACGCGCCAGGCGCACCCGGCCGCTGCGGGCCCGCCTTGCCGGGTCCATGCTGCGCCGCAGCCGGGAGCTGGCCGGCCTGCGCGAGCTGCCGAAGTTCCTCTGGCTGACCCCGCTGGCCGAGGTGCGCCGGCAGCTGCTCGCCGCGGGGGCCGAGCTCACCGGGCGCGGCCTGCTGGAGCAGCCGGAGGACATCATGTTCCTGACCCTGGACGAGGCCCTCGACGCCTCGCACGGCGCGGACCTGCGCGCGGTGGTGACCGGTCGGCGCAGGGAGCACCACCGCGAGGCCCGACGGCGGCAGGTCCCCGGCCTGCTGCTGTCCGACGGCACGAACCCCCAGGCCCTGCCCGACGACACCGCGCCTGAGCACGGGCCGGACGTGCTGGTCGGCCAGCCGGCGGCCACCGGGATCGTGACCGGGCCGGTGCGGATCGTCCACCACCCGTCGGAGGCGAGGCTGCAGCCCGGTGACATCCTCGTCGCCCCGACCACCGACCCGGGCTGGACCCCGCTGTTCCTGACCCTCGGCGGACTCATCACGGAGACCGGCTCCACGATCGCCCACGGCCCGACTGTGGCCCGCGAGTACGGCATCCCGGCCGTCATCTGCGTGCCCGACGCCACCACCCTGCTGACCGAGGGGCAGGTGGTCACCATCGACGGCGCCACGGGTCTGATCCGGATGCACGGCACGGCCGGCGGTGCGCAGCCCCTGGACGACCCGGACGCACGAGCACATCGGGCCGGGCGACCGGGCCCGGCCGCACCCGGAGAATAGGCGCATGTCAGGACGGTTCGCGCAGGTGCCCGGCATCGAGGACCCCTCGATCGGCCCCCTCGAGGAAGCCGGCTGGGAACTGCAGGGCGAGAACCTCTGGCAACGTCCGGATCGACCCGTCGTCAGTGGCTGTGCAGTTCCTCGGCGAGCATCACGATGATGCCGCTGGGGCCGCGGACATAGGCGAGCTTGTAGGCGTCCCCGTAGGTCCCTACCCCGCGCAGGGGGTGACAGCCGTGCCTCGCAGCGATCTCGAGGGCGTCGTCGATGTCGTCGACGGAGAAGGCGACGCGGTGCATCCCGATCTCGTGGGGCCGGGTGGGCTGTGTCTCGATCGCCTCCGGGTGGATGTACTCGAAGAGCTCGAGGCGACCGCTGCCGTCCGGGGTCTGGAGCATGGCGATGTTGACGTGGTTGCCGTCGAGGCCGACGGCGGTGTCCGCCCACTCCCCGCTGACCGTGTCCCGGCCCAGGACGGTCAGTCCGAGGTCGGTGAAGAAGGCGATCGCCGCGTCGAGGTCACGGACGGCGATACCGACGTTCTCGAACTTGATGGACATGTGGTGCATCGTACCGAGCCTCGGCAATCCGGTCCTGCCGACGCGTCTTCATGTTCCGAAGGACGGACCCTCAACGGCGACTGCCGTGCAGCACCCGTCGGGAACCCGAGCTGCGGATCGCCATCGTGCTCATGGTCAGGGCCCGTAGACCAGTCCGACGACGAAGATCGCCACCGGAACGCAGAGCAGACCGAAGGCGACAGCCACAGCCCCCAGAATCTCCTTCTGCGCGCGGAATCCGGCAATGCCACCCACCAGTCCACTGACCGGGGGCAGCGCGAACGTCCACAGCGGCTTGGCCACTCCCGTGCCCGGCCAATCGAGGAGCATCAGCGTCAGCGCGGTGGAGACCGGGAAAGACGCCCAGGCGATCGTCGCCAGGATGCGCTTCCGCTTCTCGCGAACCGGAGCCTTCACCAAGAGTTGTCCCTCCTCTGCTCCACCGAGGGTGGAGTATTCGATGGAATCGGTGCGTGGCCCTCAGGACGGCATGGTCCCGCAGGAGTGCCGTGCGTCCGCAGCGGCATCCAGATGGCCGATCCCAGTATCCGGGGGTACAAGGCCGCTCCAGAGATGTCCAGATGGCGGGCGACCTGGGTGGCCGGCTCCCCGCCTCTAGATCAACTGTAGGGCGCTGCGGAACTGGGAGTCGGTGGAGATCGGGCGCACGCCCTGCCACAGACCCATCCGCCACACCCGACCGGCAGGACGTTGCCAACACCGCCGCCTCGTGCTTGTATGTAGATACGTTTTTGACCTAGATACAAGGTGGCCAGCATGGATGCGGATCAGTGGTCGGCGCAGGACCGGGGATGGGCTTCGCGCTACCGAACGGTGATGACGGGCAAGCACGTCCCGGAGTCCTCGCTCCAGGAACGTGAGCACGAGCTGCTCGACGCGGTCCGGGTGGCCCAGGTCTCTGCTGCCGAGCTCTTCGGTGATCCCACGGCACTGGCCACGGAAGATGCCGCTGAACTTGCGACAGTCGAGGAAGAGGTACGAACTTCCCTCGGCGCAGGGCTGCGGCCGGTACTGCAGGAGATCGGCGGCAGGCTGACGGGCATCAGCGCTGTCGCGGCGCTGCTCATGGTCCTGCGCCACGGGTGGTCCATCGACGTCGACATCACCCATGTGCTCGTCGCCGCCAGTGTGCTCCTGGCCTTCCTCGGGTGGGTGGTGCTTCGAGCTCTATTCGTTGCCGGCCGAGCGGGGGTGACGATCAGCGTCTCTGTCGTCCTCGGCGCGGTCGTCGTCGCGGGAATCGCCTTCGCGGCAAACCTGGGATCCGGGCACTACGCGGCACGCGATGTCCCCGTGGTACTGCTGGCCTCGGCGATGCTCACCCCCGGGGTGGTCCTGCTGGCGGTCTCCCAGCGGATGCCGCAACAGGTGCTTCGCCAGGAATGGAACGACGAGCAGTGGCTGCGTCGCTTCACCAGCGGGCTGCGCACCCGCCTGGTGCCCTCCAGATCCGTTCGGGACCACGTCACCGAGATCGAGCAGGCCCTGGAGCTGTCCGGCACCTCGGCCTACGCCGAGTTCGGGCACCCGCTGGTGCTGGCGCGCGATCTGGCCGCGACCCATCGGATCGCTCGGACACGGCGCTGGTGGGTCCTCACACTCGCCGGCACGCTCACACCCCTGGTCATCGCCGCCCTCATCGTCACCGCCCACAGCTGGGGGGCGCTGACGATCCCGGTCGCGCTGGCGTTCGTGCTGTCCGCGGCCGTGGTGCTGGGCACCGCTTGGGGCGACCGACCCTGGAGGGCGAGGCAATGACCCTCCCCGCGTGGCAGCGCGCATCCCTGCCGATGCTCCTCCTCCGTGTGCTCGCGGTGGCACCGCGGCACGGGTACGGGATCTCCCAGGCGCTCGTCTCGGCAGGACTTCAACCCATCAAGGGAGCTCAGCTCTATCCCGCCCTCGGACGGCTCGAAGACGATGGTGCGATCACCGCACGGTGGGAGCAGAGCGGACCGGGCCCCGCGCGGAAGGTCTACGAACTGACCACCGCAGGACATGAACAGCTCCACGAACTGAACGAGCAGTGGGAGGCCTTCATGACCGCGGTCGAAACCCTCGGCCGCCCCGACCCAGCCGCTACTGCCGATCAAGCACCCCCGACCAAGACATAGCCACGCCAACGCCTGGGCCCATACCGGAACGGAACCTCAACGGTGACGTCGTTCTCGCGGGCAGTGACCGGTAGCGGGCCACAGGTGAATCGGAGGGGACGGCCTGAGCTGTGGCCTGATTCAGATCGGGCGGGATCGATCGACGATGCTGGCAACGGCGGCGGCAGCGAGGACGGCGAGGGCGCTCCTGAGGCGGTCCGCCGCCCCGCGCAGCGGGCCGCACCTGAGGACCAGGCGCAGTGTCCGGGCCGGGATGGCGAGGACCTTGCGCCCGTCGCGGGCGGTGTCCAGGCGCCGGGCGATGAACGGTCCGAGCAGGTGGGAAGCGGTGACCGAGGCCCACAGTCCCGCCACCCATCCGGACAGTCCGCCGCCCCGGGCCACGAGCACGATGGCGTCCGCCGCTCCCCCGTCGGTGCTGCGCACCGGGGTCGCGGCGAAGACATGTCGCGCCAGTGCTGCGCCCCGGCGATCCGCCCTGCGGAGCTCCTGATGTCAGCGGTGATGGTCGAGTCCGAGGTCGCCGACCACCCGGGCCACCCGATCGCGCTGCCCCTCGTCGAGGCCCTGCAGGGGCAGCGGAAGACAGGCCCTGGGAGCCAGGCCCAGCTGCTCGGCGCACGCGGCCACGACCCGCAGGCTCCCGAACTCGGCGAACAGCTCCCACAGCGGTGCCAGCCGGTCGGAGGCTGCCGCGGCCTCCTCGGCCCGTCCGTCCAGGGCGGCCCGGGCGATGCGCAGGGCCGGGGCCGGCAGGGTGCCGGCGAGGACCGAGTACCAGGCGTCGCAGCCGGCGGTCAGTCCGGCGGCGGCCGTGGCGTCCCCGGAGATGCCGATGCTCACGTGGGCCGGGAGCACCGCGCGGATCTCGCGCACCCGCGCCCGGGCCTGCTGGGGGTCGGCGGGCACGCCGGGGATCTTGAGGGAGGCGATACCGGGCAGCTGCCCGATGCGGCCGTAGAGCTCGGTGGTGAAGGTGACGTGGGTGGTGCCCGGGTTGTCGTAGACGATCACCGGCACCGAGGAGTGCGCGGTGACGGTGTCGAAGAGCCCGACCACGTCGTCGTCGGTCAGCGGCTGATAGCTCATCGGAGCCAGCAGCACCGCGGCGGCTCCGGCCTGCTGGGCGTGCTCGAGGTGGGTGAGGACGTGGGAGGTGCGCAGGGCACCGATGCCGACGAACACCGGGACGTCCCCGGCGTGCTCGACGGCCAGGTGGGCGACACGGCGTCGTTCCTCGGTGCTGAGGTAGGCGTAGGAGCCGGTGGAGCCCAGGGCGGTGATGGAGTCCACCTGCGCCGCCGCCAGCCGTCGGATCAGGCCCACGTAAGCGGACTCGTCCACCGCATCGTCGGCCAGGGGGGTGAGGGGGAAGGCGCTCAAACCGGTGAACATGGTGCTGTCTCCTTCGGTGGAACGGATGGTGGATCGCGGCGGCACCGCCGTGGGGGAAGGGCGACGAAGGGTCATGACGGGTCCCCTGGGGTGTGCTGGTCGCCGGCAGTGAACAGGCGGCGGGCGCTCCGCACGTCGGGGCCGAGATCGGCCAGGCGGGTGGCGAGGTCCTCGGCGGCGTGCAGGGCCTCGTCCGTCATGGGCGCCAGCGCGTCGAGGATGAACAGGGCCGTGGTGGTCTCCGCTGTCAGTGCGGTGCGCCGGCCCTGGCGCCAGTTCCAGCGGCGGCAGGTCACCCCGGACTGGTCGCACCACACCAGCTCGCCGGGTTCGGGGTGCTCGATCACCGGTTCACCGCCGGCCACCGTGTCGAAGGGCTCTTGGCCGGTGGCGCGTACCAGTCGCGGCGCTCCGTGGTAGCCGGCCAGGTCCTCCCCGCCGAGTGGGATCTGGTGCAGGACCGAGACCGCGTTGTAGAGATCGGTCAGCCGGTTCACCCGCGGCAGCCCGGAGGCCGCTCGGCGCGTCAGGGCCTCCAGGCTGTTGCGCGTGCGCTGCGGTTTCGCCCCGAACGCCCGGTAGGCCTCCCGCCACGCGGCCACGTGCGGAAGCTGGTCCACCGGCCGGTCGGCCAGGGCACGGGCGGTGGCGGCCTCGGCTTCCTGGAGCAGCGCCTCACCGGCCGCATCGCTGGGGCCCGGCGCCCGTGCTGGCGACCGGCCCTGTCGCGATCCCCCAGGTCGAGGGATCGAAGGATGCCGGACATAGGCTGGCGTCATCATGTCGATCATCATTGTCCGCGACCAGCAGTCACCCGTAGGGCCGCTACGCCGCACAGCCCCCGCTGAGGCGCGCCACGATGACGGGGCCGTCGTCACGGGCCACGATCGATGGTGAACAACTCGGTCTGGCGGGCGCCGGGGATGCCGCTGATGCTGACGATGACCGCCCTGGGCTTCTCGGGATATGCCGCGCTGCTGGCCGTCGCGCCACTGTGGGCGGTGCACGGCGGCGCTGACACCGCCGGCGCGGGGCTGGTCAACGGCGTGCTCATGCTCTTCACCGTACTCACCCAGCTGTTCGTCCCCAGGGCCCTGCGCCGCTTCGGCTGGGCGCCGGTCCTCGTGGCGGGCATGCTCCTGCTGGGACTGCCCGCCCTGGCCCACGGCGTCAGTGACGCCCTGGGGCCGACCCTGGTGCTCTCCGCGGTGCGCGGGCTCGGATTCGGCGTACTGACCGTGACCGGCAGTGCACTGGTGGCCGAGCTGGTGGAGCCACAGCGTCGCGGGAAGGCGATCGGTGCCTACGGCCTGGCGATCGCGGGACCGCAGATCCTGTTCCTGTCGGCGGGACCCTGGATCGCCGAACAGCTCGGATTCTGGGTCGTGTTCACCCTGGCAGCCCTGCCCGTTGTCGCCGTCGTGCCCGCGATCGGTCTGGCCCGGATGCTGGACGGCGTCCCGGAGGGGGACGAGGAGGATGAGCGGGCGCCCTACCTGCGCCTCCTCCCTCCGATGGCGCTGCTGACCGGCGTCACCCTGGCCGGCGGCGCGCTGATCACCTTCATGGCCCAGATGAGCAGCAGTGCCGCGCTGACCGCCCTGGCGCTGCTGCTGATGAACCTCGCCGCCGCACTCACTCGTTGGCGGATCGGCGCACTGTCCGACAGGTACGGCCCACGCCGGTTCATCGCGCCGCTTGTGCTGCTGACCACGGCCGGCATGATGACCATCGCCTGGGCGGTCCGCGATCCCCGGGCCACCGAGGCCCCGATGTTGATGATCGGAGCAGCGATGGTGGGCATCAGCTACGGCGGCCTGCAGAACCTCACCCTGGTCGTGACCTTCCACGCCGTCAGCCGGCCGCACTACGGTACGGCCAGTGCGGTGTGGAACATCGGCTTCGACATCGGGACCGGTCTCGGGTCGGTCCTGGTGGGCATGATCGCCGCAGGGACCTCGTTCAGCACCGCGTTGTTGATCACGGGTGCGATCTCACTGCTGACTCTGCCGCTCGCGCTGCGGCGTCGCACCGCCGGGCCGCAGGTGAATTGATGCCGCAGACACTGCTGGCGCGGACGAGGAACCCCTACTGCAACGTTGGTCCGCCGCCGACCGGGCCGCAGGCCACGCGGCGATCTCTCTCGCCGCCTCGTGTCCGGGGCGCCGACCCATGGTGCTCGTCTGGACGTGGTGGGGTGGGCGGGCGGATCACCGCCGGTAGGTCTGGATGACTTGGGAGTCGTCCTTCCGGTCCCAGCCGGCGTCCTTGGCGGCCTGGTATCTCGCCTGGGCGGCGCTGATCATCGGGGCGTCGAAGCCGATCTCGTCGGCGATGTCCTTCACCAGGGTCGAGTCCTTCACGAAGATGCCGATGGTGCTCGTCACCTCGGCGTCCAGGCCCTGCAGCATGCGCGGGCCGCGGTCGGAGAGCATCCAGGACCCCCCGGCACCGCCGGCGACGGCGGGCAGCACCCTCTCCGGGTCCAGTCCGAGCTCCTCCGCGAGGGCGAGTGCCTCGGCGGCGGCCACGATGTGCACCGAGCACAGCAGCTGGTTGACCGCCTTGTAGGCCTGGCCCTGGCCGATCTCCGTGCCGCAGTCGATGATCGCCCCCAGTGCGTCGAGGACCGGCCGCACGTCGTCGATCGCGGCGGGGTCGCCGGCGGCGAACAGGCTGAGCTGACCGGTGATCGCCCGGGCGACCCCGCCGGTGACGGGCACGTCGAGCACGCTCACCGCAGGTGGGGCCGCGGCGGCCACCTCACGCACCGCACGGGGGCCGACGGTGCTCATCACCACCAGGACGCTGCCGGCCGGCATCTGCCGGAGCACCCCTGCCTCGCCCAGGGTGGCCGCCCGCAGCTGCTCCGGTGTGGCCACCATGCACACGACGACGTCGGCCGCGACCGCGGATTCCGGGGTCTCCTCGGCGCGCAGGCCCCGTGCGGTGGCCTTCGCCCGCTGCTCGGCGAACGGGTCGACACCGGTGACGTCGAATCCGGCGCCGAGGAGCTGCTCGGCCATGGGCAGGCCGATGGCTCCGATTCCGATGAAGGTGATCCGGGGCGGTGGAGCGGGTGACATGGGAGCCTCCTGAGGGCGTGACGGGCAGGGCATACTCAGATGAACAGGTCGAGCAGCAGGCACACGCCCAAGCCGATCACGGCGAAGGTGGACTGGGCGAGCGTGTAGATCTTGAACGTGCCCTTGGTGGTGAACCCGAGCATCTGCTTGAAGATCCAGAAGGTGTTGTCCGTGACGTGGGCGCCGAACGCGGCGCCGGTGCCGGCGGCCAGCAGGATCAGGATCGGCGCGGCCTCGATGGAGCCCATGATCGGGGCGAGCAGGGTCGCCGCGGTGATCGCGGCC
This sequence comes from Kocuria salina, assembly GCF_013368965.1. Classification (NCBI taxonomy): domain Bacteria; kingdom Bacillati; phylum Actinomycetota; class Actinomycetes; order Micrococcales; family Micrococcaceae; genus Kocuria; species Kocuria salina. Next base: position 122,775 of record NZ_SSSF01000009.1, read on the forward strand.
ACCGAGGCCGATCCCTGGGCGATGCGCAGGACGGCGGCCACGGTCCAGGTGAGCAGCACCGGGATCGCGGCATTGGCCTGGAAAAGGGCGGCCATCATGTCGCCGATGCCGACCTCGGTGATCACCTGGCCCAGGGACCCGGCCACGCCGGTGAACAGGAGGATCGAGCCGGAGGTCTGAGCGCCCCGCGTGAGCAGGTCGTCGATGCCGTCGCGGGTCACGGCGGGGACCGCCAGGACGATGCCGATGAGCAGGCCGATGAGCAGGGCGACGACGGGGCTGCCGAGGAAGCCGAGGACGGGGACTTCCTGGCCGATGAGTCCGGTGACGGTGTCCAGGATGATGAGCAGGATCGGCACGATCACGGGGAGCATGGCGACGACCAGTGGCATCTGCCGGGTCGGGGCGGTCACGGTCAGGGTGCCCGCCGAGGTGCCGGCGACCTCGGTGGTGCCCACGGTGGTGGGGCCCGTCTCGCGCTGGGTCTCGAGGCGGGCGCGTTCCTCCTCGATCGACTCGCCGAAGATGGAGTCGTCGAAGCTGTGGTCCTGGTCCGTGGCGGGGTCGAAGATCTTCCGCATCATCAGGTCGTGCACGAAGATGCTGGAGATGATGAAGAAGATGCCCAGGGGGATGCCCCAGATCAGCATGGTGCCGATCTCCACGCCGAGTGGTCCGGCGACGGCGATCGCCGCCACACCCGGGACCACGATGAGCAGCCCGACCTCGAGGCCGATGGCCAGTGAACCGGCCAGGGTGGCGATGCTCTTGCCGGTGCGCTTGGCGATGGCACCGGCGATCGGGGCGAGGATGACCAGGGCGACGTCGAAGTAGATCGACGGGAAGATGATGCCCGAGGTCAGTCCCAGGACGTAGGGCGACCGCTTGGGCCCGACGAGTTTCAGCAGCCCGTCGACGACACGCTGCATCGTGCCGGTGGCCGTCAGCGTGGTGCCGATCATGACGCCGAAGCCGATGATCAGGCCCACTTCGGCCATCAGCGCCCCGAAGCCGGCATTGACGGCGGCCACTGATTCGGTGAAGCCGAGCCCGGCGGCGACGCCCAGGTACAGTGCGCCGACGACGAGTGCGACGACGGGGTTGATCTTCGCCCAGACGATCATCAGGACGATGCCGATGACCGAGATGGCGAGATGGACCAGGACGAGCGTGTCCATGTCTGCTCCTCTGTGGATGACGCCGGACGGACCGGCAAGCGGATGGTGGTCGGGTCACACGGGCGGTGCTCCGCATGACGGAGGCGAGCAGGGCCGTGGCATGCCGCAGCGACCGGTGATCGGGCTTCACTGCACCGAAACACCGCCGCCTGACCCGACCGGTCCTACCACCCGAGAGCGGCGGTTCCCGGCACGGGCTCGGGCGGATGCATGTCTGTCCTCGGCCGGCTCACCACTGACCACGACTTCAGTTGACTGTTAACAGTCAACTGCTGTTGCTGGAAGTGTGGCACAGAGCACACACGAGACGCAATGATTGATCGACGAGATGGGATAGGTCCATCCAGCCCTGGTGACGGGCTTCTCCGGTTGCGGGGGGCGGCCCCTCCGGCAAACCTCCGCATGATGCCGCCCAAGAAGCCCATCGGTTCCCCGGCGCAGGCGGGAGCCGCAGCCAGAGCCGCAACCGGGCGAAGACCGGCAGCACAGCCGTGGCCCGCTGGACAGGGCGGACAGGCCGAAGTCGGCCGATGGGTCTGGCAGGCCCACCGTCAGGGTCCACGACGGGCTGGAGCACCAGCTCCCTGGGTCAGAAGGGCTGACAGCCGGGCGAGTTGCGGACGGCATACGGAGCCGTGCGATGTCTCCGACCCGCAATATGCCGCGCGGGGGGATGACATGGCGCAGTTCGCGGGGTGCTGGTGCGGATCCGTCCGGGCTCGTCCGACCGCCCCCGTGGACAGAGGGGCTCGCGTCGACCGGTCAGCTCAGTTTCGGCGAGACGTCATCCGGTTCCGGGCCGTCGGCCCCCGGCTGGGCATCGCAGTGCCCGGGCCTGCGAGTCCGAGGCGATCGGCCGGAGGCGGCACCTCGACAGCCGGTGCTCAGGAGACGAGGTTGGCCGCGGCTTCGTCCATGTGGGAGAGCATGTAGTCGGCGGCTGCCGGGGCGTCCCCGGCAGCGATGACATCGACGATGGCGGTGTGCCGGTCCACGCGCATGTTGCCCACGGCCCGGTCCATGCCGGCCCACATGAACGACATCCGGATCGACCCCTCCAGGGCCTGCCACGAGTGCAGGAGCATGGCGTTGTCCGTGAGGCGGCACAGCGTTCGGTGGAAGTTCAGGTCCGCCTCGATCCGCTCCTCCAACGTGTGGCCGACGGCTTCATCCATGGCCCGCACCGCGTCACGCAGTGTGGCCACGGCCGCATCGCGATGCTCCGCTCGGCTGAGCGTGCGCACGGCCAGGGACTCGAGGGCCGCCCGGACGGCGAAGATGTCGACGATCTCCTTGGCATCCAGACTGCGCACGGACAGCCGGCCACGGGCTCCGGCGGCGATCAGCCCCTCCTGCTGGAGCTGGCGCATGGCCTCACGCAGGGTGCCCCGGCTGATCTGCAGCTGCTCGGACAGCTCCGTCTCCACCAGGTGGGTGCCCGGGGGCAGCTCGCCGGTGGTGATGGCCCGACGCAGCGCCGTCAGAGCCTGCTGGCGCAGGTTCACCTTGGCCAGTCCGGCCAGGGCCGCTGTCTGAGAGGTCATCGTGGTCATCCTTCGGAAGCTGGAGGTGGACTGGTCGGACGCGGCGGGGGCACCGCCGCCTCCTGCCGCGCGTTGAACGGAACCCCGGAAGTGTCGGCCCGGTCGGCTCCGCTGACGACCTCAGTGCCATGAACGTACCGCCGCACAGTGACTGCGACTCACCCCTCGATCATACGGGCCCGGTTAACCGTTGACCGGGCCGGATGTGCGGGGGCGGCACTTCTACGGGAGGATCAAGATGTCATCTTTTCTGTTGACTGTTAACAGTTGAACGGCGTACTGTGATGCCAACCACAGACCGTGTCGACAGGCACCAGTTCCGCGGCCACCAGGACGCCGTATCGCGCGACCGGCTGATCCGACCACCACCACATGAGGGGAAACCCATGCAGCCAACGACTGATATCGCTCCGGTCGAGCCCGAGCGTCTGACCCGGATCAAGGAGGCGGCCTTCCGCATCCGGACCAACGCACTGATCCAGGGCGAGGTGCAGGGGCAGGGCTACATCGGCCAGGCCCTGGACATCGCCGACGTCCTGGCGGTGCTCTACGCCGACCAGCTGAACCTGCGCCCGGAGGACCCGGAGTGGGAGGGCCGGGACCGGTGCCTGCTCTCGATCGGCCACTACGCCATCGCCCTGTACGCCGCCCTGGCCGAGGCGAAGTTCCTGCCGCTGGAGGAGCTGGAGACCTACGCGACCGACGACTCCCGGCTGCCGATGTCGGCGATGGCGTCCTACACGCCGGGGGTGGAGATCTCCGGGGGGTCCCTGGGCCACGGCCTGGTGGTCGCCAACGGCGTGGCCCTGGGGCTCAAGCGCAAGAACAACCCGGCGTTCGTCTACAACATCCTCTCCGACGGAGAGCTCAACGAGGGCTCCACCTGGGAGGCCGCCGCCGTGGCCGCCCACCACGAGCTCGACAACTTGATCGCGATCGTGGACTTCAACGACCAGCAGGCCGACGGCAAGAGCCAGGACATGCTCGGCATGGAGCCGATCGAGGGCAAGTTCGAGGCCTTCGGCTGGATCACCCGCCGGGTCGACGGCAACGACGTCGCCGCCGTCCTGACCGCCCTGGAAGAACTGCGGACCATCGAGGCGAACCAGCCGCGGTGCCTGATCGCCAACACCAAGCTCGGCAAGGGCGTGGACTTCCTGGAGAACCGCGAGAAGCTGCACTTCATGACCGTCGCCGCCGACGAGTGGCAGAAGGCCCACGACCGACTGAAGGAGTCGTCCCAGGCATGAACACCACCCCGAACACCGCCACCCAGAAGAAGCGGCTGACCTCGGACGCGATGAGCGCCTCCCTGGCCCGGGAAGGGCAGCGGACCACCGCCGCTCCCCTGGGCCACGCCCTGGTGGAGCTCGCCGAACGCGACGACCGGGTCGTGGGCCTGTCGGCCGATCTGGCCAAGTACACCGACCTGCACATCCTGCGCGACGCGATGCCCGACCGGTTCTACCAGGTCGGCATGGCCGAGCAGGCCCTGCTCGGGGCCGCCGCCGGGCTGGCGATGGAGGGCTTCGTGCCCTTCGCCTCCACCTACTCCGTGTTCGCGACGCGCCGGGCCTACGACTTCCTGTGCCTGGACATCGCCGAGGCGAACCTCAACGTGAACATGGTCTGCGCCCTGCCCGGGCTCACCACCGGCTACGGGCCCTCCCACCAGGCCACCGAGGACGTGGCGATCCTGCGGGGAATGCCCAACCTCACGATCGTGGACCCCTGCGATGCGGTGGACATCGAGCAGGCCGTCGCCCAGCTGGCCGCCCACGACGGACCCACCTACATGCGGATCCTGCGCGGGAAGGTCCCGCGGGTGCTCGACGAGTACGACTACACCTTCGAGCTCGGCAAGGCCAAGCTGATCCGCGACGGGGCCGAGGTCCTGCTGATCTCCACCGGCCTGATGACCGAACGCGCCCTGGAAGCCGCCAAGGCCCTGGAGGCCGACAAGGTGGACGTCGCCGTGCTGCACGTGCCCACCCTCAAGCCCCTCGACGAGGCCACCATCCTGGCCGAGCTCGCCAAGGACCGGCTGGTGCTCACCTGCGAGAACCACACCGTCATCGGAGGCCTCTTCGACGCGGTCGCCCACACCGCCGTCCGCGACGGCGTCCTGCGGCAGATCACCCCCATCGGGCTGCCCGACGAGTTCCTCGACGCCGGCGCCCTGCCCACCCTCAACGACCGCTACGGGGTCTCCACGACCAAGATCGCCGAGAAGGTCAGGACGCTGCTCCACCCCCGTCACACCGAGCGCGTGGACTGAGCACAGCACCGAACACCGAGACACAGCAGTGAGGGGCGGACGGAGAATCTCCGTCCGCCCCTCACTGCTGTTCGCCGTCGCACCGTCGTCGAGCCGAAGCCCGAGGCCTCACGAGGCGCACGCCCGTTGCCGCACCCTCCAGATGGAGCACTCGGCGGCATGCACCAGCGTCCGATCGCGCAAGGGACCGTCCACGATCCACAGCACGCCCAGCCGAGGGCAGGCCACGTCGACCACCCCGCGGTGGTGCACCGTGTCCCAGCGACGGATCTCGACGACGTCACCGGCCCGCAGATCGGCCAGGTCGCGGACCCGCACCCCCACCGACGCCGAGGCACGGGAGGGAACGGAGGAAAGAGAACGGGCAGAACGGTGCATGGTGTCTCCTGAGATGTGGCGCCGCCGCCTCCCCGCGGGTGCGGGGAGGCGGCGGACACGAAGCGAATGAACCGTGTCAGTGCATGTGGCTTCCGCCGTTGATGTCCAGGGTCACCCCGGTGAGGTAGGAGGAGTCCTCGGAGGCGAGGAAGGTGATGGACGCGGCGATCTCCTCGGTGGTGGCCGTGCGCCCCACCGGGATGCCGGCCGCGATGGCGGCCTCCTGCTCGTCGGTGCTGCCGACACGGATGTTGGTGTCCACCGCCCCGGGAGTCACGGCGTTGACCGTGACGCCGGTCGTGCCCAGTTCACGGGCCAGCGCCTTGGTGAAGCCGAGGATGGCGGCCTTGGCCGCGGAGTAGGGGACCTTCCCGAAGACTCCGCCGCCGCGCTGGGCGGACACGGAGGACATGTTCACGACCCTGCCCCAGCCTGCCTCGATCATCTCCGGCAGGAACGCCTTGGTGACCAGGTAAGTGCCGGTGGCATTGACGTCCATGACCTTGTGCCACAGCTCCAGAGTGGTCTCCAGGAACGGCACCGGGGAGGTGATCCCGGCGATGTTCACCACCGCCCCCACAGGCGGCAGGGTGCCGGCGGCGACCTCGGCGGCCACCGCGTCACGGGCGGCGGCCACCGAGGCCTCGTCGGCGACATCGACCGCGTGGCCGAAGGCCGGCACACCGCACTCCTGCCCGATGTCCTGGGCGACCCGGGCCGACTTCTCGCCGTCGAGGTCGAGGATCACCACCGCCCATCCTTCACGGGCGAAACGACGGGCGGTGGTGACTCCGATTCCCTTCTCGGAGGTGGCTCCGGTGATGACGGCGGTGCGCTGGGTGGTCGACATGGTGCTCCTAGGGATAGGTGAGGACGGGTCTTACAACAGGGAGGAGATGTACTCGGCGGCCAAGCGGGTGGCCGCCGGGCGCTGCTCGTGGGTGACGTCGCGGGTCTCGAGCTCGAGCGAGAAGTGCCCGGTGTAGCCGATACGTTCCAGGGCCTTCAGTCCGGCGGCGAAGTCGGCTTCGCCGTTGCCGATGCTCAGGTGGATGTTGCCCGCGGTGGCGTCGCGCAGGTGCACGTGGGTGATCCGCTCGGCGAAGGTCTCCACGAAGCGCACCGGATCCCCGCCGGAAGCGACGATGTGGCTGAAGTCCATGACCATACCCACGCCGGTGCCCTCGAGCTCGTCCGCCAGCCGACGGGCGCGGTCCTCGTTCCAGCACAGCCGGAAGAAGTGCAACGACTCGCACCACAGCTCGACGCCGGCCGCCGCGGCCCGCCGGGACGCGCAGGCCAGCTCCCCGGCCACCGTGCGGATGTCCTCTTCGAGGGAGCGGACCGGCTCGTGGTCCAGCGCACCACAGGGCAGGACGAGGGCTTCGGCGCCGACAGCGGCCGTGAGCTCCAGGAGCATTTCCAGGTGCTCGGCGCGGTCCGCACGCCGGCGCTCGTCCAGCCCCGCGTTGAGATCGCCGACGTCCCCGTTGACCGAGCGCACGCGCAGCCCCGAGTTCTGCACATCGGCGGCAACCTGTTCGACGGCGACCGCGTCGAGCACGTAAGGGACGTGATCGCAGACCCCGGGCAGAGCACCCAGATCGATCTCCGCAAAGCCCAGGGCATCAATGGCACCCAGTGCGGTGGGCAGCGGTTGGTGCCGGAAGCTGATGGACGAACAGCCCAATCGGGAGGAGAACATGTGGTGCGGATCCTTGCTCTAAGCCATCAAAGATGGTGTGCCGTGCATCACGCTACTGCGGCTAACTGTTGACAGTCAACATCCATGACTCGATTGCACCTTCACAAGTTGGGACGGGAGGGTCCCAACTTGTCTGCGCAGAGATCAGGAACCGTTTCGCAGACGGCACCCACCGGGATCCAGCAGTCCACGCTCCACGCCTCGGTGAAGCTAGGGCCGGCACGGACCTCAGACCTGGAAGGCTGATGTCATGAACTCCTCGCAGTCCTCAACGGATCGGGCTACCACCTCAGCCCAGGACGGCACGTTCTCTGCCGCGCCAGACATCGCCACGCACGTCATCGTCCTCCCGGGAGGCGGGTACGCCGGTCACGCCGACAACGAGGCGGAGCCCATCGCCCGGTGGCTCGGAGAACTCGGACTGTCAACGAGTGTGTTCCGCTACCCGGTACACGCCATGCACCCGGCACCATTGGAAGCAGTACGGGCCGAGATCCGCCGGGTCCGGGAAAATGGTGCCGAACGGGTCGCCCTGCTGGGCTCGTCCGCCGGCGGACACCTGGCCGGTCAGGCCGCTCTGAGCGCTGCCCCATCCGCCCCGGAGCGAGTCGACGCGGTGATGCTCTGTTATCCGGTGGTGTCCATGGAGCTCGAGACCGACAAGGGCAGCCAACGAGAGCTTCTGGGCCCTGAGCCCAGTCCCGAGGCACGGGCCGCAACGTCCCTGGACCGCTTGGTGACGGCAACGGCTCCGCCCTTCTTTATCTGGCACACCGCCGACGACTCATCAGTGCCGGTGCAGCACTCCTATCTTCTGGCCCAGGCACTGGCACGCGCAGACATACCCCACGCCCTGCACGTCTTTCCTTCAGGGACGCACGGACTCGGGTTGGCCGAGGCCAGTGGGGAACCTGAAGCCTGGCCAGGACTGTGTGCAACATGGCTGTTTGCAATGGGGTGGCTGCGGTGATACCGGCATGGCAGCCCACCAATGTAGCCGAAGCGACTGAGCCGGCAAGGGGATAAAAGTACAGGTTTCTACCGTGGCCGGCCCCTAACCGGGCCATATGTAAAGCGGTGGTGCATTACCCCGACTGGATATCTTCCAAGGTGTGCCCCTGGCCGCTTCCACCCGCCCCAGTGTCTTGGCAGACACCCGCGCGATCACCGCTGCCGACCCACCGGGCAGGGCACCGCTGTCGTCGCTCTGACCATCACTGTCATCTGCGCCCGGCGACCGTCTTCGAGAGACTATTGAAACCATTTCAAGAGCGGCAACACCCGCACGTACCCCGATGGCCGGGTCGTGGGCCACCGCACCGGGCAAGTCAGGATGGTGCCCGTGATGACGACAGGCCCGTCTTGGCACTTCAGCACGTCGGACAGTGGGTTGGGGCGGCAGTTTGGTCCTGTCCGTTCCCGAGGCCGCTAGCGGGGACGATCCACTCGAGCGTCAGGCGGGGCTCGCCGCCGGGTCTTGAACGCTCCGGCTTGCTGTCACTTCGAGGGGGATCGCTCCGGAGAGCTCCGCTCTGATGATCTCCGCACCCGCAGCGAGAGCAATCATTTTGTCTCGCGCCACCTGTCGAGACAGTGGCGCCATGCCGCAGTTGGTGCTCGGATACAGCTTGTCCGCATCGACGAACCGGAGCACCTGCCGGAGGGTGCTGGCCACTTCCTCCGGGGTTTCGATCGCGTCGCTGGCGACGTCGATGGCCCCGACCATCACCTTCTTGCCTCGGAGCAGCTCGATGAGTTCGACCGGGACGCGGGAGTTGTGGCGTTCCAGGGAGACCATGTCGATCGTCGACTGCTGGAGGAGCGGGAATGACATCTCATACTGGCGCCACTCCGACCCGAGCGTCGCCTTCCACTCGGTATTGGCTTTGATGCCGTAGCCGTAGCAGATATGCACGGCCGTTGTGCTGCGCAGTCCCTCGGCCGCTCGCTCCAGCGCGGTCACGCCCCACTCTTTGAGGTCGTCGAAGAACACGTTGAAGGCAGGCTCGTCGAACTGGATGATGTCGACGCCCGCCGCCTCCAGCTCTTTGGCCTCCTGATTGAGGATCTTCGCGAACTCCCAGGCGAGCTTTTCGCGACTCCTGTAGTGCTTGTCGTAGAGGGTGTCGATCATGGTCATGGGACCGGGGAGCGTCCACTTGATGGGCCGGCTGGTCCGCGCGCGGAGGGCCTTCGCGTCGTCGAGGAAAACCGAGCGCTCACGGCCCACCGCGCCGACGACCGTCGGGACGCTCGCGTCGTAGCGGTCACGGATCCGCACTGTCTTCCGGTGTTCGAAGTCGACGCCGCTGAGATGTTCGATGAACGTGGTGACAAAGTGCTGGCGGGTCTGTTCGCCGTCGCTGACGATGTCGATACCCGCCTGGCGCTGCTCGTCCACGGCCAGGCTCAGCGCATCCCGCTTGCCCTCGCGCAGTTCCTCGCCCTCCAGCTTCCAAGGGGACCACAGCGTCTCACCTTCCGCGAGCCAGGAGGGCTTGGGCAGGCTGCCGACGATGGTGGTGGGCAACAGTGTGTTCATCGGTGATATTCCGTCTCTCGTCCGCAGTGGGCCGCGGCCCACTGCTCCAGGAGGGTCTGGTGTGGCTTCACGAAGTGCTCCTCCGTGAACTTCCCCTGCATGAGGGCCAGCTGACTGCGCTCCTCGCGGTCGTAGGCGATCTGCGTCACCGAGTGGTCCCGACTCTCCAGGCGCGGCCGGTAGGTCCGGCCCGCCGCCGCATTGGCGTTGTAGATCTCCGGGCGATAGATCTTCTGGAACGCTTCCATCGTGCTGATGAGACCGATGAGTGCCAGGTTGGAATAGTCGTTGAGGAGATCACCGCGGAAATAGAACGCCAGGGGTGCGACCGCGCCGCGGGGCATGAAGTAGCGGACCCGCAGTCCCATCTTCTCGAAGTATCGATCCGTCAAGGAGGATTCATCCTGCCGATACTCGACCCCGAGGATCGGATGGTGGTTCTCGAGCCGACGGTACGTCTTGGTGCTCGAGACGCTGATGCAGATCACGGGCGGCTGGGGGAACCGCTGCCGGTAGGCATCGGAGTCCAGGAAGTGCGTGAAGAGCTTCCCGTGCAATTCGCCGAAGTCATCGGGGATGCTGGACCGGGGCGCCTTCGCGTGGTGTTCCGGCAGCACCACGCTGAAGTCATAGTCCCGGAGGTAGGACGAGAAGTTGTTCCCCACGATCCCGTCGATGTGCACGTTGGACAGCGTGTCGAGGACCTGCACGTCGAGGACCTCGATCAGGGGGAACACCGCGTCGTCGCCGTCGGCGGCGAAGTGCAGGTCCACGGAGACGATCTCGATCTCCACGGCATAGCGATCCCGGCTGGGATTGTCCCAGTGGGCCAGGTCGTTGAAGCGATTGTTGATCATTGTCAGGGTGTTTCGGAGGTTCTGCCGACGGTTCTCGCCGCGGGCCAGGTTCGCGAAGTTCGTCGTGCTTCGGGAACTGGTCGACGGGCAGTAGTCCTCATCGAAGCGGGTCGTGCTGATATCGAACGTGAAGTCGTTCGGCGTGGTGGTCTGATGCATCGATTCCTCACTGTTGCCCGGGGGCCTGCCTCCCAGATCCGCACTCATCTCGAACGTCGTTCCCCGCTGCTCGTGCACTGCCCTCCCGAAGGTCGCCTCAGTCATGCTCCTGGCACCCCCGGCGTTGCCCGGACGACGTCGATCCAGGGTTCCGGGCTGCCGGTTCCCCGAGCCGCGCGGGCCCCAGCGGTGACGCGGCGCTGACCGGTCCGGGGCGGGTTGGACCCCCGGCTGTACTCGTGGCCGCCGCGCAGCACGCTGATGCCGTTCTGCACGAAGGTGCTGGTCTGGTAGATCGGCGACACGACCGCCCCGGTCAGAGGGTCCGGTGCCTGGCCGGCGTGCACCGCTGTCGTGTTGAAGCCCCGAGGGGCCGTCGGTGCAGTGTCCGTCTGTGCTGTGTCGTTCAGGAAGGTCATCTCAGCGCGCCTCCCCGGTCAGGGCCGAGGCCGGTACGGTGGCCAGCGCCCGGTCGAGGTCGGCGATCAGGTCCTCGGGACACTCCAGTCCGATGGACAGCCGGATCGTGGTCTCAGCGATGCCCGCGACCCGGCGTTGGTTGGGGGTGAGCCGGCAGTGCGTCATGGTCGCCGGGTGGCTGACCAGGGAGCGCACGTCCCCGATGTTCGCCACGAGCTGGAACAGCTCCAGAGCGTCGATGAACGGGCCGATGGCATCGGGGCCGGCGGCCAGGTCGAAGGAGAACACCGCGCCGGTGCCGTGCGGGAAGTCCCTCGCGGCGAGGGCGGCGCTGGGATGTCCGGGGATCGCCGGGTGGTGGACGCGCCCGACGGTGGGGTGCCGGGCCAGGTGCTCGGCGACCGTTCGCGCGGTCTCCTCCTGCCGGGTGATGCGGACGGCGAGGGTTTCCAGGCCCTGGATGAACTGGGCGGCGCTGGCCGGGGCGAGGGAGGGGCCGAGGTCGTGCAGGAACTTGCTGCGCGCCAGCGCCAGGTAGGCGCCGCGGCCGTGGCGGTCGATGAGTGCCTGTCCGCCGTAGCGGGCCTTGGGCCGGGTCAGTTGGGGCCACCGCTGCGGGGCTGCGCCGTAGTCGAAGGTGCCGCCGTCCACGATCGCCCCGCCGAGGACGGCCCCGTGCCCGCCGATGAACTTCGTGGCGGAGTGCACCACCACGTCGGCACCATGTTCCAGTGGCCGGTACAGGACCGGCGTCGCCAAAGTGCTGTCCACCACGACCGGGACCCCGGAGGCGTGGGCGATCTCCGCCAGCGCCGGCAGGTCCGGCACGGTGGCCAGCGGGTTGGTGATGGACTCCAGGAAGAACGCGCGGGTATCCGGCCGGATCGCCGCGCCCCAGGCTTGCGGGTCGGCCGGGTCGGCGAAAGTGACCTCGATGCCGAAGCCGGCGAAGGTGTCCGTCAGCAGGTCCACCGTCCCGCCGTAGAGCTGGCTGGAGGCGACCACGTGCTTGCCGTCGTGGAGCAGGGTCAGCAGGGACAGCGCGACGGCGGCTTGTCCCGTGGCGGTGCCGATGGCCCCGATCCCGCCCTCCAGGACCGCCAGTCGGTTCTCGAACACGGCGACCGTGGGGTTGCCCGTGCGGCTGTAGGTGAACCCGGGAGTCTCCAGCCGGAACATCGAGGCGGCCGTGGCGTGATCGGGGAAGCGGTAGGCCGCCGTTTGATGGATGGGCACGGCCACCGGCCGGTAGGGGGCCTCGGGCTCGTAGCCGGCGTGGACCTGTTGGGTGGCGTGGTGATTCATGCGATCCTCCATCGGTCCTGGCGGTAGCACCGTGCCCGCCGGTCCCGGTGTCCCAGGATCGGCTGGCTGGTTGCTGCGGCGTCGTCGAGCCAGATCTCTCGGCCGCTCTGGATGGTGTGGTGTGCTCATCCCACTCGATGGACGGCTCCGTAGTCCAACGGACGGTGGGGGCGGCCGTCACAAAACCACACGTCGGGACATACTCGGGCCGGGCGGTCGCGCTCGGCCGACGTCGGGCCGGGTTTGTGACAGGTTGTGACGGCCAGCCGCCCGGCCTTCATCGCGGGCTCAGTGATGTCCCGGCGGAAGACCAGGGCGTCATCGAGAGCATTGTGCGCGGAGAAGATGACGCCCGCCTGGGGGCGGGCATCATCAACGGCGTGGTGAACGGCGTCAATCGGATCCCGGGAGCCGTGCACGGAGCCATCGGATTCGTCCACCGGCACCGCAGGAGGGCTCGCCCCGGCCCCGCTCTTCGACCGTGGCAACCCGCAGCATATGACCAACGCTCATCGCAGCGACGCAGACCCGGAAGACACCTGCGCTGGTTCTCTGGCCACCCCATCCGTGCCACTGGCGGAGTGCTGAACCTCCGCAGATCGAGCATGTGCCCTCGGAACTACCCGATCTCCTCCACGACACTGGTGCCCGTGCCCGTTCGGGACTCCCATGCCCAGGACTCATGGAACCGGACTCGGCCATCAGCGAGTACTTCGATCGTGGACAGGCACTTTCCGCTGGCGGTCTCACCCGACACATTGAGATGGGCATAGCGGAACGCCAGAGTGTCGTCGGCGCGCGTGCCCACCAGAAACCCCTTGCGGACCGCTCCTCCGGCGTAGACCGCCCAGACCGTGCCGCCCTCCTGGTGATAGGTGAAGATCGTGGTGGAACCAACCTCACCCTCGGCCGTGTTGGTCACTCCGGTGAGCCGGCGTCCGTCGATTCGCACGGTCTTCGAGGTCTGTGTGGCGTTATCGTCCATGACGCCATGATGTCAGCACCTTCAGGAGCTCCCTCAGCGACTCGGACTGGCCAGAACAGCAGCGCCTCCGCAAGACGCCGACCCCAGCCCGGACCAGGCCCAACAGACCCCGGAGGTACCCCGATTGCAGCGTCGTTCTCGTGGACAGCGGCCGCTAACCGGGCCATATGTAAAGCACCGGGCGCCCATTTGCTGTACCGCCCCGACGGGAAGGCCTAAGGCTGCCCCAACGATTGAACCGTCCGCGGAAAGCATCGGAGGGGCTGTAGCCGTAGCTCCTGCCCGCTGGGGTCGACCTGGATGACCGGCCCAGGATATTTCGGCTCTCTCGGAACCCACCAGCCAATGGCGCCCGGCGGGGGCAGCCTGTGGCACCGGGTCCGTGGTGGGGTGCGCCTAGGCTCCGGTGACGACGCGGGTGAATTCGGTCCAGGTGTCGCTGTCGTTGCGGTAGGTGTAGCGCTGGTCGCTGCGGATGCGGCCGGCCTCTCCGGCGCGCAGGACCAGGGCGGACCCGCTGGTGATGATGATGAGTTCCCCGGCGTGGACCTGGTGCAGTTCTTCGGTCCCGGCCGTGTCCGGCTGGGCGTGGTAGGTGTCCCCCGGGGCCAGTCGCCAGGACCATAGTTCGGTGCGGGGAACGCTCTCGGTGGCGAGGAGCAGCACGGCCTCGCTGCCACGGTCCGAGCTCCACACGCGCACCGCTGCCCCGAGTCGCCCCCCGCTGGCTTCTTCCGCGGGGGTGGTGGGGGGCATGGCGAGGGAAACGAAGTCGGTGCCCAGGGCGTGGGCGATGTGGTCGACGGTCACCAGGCTGGGATTCGCCTGGCCCAGCTCGATCTGGGTCAGCATCCGCCGGCTCACCCTGGCGCGGTCGGAGAGCTCCTGGACGCTCCACCCCCGGTGCTGGCGCTGCTGGCGGATCTGTCGGCCGACCGTGGCGACGAACTCCGCGGTGGCTTCACCTTTCTCACGGGTGGCCATCCGTTCCTCCTCCGGTGAGCAACATGGTGGGCACCGGCAATGCGGCGTTCTCACCTGGTGCGCCCTGATGGTACTGCGCGCTTTCATCGGCACGCTGCGCTCTGGGGCGCTTCCGCTGGCGGCTCGGCCAGGCCGGGCCGTTGCCGGCGGCCCTGGTCCAGTCGCCTCCTACTGAGTCGGCCTGCACCGAGCGAGTGGACCTTTGGGCTGCTCGAGCGTCGACGTCCGTCACCTGACCTCAAGGCCTTCCCGGTCCGCGCCCTGATCGGACTCAGGGGCGGGACGCGGTCGGAGCGTCAGATCCTTGGGGCGCAGCTCGCTGACCAGGACACCGACGACGATCAGCACGGCCCCCAGGATCGCCAGGCCCGGCAGGCGATCCCCGGCGATACGCCCGATAATCCCGCCCCACACCGGTTCCCCGGCGTAGATGACGGTGGCCCGGGTGGCCGACACAGAGCGCTGCGCCCAGTTCATCGCCCACTGAATCAGGATGCTCGCCGCCCCGAGCCCGACCCCGGCCACCAGCCACACCCAGGAGAACCCCGGAACCCGTTCGCCGGTCACGGGCATCATCGCGAAGGACAGCAACCCGGCCATCAGCACCTGCACCACGGTGACCCGGCGGGCATCCACCGTGCCGGCGAAACGACTGATGAGCACGATCTCCACCGCGCAGGCCACCGCACTGAACAACGTGAGCGTCTCCCCGGGGCTCAGCCCACCCAACCCGGCGTCCGGACCAGCCAGCAACACCAACCCCGCGAAGGCGAACGCCACCCCGACCAGGGTCATCACCGCCGGGGCCTTGCGCAGCAACACCCACTGCAGCAGAGGCACCATCGGCACGTACAAGGCAGTGATGAACGCCGACTGGCTGGCCGTGATCGTCTGCAGCCCCACCGTCTGCAGGCCGTAACCGAAGAAGATCGACGTCCCGATCACCGCACCGGCGCCGATCTCCTGCCAGGTGATGCCCCGCAGCACGCGCCAGAACACCACCGCCCCGATCAACCCGGCCACCACGAAGCGGACCCCAACGAAGAACAACGGGCCGGTGTGGGCCATTGCCACATGGATGATCAGGAAGGTCGCCCCCCAGATCATGGTGATGCCGATCAGGATCAGTTCGGGGCGACTGACGCGGAGCCTGTTTCCGCCGGTACGAAAGAAGGTGTGCCACACACACCTCAGCGTATGAGAAATATAATGCTCATGCCAAGGTGAAGACCTGGTGCCCTGGCAGGAACCCTTAGCGCAGGGTCGCGGCCCTGGGAAACGTCCGGTAGCCGGGCCATATGTAAAGCGGAAGGGAGCTGAAGCGCGATCAGATTTCATCTGATCGCGCTTCAAGCCTGGTTTATGGCAATCACTCCGTGTCGGCGTTCTAGTAGACGGTTCCCATGGCCTTCCTGACCTCGTCTAGCGTGTTGTTGGCGATCTCGTTGGCGCGGTCGTTCCCTCGCTTCAATACCCGTAGGGCGACCTCGGGGTCCTGGGCTAGCTGTTGCCGCCGTTGCCGGTGGCCGGCGAGGAACTCGTTGACCGCCTCGGTGGTCACCTGTTTGAGGCGTCCGCTGCCGGCGTCACCGATCTGCTCGGCTAGCGCCTGCGGGGTGGTGTCCAAGCACAGGGCGGCCGTTGAAAGGAGGGCTGAGACCCCGGGGCGGGTGTCCGGGGCGAAGGTGATCCGACGCTCGGAGTCCGTGACGGTGCGGCGGATCACCGCTGCGGTCTCATCGGCGGTCATCGACAGGGCGATGGCGTTGCCGTAGCTCTTGGACATCTTCCGCCCGTCCAGCCCCGGCACTTCCGGGGTGGCGGTGAGCAGGGCCTCGGGAACGGGGAAGGCGTGCCCGTAGCGGTCGTTGAAGCGGCGGGCGATGACGCGGGTGATCTCCACATGGGGCAGGTTGTCCTTGCCCACCGGCACCAAATTGCCCTTGCAGAAGAGGATGTCCGCGGCCTGGTGCACCGGATAGGTCAACAGCAGCCCGCTCAGCGCCCGGCCGGAGGCGGCTGCTTCGGCCTTGACGGTGGGGTTGCGGTGCAGCTCGGCCTCGGTGACCAGGCTCAGGAACGGCAGAAGCAGCTGGTTCAGCGCCGGCACGGCAGAGTGGGCGAAGATCGTCGTCCGCTGCGGGTCCAGGCCCGCGGCCAGGTAGTCCAGCACCGCGCTGTGCACGTTCTCCTGCACGCGGGCGGTGGTGTCACGGTCGGTGATTACCTGGTAGTCAGCCAACACCAAGAAGATCTCCACCCCCGCCTGTTGCAGACGGAGGCGTTCGACGATGCTGCCGAAGTAATGGCCCAGGTGCAAGGCCCCAGTCGGGCGTTCCCCGGTGAGGACCCGGAATGCCTCCGGGGTCCGGCCGATGGCCCGGGTCAGTTCGGCCGAGCGCTGCTCGGCGGCGGCGAATGACTCCATGTGCGTACTCCTCGAAGGTCGGAAGCTGCACACAAGACCGCCGAAGTGGCACGGGCTGCTGTGCAACCCGTGAACATGCGTCAACCGGCTGCTATCGCAGCCACCACCACGCCAGACGGTTGAGCATCATGGCCCCCACTCTACCCACCCGGCAGCAGCCCCAGACTCTCCGCCGAGCCCACCCCGCACGGCCAGGGCACTCCCGGTACGGGCCAGAACTGCGCTGTCCTGGATAACATGGCCGACATGCACGCTCCCCCGCCGTCTCCGCCTCCTGAAGTGCTTGAAGCGTTCGGGCTCACCGACAGAGTCCACCCTGTGCCCGGCGGACAGGGGCGAGCTTTTCGGGTCGGTGCAGTGGTGCTCAAACCGACGGAAGACCCGATCGAGGCACAGTGGGCGTCCGCGCTCATGGACGGTCTTGCCCAGGAGCCTGGCTTCGATGTGCCAGCGCCGTTGCGCGCCGGCACCGGCGCCTATGTCGCTCACGGATGGACGGCTACCGGACTGGTTGAAGGAACAACAGGGCCACAGGGCCGGTGGGAGCCACTGATCATCGCCGCCCGGGCGTTCCACAGAGCCCTGGCCCAAATGCCGCGTCCCGATTTCCTCGCCCGCCGCTCGAACCCCTGGGCGGTGGCCGACCGTGTCGCCTGGGCAGAGCAAACCATCGACGTCGCCCCCGAAGCGCGCACGGTCTACAACGGGCTTCTCGGCCTACGGCGCCCGGTAGAGATGCCGTCCCAGCTGATTCATGGGGATCTGACCGGCAACGCGCTCTTCGCCGAGAACCACGACCCAGTGATTATCGACTTCTCCCCCTACTGGCGCCCGACAGCCTACGCCGAGGCCATCGTCGCCGCCGACGGTCTCCTCTACTACCCCGGCGACGTCCCCGCCGCCGTCATTGGCCGCCCCAAAGAACAGTGGATTCAAATGATGGTCCGCGCCCTGATCTTCCGACTCGTCGCATCCGCAGAGCTCGTCGGCATCGGTGGGCGGATCCCGGACGATGAACTCCAACGCTTCACCCGAGCGACAGCCACGGTAGAACGCCTGGCCGGCACCGCAACCACCCACCAGTAGAGGCAACCATCGGAGCGACCCGGTATTCGGCCACGCACGGACGCTGAGTACGACCCCGACGCGTTGGCGTCCCGGTCAGGACATGCCCCTCAGGGCCTCGCGCAATACGGTGATCCACTCTTCGGAGGCGTCCAGATGAGCATCATGGGTCCCACGGGGCAGATCGATCCGCCAAGTTCCTGGGCGGGCAGCGATGAGCGCGTCCTTCCGTGCGGGGGTGAACATCGAGTCCGCGGCGAAGACCACCGTGGTCGGGGCCGTCACCGCCTTCCACTCCTCCCAGCGCGGAACGTGCACGGCCTCGAGGACGGCTTGCATGACCGCCGCGTCGAACCGAGGACGAAACCCGTCGCCAGTGTGTTGAAGATCCGCCACCCAGGCCCGGGCCAAGGCACTGTCACCGAGAAATTCGGTGGCATCGGCCATTGATCCGAAGGGCGTGGGCCACGAGCGGAAGAATGCACCCAAAGCCCCTGCCTCCTCCAGGTCCCCGCCGTGCACGTCGGCTTCCAGCAGCACCAGACCGGCCACCCGCTGAGGGTGTGCAGCGGCGGTGAGCAACGCAGTGTGCGCTCCCATGGACTGACCCACCAGCACCACGGGATGACTCGAGGCGACCACATCGATCACCGCTGCGACGTCGTCGACGAAAGCCTGCCGGCCCATGTCCGACGGCACGCGGGTGCTGTGTCCGTGCCCACGCTGATCCACCAGCACACACCGGTACTCGGGCCACAGCGCTTCGGCCGAGGGAATGAACTCCTGCGCGCTGCCGGCCAGCCCGTGCAGGAACACCACCACCGGGGCGTTGCCGCCGGTGTCCAGATAACTGATCCGCGTCCCCGACTGTCCCACCGTCTCCCGCGAGAACTTCATAGCCTTGATCCTCCATCAGGAACCGGTGCAAGACAGGGCATGGCCATGGGCTCAGGTCAGGCTCATGCCTCCGTCGGTGGTGATGACCTGACCGGCGACCCACACTCCCTGGTCGGTGGCCAGCCACCCGATCAGCCGCGCGGGATCTCTCGGGTGCCCCCAGCGGCCGAAGGGGGTGGCCTGTCGCCATGCCTCGATCTCTTCCAGGGAGCGGTCGGTGGTCCCGGGGTCGAGGTAGCCGGTGTTGACCGGGCCCGGGTTGATGGTGTTCAACACGATTCCGAGCTCGAGCAGTTCCGCGGCCACCGTGGGTGTTACCTCTGCCAGAGCGGCCTTGCTGGTGGCGTAGGCGACCTCACCGCGCATCGGCCCCTCGCCCTGGCCCGAGGTCATCCAGAACACCCGGCCCGCCGCCCGTTCATCGACCGGCCCGGCCCTTTCGATGCGGTCGCCGGGCCGCGCTGAGGCGGATCGAGCAGTCGTGGCGGCGTGGCGGTGGGCGAAGTGCCGGGTCAGCAGCAGGGTGGAGCGGGTGTTGGTGTCCCAGAAGGCGTCCAGGGTCTCGGCGGTCATGTCCAGGATGGACCCGTCGCCGCCGCTGCGGGCGTGGTTGCAGACGAGGATGTCCAGGCGCCCGGTCAGGGCGTGGGCCTGCTCGACGAGGTTTTCAGCGGTGTCCGGGTCCCTCAAGTCCGCGGAGACGTCGCCGGCGAGGGCACCATCGTGCAGAGCGGCCCGGATGCCGGCGCGTACCGCATCGAGGTCGTCATCGCCCCAGGGCTGGTCCGCGTCATGGGGGCTGTAGTGGTGGAAGAACACACTGGCCCCCAGGGAGGCGAGCTCAACGGCCACCGCGTAACCGATGCCGCGGCGGCGGGAGACCCCGGTGACCAGAGCGGTTCTGCCCCGCAGCGGGCGTGTGGAAGAAGCGTGAGCCATGGTGGTGCTCCTGACGTACTCGAGGATTCGTCGTTCACAGGGCAGGCGCTCACACCGTCTTCATGGTGGGGAACCTATCAGTGACCACCGCTGCGGGCGGTGCGTCACCCAGGTGAGTGTCAACCGGTGGCCAGCACCCGGTCACGATCGCGGCGATACATCGCGGCGTGCTCGGCGAAGTCGTCCCGGCCGGTCTCGGCGGCTCGTGCGTCGGTGAACGCCGCGAGCTCTTCCAGACGTGCCGCCACCGCAGCCAGCAGCTCCGCGGGCTCGTAGGGCATCTCGTAGGAGTCGATCAGCAACTGTAAGCGGCCCGCACGGTCGGGTGTGGGCGGGCCGCCGTCGTGCGCGTCATCGGTCAGCGGCACCAACCGGTAGGCCAAGTAGGCCAGGTCCCAGATTCGCGGGCCCGGGGAGGCCGTGTCGAAGTCGATCACCCCGCGCAGCCGACCGTTGCGGAACACCAGATTGTACGGAGCGAAGTCGTTGTGACAGATCACCTCAACCGGGTGGTGGGTGGGCAGCTGCCAGACCAGGTCCTCCCCCACCAGCGCGGTGGACGCGTCGTGGATCCGGCGCATCAGCTGCGCTGCCGCCACCAGGACCGTATCCGCCCACACCCACTCGGACAACGGATAACCGGGCACCACCCCGACGATGTAGGACAGGACCTCCCGACCGTCCTCGTCCACCCCGCGAGACTCCGGAACCTCGGTGACCCCTTCCGCCCGCAACCGGACCAGTAACTGGTGCACCGCCGTGGTCCAGGGCCCGACAGTGCGACGGACAGTGTCGTCGACCCGCACGACGGTGGTGGAGTTGCCGCCGGTCAACATCTCCTCTTCCATGGCACGACCCTATCCGGAGGGCCTCAGCCGAGCCGGCGACCCAACTCCCGGGTGACGTGGGTAACCGCATTGGTGTACATGTTCCGCTCCTGTTCGGTCAGGTCGGGGCGGCCAGCCAGGAGGCTGCGGTGGTGCAGGGACGTGAGGAACCGTTCGTAGATCTCCCAGGCGTCACGGCGGACCAGCACCTCGTCGACGGTGCCCGTGGCCGCCCGGTGCTCGCTGGCCGCCAGGTAGGCCTCGACCAGGTCCCGGGTCTGGGCCCGGGTCATGGGCAGGTGCCACGGCTCCACGGTGATCTGCCCGCCGAGATAGGCGAGGTCCTGGGCGGGGTCCCCGATCTCCGACCACTCCCAATCGATGTAGCGCACCCCGGTGTCCCCGTCGACGAGGATGTTGGGCAGCAACAGATCCCCGTGGATCACAGCGAAGGACTCCAACCGGTCAAAGGTCTTCTGTGCGCCGCGCAGATACGCCCCCACTTCCCGCGCCAGTCGTGTCACGTCGGGCTCGGCCAGCACGGCCGGGTGGTTGTCCGCCCACCAGTCCAGCCCGGCAGTGAACTGTCCGTCGATGTCCACCTTCGCCCGGCGCTCTCCCGTCTCGGCGGTGAGGTCTCCGCAGCGCTCGAAGCGCTGGGCATGCAGGCGAGCCATCTGCTGGACGTGGGCCCGGATCAGGGCCGGGGTCCACTCCCCCGGTGGGAGGACACGGCCGGGCACGAAGGTGACCACCATGTACGGGGCGCCCAACGGGTTGTCCGCCGACTCCTCGAGCACCAGCGCCTGCGGTCCGATACCGGCCAGGACCAGGCCGAGTCCGTGGAACTCCTCCCGCATCGGCCGCGGCAGCTCCTCCACCGGACGCCGGGCGATCCGCACCACCACCCGTTGCCCGCCGGCCTCCAGCAACCACGCCGCGAAGCTCTCCCCCTGCCCCAGCAGACGCACCTCGTCACCGTCTCCGGGTGACGAGCCCAGGCCGACCGCGGCCGGGGCCTGACCGGCCAGACGAGTCAGTCGATCAGCCATGGACGGATGCTCAGGACGGGAGAGACTCATAAGCACAGTCTGCCCGCCACCTCGCCTGGCCGGAGAACCGCTGTTACAGCTCTGCGGCATTGAGGAACCCTCAGCGGGCTCTTTCTCTCAATGAGGTGGGCAAAGGCGTGGGGGTTATGACTGGTCATCGGGAAAGAAGAGGTCCTCGATGGTGCTGTCGAAAGCTGCTGCGAGCCGGAAGGCCAGCGGTAGTGATGGGTCGAACCGTCCGCGTTCGATGGAGATGATGGTCTGGCGTGAGACGCCCAGCTCGTCGGCGAGCCGTTGCTGCGACCACCCCAGGCGTTGACGCGACTCGTTGACCAGGTTTCTCACATCAGCCTTTCCGCCGCAGTACCAGGTATCGGATCCCGAAGGAGGCGAAGCACCCTGCGACCACTGCGGGAAGGACGAGCTTCAGATCGACGAGAAAGTCCCTGGGGATGAACGTCAGGACGATCGACGCAAGTCCGAGCACCAGGATGAGATCCCCGAAGGACCCCGAAGCGGCCATGTCGTACCACCCGGATTCGATGGAGTCGTCGGGCCGTTCAGCTGCTCCCCGGAGCGTGTCACGGTCGACGACGAGGACGTACACCAGGGCAACGGCCGGCATCGTGAGGCAGGAGGTGAACACCCAAAAACCCACTGCAGGATTCGATGCGGTGACGCCCACGAGAACGGACAGCCAGCCCCCCGCAACTCCGAGGATCAGCCCGAAGGGAACGGCGATGGCCATCGCCGGTGTGCGGCCGGTTCCGAACTTCGTACGTCCCCACTTCGTGCGCGTCTGCTCGATCGTCATGGTCGGCCCTCCCTCAAGGTGTACAGCTCGCTTTACATATCTAGTTTCTTTTACACCGTGGGGGCGGTCAAGTGAACAAGCGGAGCTCATGAGCGAACGCCGATGAGGCCCGCATGCCGAACGCCGACGGCAACGCCGCTTTCAGAGAAAGGGGCCGGCGAGAGCATCATGGTACCTACCACATGAGCTAAAGCCTCGAATAGCCATTCGAGTGTGATGTTGCTTACTATGTCTCCACCATTTGCGGAGCTGCTCGTGGGAGCAACTCCGGCTCCCTGGGGCGATCGTTGTTCTGAGGGAGCCTGATGTCTATCACCTTTGAGCCCGTGCCCCTGACGGATCGACGGCTCTTCGAGGTCCGGGTCGGTGAAGCCGCCCTCGCCCTTCACCACGAGGGCCACGATCCGGAAAGAATCTGCCAGGAAGCGACGCGGATCGGCCAGCGCTACCCCTGGGTGGACGCCCGCACGGTGGCCAACGCCCTGATGGACGCCCTGGGCCCGGGATGGGGCGCCATCTACCTGCATTGGCTGTGGAGCCAGGACGACGACTCCTGATCCATCGCTCTTCAGTGACAGCATCCCTGTGAGGAGCGTGCAAGTACGGCCAGCACGCCCAGGAGGACTGGGCCTACCCCCGCACGGCGCACCCTGACGAGGAAGGCCCCCAAGGACGCGCCTGTAACCGGCCACATGTAAAGCACAGTGTGTATGGCTACCTTGCCATCCCAAAGGAAAGTTCAGGGGCGGTCCCACCGAGTGAGTCACCCACGGGCCACCCATTCCGCGGCACCACGGTTCATGGACTCAGCGGGGGCCCCTACCGGAGTGATTCCGGCAGGGGCCCCGCTGCGACCACTGTCGTGGGCTACCGCTCGGCGGTCGTGGCGTCGAGCATTCCTCTGACCTCCGGCCACGTCGTGGGTGCCTGCGCGGCGGGGAGCGTGCGGAAGGTCGACTCCTGCAGGTGCGGCCGGTAGGTCCGCATGACGTGGGCATGGAGTGCGGAGCGGGTGTAGCGGCGCATCGCGTCCTCGTCCGTCCAGCCGGACCAGGTCCAGAAGGTGGCGGTCAGCGGCTGGGCGGCGAGATCGAGCCAGAGGGCCCCGGGCGCGAGTCGCAGAGCCCGCCGCAGCCGCAGCGAAGCGAGCAGGAAGCCCGGCACGTGCCTGGCCGAGCGCAGCCGGAGTCGGGAGATCAGCACGATGCCGGCGGTGGGAACCTCCTCGTGCATCGCCGCGGCGGGCCCGTGCGCCCGGGGCAGGACGGTGATGAGCCTTCCCAGCGAGTCGCCGAGCACCGCTCGGCGCCAGTGCGTGATCACCACGGCGACGGCGGCTGCGATGTAGAGCAGTTGCATGGCGGCACGCGGCAGCAGGGCGGTGGCCGGTTCCCCGGACAGCGTCAGACCGGTGGTGGCGGCGTGGACGTTGGCGGGGAACATCGCCACCATCAGCAGGGCCAGCCCACCGGCGGCCCATGCGGCCGTGCGTGGCAGCAGCAGCCCGAGCGCACCGGCGAGCTCCAGCACCCCGGTGACCGTGACGAGCAGCTCGGGGTGGGGCAGCACCGGCGGCACCATCGCGACGAGATCGTCGCGCAGACCCGCGAAGTGGGAGACCCCGGTGACGAGGAACATCACCGCCAGACCTGCGCGCAGGGCCAGGGGTGCTGACTCCCGCAGGCGGCGGCGCCCGAGGAGTGCGGCGACGCCGAGCGTTGCCAGGGTTGCGGCGAGGAAGACGAGCAGGACCGACATGGTTCCCTCCGTGGCGTTCTATCTTGTCACTGACAAGACTGCGCCTCCGGCAGAATCTTGTCAATGCCTAGATATGGGGTAGGGTGCAGGAATGACCCCCCGCACTTATCACCACGGCGACCTCCACCGCGCGGTGCTCGATGCCGCTGTCCAGGCCGTGCTCGAGGTGGGGCCCTCCCAGGTGAGCCTGCGAGACCTGGCGCGCCGGGCGGGGGTCTCCCACGCGGCTCCGGCCTATCACTTCGGCAACAAAGCCGGGCTCCTGACGACGCTGGCGGCGGAGGGGTTCCAGCTGCTCGCGGATCACCTCACCGAGGTGCTCGAAGGCACCGGCAGCTTCCTCGAGGTCGGTGTCGCCTACGTGCACTTCGCCGTGGAGCACCGGGGGCACACCCAGGTGATGTTCCGCCCGGATCTCTACGAGGCCTCCCGTGCCGACGTCGTCCAGGCGCGCGCCGCCGCCGCCGAGGCGCTCTCCGCCGGGATCGCGACGTTGCCACCCGAAGTGGTGGGATCGGATCCGAAGGTCGCCGCCCTGGCCGCCTGGTCCCTCGTGCACGGCTTCGCAGACCTGTGGCTCGGCGGAGCGATTAGTGAAGGGAACGACGGCGATCTCACCGAGTCCGCCCAGGCGGTGGCCCGGTTCCTCTTCGACAAAGGCACGGCACAGTAGCCGGAGGACGGTACCCGCGCCGGCCCCTAGAGTTCCCGTGCCGCGGAGACAGGCTGCCTCGTCGGGACCCACCGGGACCCCCGCCCGCACCAAGCTTTCCACCTGGATCCTGGCATGCCCGGCTTCCTTCCCAATGGGCACGCCGCGCAGGGGGGACCCACCGGGGGGACCCACCATGACGAGGTCGGCCAGGGCGTTCCGGCCGGTGCTGGCGGACCCCCCTCCTTCCTGGAGACGATCACTCACCCCCCCCCTGCTGACGGGCCACTGAACTGGTCCATGGTCCACCTCATCGCTCCTTCACGGGTGGCCGGCTCTGCCCGTGCCGCCATCGGGACCGGGCGCTTCAGGGCTGCGGTCAGCAGTCGGCACAGGTGCCGGTGCTGGTCATCGTTGCTACCCTTAACCGCATGGAGCGTGTTCAGCGATTTCTTCACCCCCGGCCGTTCAGTGGCCGCGGGGTGGTGAGCGCGCCTTTCCAAGCCGCCTAGTCTCCGCAGGCACGGCCGGGGGAATTTCTATTCCCAGCATCGGCCCAACCGCCTCAGGAGACTTCCATGTCGGCACTCTCGTACCTCAGCCCTGACCAGCTTGCCCGCGCGCTGAGCCTGCGTGACCTCAGCGACCCGGCACAAGGGGCGCACTCGATGCAGCTTCTGCTGGAGAATCTCGTCACCGCGCTGCAGCACCAATGGGGCAGCTCCGTCCGCCAGGTCCGCAATCCACCTCTCGTTGCCGTCCGTGACAACTACGACCGTCTGGGCTACGACCGCGGTGACATCACCAGAGCACAGCGGTACACCCGCTACGTCTCGCCCACCGTGGTGCTGCGTACCCACACCAGCGCGGAGCTGCCCAGGGCCCTGCAGGACTACCGCGGCCGGTCCGACGTCGACGAACTCCTCGTCGTCCCAGGCCTCGTCTACCGGCGCGACGTCGTCGACCGCACGCACGTGGGGGAACCACATCAGGTCGACCTGTGGCGCATCCGGTCCACATCGCAGACCACCGATCAGGACCTGCTCGAAATGATCACCACGGTCGTCGAAGCGGTCCTGCCGGGGGCGCAATGGCAGATCACCGACGTCGAGCACCCGTACACGCTCGGCGGACGACAGGTGGACGTGAACCTGAAGGGCGAGTGGCTCGAGCTCGCCGAATGCGGGCGCATCCACCCCGAGGTGCTGCGCGGCTCGGGCCTGGACCCGGAGAAGTGGTCCGGACTGGCCCTGGGCATGGGGCTGGAACGGGCCCTGATGCTGCGCAAGTCGATCCCGGACATCCGCTACCTGCGCTCCTCGGAGCCGCGCATCGCAGCCCAGATGCTCGACCTGCAGCCCTGGCAGCAGGTCTCGCTGCTCCCCGGGACGCGTCGGGACATCTCCGTCGTGCTCGACGACAGCGAAGACGGCGAGACCATCGGTGACCGGGTCCGGACAGCCCTGGGCAAGGACGCGGACCTCCTCGAAACCGTCGAGGTCCTGTCGTTGACGCGATGTGCGGAGCTTCCGGTCACAGCTCGTGAGCGCCTCGGCATCAACGCCGGCCAGAGCAACGCGCTGATCCGGATCCACATCCGCCCGCTCCTGCGGACACTTACGTCCGCCGAGGCCAACGAGCTGCGCAACAGGATCTACCTCGCCGTCCATGAGGGCCCCCATGCCGAATTGATCTAAGCGCAAGCGCAGCCGTCGTGGATGAGCGCGAGCAGGACTCTGTCACCAGAAGCAGTGTCAGCCGATGGAGGAGCCTCCACCGCCCCACGGTCTGCCGCTAACCGGCCATATGTAAAGCGAGTGGTGGCGGTGAGCCACCCGCCCTTGCTCCCCACGGTGGTTGGTGCGCCGTGTGCGTAGAGTATGGGCATGATCTTCAACCGTCTGGCGTGGTGGTGGCTGCGATAGCAGCCGGTTGAAGCACGACCACGGGCTGCACAGCAGCCCGTGCCCCACCATCACGGCCTTGCGTGCAGCTCCTTGTCTGACAGGAGCACGCACATGGACTCGTTCGCCGTCGCCGAGCAGCGCTCAGCCGAACTGACCCGCACCATCGACCAGGCCCCGGAGAACTTCCGGGTGCTCACCGGGGAACGCCCCACCGGGGCTCTGCACCTGGGCCACTACTTCGGCAGCATCGTCGAACGCCTCCGGCTGCAGCAGGCCGGGGTGGAGACGTTCATGGTGCTGGCCGACTACCAGGTCATCACCGACCGCGACACCACCGCCCGCGTGCAGGAGAACGTGCACAGTGCAGTGCTGGACTACCTGGCCGCCGGGCTGGACCCGCAGCGCACCACGATCTTCACCCACTCGGCGATACCGGCGCTGAACCAGCTGCTGCTGCCCTTCCTGAGCCTGGTCACCGAGGCCGAGCTGCACCGCAATCCCACGGTCAAGGCCGAGGCCGCCGCCTCCGGCCGGGCGTTGAGCGGGCTGCTGCTGACCTATCCGGTGCACCAGGCCGCCGACATCCTCTTCTGCAAGGGCAACCTCGTGCCCGTGGGCAAGGACAATCTGCCCCACGTGGAAATCACCCGGGTCATCGCCCGGCGCTTCAACGACCGCTACGGGCACGTCTTCCCCGTCCCCGAGGCCCTGCTCACCGCCGCCCCGGAAGTACCGGGACTGGACGGGCGGAAGATGTCCAAGAGCTACGGCAACACCATCGCCCTGTCGATGACCGCCGAGGAGACCGCGGCGGTGATCCGGCGTACCGTCACCGACGCCGAGCGTCGGATCACCTTCGACCCAGCAACCCGCCCCGGGGTCTCCGCGCTGCTGTCCACCGCGGCCCTGTGCCGGGGCACCACCCCGGAACAGGTCGCCGAGCAGGTTGGCGACGCTGGGGCCGGGCGCCTGAAGCAGCTCACTACCGAGGCCGTCAACGACTTCCTCACCGGCCACCGGCGACGCCGTCAGGAACTGGCCCGGGACCCGCACCTGGTGCGCGACGTCCTGGGCCGCGGCAATGCACGGGCCCATAAGATCGCCGAGGCCACCCTTACCGAAGTCCGCGAGGCCATGGGCACCACCTACTGAACCTCCACACCCACCCAGTCCTCCCCCCCCCCCCGGGGCCGGGATGTGAAGCCAACGCACGAGGCGCGGAACACGGGAGGAACGGCCGACACGCACAGCACGGGCTGGGTGGAGAGGAACACGGCAATCCTCTATAGCGTGGAAAGACCTACCCCAGGAGGTTCCTCATGATGGACGTCGCCGGCTTCGGAGCGTTCCTCGGCCTATTCATCTGGCTGCTCATGGTCGCCATCACCTTGTGGCTGCTGTATTGGGTGGTGCGCAAGGGCGTCACCGCCGGCATCAAGGACTACGTGCACAAGCACAGCGACCGTGCCGACAGTTTGCGGCCATAGACGAAGCCCCATCGCGACGCCGCATTCCCGCGACGGCTCGGGCACCGGGGGAAAGGACCGGCGCCCATGGGCGAGGTCAGCTGGGTCGTCGCCGCTGCATCTCCAGGGCGTGCCAGGATTGGCCGCCCACCTCGATGCTGCGCACCCGCCCAGTCTCCTGGAACCCCAGGCTCTCGTACACGCGCCGGGCGGAGACATTGTGCGCGTAGACACCGAGCTTCATGACCGGCAGCCCCGTGACCTCGAAGCCCGTGCGCACCGCTGTGCCAATCAGTTCCCGCCCCAAACCGCGCCCTCGAGCGTCCGGGTCGAGGAGGATGCACCCGAGCCGCATCATGCGTGCGTCGACATCGACGAGCAACGAGGCGTGACCGACTGGATCCCCGGAGGAGGGATCCAACCCAGTCCAATACCGGCGCTGATCATGCTGCAGATAAGTCTCCAGCTGCCCCCGATCCAGAGGCCATCTGAAGGTCCGCCCGGACCAGAGCACCATGTCGGCCTCGGAGGGCACCCAACTCAGGAAGACGTCCAAATCGGCTGAGCTGGTCTCTCGCAGGCGCATGCCCCAATGCTAGGGACGCCCCACCGGCGACCGGCGCTGCCGCTAACCAGGCCGCAGGTTCGAAGACGAACCTCTCCTGAACAGCCACAGGACAGATTGCTACGTACTTGGTTACATCCTCGTGGGCGCGGAAACGCCGAGGAGGTCGAGGCCGTTGGCCAGTACCTGCTGGGTGGCGTTGTTCAGCCACAGGCGCGATTTGTGCATGTCCTGGATCGGTGCGTCTCCCTGGGGAGCGATGCGGCAGGCGTCATACCAACGGTGGTAGGCGCCGGCGATGACCTCGAGCCAGCGCCTCCCGCGACGAGTGCGACGCCGAGCGGCTCAACCAGTGGCAGGACAGCGACCCCGCCGCAGACACCCGCGACACCCCCGCGGCCCAGATCCCCTAGGACCTGCCCTACAGGACTACCTCCGGCCCAGAAGAGACCCCACTTGCACAGGCACAATTCCTGGAAGCACCCTGCGACAGGCATGGCGGGGCAAAGCGCCTGGGATGCTCTGTGCTTCTCGGAGCGTGGACAGCACCCACTCTCTGGATGTTTTTTGCGATGACCGACGAGATCGCCGGCCTCGTCCCGCTGCTCTTCGCCCTGATGGTCCTTCCCGCGATGAGCGTCCCGGTGGTGCGCTGGGCCGCCGAGGATTCACTCGGGCGCAACGGTTCGGCGGGCATTCGTACCCGCCACACCCAGGCCTCCGATGAGGCCTGGGCTGCCGGCCATGCCGCGGCCCTGCCCGTGGTCCGGAAGATGGTGCCGGTAGCCGCGGTGGGGGTTCCAACCGCACTGGTCGTCCAGGTCCTGGGCGGTGGTTTCACCGGCACCGCGGTGGCTGCCGTCGCGTTGATCTGCGAGATCGTCGTGCTGCTGCGCTCCGCCGGGGCCGCCAACCGCGCCGCACGTGCGGTCACCGCCAGCAGGTGAGCGTCTGTGGCCAGCTCCGTTTCTAACCTCAACCGGGCAGGGTGCCGAATCTAGAGCGGCGCTCCGCCAGGCTTGTCGCGAGAGTCCTTCTCGATCTTGGAGGTTGTATATGCAGGTCCATTAGGATCTTCAATCTTCGAGCTGCCCGGTGAGAACCCGAGAAGTCGTGACTGCACTGAAGCCGCGCCCATAACCGGAGCGGCGACTCCTGATCTCAGGCGTCGAATGCTGAGCAGTAGACGGATCACAATAAGCACTCCGAGGGTCCAACCGAGAGATTCGATCAGCGGGCTCAGGCGCGTCTCGATCAGTGGGTCCAGGATCATGAAGAGCAGAAGTGCCCCGAGAGCCAGCACTGTTACTGCTGTCAGGATGCGGGAGAGTGTCCGTGCCATCGATTCACCCTATCCAGCTAGCTTGGAAGAGGATCGTTTGGAGCTGGGGGTCCGCGCGCGGGCGCTGCTGGCTCTCGCTCCTACCCGGGAACCCCTAGAGCACGCTTGAATGTCTACGCCACGACACGTGTCGCGATCGAAGGAAGAGCCAAATTGACTGCAGGCCCTGGGTGAAAGCGACCACACGGTGGATCACCGCCTGCACCGGGCTCACGCTGTTTCCGCTCCTCATCATGGCTATCCTGCCGAACTTTGAGGACGCCGACGAGGTCGCTCTGCTTTGCCCGGTCTGGGCTCTCGTGTACATGGTCATGTTTGTTAGCTTGCGCCGTACGGGGCCAAAAGCTCGGCGATCCGCCGAACGCTTTCTCTTCCTCACCTTCCCCGGCGATTCCACGACCCCACAGGAAATGCAGGCACTGATGAGGCGGTCCTCGTGGTGCTTCCTGATTGGAGCCGTCTTGCTCTTGGCCGTGCCGGGGCAGTACTTCCTCTTCGTGAGGTGACCAGACCCCTAAGGAACCTCTACTGAATCCGTCACGGGGCAGGTTGCTGCGTGCCCGGTTACATCCTCTCGGGTGCGGAAACGCCGAGGAGGTCGAGGCCGTTGGCCAGGACCTGCTGGGTGGCGTTGTTCAGCCACAGGCGCGAGCGGTGCACGTCCTGGACCGGGGCGTCTCCCTGGGGAGCGATGCGGCAGGCGTCATACCAACGGTGGTAGGCGCCGGCGATGACCTCGAGGTGGCGGGCGACGCGGTGTGGTTCCCGGAAGGTCGCCGACTGGGCGACCACCCCGGGGAACTGCCCGAGCGCGGCCAGCAGGTCACCCTCGGTGGGATGATCCAGCGTCACCGCGTCGAAGCTGCCGGTGTCCACTCCGGCCGACACCGCATTGCGGGCCACGGCGTGGGTCCTGGCATGGGCGTACTGGACGTAGAACACCGGGTTCTCGTTGGTGTTCTTCTGCAGCAGCTGCGGATCGATCGACATCGCCGAGTCCGCCGAGGATCGGCCCAGCGAGTACCGCAGCGCATCCTTGCCGAGCCACTGCAACAGATCCCGCAGCTCGATGATGTTCCCGGCCCTCTTCGACAGGCGGGCTCCGTTCACGGACACCATCTGGCCGATGAGCACCTGAATGTTGTGCTCCATGTCGTCCCCAGCACAGGCGGCAATGGCCTGCAACCGGCCGATGTAGCCGTGGTGGTCAGCGCCGAGCAGATAGATCTTCTGCTCAAACCCGCGGTCCTTCTTCGACAGGTAGTACGCCGCATCTGCGGCGAAGTACGTGGGCTCACCGTTGGCCCGAATGAGGACACGGTCCTTGTCGTCGCCGAAGTCGGTGGTGCGCAGCCAGACGGCACCATCGAGGTCGAAGACGTGACCTTGCTCCCGCAGGCGGTCCACCGCCTGCCCCACCGCTCCGCCCTCGTGCAGGGCCGACTCGGAGAAGAACACGTCGAAGTGCACCCCGAACTCGGCCAAGGTCTCCTCGATGTCGGCCATCTGCGCCCGATAGGCCAGTTCCCGGACGATCGGCAGCGCCTCCTCATCATCCATCTCGGCCACCTCCGGCCGGGCAGCCAGAGCCTGGCGGCCAAGATCGGCGATGTACTGCCCCGGATAGCCGCCTTCCGGGATCGGTCGGCCCTTGATGGTGGCCAGGACGGAGGCGGCGAAGGTGTTCATCTGCGTTCCGGCGTCATTGATGTATTACTCCGCCGTCACCGCCGCGCCGCTGGCGCGCAGCACACGGGCGATCGAGTCGCCCAGTGCGGCCCAGCGGGTGTGGGCCAGGTGCAAGGGCCCGGTGGGATTGGCCGAGACGAACTCCATGTTGATGGTGTGACCCGCCAGGGCGTCATTGGTGCCGTAGGCGGACCCTGCCTCGACGATGGTGCGGGCGAGCTCCCCCGCCGCGCCGGCGTCCAGGGTGATGTTGATAAAGCCCGGGCCGGCGACGTCGACGCTCTTGACGCCGTCGATGCCGGCCAGCCGATCGCTGAGGATCCGGGCGAGCTCGCGCGGGTTCATCCCCGCCTTCTGGCCCAGTTGCAGGGCGATGTTCGTGGCCCAGTCACCGTGCTCCCGGTTCTTCGGTCGCTCCACACGCACCTCCGACGGGAGGTCGACATGGAGGTCACCGGCCTCGACGGCGGCCTGCAAACAAGCGGAAATGGCGGCGGATAATTCCTCTGGAGTCACCCGTGAAGCATAACGCCGCCCTCTCAAGCGCCCCGATCCCCCGGACATGGTCGCCACCCGTGCACGACAGCGACAAACACCACTTCCCGGACACCGACGCCACGTCCGACGGGAACCCCTATCGCACCTCGGGAGCCCGGTAGGTGTGGTTCGGCTCGGCTGTGGCCCGCAGGATTCGGGTCTCAGTGTTTCCGGTCGGTGCTGATGGCCAGGGCCACGGCGGTGCCCGTCAGGGCGAGGGCTGCCGCCAGGGCCGCCGGCCAGGCGGTGGGGTGGAGCAGTACGGTGGCGGGTGCCGCGAGCAGGGCGGGCACCAGGATGAGCCCCCGGCTGTAGCCGATCAGCTGGGCTACGGGCACCGGTCCCAGGGGGGTGTCGATCGGGGGCTGGGTGTGGTCCGGTTCCGGGCCCAAGGTCCGGTAGAGGCCGGCCGCACCGATACCGGTCCCGGCCACGGCCCCGAGCAGCACCAGTACCGCCCAGCTGGTGCCGGCCGAGACCCCGCCCAGCAAGGCTACGGCGGCCAGGACCGCGGCGTTGAGCACGCACGGGAGGACCAGGTGCATCAGGGCGGCTGCGGTGGGGGTGATCGGGAGGTTCCGTTCGGCGGCGGCCCCGGCGCGCAGATCGGCCAGATAGGCCGTGCCGCGGCTCAGCCCCCGGCACCCCACCACCAGCAGCGCAGCCCACCCGGCGAGCACCACGGTGTGGGCGAAGGAGGTCAGCAGCACCACGGTCAACCCGAGGTCCACGGCCAGTCCGGCCCGCCACCGGCTGGTGCGCAGGGCGGTGAGCGAGGCGAACAGCACCACCGTGCGCGGCCCCGCCACCCACCCCGGGGTGCTTCCCGGCAACCCCCGCACCCCGGTCACCGTGGCCGGGGCCAGCGCGGCGGTCAGGTCCTGGGCCGACAGCAGGGACACAGCGTTGGACAGGTGCCGGGTCCGCGCCCCGGCCGCCCGCAGCTGCACCCCGTTCAGGCCCCGGGCCCACCGCAGCGCCCAGACCCAGAACAGCCCGGCTACCACCACTAGTGATCCCGCGACTGTCACGGACCCCAGGGGCGGCACAACATCCCACCGGCCGGTGGCCCCGTCCCGGGTCCCGGCCAGCACGACCAGCACAGCCCCCAGTGCTAGGAACCATCCCGCCCAGGGGCGGGACCAAGGCGGCGTTCGCGCCTCACCGGCGATCTGGGCCCAGACAGCGACCCCGACCGCGCCGACCCCCAGGCCGGCCCAGCACACCAGCTGCGCCACCGCCTGCCACCACGGCGCGCCCCACCCGGCCGCCGACCCGGCACCGCCCAGCAGCAACAACCCGGTGCCACCGAACACCGCCCCGGCCGCAGCCGCCACCCACAGCATCCGGCGCACACTGCGGATCGGTTCCTGCGCCCCGGCCCCAGGCAGCGGCCACACCCACACCGCCCGCTCCGGGGACACCCCCACCGGTCCCAGCCCGCGCAACAAGTCCACGGCACCGACCCAGACCACCCCGAGCAGCACCGCGGCTCCGAGCACCGGCGCCCCGGCCCCCACCCAGGCGGCCGCCTGGCGGTGCAGCATCCCGCCGGGGGAACCGGCGGCCACCAGATCCCCCAGCCAGGCCCCGAGACCGAGGACCCCGGCGACCGCCCAGGCCACCAGCACCACCGTGACGAAGAGCCCGGTGTACGCATCGACGAACCGATCCGCACCTCGAGCCCGGCCGCGGGTCCGGGCCCGGGCGCCTCGCAGGAACACCTCGATCTCGGCGGGCCCGGCAGGCTTCACACCGGCACCGGCCGTCACGACCGGCCCTCCCGTTGCGGGGCAGGCACGACCGGTGCCAGGGCACCGCTGGAGTCGATGGTCAGCACAGTGGTGCCCACCGTGGCCGCCAGCGACGCGTCGTGCGTGGCGATCAGCAACCCCGCCCCCGCCTGCCGGGCGGCGACCAGACGATCGGTCAAACGGGCACGCATCAACGCATCCAGGCGCTGTTCGGGCTCATCGAGCACCAGCAGCTCGAACGGGCGGATCAGTGCACCGGCCAGCAGCGCCCGCCGTCGCTGGCCCGAAGACAGAGCGAACGGCGAGGCGTCCACCCGGTCGCCCAACCCGAACTCGACCACCGCCTCGGCGGCCACCACCGGCGCATCGGCCACCCCGTGACCGCGCAGCACCAACTCCAGGTGATGCCCCACCGACACCCCGGGCAGAAACGCGTCCTCGTCGAACAGACAGCTCACCGCCCGCCGGTAGACCAGCGAGTTCTCCACCACCGGCCCACCCTTCAGCCACCGCTCCCCGCTCACCGGAACCTGCTGACCCACCGCCGTGCGCAACACCGTGGACTTGCCCGCCCCATTGGCCCCGAGCAGCACCACCGCCTCCCCTGGCCCCACCTCGAAGCTGACCCCGGCGGTCACCGGCACCCCGGCATAACCACACACCAACTCACGAACAGACAGGACAGAAGCGGAACGCACGGACAAGAGCCTTTCAACGGCAACACGGCCATCTCATTCTTCCCCGGTGCCATCACCTAGAGCTCCCCCGCCGGCCGGATATCTGACACCGCCATGACCCAGCACCGACCCCGGTTGCGTTGTCTTCAGGGCGTCGGCCTACGGAGGGTCCCGCTCTGGACCGGAGCTGGAAATACGCTCCGGCGCGCGAGCTTCTCGGTGAGGCTCAGCCGGACGGTGGGCCATTCCCGATCGATCACCGAGAACACGACGACATCGCGCACGGTCCCCTCACGCCACAGGTCGTGATTGCGCAGCACCCCGTCCTGCTTCGCCCCGAGCCCGGCGATCGCGGCCCGGGAGCGGTGGTTGTGCCAGTGCGTGCGGAACTCCACCGCCATGCACCCCAGAGTCTCAAAGGCGTGCGTGAGCTGCAGCAGCTTCACCTGCGTGTTGAGCCCGGTGCCCTGGGCGGAGGCGGCGATCCAGGTCGAACCGATCTCCAACCGACGGTGCTCCGCCCGGATGTTCAAGAACGTGGTGACCCCGACGGCGGCTCCATCACCGGGACGCCGGATCACCCACGGCACCACCCGCCCCTCGGCGTGGGCGGCCAGCCGCACCTCGATGTCCTCGCGCATCCGATCCGGTGCCGGCACCCGGGTGTACCAGAGCTGGTGCAACTGGCCGTCCTGGACCGCTTCTGCCAGTTCCGGAGCGTGCTCGAGCGCCAACGGTTCCAGCGTGGCCAGAGAACCGGTCAGCGTGGGGCGCATCAGGAAGTCCATGCCCCCAGATTACTGATCGCGAAAGACCCCTCAGGGAACCCCCACTGCACTGTGGGCGAGTTGGGGATTGCCGCACGGAGAAGTGACCCTGACCTATCGGTGCGGCAGTCCCGTCCCTACCTCAGGTGCCGGTTGTCTGATTCTCCTTTTCGGTGTCCGGGAGGAGCTGAGCCATGGCGTACTCGTCGACCGCTGCTCCATCGCGGATCAAAGAATCACGACGCAGGCCCTCAATGAGGAACCCGCACCGCAGGTACAACTCCACAGCGCCCAGGTTGTCCACCATCACTGTCAGCTCCACCCGCCGCAGCCCCCGCCGCCGGCACTCCTCCACAGCGGCGCCCAGCAAACGGTGCCCTACTCCCCGACTGCTGCACGCGGCATCCACACCCAGCACCAGGTGTCCAACATGGGCGGCACGCCGGTATGGGGAAACCTCCACCGCGATCCACCCCACCGGCCCCAGGTCCCGTCCAGGGAGAAAGGCCAGCAGATCGAAGCTGCCCACGGGTCCCTGCTCGGACAGCCGCCCCCGCAACGCATGATCCGAGTGGGGGCGTTCGCCCCGTTCCAGAAGCAGATAGCTCGACTGTTCATCCAAGCGGTGCTGCAAGGCCAACAGGGCAGCACTGTCACCGGAGCGAGCCCGGCGGATGGTGACCTGTGACGTGCCGATCGAGGATGGCCGCGAGGGACCGCAAGGGTCGAGCATCGAGCTAGTCTCGCGTCCGGACCGACCGGGCCGAGGAACTGCTCAGCCGCTGTGTTGCCGCTGCGTGCCCGCTCGTTTCATCGGGCACGATGTGGGCCTCTCGTGACAACTCCATCTCCAGGGCGTGCCACTGCCGGCCGCCCACTTCGGTGCTGGAGACTCGACCGGTCTCCTGGAACCCGAGGCTCTCGTACACGCCCCGGGCCGCGGTGTTGTGGGCGTAGACCCCCAACTTCATGGCAGGCAGATCTGTGATCTCGAAGCCGGTGCGCACAGCGGTGCTGATCAGCTCCCGCCCCAGACCGCGTCCTCGGGCAGCCGGGTCCAGGAGAATGCACCCGAGCCGCATCATGGGTGCCTCCTCGTCGACGAGTAGCGAGGCATGCCCGACCGGGTCCCCGGACTCGGGGTGCAGCCCGGTCCAGTACCGGCGCTGATCATGGCCGAGGTAGACCTCCAGCTGCCCCCGGTCTAATGGCCACGTAAAGCTGGGACCGGACCACAACACCATGTCAGCCTCGGAAGGGACCCACCCCAAGAAGACGTCCAGATCGGCCGGGGTCGTCGCACGCAGTCGCATGCCCCCATCCTAAGAACACCTCTGCCCCAAGACCGCGCCGCCGCCGCTCCCCCCGCATGGCGGATGATGAACGCTCACCGGGACAAGGATGCTCCGCCGCGCACCAGAGGTCTTTACCTCGTGGAGCAAAAGATGCGGCACCGCCGGCCCTCGGCCGCGACTTCCTCAACCAGTTCCAGCCCTGCTTTCTCGAGGACACGTTGTGAGGCGATGTTCTCCGCGAACGTCTCCGCCCATACCGACAGACCCAGCTCCTCGCCGATGTCGACGAGTGCGGTGGCCACCTCGGTGGCCAGGCCACGGCCCCACACCTCCGGTCGTAGCGCGTACCCGATCCACAACTGCCAGGACCGCCCCTCCGGCCCGGGCTGGACACGCAGCATCGCATCCCCGACAAGCCGGTCATCGACAACGATCGCCACCCCACGCACGAACCACCCCGGCACCGGGTCCTGCCCGGACAAGCGGGCCTGCATGCGCTCCTGGACCTCATCACGCGACAACGGGGCATGGCCCAGATGCTCGGTGACGTACGGGTCACCCCGGTAGACGAGCATCGCTTCGAGATCAGCAGCCTGCACAGGGCGCAGCAGGCAACGGCCGGTGTGTCGAGGCCACGCCCCGGCGATCGGGTCAGGCGGAACGGACATAAACCCCAGTC
The DNA here is from genome assembly GCF_013368965.1 of Kocuria salina. Classification (NCBI taxonomy): domain Bacteria; kingdom Bacillati; phylum Actinomycetota; class Actinomycetes; order Micrococcales; family Micrococcaceae; genus Kocuria; species Kocuria salina. The sequence continues at coordinate 160,220 of NZ_SSSF01000009.1, forward strand.
GACCACGCGCCCGCAACATCGGGGGCACAAAACCCGAGGTGTCACCCTTGGGCGCCGTCAGAACTCCCCGGCAAACCCTGGCCCACAAGCACACCAGTCGGCGCGCTGCAGTTCGGCGTGAAGGGAGCATGCACGTAGAAGAAACCCCCACTGCCGCGCCGCTCACAAGAAGTGGCCGGAAGCGGGCCACATGTAAACCAAAAGGCCTCGTGCTGGTGGTGCGCTGGGGTGGTGCCGGCGGCACACCCCAGAGCTGGATCGAGGGGATCACTTCACCCGGTCCGGGAGGAGCCGGAATCGTTCCAGCACCACAAGCGTGTCGTCGTCCAAGTCGCGCCCCGGGACCTCGGCACACGCCTCCGGCGGCGTGGCCGTCCAGAACTCCTCGTGGGCCTCCCGCCACTGGGCCACACTGCGGTGCCCCTCGCCCTCGGCCAGCACGTGCTCCCAGGGCACCTCGGCCAACCGCATCGTGACCACCTCGGTGATCTCCAAGGTGGCAACCACCCGCCCGGTGGAGTCCATGAGGGCCTGACATTCGCCGAGGCGCGGCAGGGGCTGGCCCTTGGCTTCGTAGTCACCCAGCAGCGACGATGTGCCTGTCTTCGTGCCGGACCGGATCAGCTGGACGAGCCGGTCCCGCAACGGTCCGGGTGCCGCGAACTCGGCCACCGGCATCGATTCATCCATGGGTCGAGTATGCCGCCCAGTGACCCAAAAGGAGCGCACTCGATGCTACGGGCAACGCGCTCACACGGGAATCAAGTGCCCACCAACGAACCCCTACTGCAACATCGCCCTCGCGCAAATGGCCGGTAGCCGGGCCATATGTGAAGTGGAGGACGTCTCGCAGGCCGAGTACCACTTGCCCATAACTTGGGGCTGCCCTGCGACTGTTGAGCGCGGGCCCTACTTCCCGTCCGGCATGACAGCATCAGGCGCACACCGCCTCGCTGAGGCGCCAACGACGATCAGGACAGGGCGCCCACAGCGGACCGGAACACCCAACCCCTCCCGTGCTCTATGGGTTGAGGCGCCCGTGATCGGTTCCCATCCGCCGGCTCGACGGTCTCCCCACATGGACGCCTCTCGTGCTGCCCCTGGGCGCCCCATTATGATATTCGTTAATAACGATAAACATAAACGTGAGGGGTCCCCCGGTGGAACTTCAACAGCGCACACCACAGTTCATCGTCCGATGGGCCGGCGCCCTGTCCGGGACCGTCGCCGTCCTGCTGGCCGCAGCACTGGCCCTGTTCCTCACCGGGTATCCCCTGCGCACCCTCGCACAAGGTGATATCCAGATCAGCGTCCCCGCCACCCACGAACTTCCCCCCGGCTCCCTGGACCCGCAGACGGTAACCGTGTTCGCCGAGCGGCTGCGGCTAGTGGTCACCGAAGCCCCCCAGCAGGCCCTGGTCCTGATGTGGTGCTCGATCCTGCTCAGCGCCTTCTGCTTCCTGATCGCCGCACTGACCTGCGTGGTGCTGTGCTATCGATTGGCCCGACAGGTCCCCTTCGGGGCGTTCATGCAGCGCTCTACGGCAGCCACCGGGATCCTGGCCCTGGCCGCCGGCGTGGCCGCGGCAATTTTAGAGGGCTACGCCAAGTACCTGACGGTCCATTCCCTGCCCGGGTTGCTCGCCGGCGGCAACGCCGTCGGCGTGGGCACCCCCGGGGTCTACATCGTCGACAGCCTCAACCCCGTGCTGTTCGTGATCGGACTGATCCTGCTGCTGCTGGCCGCGGTGCTCTCCCGCGGCACCCACTACTACCGAGACGTCAAGGACCTCGTGTGAGCACGAGTCGACCCAAGGCCCCCGAGCAACAACTGATCACCTGCCACCTCAGCGCGCTACTCACTGCCCGGGAGATGACCCTGACCGAGCTCAGCAAACGCGTCGGCATCAGCCTCGTGAACCTGTCCCTACTGAAAAACGGACATGCCAAAGCCATCCGCTTCTCCACCCTGCACGCGATCTGCCAAGCACTCGAGTGCGAGGTCGGGGACCTACTCACCATCTCCCCTCAACACACCCAAACCTGAGACAGGCCAACGCGCCCCGACAGACCAGGCTCGCTCGATCCACGGACCGGACCACAAGGGAACCCCAACTGCAACAGGGTTCATCGGCGGTTTCTCGATCGGTCCGCTGGGGCTGGTCGAGTGTCGCGGTCAGGAGGTCAACTGCGGCCACACCTGGTGGATGGCGGCGATGATCTTCTCGTTGGTGGCCTGCAGTGCCACCAGGTCGGTCTCCTCCTCAAGGCTGCCCCGATACCCGTCCAGATCCACTGCCACACCCTGTTTCCATACGGCGGTGATGTCCTGGGTGGCGGTGATGCCTTCATCCGGGCGCCCGGCCACGAGGACGAGATCGGCCCGTGCCCCCGGGCGGATCACCCCGCGGTCCTGAAGGCCGAAGGCGGCCGCCGGGCCGGAGGTCGCCGCGGCCAGTGCGTCCAGCGGGCTCAGCCCGGCGGCCACGAGATGCTGGAGTTCCCGGTGCAGGCTCGCCCCGTGGACCAGACCCGGGTTGGGGGCATCGGTGCCGGCCAGGATCGGCACCCCCCGGGCGTGCAGTGCCCCCACGTTGCGCCTGGCGGCGGCGAAGTCGGGCGCCCCTGGGGGCATCCACCGCTTCCCCTGGCGCTGGAGCATCCCGGTCCATCCCGGTCCCAGGCGCGAGGCCAGGCGCGACTGACCCAGCAGCGGCATGGTGCCGTCCGGGCCCGGGAAGCCGTCGGCGATGCCCAGTGTGGCGATCACCGGTACCCGGGATGCGGCCAAGACCTCCAGCTGGGCCTCGCTCAACGGCTCGAACGGCACGTGGGCGAGGACGTCGACGCCCTGGGCCACGACGTCGACGGCAGCCGCGGCACTGGTGACGTGGGCGACCACCAGCATCCCGCCCGTGTGGGCGGCCCGGACCAGGGCGGCCACCGTGGGCAGATCCAAGGAGGGCATGCGCATCGGGGCGGTCGAGCCGTCGTCGTAGAAGACCTTCAGATGGGTCGCACCCTCTCTCCTGCGGTCGGCGACGAAGGCCGCGGCGTCCTTGGGTCCGGTGACGTAGGGAAAGGGTGCGTAGGCCATCGTGGGATGCCCACCTGGGGCGGTCGCCCCGATGCTCGAGGTCCTGATCTGCGCCACCTCCGGTTGGTGGTTGCGGGCCAGGACCGGGGTGATCACCTCAGGTTTGCTGAACTGGTCGATCCCGGTGGTCACCCCGAACGTCACCGCCTGGTGGGCGGTCCCGGGCAGCAGGTGCAGGTGCGCATCGATGAGCCCGGGCAGCAGGGTGGCCCCACCTGCCTCCACCACGGTGTCCCCGGCGGCCACCAGGCCAGGGGCCCCTACTGCTTCGATGCGCCCGTCCACCACGCGCACCGTGTCGTGGGCGCTCATAGTGGTGCCGTCGAAAATCCTCGCGTTATTGATCGTCAGTGCCATGGCTTTCACGGTAGAAGTTGACGCTACGAGAAGGTCAAGGCGATACGGTGGAGCGTGCGCTACTCCATCAGCCAGCTCGCCACCATGGCCGGGATCAGCGCCCGGACCCTGCGCCACTACGACGCCATCGGGCTCCTGGCACCGGCTGAGATCGGGGCCAATGGCTACCGTTGGTACGGCCGGGAGCAACTGCTGCGTCTGCAGCGCATTCTGTTGCTGCGCGAAGTGGGTGTGCCGCTGGGGCAGATCGGGCAAGTGATCGACGGGCAGGTCAACGAGATCACCGCCCTGCGCGCCCAGCGCGAACAGATCCTCGCCGAACAACACCGTCTGGGCACCGTGATCGAAACCATCGAGGCCACGATCACCGACCTCACCGGCGCCCACACTATGGAACCTGCGGACTTCTTCCGCGGCCTCCACCACGACCGTTCCCGCCTGAAGCACCGGCTCGAAGCTGCCCACGGTCCAGTCGTCGAGGACGCCTTCACCGCCGTCGACACCGCCACCGACGGCTGGGAAATGACCGACTACGAACAAGCAGCCGCCGAGAACCGGGCCCTGCTCCACCGTATGGCCGAACTCATGCAACACCAGGTGCCACCCGATGACCAGGAAGCCCAAGAACTCGTCGAAGAGCACCACGGGGCCATCGCCCGGTACTGGGAACCCCATGCTGCGGCCTACCGTGCCCTGGCCGATCTCTACCTCAACGACGAGGAGCAACGGGCCTGGATCGCTGACATTGACCCCGCCCTCCCCGGCTGGCTGGCGACAGCAATGAAAACCTACGCCACACACCACCTGCGCGACGCGACCACGCCCTGACCCTTGGTGGGAATCCCTAATGCAACGTGCGCGGGATAGGGACTGCCTGCACCTTCCGGGCAGCTGATCCACGTCATGTGCCCGCCCTGCCGCGCCCTTGCCTGGGTGCCGCGTCGGGGCGTGTGAGAGTCTGGCCTCGTCCCCATCACTCTCCCTTGGAGCCCCCTTGAACGCTGCCGCGCCCTGCCCTGCCATCGAGAACCTTCCGGTCGTCGACTCCTTCGCCGTCGCCGCCCAGATCCGCATGACCACCACCGGTACCCGCGCGCGCCTGGCGGTCGCCGTCTCGCAGGACGCACGGGTCAGCTCGAACACCCTGATCTCCACGCTGCTGACGCTGGGCCGGCAGGTGCTGGAGGAGTACCGGCTCACCGGACAGGAGCTGCCCGAGGTGGAGGTCACCGCGGTGGAGCGCGTCGAGACCGTCCCGGCGACCGCGGCGGCCGCCGGGTTCACCGTCGGGGTCACCAACGACCTGGCGGCCCAGCGTTCCACGCTCGTGCTGGATTCGGATTTCTTGCTGGGCAACGACGGCGGGGTGCTGCTGGCAGCCGCCACGCTGCTGGCCGGGGCCGAGCACCTGCTCGACCCGGAGCCGGCTGGCCGCTCCAGCCACACCGGGCGCAAGCACCAGCCCTCCTCGCCCAGCCGCCGGCGCTCTGGCGGCCGCGGGCGCGGCCGCCGCTGAGCCTCCCGAAGCTCTTCGCACTGCCCCGGGACAGAAGCCTCTATTGCAACGTCGTCCTTGCGTGAGATCGCCGCTAACCGGCCATATGTAAAGCCGATAGGGGTGAACGGTTCCCGGCCGGATGTCTTCTAGGGTGTGGCCATGACCGAGCCCACCCGTCCCAGTGCCCTGGCCGATGCCCGTGCGATCGCCGCCGCCGACCCCGCCGGCCAAGGCACCATCGCGACGCTGCTGAGCTATCCGGGGCTGCACGCGGTGGCCGCCCACCGCCTCGCCCACCTCCTGTGGTCCACACGGTGGGGTAAACCCACCGCCCAGGCCATCGCCACCGCCTCCGCGAAGGCCACCGGCATCACCATCCACCCCGGGGCGGTGATCGGGCACCGGTTGTTCATCGACCACGGCAGCGAGGTCGTTATCGGAGAGACCACCGTGATCGGTGACGACGTGACCATCTACCAAGGGGCCAGCTTCGTCGGGGACGGCTCCCCGGGCCGACGCCACGCCCTTGTGGGGAACGGGGTGCTCATCGGGTCCGGGGCGAAGGTCATCGGCCCAGTCACCCTCGGGGATGGGTCCAAGGTCGGCGCCGGCGCCGTGGTGACCCGCGACGTCGTGCCCGGCACCACGGTCGTTGGCATCGACGGGTGATGATCTCGCGACGAGGCTCAACCGCAACGCCGGATCCCCGTGACGGCGCCAGTCAATCTACGGGGCGAGCCTGCGTCCGTTTGCGGCTCAGGCCAGTCGTGGCCGTTCCATCTCCATGGCGTGCCAGGGCTGGCCGTTCACCTCGGTGCTGCGCACCCGGCCGGTCTTTTGGAACCCCAAATCCTCGTAGACGCGCCGAGCCGAGATGTTGTGCGCGTACACACCCAGCTTCATGGTCGGAAGCTCCGTGGTCTCGAAGCCTGTACGCACCGCCGTGCTGATCAGCTCCCGCCCCCAACCACGCCCTCGAGCTGCCGGGTCGAGGAGGACGCAGCCGAGCCGCATCATGGCCGCGTCATCGTCGACGAGCAGGGAGGCGTGACCGACCGGATTCCCCGACTCCGGGTCCAGCCCGGTCCAGTACCGGCGCTGAGCATTCTGCAGGTAGTTCTCCAGCTGCCCACGGTCTAGCGGCCAGGTGAAGGTGCGCCCGGACCAGAGCACCATGTCTGCCTCGGACGGCACCCAGCTCAAGAGGATGTCCAGGTCAGCTGGGACCGTCTCTCGCAGGCGCATGTCTTCATGCTAGGGATGCCATCACCTGGGCCGGTCCAGCTGCTGGTCAAGCCTCATGATCGAAGAGAAACCTCTACTGCAACGTCGCGGCACCTGCAGGTGACTGGTGTTTTAGTAGCTCCTGGCGTGTGAGGCCTCTACACCTGGGGGCGTCCTCATGTCGCAGTGCGGGTGCGTAGCTTCTCGGTCAGGGATAACCGCACGGTGGGCCACTCGCTGTTGATGATGGAGAACACCACCACATCGCGCATGGTCCCGTCACGCCACAGGTCGTGATTGCGCAGCACCCCGTCCTGCTTCGCGCCCAGGGCGGCGATCGCGCGCCTCGACCTGTGGTTGTGCCAGTGAGTGCGGAACTCCACTGCGATGCAGTCCAAGGTTTCAAAGGCGTGGGTGAGCTGGAGCAGTTTCACCTCGGTGTTCAGCCCGGTGCCCTGGACACTGGGGGCGATCCAGGTGGACCCGATCTCCAGACGCCGGTGGTCGGCACGGATGTTGAGGAAGGTCGTCATCCCCACCGCCCGCCCGTCGCCGGCCCGGATGGTCCACGGCACGAGGTGACCGGCCGCGTGGCCGGCCAGCCGCTTCTCGATCTCCGCGCCCATCGCTTCCGGGGCAGGCAGGCGGGTGTACCAAACCTGGTAGAGGTTCTCCTCCGCGACCGCCTCTGCCAGTTCCCCGGCGTGCTCCGGCGCGAGCGGCTCGAGTGTGGCCAAAGTGCCGGTGAGCGTGGGGATCGCCAGGAAGTCCATGCCGCCAGGCTACTGAACGCCAGCACAGCCCCACACGCACCACCACGTTGCCCATGAACTCAGGCCAAACATAGGGAACCCCTATTGCCCGTGGACGATAGGGCGCCCTGCTAGGGATGCCGACGGTGGTCCTGGCGGCAAGGTCTTCTCCAGCAGGGTGGCGCTGTACCAGGGCCCGTTGAAGTCCCGCCGGCCTACCTCCTGGAATCCCTGCCGCTGGTAGAAGGTGCGCAGGACTGTGTTCGACTCCACGCAGTCCAGCCGGATGACCTCGGCTCCTTCAGCCCGGCCACGCTCCGCGGCCCAGTCCAGGAGAAACGCCCCCAGGCCACGGCCGGACGCACCGCGGTGGACCATCAGCCCGTGGACATAGACCGCCGGGGTGTCCTCGGCACCCCAGACCTCGGGATCGGCCCACAGCAACCGTACGGCCGCGGCGACCCCTATGGCGGGATCGCGGGCCAGATTCCACTGGCCGGCCTGGATCTGCTCGGTGATCTCCTGCCGGCTCACATGGCCGTGGCCCCACTGCTCGATGCCCTGCTCACCCAGCCAGTCCTCGATCTGGCGCCGAAGCTCGTGCACGACCGTCGCATCCTCAAGGACAGCCTGTTCTACGGGGCCGAGCCGGGAACTGATCATGCTCACCACGGTAGGGCACCGCCGCCCCTGGCCACGGTGACCAAGGGACGCACCGCACCCCCTGCTGCACTGGGCGCTCGGGGTAACGACGGCACGAGGTCACGTGCGCGGGGCGGGGTTCAGCCGGACCCGCACGGCCGCACCGGCGCAGAGGATGACGGCCAGGCCCCCGACGATGGTGGTGAGCGTGAGGTGCTCCCCGAGCAGCAGCCCGGCCCAGAAGATGCTCAGCACGGGTTGGGCGAGCTGGATCTGGCTGACCTGGGCCATGGGGCCCAGCTCGAGGCCGCGGTACCAGGCGAAGAAGCCCAGGAACATGCTGATCACCCCGAGGTAGGCAAACGCCGCCCACTGCACCGGGGTCCCGGCCGGGGGCTGCTGGTACACCGAGGCCAGGGTCAGGGCCGCCATCACCGGGAAGGCGAGCACCAGCGCCCAGGAGATGGTCTGCCAGGCGCCGAGCTCACGGGCCAGCAACCCACCCTCGGCGTAACCGATGGCCGCGGCGGCGACCGCCCCCAACAGCAGCACGTCGGCCCCGTGCAGCTGCCCGAGGCCGCCCGAGGACACCGAGGCGAAACCGATTGCCACCACCGCCCCGATCCCGGTGATCACCCAGAACGCGCGGGCGGGGCGCTCACGGGTGCGCAGCACGGCCATCACCGCCGTGGCGGCCGGCAGCAGGGCGATCACCACCGCACCATGGCTGGCCGGGGTCGCGGTCAGGGCGTAGGAGGTCAGCAACGGGAACCCGGCCACCACCCCGCCGGCAACCACGGCCAGCCGCACCCACTGGGACCCGCGCGGGAGGCGTTGGCGACTCAGCACCAGCGCGGCGGCGGCCAGCACCGCGGCCACGACCGCCCGGGCCGCACCGATGAACAACGGGTCCAGGCCTTCGACCGCCACCCGGGTGAACGGCACCGTGAAGGAGAACGCGGTGACACCCAGCAACCCCCACCACACACCTGTGACCGGTCGAGTGGATATCGGTTGGGGCGAAATGACAGTAGCGCTACTCTTGGCTTCCATGGACAACGATAACAGTTCCCGGATTCTCGAGGGGCTCCGGGCGTGGATCGCCGGGGCGGCCCCGGGGGCGCGCCTGCCCTCCACCCGGGCCCTGGTGGCCCAGTACCAGGCCAGCCCGGTCACCGTGCAGAAGGCGCTGCGGGCACTGGCCGCCCAGGGTGTGGTCGAGACCCGGCCCGGGGTCGGGACCTTCGTGCGCGCCGCACGCACTGCCCGCCCGGCCGACTACAGCTGGCAGACCGGGGCGCTACGGGCCCCCCAGGCACCGGCCCGGTCGGTGTCCACCGCGCTGCGCAGCACTCCCAACGATGTCATCGCCTTCCACTCCGGCTACCCCGACCGGGAGCTGCTGCCGGAACGGTTGGTGCGGACCGCGCTGAGCCGGGCCGCACGCACGGAAGCGGCCCTGTCCCGCCCCCCGGTCGCGGGTCTGCCCGAGCTGCAGTCCTGGTTCGCCCACGAACTGCGCGCGACCACCCCGGATGGGATCAGCCCGCCCACACCGCGGGATGTGATCGTGCTGCCGGGCACCCAGAGCGGGCTGAGCTCGATCTTCCGCGCCCTGACCGGGGCCGAGCACCCGGTGCTGCTGGAATCACCCACGTACTGGGGGGCCATCCAGGCCGCCACCCAGGCCGGGGTGCGCATCGTCCCGGTCCCGACCGGGCCCACCGGGCCCGACCCGACCGAGCTCGCCCGGGCGTTTGCCGAGACCGGCGCCCGGGTCTTCTACGCCCAACCCCACTACGCCAATCCCACCGGCGCCCAGTGGTCCCCGGCGGTGGGTGAGCAGGTGCTTCAGGTGGTGGCCGAGCACGGGGCTTTCCTGATCGAGGACGACTGGGCCCACGACTTCGGCATCACCACCACCCCGGTGCCCCTGGCCGCCGGGGAGGACTCCGGGCACGTCGTCTACCTCCGGTCGTTGACCAAGAGTGTCTCCCCCGCCCTGCGCGTCGGGGCGGTCATTGCCCGCGGCCCCGCCCACGAGCGCATCCTCGCCGACCGGGCCGCCGAATCGATCTACGTCTCCGGGCTGCTCCAGGCCGCCGCCCTGGACGTCGTCACCCACCCCGGGTGGCAGACCCACCTGCGCGGACTGCGCCATCAGCTCCAGGGGCGCCGGGACCTGCTGCTGACCAGCCTCACCGCACACGCCCCCCAGGCCCACATCGAACACGTCCCCGCCGGCGGGCTGAACCTCTGGGCCCGTTTGCCCGACGACACCGACCTCCCCCGGCTGCTCCACGACTGTGAAGCGGGCGGAGTCATCATCGCCGCAGGCACCGAATGGTTCCCCGCCGAACCCACCGGCCCCTACATCCGCCTCAACTACGCCGGCCCCAACCCCGCAGCCTTCTCCGATGGGGCCCGCCGCCTCGGCCAAGCGATCGAAACCAACCACGAATAAGGGAACCCCAATAGGGCGTCTGGGTGTTCGCGTCCGCAACTTCTACGCTGGGACAACGGCGGCACCTGGCGCCGGTCCGAGACGAGAGGCCCCAGCATGTCCTTCCTCCCGATCTTCATCGTGGCCTTTCTCGCCATCATGGCCGGCAATCTCACCGCGCTGACCCGTGGGTGGATCGCTGCTCGCTTCACTGATAGCCCCGAGGAACAAGCCAAACTCGCCACGACATTGACCGTTACCGTCTTCTTCGGCGTCTTCGTCGTCTTCAGCGCCCTGATGTCGCTGTTCGTTCTGCCCCAGGTGCTCTACGCCGCCCCAGGCCCGGTGACCGTCCTTTTCCCGCTCGGGCTGCTCGTGCTCTTCGGTGTCGCCTATCTGCAGGCCCGGCGCTACCCCTCGGCCATATCCCGGCAAGCCGCGGCCGGCTGGCGGTGGGGCGGGGCCCCGGGAGAAACGAAACAGATGTGGGAGGACGCCACCCGGGCCCGGTCCTGGATCCTGGCTTTAGGCTTCATCCCGCCGCTCCTGGTGCTGGGCGCCCGGGTCTTCTTCTACGGGACTTTGGGGTCGGAGGCGGATCTGCCGGCCGGGATGCTGATGGGCTGAGCTCGAAATGGGATGGATCGCTTTCGGGGCTCTGATGCTCATCGGTGTGACCAATGTGGTGCTCACCCTCCTCCGGGCCCCGGTGGCTGCGCGGCTGGCCGCCTCGCCCGAGGACGTCCCGCGGGTCGCGGCCGACCTGGCGGTGACGTCCTTCCATATCGCGGTCCTGGCGATGAGTCTGTTCCTGGCCCTGGTCAGCGGTGTGGGGGTGCTCTACGCCAACCCGGACGCCGAGACGGTGGTCGCCCCGGTGGTCGGGGCGCTGTTCTTCACCTACGCCTACCTCCAGGCCCGCTACCGCAGCGGTTACCTGGCTCGCCTGGCTCATCGTCAATGGATCGGCGGCGCCGACGGGGAAACAGAGGAAATCTACGCCGCAGTTTTCCGGGCCCGTGCCTGGATCCTGGGGGCGGCCGTCCTCCCCCCCGGTGCTGGTGCTGCTGTTGCGGTTGTTCCTTTTCGGGGCGCTGGGCACCGTCGAGGAGATCCCGACCGGGATGCGCTGGGCCTGAGTTCCTGGCCCGGTACGTCTGAAGTCGCAATGGGACCACCAGCGAGGGCATCCCGAACGTCCACACTCACCTGTCGGATTGAGCAGAGCCCATGTTCGGCACGGGTTGCTCGCGCGAGGTGGCCTACCAAGGCGGGAGCGCGTAGGTCCTAGGGTGAGAGCGTGACAAGCGAAGACATCGAGATCGAGAAGCTGCGCACCTACGCCGCCACCGTCGCCGCCAAGGTGACGGATGATGACCTTGCCCATCGTCCACTGGAGGTCATTCTCGAGGAGCTCATCAGTACCCTCGGGCCACAACCGCTTGTTCTCGACGTGGCTGACCGCTACTACGACCACTCTGGGAGCCGGTTCGAGCTGAAGTACCCGTTCCGTGGTGACCTGAACCTGCTCATGGAGGTCAGCAAGATCGTGGGGCGGGGGCAGTCCTCCGGAGGGAAGTCGATCGCCGAGTTCGCCTTCGATATAGAGAGCCAGTTCGGGGACGACTTCGCCGAGCAACTCGCTCAAGCCCTGGCGCAGATCGAGGGTCAGCTCCTCAAGGACGTCCGTACGGCTAATGAGCGGATCGAGCGGCGCCAGGCTGCATTCGCCGAGGTGCTCAGTGCGCAGCTGCAGCCTCGATGGAAGGCCACCCGCGCATTGCGCGGAGCGATGGAGCAACTGCAGGTACCACTGACACAACCCACCGTTGATCGTGTGGAAGTGCCCGTTCGCCCCGCGCCGATGTCCATGCGGGTGATCGAAGAGGCAGCAGCCGCTGGGGCGCCACAATGGTCCCTAGCCGAAGAGATGGCGGAATCGGTGATGCAGACCATCGCTTCGTTCTCCAACGCGCTGGAGCGCCTGCCCGGAACAGCCAAGCGGCTGTTGGACCAGGACGAGGAGACCCTGCGCGATGTGCTGCTGTTCGTGCTCAACGCCAACTTCGAAGGGCAAGTCACCGGCGAAACATTCATCGGACAGGGCAAATCCGATCTGCTACTGCGCTGGAAAGACCGCGACGCATTCGTCGGGGAGTGCAAGATCTGGAAGGGCCCCAAAGCGCTGTCAGACGGGCTGGATCAACTGCTGACGAGGTACACGCTGTGGCGGCAGACCCGTATCGCTCTCATCGTGTTCATCCGTGACCCCAAGGATGCGACCACCCTGATCAACTCGGCTCACGCGACGATCCGCGACCATGAGCGCACCCAGCGGGTCCTCGATGCCAGCGAGCCGGCCTCCCGCGGCGACTACAGCGTGTCGGGAAGCGGGGACGAGAAACGCCTGGCGCACCTGACGTTCCTGCCCGTGGTGATCAGCCAATAGGACACCGCAGGGCTACTTCGCGGGGTCGTCCTCGGTGTCGCGTTCGTTGATATAGACCGACATGGTCAGCAACGTGATGACATGCACGACGATCACGGCCAGAAACCAGTCACCGCGGGTGATCAGGAAGTAGATGGCCGCGGGGATGAAAACGAACAGCGACAGTGACTGCACACCAAGATAGGCCCGCCCACGGGCTCGCGGGGTGTCGATGTAACCGTGCCCGCGGTGGAAGACCCGTCCCTCGATGAAGTCGGCATCTACTTCTTCGACCTCGTCGCCGACCCCCGCTGCACCGTCCTGGTCATCGACAAGGCGGGCTCGGCGCCGGGTACGACGCACCATGCTGACCAGCAACCCGATGTACATCGCGGCGACCAACCCAGTCATGGCCAGCATGATCCCGCCCTCGTCCCCCGGCGACCTAGCGGTGTGCCAACCAGCCACGACCCCGAAGACCAGGGGCAACACCCAGACCACCAGCAGCACCTTCTCAACCCTGGAGAGCACGCCCACCTCCTGTGCTTGCAGGGCCGCCCGCTTGGGAAACCGTGCCGTCGAAACCGTTGATCGTTACCGTCCCGGCTCCGGTAGGACAGGCTGTTCCGGGTGCCGCCATGGGTTGCCGCGCCCTCAGATTCACGGTGAGGACTCATCACGGCCAAGGCCGGATCCGGGATCAAAACCGTCCCGCGGGACACCCGCAGCGAGATCCTTGAGATCGGCGCGCTGCCCGAGCGCATAGGCCGCCATCATCACGGTGAACCCCACCGCGGTCCCCACCAACCCCAGATCCCCGAGGAACAAAGTGACCACGCTCATCACCGCGAACAGCGCACCCCCGATGGCCGCGGCAACAACGATGAACCGGACCCGACCGGGATGAGCGGTGAGAGAACGGGCGTATCGCAGCTCCTGTTGCGGCTGCTCGAAGAGAGCCCCGATCGGAAACGCCACCAAGATCGGCAACAGCGCGACCCCAGCACTCGTGGGGTCATCCCAGGAACCCGCCAGGATCAAGACTCCCGCGACCGGCCAACCGGCCAGCACGATGTAGATTGACCGTCGTCGACTCAGCCGCACCGGTCGCCGGCCAAGGGACCAGAGGACGAACCCTGCCCCGAGGAGCACCGCCAACGAGCCACTGAGCACACCCAGCCACGGCATGAACACGTTGGAGCCCGATGGTGAGAGCAGATGAGCCATACTCCACCACAGGGGCACGGCCCCGACTCCTGCCATGAACACCCCGCACAGAAACATCAACCGCTTCACCCGGCGCTGGTCCATCCCATCCCTCCAATAGACCGGACAGGAGCCCGGTGCCCCCAGTCTTACCGCCCAGTAGAGACCAACGCTAGGTGTGCATCCGTTAAGGGGACGATCCGGGGGCAGACGCACCCCTGTCCCAGGTCATCGGGGACAGCACCGCCTGGGCCAGCACTTCCCCGTGGCGGACCGACGTCTGCTCAGGGCGTTGTCCCTTACTGGTTCCGTCGCCCCACCATGGCGAATTCCCGACACGCAGGGCACCACCGCAGTCCATGAGGTTCAGTCGCATCTCAGTAGCGTGGAAAGCCCTAACCCAGGAGGCTCACCACGATGTTCACCACCCTCGTCGCACTACCCAGCTCCCTGGCAGCATCCGGGGTTAACCCCTCTTCCGGTGACTGGGGCCTGCCCCTGCTGGCCGGGCAGGATTCTCCCCGCGGATTCCCAACAAGAATTAGGTGCGTTTATGAGCCCGATCCGGCCCTGCACTCGATGCTCTCGGACCGACCAGTGACTGCCCTTACCCTCCAGCGGCACTC